>JALYLV010000021.1:311-39518 GCA_030774035.1 Actinomycetota bacterium
CCACGACGTCACGAACCGCTTCCAGGCCTCCGACTCGGGTTCGGGGCTGGACTCCACGTGCCTGGCCGCCTTCCCCGAGGCCGGCAACAAGCAGTCCAAGACGACAACCGGTGAGGGCACCACGGTCCACGTGACCTCCGACGGGTGCACCGACGTCGCGGGCAACCCCGCCTCCGGGGTCGCGAGCGCCAACTTCAAGGTCGACGAGCACGCGCCCACGATCACCGACCTCGGCCCGACGACGAGCCCCAACGGTGCGGGCTGGTACAACCACGACGTCACGAACCGCTTCCAGGCCTCCGACTCGGGTTCGGGGCTGGACTCCACGTGCCTGGCCGCCTTCCCCGAGGCCGGCAACAAGCAGTCCAAGACGACAACCGGTGAGGGCACCACGGTCAACGTGACCTCCGACGGGTGCACCGACGTCGCGGGCAACCCGACGGCCGGGAAGACGAGCGCCAACTTCAAGGTCGACGAGACCGCGCCCTCGATCGTCCCGAAGTCCTCGTTGGATAGCTGCTCGCTCCCCGGAAACGGCGGTTGGTGTCGGGGTACGCAGACCGCAGGATTCACTGCGTCGGACGCCACGTCGGGCCCCTCCACCCCGTGCGCGGCAGCAGGTGGGAGCTCCTGTGACTTCACCCGGTCCACGGGCACCAACGGCTCGGCCGTCCCGGTCGCCTCCGGAGATGTCTATGACGTGGCCGGGAACAGGGCGACGAGTGTCAATGCTGGTCCGTTCAAGATCGACTCGGTGGCACCGGCTGTCTCCGTCACGGGCGTCTCGAGCGGCGCAACCTATATCTTGGGGTCGGTCCCCGCGGCTGGATGCACAACGACAGACACGGGAGGCTCCGGCGTGGCTACGAACGCGAGCGTCAACGTCACAGGCGGAACCCCCAACCACGTCGGTGATTTCACCGCGACTTGTTCGGGAGCGTACGATGTCGCTGGCAACCCACAGGTGGCGAGTGTCATGTACCACGTGAACTTCACCGGCCTCAGTGGGATCCTCCAGCCGATCAACCCGGACGACACGAGCGTGTTCAGCCGCGGCAAGGCCATTCCTGTGAAATTCCAGTTGGCAGGCGATGAATACGTCGGCTTCAACACAAGTAGCTGGACGATCCAAGAGCAGCAGCTGCCGTGCTCGGCGTTCGACGGACAGGACGCAACGCTTGAGAGCACTGCTTCAAATACACCGTCCACCACGTTCCGATATGACCCGTCTGCAGACCAATACATCTACAACGCCGATATGCATAGCAAGGCTGTAGGGACCTGCTGGAACTTCAAGGTCAAGGTCGACAGCAATCAGGTCTTCTACTCGGCCGTGTTCAAGCTGCAGAAGTAAGACAGCGACCTACTCGGAGGGGCCCGGTCCCAGACCGGCCCCTCTGTCGCGAGGAGCGTTCTCGACCGATCTTGATCGTCGATGGGTCTCGCTCTACCACACGGGCTACCGCGGCCCGGGGCGAGCGCCTCGTGGAGCTCGCGCGATCGCTAGGACCCGTCGTGGCGGGGCCGGCGCTCATCGTCGTTTGCATCCTCATCGCGATGCGCGGGTTCGTCTTCAGCGGGATGATGTCGAACCAGCACGTCGATCTGCTTCCCCAATGGTTGCCGACCTTCAGCTTCCTCGGCCGCTCGCTCGCGTCCGGGCACATCCCCGTATGGAACCCCTTCTCGATGGGGGGCGTTCCGTTCGCGGCCGACCCGCAGTCGGGCTGGACATACCTGCCGGCGATGGTGCTCTTCACGATGTTCCCTGGCGACGTCGCGATTCGGGCCGGATAAGTAAGGATCGAACTGCCTAACGGCGTCGAGCGAGGGCGCGCCACCGAGCCGCGCCTGGGGCTTGTGGCATCTGCGGTTCAAGGGTGAGTCCGCTGACTCCTCGGGCTGGCGCGGTCACTCGACGCACGTATACGCTCCGCTCGTGATCACCTGCCCTTCATGCGGACACGAGAACGCCGCCGGACAGAAGTTCTGCGGCGAGTGTGGGCACACGTTGTCGGCTGCGCCCCGGTCCCTCGTCGAGGAGCGCAAGGTTGTCTCCGTCTTGTTCTGCGACCTCGTCGAGTTCACGGTTGCCTCGGACTCGGCCGATCCCGAAGACGTGCGCGCCCGGATCAGGCCCTACCACGACCTCCTGCGCACCGAGATCGAGCGTTTCGGCGGGACGGTGGAGAAGTTCATCGGCGATGCGGTGATGGCCGTGTTCGGCGCACCCCTTGCCCACGAAGACGACGCCGAACGCGCCGTGCGAGCGGGCCTTCGGATCATCGACGCGATCGAGGAGCTGAACGAGGACAACCCTACGTTCGCTCTCAAGGTTCGGGTGGGGGTGGAAACAGGCGAGGCGGTCGTCGTGGTGGGGGCCAGGCCGGAGCTGGGCGAGGGCATCGTGACCGGGGATATCGTGAACACTGCTTCACGCCTGCAAGGGGTCGCCCCGGAAGGTGGCGTCGGCGTCGGTCAAGGTACGTACAGAGCGACCAAGGACATCTTCGAGTACGTCGCGCTCGATCCGGTCATGCTGAAAGGCAAGGCGGAGCCGGTCGCGATCTTCCATGCGTTGGCGGCTCGCTCGCGCTTCGGAACCGATATCACTCGCGTGCGGGCCGGGGATCTGGTCGGGCGCGAGCTCGAGACCTCCATGTTGCTAGGGACGTTCGAGCGAGCGGTGCGCGACCGCAGCGTCCAACTCGTCACGATCGTTGGGGAGCCCGGCGTCGGCAAGACCCGCCAGGTCGCCGAGCTCACAGCCGAACTCGACGAACGTCCCGACCTTCTCGTGCGCTGGCGCCAGGGCCGTTGCCTTCCCTATGGCGATGGGATCACGTTCTGGGCACTCGGGGAGATCGTCAAGGCCGAAGCAGGCATCTTGGAGTCTGACGAGCCCGAGAATGCCATGGCCAAGCTTGATCTTGTACTGGCGGGGGAGGGCCCGGACCGCGAGTGGATGTTTCAACGGCTGCTGCCTCTCCTCGGGATCGGGGTGGCATCCCTGGCCGAGCGGGAAGAATCCTTCGCCGCCTGGCGCGGATTCTTGGAGCACCTAGCGACCGAGGGTCCTGCGGTCTTCGTCTTCGAGGATCTGCACTGGGCCGATGATGCGTTGCTCGCCTTCCTGGAGCACGTCGTGGAGTACGCAGAGGATGTTCCACTGATGCTCCTTGCAACTGCTCGCCCGGAGCTGTTCGAGCGCCACCCGGCCTGGGCGGGAACAGCGCGTAACGCTAACCGCATCAACCTCTCGCCGCTTACTGAATCCGAGATCGCTACCCTGGTCAGCAAGTTGCTCGGGCAGGCGCTCCTGCCGGCCGAGGTGCAGCAGCTGATCTTGGATCGAGCCGGGGGAAATCCGCTCTACGCAGAGGAGTTCATCCGGCTACTGAAGGACCGCGACATCCTGCACCGCGAGGGATCGAGCTGGACCTTCGATGAGAACGCCGAGGTCCCGCTTCCCGCCGGCATCCAGGGCCTGATCGCGGCGCGTTTGGACACCGTCGTCCCCGAGCGCAAGGCGATGCTGCAAGATGCCGCCGTGCTGGGCAAGGTCTTCTGGTCCGGCGCTCTCGCCGAGATGACCGGAACTGATAGAGCAGCGATCGAGGAGGTGATGCACGAGCTCTCCCGCAAAGAGCTCGTTCGTAAGGCTCGGACCGCATCGATCGAAGGCCAGAGTGAGTACTCCTTCTGGCACGTGCTTGTTCGAGACGTCTGCTACGCCCAGATCCCCAGGGCCTCCCGGGCCGCCAAGCACCGCGCCGCTGCTGCTTGGATCGAGCGGGTCGCAGCGCGTGTCGAGGACTATGCCGAGATCCTAGCCTCGCATTACGCCGAGGCACTCGATCTCTTTCGAGCTACAGGGAATGAAGAGGAGGCGCAGGCGGTCACGGAGCCCGCCGTGCGCTACCTGCTTCTCGCCGGCGAGCGCTCCTTGGGCCTTGACGTTGTTCGAGCCCGCTCCTATCTCTCCCGGGCCCTCGGGCTCACTGGCCCTGACCATGCGCTTCGCCCGCTCGTTCTCATGGCTTGGGGCGAGGCTGAGCAACAGTCGGGTCATCTCGCCGAGGCGGCAGCCGCGCTCGAGGAAGCCGTCGCGGCCTTCCGGTCGCGGGGTGACATCCAGGCGACGGCGAAGGGTCTGTTCGAGGTAAGCCAAACCAGTCATGTGATGGGCGATCCCCGCTGGGCCGATCTCGCGCAGGAGGCTGTCACGCTGCTCGAGTCCGGGCCTCCAGGGCCTGATCTGATCGTCGCATACAGCGAGCTGGCCGGCGTGAAGATGTTGGAGGGCGACTACCCGGACGCGGTGCGGTGGGCTGACCGAGCGTTAGGGCTCGCCCGCGAACTTGGTCTGGAGGAGCCGCACCGCGCGCTGGGATTCCGTGGCTCTGCCCGCGCCAGCCTCGGCGGCCTCGACGGCCTCGACGATGGGCGCCGCGCGCTCCAGCTCGCGGTCGAGCGCGGGCGTGGACGCGACGCCGCGATCATCTATAACAACCTCGGTGACGATCTTTTGTCTTTCCATGGCCCGGCGGCCGCCCTCGAGATCTACCTCGAGGGCATCGCCTTCTGCGAGCGCCGCGGCATCAAGGAGATCGTGGACTTGGCGACGGCCGGGAGCCTTTGGTCGATCCTCGCTCTTGGGCGGTGGGACGACGTGCTCGCTGCGGCATCCGAACTCGAGAGCCGAGTCGACGCCTCGTACGTCTACTTGCTGTCGCAAGCGCGCTCGACGCACGCCCACATCCTCCTGCTCCGCGGAGCGATACGGGAGGCGCTCGTCCTCTCGCTGAGGAATGTGGCGGAGATGGCCGCCATGGCTGACCTGGCCCCTCCCGCTCTCGCAGGTTCGGGCGCGATGCATCTCGCCCTTGGCGACGCGACGGCGGCCGTCGAACTGCTCGAGCAGATGGAGCGCACGCCGCAGGCTCGCATCATGCCCAGTTACGCGCGCTACTTGTCGCAGGCGGTGAGGACCGCGATCGGTGCGGGTGACAAAGGGCTGGGCGCGCGTCTCGCTAGCGGCATCGAACACCCCTCCCCGTATATGGAGCACGGTCTCGTTTCCTCGGAGGCTGCGCTGGCGGAGGCGGCTGGGAACCACGAAGGCGCGGCGACCCTCTACAGCGATGCAGCGGGTCGGTGGCGGGAGTTCGGTGTCGTTCCTGAGCTTGCCTTCGCGCTCTTGGGCGAGGGGCGCTGTTCGCTCGCCCTTGGGCGTAACGTCGAGGCGATCGTTGCTCTCACTCAAGCGCGCGAGATCTTCGCCCCCTTGGGCGCCGCGCCTTCGCTCGGCGAATGCGACCGATATCTCGAGGAGGCTGTGGCTCGCACCTCATAACCCATCTCGTCCCTCGTCTGTCGGGAATCTGACACCTCATTTTGTCGGGTATCCGACCTCCTCGCGGTTGCCGTGTGCGAGACTGCGCAGGTAGGAAAGGGTTACGCGATAGCGTGCCGAAGGGAAAAGGAGGTCAGCACGATGACCGACAGGACCGAAGACCACAGCTCAGAGCGACGCCCGATCCGCGTCGCGATCCGCAACGAGGACATCGAGGACGTAAGCGCTCACGGCTACAGGATGGGCCTCGGCCAGACCGACGACACCGAGGGTCAAATCTACATGATGACCCGTCACCGTGAAGACGACCCCGACCACGTCGAGGGACAGATGCCCTGGAGCCGCCTCGAGCCCGCCGACCCCGACGACGTCGAGGGCCAGGCCTCGCGGTATGGTCTCCGCCCCGCCGAGCCTGATGAGGTCGAGGGCCACGGCAGCAGGTATGGCGTTCTCAAGCCCGAGGAGGACGGCACTTGGACCGTCGAGCTCGACGATGACACCGAGGGTCACGCCAACAGATTTTGACGGTTAGCCCCTAGTAGTGCGGAGGGCCAGCTCCCCCTGACGGTCGGCGACATCGCTCAGAAGGCGACTGGAAACCGCATCGCTGGTGGCGGCTCGGGAGGCGGAGGCCTGCAGAACAAGAGCAGTTCGTCGAGCGAGCGGGGCAGCAAACCAAGCGGCGTCGTGATCACAAGATGGTCACACAATCTCGGAAGATCACGGACAATCAGGAACACTCATGGACATCCGAATAGGGCGGTCTAGCAGGGGAAACAACGATTCAGCGCAGGTAGTGCGACCAGCCTGATTCACCTTGCCAAGGTGGGGTCGCGGGTTCGAATCCCGTCGTCCGCTCCACGAAAGCCCAGTTCAGAGGCTTACTCAGACGGCCGAGCCGATGCTCTCGAGTGCCGAACGGTGGATCTGTTCGGACTGGACGGCCCGCCCGAGCGATCAGAAGCCTCGGAGGCCGCTCGGCGTTCCCACACCCGTGGGTCCGTCGTAACCCGGACCCGCGTTGCACATGATGGTCCCACAGCGTCCGTTCGAACCAGTTGTTACATCGTGCAGATGGGACCGGTTGGCATAAGCGATCGAAGCGGGATAGTCGACGGTGCCCGCGTTTCCGGCCAAGGCGAATACCCCAGCGATGATCGGGGCTGCGAGGCTGGTTCCTCCGACCTTCCACCAACCCGAGAGGCCGTACAACGGCGTCGAGTCGTACACGGCTGCGCCGGTAGCAGGGTTCGCATCGGCGGCGACGTCCGCGACGCCTCGCTTCGCCTCACACCCAGTCTCGTTCCAGTTCCGCAGCGAGGTCTGCCAGGGCTGGGCCGGGAAGATGGAGCTGCAGCCGCTTCCCGTTCCCGGCCAAACCGTTTCACCCGCGTACCGGTTGTGACTGTCGACGAAGAGCGATGTCCCGCCCACGGCCACGACCGTTGGAAACGCCGCCGGCATAACGTCCCGGGTGTTGCCACTGTCCCCGCTCGCCGCGACGATCGCGATCCCGGGATGGTCGAACGCAGCGGGGGAGAACGATTGGCCCTCGGGCTGCCCGTAGCTGTTGGAGATCTCTGTGGCTCCGAGGACGGCCGCGGTGTCCTCCGCTGCGCTAAGGTCTCGCCCGCTCGATCCATCGGCCTCCACCAGCAGGATCTTGCAGTTCTGACAGATCGCATGGGCTATCTGAACATCGATGGAGATCTCGAGATCCCACCCGGAGTTGACTATGGGGAGCGGACCAGGCTGCCCATCCTGGTTGACCTTCTGGAAGCACGCCGTCGTGATCGTGGCCGAGCAGTCGGGGAATGCGGGCAGACCGAATGCGGCATCGTACGTGTCGAGGTCGGCCTTGGCGGTTGGATCGTCGTAAGGGTCCACGATGGCGATGGTCTGAGCGATCTTCGCTGTGGTTGGCAGGGAATACGCGCCGTGGAACTGAGCGGGTCCGTACCCAACCGGGCCCGAGGTCACGAGGGGTGTTCCACCAGACGTCACGAACATCGCCTCGCACGAGGCCGCGGCGGAGCTCGGCTGGCAAGCGCGTTGGGCTCCAGGGCCCGTTGCTCGCGCCGGAGCAAGACCCAGCGGCCCGGTCGCGACTGCAAAGGTTGCAAGGGCGCATGACAGCGTCAATCCGCGCCAACGATGCGTCATCGATCCTCCTCATTGGTGACGTTGTTCTGATCGGCCAGCGATGTTCCGTTGGCTTCTATGTGTTCTGAATGGTGAGCGTGTTCCGAGGACCACCCTGGGTCAATAAGTCGAATTACCTAAACTCCCCCCGAGCCTTCGTCCTTAGCTCGACACACCCGTTCTGTCGACCGACGCCGCATCGACGTCGCGGGCTTACCCGTTCAAAAGGATGGCTTGCCCAGTAGGGTCTGGGTCTCAGAGAGGGCAGGCCCGGCGCCAAGCGTTGCGAACATCTCCAGGGCCCGGCGGAGAGGTTCCTTCGCCTCGGGTAGCTGTCTCATGGCGAGGAGGCACCGACCGCAGCCGAGGAGGGCCTGAGCTTGCTCCCACGGCATCTCGAATCGCTCCCAGCGCGAGGCGGCGTCGCGAAAGAGCGCGGAGGCTTCCGCGTGCTCTCCTCGGTGCTCGGCCAGCAGTGCTTCTACCATCTCGAGGGCGTGCTCGTGGAAGGCCCAGGTCGAGGCCACGTCCCTAGCCATACGGGACGCTAAGCCCTGATCGCCCGCGGTTAAGGCGGTTGCCACGGCATCGGGGAGATTCCGCACGTATTCGAACTCATCGCGAACGTGAAGGATCGCCTCCAATTCCGAAAGCAGTGCGGCGGCGCTTGCTCGGTCCCCAAGGGCCAGGCGGATCCTGGCGAGGACGGGCATCGAGCGCGCGAGGTGCTGCACCTCGCCAGTCTCGCGAGCCTCTTGCGTGGCCCATTCTGCCAGCGGAGCCGCTTCCGCATATCTGCCGCTGCGGACGAAGGCAACCGCAAGGGTGGATCGAGCCAATATCAGGTTCCATACGTCGTTCGCATCCTCTAGTTCTGAGAGGAGCTTGCCGGCAAGGGCCGTGACCTCGCTATAGGACCCCAGATCGAGGAGGGAGTCGAGGATGCTCGTGCTTAGCATCGCGTTCTGTTCCTCTATGCCACGCCGGTGGGCGAAGGCCACGCCCTCGCGAAGCACAGCGATGGATGAGCGCGGTCCCTCGATCGGAAGGAGGACGTAGGCGAGGATGTTGTGGGCGAGGGCCGTGTCGCGGCCCAGACCTTGATCTTCGGCCGCCTTGAGGGCCTCGCGGACATCTTGGACGCCTCCCGCGTCCCCAATGAGGGCGCGAGCCCCTCCCCGGGCCATCAGGGACCGGGCGGGCACGGCCAAACCGACATCACCGGCGATCGAGATGGCTCGGTCGGCAAACTCGATCGCCGAGAGGTTCTTTCCCATGAGATAGCTCCACGCTGCCTCCTCGTTGAGCGCTTTGACGAGCTCAGGGGAGGGGCCCAGGGGCTCGAGCACAGCCAGGGCCTCAGCCGAGAGGGCCTGGGATGGGTCGCCCATGCGTACGAGGGCGATCTGCAGCCAGCCCATCGCCAGCGCCATAGCCCGGACGTCCCCATGATTCCGGAACGCTTCGATCGCTTCCTCGAGCGCCCGGGCCGCCTCCGGATACTGGCCTCTCTGGAGAAGGGCTTCCCCGTGGTGGGCGAGGACAACCGGGCGGTGGGAGTTTGCCTCCCCCATCATGTCGAGCGCCCGAGCGTAGTGGCGCTCCGCGGCCTCTACATCGATCCCCATGGCGCGCTCGCCAGCGAGCATCAGGTATTGCACCGCCTTCGCCTTCAGGTCCGCGGTGCTCGGATCCTTCGAAGCGATGGCGAGATCGAGGGCGGTTGAGTAGTGGGCGGCCAGGACCTCGGCGAGATCACCGACCCGATCTGAGGCCTCCCCTTCGATCCAGGCCGCGGCCCGGCGGTGCCTTTCCGCTCGGTGGGCCCTAGGGATCTGGGAGTAGCACACGTCGCGGATCAGCGTGTGACAGAAGGAGTATTCGGCCTGTCCCTCCATCGACGAGACCCTGCTTGGGCGAACGAGGTCGTTCCGGGAGAGCTGGTGCAAGGCTTCTCGCACCAGCGCCGGGTCCTGCTCGCCCATCGATGCGACGGCTTCAGACCAGAACACCTTGCCCACGACCGCGGCGTCCTGGAGCAGGCGCTTGCGCTCAGGCGACAGGATGTCCAGACGAGCCGCGATCAGGCCCTGAAGGCCGGAAGGAAGCGGTACCTCGGCCTCCCGGTCGATGCTCCAGCTGCCGTGGTCCTTGATGAGGATCGCCCGGTCCTTCAGCAGGCGGACGAACTCCTCCGCGTACAAGGGGTTCCCCCCTGAGCGGTCGAGGATCGCATCTTGGACTTCGATTGGCAGCACCGCAGACTCCAGGAGGTTCCCGATGAGCCGAGCGGTTTCCGACTCGCTGAGGGGAGTGAGGTTGACGCGGGCCGAGTTCCGCGCCGCTTGGGCAAACCCTGGGACCCTCTCCAATAGTTCTGGGCGAGCCGTGCCTACAAGAACCATGGGAACTCCTGCAGCGTAGTCGGCCACGTGCTCGATGAAGGCGAGCAGGGCGTCGTCGGCCCAGTGGAGGTCCTCAAACACGAACACCGAGGGGGCGTTCTCGGCTAGGGACTCCAGGAACGCTCGCCAGGCGGCGAAGTTCTCGTCCCTGCCGGCTTGGGGTGCCTCTAGGCCGACCAGGGGACGGAGGCGCTGGCGCAGCCACGGGGCGTCGGGATGAGTATCAGCGACCACGACGTCGATCTTGGACTCAGCCACCTCAGGAGAATCGGTCTCCAAGATTCCCGCCTCAGCCTTCACGATTTCTCCGAGGGCCCAGAACGTGATGGCGTCCCCGTAAGGAAGGCTCCTCCCCTGTCGCCACCGGACTAGCTCGGGCCGAGAGTCGACGAAGGAGAACATCTCGGCAACGAGCCGAGACTTGCCCACGCCCGGCTCGCCGACGACTGTCACGAGCTGCATCGAGGCGTCACGAACAGCCCGCTCGAACGCCCCAGTGAGCAGGGAGTACTCCGGCTCCCGTCCCACGAGCGGTGTGGTGAGACCTCGGGTGAGGTCGGTGCCGAACCGCCCCCGGGCCGCCCTGGCGTGCCATAGGGGGACCGGGTCGGCCTTGCCCTTAAGCGTCACCGGCTCGAGGTTGAGGTAGTCGAAGACGTCCTTTGTAGCCGAGTAAGTCCCTTCTCCTACCGCCACCCCATTCACCGGAGCGACGCCCTGTAGGCGGGAGGCGGTGTTCACCACATCGCCGGTTACCATGCCCTCGCCGCGATCGGCGCTTATCCCCAGGGCCACCACGGCCTCCCCGGACTCGATCCCCACACGGACCTGAAGGTCCAGCCCGGTGTCCTCCTCGTTCAACTCGCCCATAGCCCCGACCAACCGGAGGCCGGCCCGGACCGCTCGCTCCGGATCGTCCTCGTGGGAGGAAGGGGCTCCGAACACCGCCATGACGGCATCACCGATGAACTTCTCCACGGTGCCCCCGTAGCGCTCGATCTCTGTGCGCAATCGTGCGTGATAGGGGCGGATACGGGCCCGGATATCCTCCGGGTCGGCTCGGTCGGACGAAGCTGTGAACCCGACCAGGTCGCAAAACAGGACGGTGACGACCTTTCGCTCCTCACCACCAGCGGAAGCGAATTGGCCCAGCGGTGTGGCACAGTTCAAGCAGAATCTCGCTCGCTCGGGGTTGGGTTCGCCACACGCGGGGCACTGTGCCACGACACGGAGTGTATGGGCCGACTGAGCACGGGGAAAGGTCCGGCCGGGGCGAACCCCCGCGCACCGGGAGATGGGCCTCCGAGGCGAGCGACGTCGACGATGTCGCAATCTCCTCGCGTGACCACATACGCTTTGCATAGAGCCCAGCGCGGAAGTGCGCCTGCGGGCGGCTGGCGAGGATCACGAGGAACTCGTCTAGGCAGTGATCGTCCGTATCCGATGCGCACCCCTGCTCCTTGAGCCAAGGCCACAGAGACCCCTTGAGGTCCTCCCGCGAGTGGCTGCCGATCCACCCCCGCCCCGACCCTTCCCACAGCTCTACGTAGTGTTTCGAATTGAGCGTTGGGGGCGTTAGATGAGAGCCATCGGATACATCCGGGTTTCGACCGAGGAGCAAGCCGACTCGGGAGCCGGTCTCGAGGCGCAGCGAAGGGCGATCGAGCAGGAAGCTTCTCGCCGCGGCTGGACGCTGATCGGGATCTTGGAGGATGCAGCCTCGGGCAAGAGCATGAACAAGCGTCCCGGCCTTAAGAAGGCCCTCGATGCGGTCGAGGACGGTCGGGCCGAGGCAGTGGTCGTGGCGAAGCTGGACCGGCTCTCACGGTCGTTACTGGACTTCTCATCCCTCATGGAGCGCAGCCGCAAGGCTGGATGGGCGCTCGTCGCCCTCGACCTCGGAGTGGACACGACGACGCCGGCGGGGGAAATGATGGCGAACGTCTTGGCTGTGTTCGCTCACTTCGAGCGGCGGCTGGTCGGGCAGCGAACCCGTGACGCCCTCTCCGTGAAGCGATCGCAGGGGGTGCGCCTCGGGCGACCGCGTCAGTTGCCGGACCCGGTGTGTAAGAGAATCCGACGACGCCGGAAGCAAGGTCTCACGCTCGCGGCAATCGCCGTCGAGCTGAACCGGGACGCGGTGCCGACGGCCCAGGGCGGACGCAGTTGGTACCCGTCAACGATCCGGTCGGTTCTTTCGGCGGGTGGCAAGGGGAGAGGGTGAAGCTGGTGCCGTGCGAGCCAGCTCACTTCATCGACCACGATCCGTGCCCGAACTGCGGTTCCACACATACGGTGAGCGTCGATGAGACAGCGACAGCGAACCGCTGTCTGAACTGCGGGGAGATCTTCGACGTCGCGTCCGTGGAGTACCAGGCATTCTCGGCTGGCCTCGACCGTGGTGAAGGGGAGCATCGGTAGAGGCTCACGAACGACGCTTGCTAGCCAGCGTGCAGCGACCGCATCGCAGGCGGACCCGAACCCGGCTGCTTTAACACAGCTCCGGCCAGGAGACGGCTCAACAGCGTGGCAATACCATCGCACGCGACCGACGCCGAGGCTCACTTTGGCCCTGCGGGCTGTGCTCGAGCCACGGAGTCGGTCAACTTCGGCGCAAAGGCAAGTCGTTAACCTTTCGGCGTCCCACACACTCGTATTGGCGTGTTGACGAGCGAACGCGACTACGCGGCGTTGTATCGAACCACCGGCCTTGCCTTGTGGCGAGCCATCTACGCATACACCGGAGGGCGGCGCGACGTGGCTGACGACGCGGTCGCGGAGGCATTCGCCAGAGCGATCCAACACGACGGCATGATCCGTCAGCCGGAGTCCTGGCTGTATCGAACAGCCTTCCGGATCGCTGCAGCAGAGCTTCGGCGGACTCGCTCTCTGGTCGAGCTGCAGGACCAAGCACGTGATGAACCCTCGGACATGACCGAACTTCTTGAGGCACTCCGCTCGCTGTCGCCGAACCAACGCGCCGCCGTATTCCTCTTCTACCAGGCCGACCTCCCCGTACGAGAGGTAGCACGCCTGATGGGTACGTCTGCAGCAGCCGTCAAGGTGCACCTGCATCGCGGTCGAGGTCGACTTCGTGAGCTTCTAGGGACAGAGGAGGTCCGAGATGACTGAGCGTTGGCAGACCGAGATGAAGAAGATCGGGCGGATGGAACCGAGCCTTGACCTGTTGGAGCGAGCCGAGCACGGCCCGTCTCTTCCAGACCCTGGACCGCGACCCGCGTCTCGCGTGACCGCTGCACTCATCGCGATTGCGATCGCGATCGCGGGGGGATGGATGCTGCACGCCGCGTTCAGCGACTCAGTTAGGCGGCAACCCGTGGGAAACAGTGCGACGGACTTCACCTCGGCAACGTGGCCTGAGACTTCCCTCGCAGAGGCGCAGCAGGTGCAGGTACGTGTTGATGCGGGTGATCCGGCGGTTCAGTGGCGCACGGACGGGGCCGCGGTCGCTCTCCGCTTCGGTCGAGTTGTGCTCGGATGGCCGAATCCGCTCGCCGGGCAAACGGCGACGGACGATCCGGACACCGTCATCGTTTCCCTTCACGGCCCGGATGCTTCATGCCAAGGAGAGGCGTGCTCTAGTCCCTCACCTCAGAGCATCGTGACGCTTACCCTGCGCCGGCTCGTGCGCTCGGGTGAGGGCGGTATCTGGAGCGTCACTTCGTTAGATGGCGAAGAACACGTGAGCGCTTCCACACAGCCGTGAGCTGAGATATCGGGTTGCTCCTTCCGCTCCCACTCGGATCGGAATGACTTGACGTCCCGTTCCCTTTCCCGTTAGATACCGAGTATGTATACGCGGTAGGGGGAGGGGTCATGTCCGTTCCGATGAGCATCCTGGCGATCTTGGAGGAAGGACCCTCGTACGGGCTCCAACTCAAGACTGAGTTCGAAAGCCGGACCGGCGGCGTCTGGCCTCTGAACGTTGGTCAGGTCTACACGACACTCGATCGCCTCGAGCGCGACGGGCTTGCTCGGTCCGTCAGCGAAGGAGGAGATGGCGGCAAACAGAAGGTGTACGAGATAACCGACGAAGGCCGGGCGAAGGTGCGGGACTGGTTCTCGATCGGTGAGCTAGTGGGCGCTCCGCCCCGGGACGGATTGGTGCTGAAGCTCGTGATGGCCGCGAGCCATCCCGGCGTAGAAGTGTCCGCAGTGATCCAGACCGAGCGCAAGGGCGCCGTTCAGCTACTGCAGCAATACACGCGGCTCAAGAGCGAGGATGCCGGCGCGGATCTCGGGTGGCACTTCCTGCTCGACTCCTTGATCTTCCAGACGGAGGCACGCGTCCGCTGGCTCGACGCATGCGAAGCGCGCCTCGCTCGGTCGACGCGACCTCAGCGTGCGGCCCCGACATCGCGGGACCTGTCGACGAACGACGAGAGCGAGGTGCTCGGATGACCCCGACACTGGAGATGACGGGAGTCACCCGAGTGTTCGGCGAAGGGCGCCTAGAGGTCGATGCGGTGACGGACGTATCGCTCGCGGCTGCGGCGGGCGAGCTGGTGGCGGTCATGGGGCCGAGCGGCTCCGGCAAGACCACCCTGCTGTCTCTTGCCGGGGGTCTCGATCACCCGACGAGCGGAACGGTGTCGGTCGAGGGCATCGATCTCTCAGATCTGGGGCGAGCCGACCTCGCGCGCATGCGGCGTCGTTCGATCGGTTACGTATTCCAGCAGATGAATCTCGTCGAGGGGCTCACTGCCATCGAGAACGTGTCGCTGCCGCTCGAGCTCGATGGACGAGGTCGGCACGATGCGAGGGAGGCGGCCGCGTCTGCGCTCGAGCTGGTGTCGATGAGCGAGCTCGCCGACCGGTTTCCCGACGAGCTCTCCGGGGGAGAACAACAACGTGTCGCGATCGCCCGAGCAATCGTCGGCGATCGGGTTCTGCTGCTGGCGGACGAGCCGACCGGGGCGCTCGACTCGGTAACCGGGGAATCGGTGCTTCGTCTCCTTCGAGGCCACTGCGACCGCGGGGGAGCCGGCGTGCTCGTCACCCACGATGCGAGATTCGCGGCGTGGGCTGATCGCATCGTGTTCCTTCGTGACGGCGGCATCGTCGACGAGACGGCGCCGACGCAAGGTCCTGAAACCCTGCTCCACGATCCAGTCAGCCGATGAAGGGTTCCGCGTACCGTGCCGTCGCGAGAGTGGCGTGGCGTCAGGCACGCCGCGCGCCGTGGAGGAGCGCGCTCGTGGCCGTCCTCGTCGCCCTTCCCGTGGCGGGTCTCGTTGGGGCTGCAACCGTGATCCGCACGGCGGTCCCGACGCCTGAGGAACGTGCGCGCAACGCCATGGGCTCCGCGGACCTGCAGTTGTTCCCGTATCGGACCCTTCGGGCGGGGGAGCTGTCGGCTCATCTTCCCCCCGGCTCCTCCTCGGTGGAACGCATCGAAAAGTCCAGCCGGAGCATCGTCGACGGCCGATCCCTTGAGACGAGCCTGATCGAGCTGTCGGCGCCGGCGGATGCCCCGCTCACGGCCGGGATGTTCCACCTGCTCGACGGTCGCTTCCCGACGCAACCCGGCGAGGCAGCCCTGCAGCCGGAGGTGCTCGACGCCTACGGCGCGCGGATCGGCGATCGCGTTCGGTTCGCCGACCAGGACCTCACGGTCACCGTCACCGGGACGGTCGTGGAGCCGGAGGAGCTCTACACGATGCTCGCCTTGCTCGGACCAGGGACCTTCACCTCGAAGGAGGTTCGATCTTCGTATGACACGTACCTCGTTGGCCTTCCGCCAGGCGCATCTCAGTCGCAAGCCGCCGCGGGGCTATCCTCGCTCACGCACGGTGGGGTTTCGACACGGGAGACTGTCATAGCGCACGGTCCGTGGGGAAGGACGATCGCGACGGGCGGGTCATTCGCCGCCGCGGCGCTGGCGCTGTTCGGTACCGGCCTGATCGCCGCCGCCGCGTTCGCCGTGGGGGCGAGGCGGCAGCTGCGCACGCTCGGGCTCATCAGCGCCGCCGGGGGCGAGCCGCGGCACGTGCGCGCGACGGTCCTGCTCGGTGGGACGGTTCTCGGCTTCGTCGGCTCATGCTTAGGGGTCGCGATCGGGATCGGCGCGTCGTTCGTGATCCATCCTTTCCTCGAGCGGTTCGCGAGACGGATCGTTGGCCCGGTGCGCATCCCAGTCATCCCTCTCCTCGGTGCGCTCGCGCTCGGGACGGCCGCCTCGACACTGGCCGCATACGCTCCGGCTCGATCCGCCGCCAAGCTCAGTACCGTCGAGGCCCTCGCGGGACGGACCCCGCCGCCGAAGGCTCCAGGTCGGCTCGCCGCGGCAGGGCTCGTGATCGCTATCGCCGGAGGGGCGCTCGTTGCATGGGCGACGAGCGCGAACTCGGACGCGTGGCTGACGCTCGGGCTCATCACGATGCTGTCCGGGTTCCTTGTCGCGATCCCTCTCGTCGTGACGTGGATCGGTCGAGGCGCGGGACATCTCCCCACGGCACCGAGGATCGCGGCACGCGACCTCGCGCGACACGGGCGACGGACCGCGGCCGCACTCGCCGCTGCCACGATCGCTCTCGCGCTTCCGATCGGGGTCGGCGCGCTGACGCTCAGCCAGGATGCGTCCGAGCGGTCGGTTCCGTTCATGGCCGCCGATCAGCTCTCGATCGGGTTCTTCGACGGGATGTTGAAGCCCAGATCAGGCGACAGCGATCGTCTCATCGGCGATCTGCGAGCGGCGCTCCCTGGATCGGTCGTGGTGCCGCTTCGGACCGCGGCAGTGGTGAAGGGTGGGAAGCAGCGATCGATTTGGGTCAACGGACCTCTCGTCCGATCGCAGGGACAGGCGTCCCGCGAGATCGGAGAGCTGCTGATAGGTGACGCTGACGTGCTACGAGCGTTCCACGCCGAAGAAGGGATCCCCGCCTTCGAGTCCGGATCGATCGTCGCCATCGGGCCGGGCATCACCGACGGGGGCGTCATCCACCTCACCAGCAGACTCGGAGGCGATCCGAACGATACGCGAGGCTGGATCGACCTGCCGGCCGTCGAGGCGGGAGACACGATGTATGCGTCTCTCGGCGCCGGCTACAACTATGTGATCTCCGCCGACGCCGCCGCCCATCTTGGCCTCGTCGTTAGCAAGACATCGGCGTCGAACCCCCAGATCGTCCTTAGGGCACCCAACGATCTCAACGGGGACGAGATCCAGCATGCGCGTCAGGTCGCGTCGCGCTACCCCGGCGCCACGGTGAACTCCGAGGCGGATCTGGGCAGCCACAACGGCACCGGTCGATGGGCCGTCGGCATCGTGGGGACGGCTCTCGCGCTGGCGATCGTCGCCGTCGTCGTAGCCCTCATCGGGGCGGAGTCGAGGAAGGACCGAGCGATCCTCGCGGCGGTCGGCGCCGCACCCCGGACGAGGCGCTCGCTCGCCGGCGCATCCGCCTGGGTCGTCGCCGCGGTCGCTGGAGCACTCGCCGTCCCGGCCGGCTTCGCGCCCGTGGTCGTATTCCGGGTCGCACAGGCTCGCGACTACCCGATCGTCGTCCCATGGGCAGCGATCGCCGTCGCGATCTTGGTCGTGCCGATCATCGCTGGAGGGATCGCGGCCGTCGGATCGCGTGAACCGAAGCCGATGAGTCTGCTTCGACCGATCATGTAGAGGCGACGCTCGTCGCCTTCACTTCGGGAAGATGCGGCATGGCTACCCGTATACCGAGCCTTCGTCCTCGGACATTCCGTCGCCTGCGCGAAAAGATGGAGTTCATGTCATCCTGCCGCACTCGGTTCTTCGTCGCGCTCGTGGCGACCTCGGTCCTTGCCTGGGACATCACCCGCACAAGAGACGGCTCGTGTCCACAACGAACATCCCCACCGTAGAACCGGTCGGGTCGAGGAGTTGCAGCCCCACTTTCGAGGACGACCCGGGGACCTGCACGTAGGCCTCACCCGAGGTCCAGCCTGTGTCCTGGATCCGCACCTTGGCAGCCGTCGCGCCTTGGACCATCGGCACGATCGTCATGGTGTGAGAGACCTCGTGGCTTCCGGGCTTCCCGCCGATCGCCAACGGGTGCCCGGTTCCTTGAACGAAGAGATGCAGCAGCCACCCGCCCTGATACTTCAATCCCTGCAGCACGGTGACGTCCGCGTACCCAACCTTGTACGTCGGCGTGGAACAGTTGCTCCCGCCAGCGATTGCGACCTGACTCTCGGGCCCAGCCGCCCACTCTCGGAGCACCGAGATTTCATCGCGCTGGCGATCGCGCTGGCGCACGTAGGCGCTCGTGCCCCAGATCGCCCCCGCCGCCACCGCGACGATCACGACCGTCGTCAGGAGCACCACGCGCCAGCGGAAGCGACGGATCGCGGCCCTCGCATGGTCCTCCGTGTCGTGAGGATCGAGTGCCTGAAGATCGATGGGCTGGTCGTCACTCATGACGTCTCCTCTTGTAGAAGGGCACGAAGCCTCCGGCGAGCGCGGAGTAGGCGCATCCGGAAGGCGGACGGTTCGATCGCGACCAGATTGGCCGCCTCGGCGGGGAGAACCCGAGGTAGTCGACGAGCATCAGCACCTCGCGATCGGTGATTGGGAGTCGAGAGAACGCCTGCTCGAGATCCATCCTCTCGGCGTGGTCGTGCTCGATGGTCGGTTCGTCGTAGTCCTCGATTTCGCGCGTCCGGTCGAAGAGGCCCTTCCGACTCGACTCCATGAGAACCCTGCGCGCGATGCCGAACAGCCAGTTGACGACCGGCGCGTCGCCCCTGTACCGGAGGGCTGCCGTGCAGGCTCGGTAGAACGTCTCCTGCGTGAGTTCCTCGGCCTTGTGCCGGTCGCCAACGACTCGGAGGAAGTACGAGTAGACCGAGCGTTGGTGTTCTCGGAAGACATCCTCAAGCCTCACGTTCGTGCTCCATCAACAGGTAGGTGTCGAGATCGGGCCTAGCGTCACACATGGGTTGCGGTTGTTCATGGAGGGGGGACCCAGCCGGTCTTCAGTCGAACGTTGCTCGCTACCTATGGCTGACGCAAGGCGGCTGACTCCATGTGACCGTGTTCTGGTGGTCACGTGGCCTAACTGTTCATGCGCCGCGGCGCGAGCCGTAGCCACCCGCGGCAGGCTGGCGCCCGCCTCCATGGATCCACCAAGCGCCAGAGGACCTGCCCCCGCGGTGCCGGCTTCATCGTTTTCTCATCTGGTGATGTCTAGTCTCCGCCCCTGGAACGGGCGGGAAGGAGCGAAGGTGAAGGTCGCACGACCCCTCCTCCTGCTTGTTCTTCTTGCGGCGGTCCTCGTCGCTTGTACGAGCGGCAACCCAGCGGGCTCGGAGTCTGCGGAGAGGACTCAGGCACCGGTGGCCTCGAGTCCCACACCTGAGGTGAACCTCGCGATCAGATCGGCCGGCTACGAGCTCACGGCACCGATCCAACGAACGGTAGCGGTGTGGCAAGGGAACGACGTTTACATCGCCGGCGGTCTAGACGGTGCGGGCAACACCGTAGGCGGCGTTTTCTCGATGAGCCCCGTCTCAGGTCGCCTGACTTCGCTGGGCTCGCTCGCGCAGCCGGTGCATGATGCAGCCGCCGCGATGATCTCAGGCAAGATCTACGTCTTCGCCGGTGGTGCAGGCTCGGGCACCGACACGGTGCAACGGTTCGACCCGGCCACCGGCCATGGTGCGATCGTCGGTCACCTCCCGGTAGCGCTTTCTGATCTGGCCTCCGCACAGATCGGATCCACGACGTACCTCATCGGCGGGTATGACGGCACGAACCCGCGCCAAGAGATCTACGCGACCACCGACGGTACGTCGTTCACGACCGTCGGACGCCTCCCCGTCGGACTGCGCTATCCGGCGGCGACCGAGGCAGGCGGGCACATCGTGATCGCCGGAGGACAGACCTCCAGTGGTCCCACCAACGCCGTCTACACGTTCGATCCGTCCTCGGGAAAGACGACACTGCTTAGTCACCTGCCAGCTCCCCTTGCCCACGCCGCGGCCTTCACGCTTTCAGGCTTGGCCTACCTGGTCGGGGGGCGGGATGCAGCCGACAAGGCGCTCAACTTGGTGAGCGCGATCGACCCGAGCACGGGTCGCGTCGTGCCCGAGCTGCCCTTGGTCCAACCCGTCGCCGACGCCGCCGTCGCAGCGACTACCCGCAGCGCTCTGTTGATCGGCGGATGGGGCACGACCACGCTGCGCCGCGTACTGCGAGCCACCGCGTCACCCGCGGCGACCACGCCCTCCTCACAAGGGCAGACTCCGTCGGGCCCAGTCAGCTCGCACAACGTCTACGTGGGCATCTCCAGCGGGTCGCTCCGTCCCTCGGTCGCCGGTGACCCCACGTACGTGTATGTGCCGAACGGCGTCCCTGGCACCGTCGAGGTGATCGACCCGAAGACCTACAAGATCGTTCGCACCATCCACCTCGGATTCGGATCGTTCCCCGAACACGTCACTCCGTCGTGGAACATGCGGTGGCTCTACGTCGACACGTCTTCGGCGAACGAGTTGGCGGTCATCGACCCGCGTACCGGCAGGCTCGTGCGGATCATCCATGGCGTCGAGCACCCATACAACCTGTACTTCACCCTCGACGGCTCCAAAGCGATCGACGTTGCCGAGTACTACGACCGGTTGGACTTCATGGATCCGCACACCTGGAAGCTCATCAAGTCTGTCCCCATGCCGTGCAACGGCCCCGACCACCTGGACTTCTCTGCCGACGGCAGTTACCTGTTGATCAGTTGCGAGTACGACGGCACGGTCGTGAAGGTCGACGTGAAGGCTATGAAGGTCGTGGGGACGATCCATGTCGGTGGGTTCCCCGTCGACGTCAAGCTCTCGCGCAACGGCAAGGTCTTCTTCGTCGCCAACCAGGGTCTCGGCGGAGTCTCCGTCGTCGACCCGGGCTCGATGAAGGTGCTGGGGTTCATCCCCACAGGTCGTGGTGCGCACGGGATGGCCGTGAGCCGAGACACCACACAGCTCTATGTCACGAACCGTTTGGCTGGGACGATCTCCGTGATCGATTTCGCCACTCGCAAGGTCGTCAGGACCTGGAAGGTAGGCGGGAGTCCGGACATGGTTCAAGTGAGCGCCGACGGGTCGCAGCTGTGGGTCTCCAACCGATATGGCACGACGGTCGAGGCGATCTCGACGTCCGATGGTCACGTCATCAGGCGGATCCAGGTCGGACGCGATCCACATGGACTCTCGCTGTTCCCGCAGCCCGGTCGATTCTCCCTCGGCCACAACGGCGTCTACCGCTAGAGGACGCCGCCGACGCTGTGACCGGCGCTCGGGCTTAGAGGTCGCGGAGGAGGGTCATCGCTGGACGACGGGTGGCGGCCAGCATCCCGACGCCCGCGATCGTGATCGCTGCGCCGACCGCTAGGAGGAGTCCTGCCAAGTACGTCCACGGGATCGACAGCTGCTCGGGCGGCGGGTCGAACACGCCGGTGAGGATCTTCACGATCACCTGCGCGATCCACCAGCCGCTGATCGCGCCCAGCGTGAGCCCACCGATCGCCACGAACGAGGCCTCGCTCCAGACGAACCCGCCGAGCTGGCGGTTACTCGCCCCCAGCGCCGACGCGATCGCGAAGGTGCGACGCCGCTCGGCCAGCCCGAGCGCCAGTACCAAGCCGGATGCGCCAGCCGCAAGCAACAGCGCGAACGCGAGTTCCAGCTTTGTGAGGCCGGCGAGGTCGATCGCGGTGAGTCCCGAGAGCGCGATCCGCTGCTCCGTGACGATGTCGTGCACGGTCGCCCCGGAGGCCGGTGCCAGCACCTGCTGCACGGCGGCGCTCACCCTCGGCGGCGAGACGTTCGTCCGGATCAAGAGCACCTGTGCCGCGGCCGATCCGGTCGTCTTCGCGACGTAGTCGGCGTTGGTCACGAGGAACGAGTCATGGGGTGCCGTCGGGAACTCGCGTGCTACGCCGACGTAGGTGAATGGCACTTGGTGGTAGGCGTGGTCCGATGCGAACTGCAGCCGCAGGTTCACCGTGTCGCCCGGTTGCAGCTGGAAGTCGTGCACGGTTTCTTCGGAAACGAGCAGGCCGTTGGGTGTCGACCCGAGGGTCCGCAGCGTCTGGGAGGCATCGCCGTTCGCGAAGAACGCGTTCGACATCGAGGTCGCCTCACCGATCGTGGCGGGATCCACCCCGTAGAGGTCTTGCAGGTCGTTTCCCACGTACGCGAACCGGTGCTGCATCGGTTGGACGGCGGCCACGCCGGGGAGCGCCGCCACGGCGTCGGCGATCCCTTGCGGGAGTCCCGTGGCCGCAGCGGTGCTCACCGTCACGTCGGCGCCGTTGGACAGCTGGGCATCGACGCGCGACTGCGAGGCGTAGGTCGTGTTGAAGATCGCCACCGAGATCGCGAACGACGCCGTGAGCCCCATCAATACCAACCCGCGCGACAGGCTTCGGCGCTGGCGAGACATCGAGGCCGCCACCACTCCGGCGAGCCGGTGGGCGAGCGGGCGGGTCGCCGTGCTCAGCCATCCGTGTCCGCGACGAAGCAACGCCGTGCCGATGCGCCACATCAACAGCGCCGTGCCGATCCAGAACAACAGCGGAGCCAGCAACGTGAAGTAACTAACCGAGATCGTGGGAACGCCCTCGGGCGCGAGCACCACTTGGTAGCCGCTCTTGACGGCCTGCCAGTAGATGAGTCCGCCCAGACCGATGCACAACACGTCGAGGTAGACGCGCGACCACACGGGGCGGCGCGCGATCGCGGTGGAGATGCTGGCCTGCGCGTCGTGCACGCTCAGCGTTCGCACGTCGCGCCAAGCGGGCACCACGATCGTGAAGACCGACAGCGACAACCCGAAGATGACGGATGCCGCAGCCCAGATCGCGGCCTGACCGGTCGTTGCGCCGAACCTCGGGGTGCCGAAGGCGAGGCGTCCCACCGCGGTTGCCGCCACGAGGCCAACGGCAGTGCCTGCGATCCCGGTGAGGATCGCCTCGGCCGTAACTAAGCGCACGATCTGCTTCGGCGATGCCCCGCGCACCCGCAGCAGCGCCTGTTCGCGACGACGACGTTCGCGCCCCGACGAGGCGATCACGCCAGCCAGCAACGCTGCGATGATCACGCCCGGCAACCCGAGGAACAGGAAGAGCATCTGCGCGTAGATCGCATCGGTCCGTGCCCCATCAAGCTGCGCGGCGAGGTTGTTGCCGATCAGGCCGCCGCCCGCGAGCTTGGCCTCGAGGTTTTTCGCTCGCCCGAGCACTTGGGAGAACGCGGCACCAGGGTCGGCCGGTAGGTCGTGGGCGAGCTGGACGTGGATCTGCGTGGAGGTGGTGCCGGAGGCTGCGCGTGCAAACAGCTGCTTCCACGTGTCCGCGGGCAGCAGGACCACGTTGTCCGGCGGCGCGGTGGGCGCCGATCCGGGTGCCACTCCGATCGATTGGAACAACGAGTCGGCGGCCGGCAGATCCACCACGCCATCAACCGTCACCGAAGTCTTGGGCTGACCCGGCCTGGCGATCGTGATCGTGGAGCCGATCGAGGCACCGAGGTTCGCCCCCGTCTGCTGGGCGAGCAGCACGCCGGTCGTCGCGCCCACGAGGGGACGGATCTCTCCGGGGAAGGTTGTCGCGTAGTCGAGCGGGAGGCCGAGTACGACGCCGGGTCCGGTGGTCTGCACCGTTCTTGCGTTGCGAAAGGAAAGGCCTGAGGTGTCCGCGTAGCCCACGGGAAGCGATGCAATGACCCCGGGCGTCGCGGCCACGGTGGTCTGGACGTCGATCGTCGAGGTGCCAGGCGACACTTGAACCTGCCAATCCGCGGGCACCGAACGAACGGCTTGCTGGGTCATCGTGGTCCGGCTCGCCGTGAAGAACGTTCCGAGCGCGGCGAGCAACAGCACCGCCAACGCGACCCCCGCTGACTGCCCGACCATGCGTCCGGTCCTTCGCCGAACGAGCCCACCGAGCCACGTCACGCTGAGCATGTGAGCTCCTCCGTGCGCAGGATGCCGTCTCGCATCGTCCACTGTGCAGCCAGGTGTTTGGCCACCGTCACGTCGTGTGTCGCAACAACGAGGGCGATCTCATACAGCGCAGCCAGGGTCACGATCGCTTCGAGCAGGCGACCGCCCGTCGCTCGGTCCTGCTGTCCGGTGGGCTCATCGGCCAGAACCAGCCGGGGCGAGCCAGAGAAGGCCCGCGCGAGGCCGGCTCGCTGAGACTGCCCCCCCGAAAGCTCCTCGGGGAGTCTGTCCGCCACGGCGTCGACCTTGAATATCTCCAACAGATCGCGCGCCGCGGCAGTGGCATCGTCCTCGACACCTCCGGCCAAGATCACCGGCAACGCCACGTTCTCCAAAACGGTCAGCGGCGGTAACAGGCTCGGGCCTTGGAATGCCATGGCAACCGGTCCGGGTCGAAGAGCCCGACGTTCGCCGAGTGCCGGCCACTCGATCGAGCCGGATGTCGGGATGTCGAGGCCGGCGATCAGGTGCAGCAGCGTCGACTTCCCGCTGCCCGAGGGTCCTGCGAGCGCCACGGTGTCGCCGGCTGCGACGGTGAAGGTGGCATCGTGTATAGCGCGCACACGGGCGATGCCGTTGCCGTACGTGCGGCCGAGTGAGAGGGCACGCACCAGCGTCTCAGGCACCGACGATCCTTCCGTCGCCTAACTGCACGATCCGATCTGCCTCCATGGCCGCGCGCGCACTGTGCGTCACGATCACGATCGCGTTGCCCGATGCGGCTCGGCGCCGAAGCAGATCCAAGATCAGGCGTTCGTTCGCCTCATCCACCTCGCCGGTAGGCTCATCGGCCAACAGCAACGGTGGGTCGTTTGCCAAGGCGACGGCCAGTCCCGCGCGGGCGGCCTCGCCGCCGGAAAGCGTTGCCGGACGCGCGTGGGCGCGCTCGGCCAGTCCCACCTCAGCGAGCAGCGCACTGACTGAGGGCCCGGTGCGGCCCGCGTCGCGTACCAGCGTCTGCGCCGCGCGCACGTTGTTCGCCACACTCAGGTGCTCCAAGAGGTTGCCCGACTGCTGCAGGATCCCGATCCAGCGTGCGCGTAGACCTGCCCGCTCGACCTCGGGCCGGCGGGTGATGCGCGTGCCTGCGACCGAGACGTGTCCGCCGTCGGGCTCGTCGAGCCCGGCCAGACACGCGAGCAGCGTGGACTTGCCGCTGCCCGACGGACCGACGACTGCGAGGATCTCGCCCTCGGTAACCGCAAGCGACACGCCTCGCAACGCGAAGGTCTCGTCGTCTCCCGCGTGATAGAAGCGATAGAGGTCGCTCGCCTCCAAGACGGTGGCAGCCGGTGGTTCGATCGTGAGGAGCGCAGCCATGCTCACTGGGCTGTCTTCAGGCTCTGCGTGACGATCCGCCACGGGTCGACGTTGTCGGCCCCAACGGGGGACAGCAGCGTGAGCGTCGTGCGTGTCCCCGCGCGATACAAGAGGTAGCGCAGCACGTCGAGCCGGTACTGCTTGCCCGTAACCGTGTTCGGGTCGCTGTTCGCTTGATAGGAGATGAGCACCGCGGGACCGGCCGGCAGCGTGACCTCCCTCACACTCACCAACTTGAACGCGCGCGCGCTCGCCGCCAGAGCCGGTACGTCGGTCTTCTTCACGCCGGCGAGAGTGACGGGGTCACCGGGCCGCGCGTCCACTTGGATCGTGTTGAGCTTGTCAGTGAATGTGACCGTCGTGCCAGTGGTCGTTCGGGCCCAGCCTTCGGGCACCGTCACGGTCCAGCCGCCCTTCGCGGAGTGATAGGGGACGAACGCGGTGTTGTCCGGGATGTCGCCCGGGGGGTTCGACTCGACTGGCACGGCGGGCTCCGTTGACACGGGCGCCTCCGTTGGCGAAACGCTCGGCGTTCCCGACACGCTCGTGGTAGGGCTTCCTGCGCTCGAGGCAACCGTTGCTGAGCCCGAG
Organism: Actinomycetota bacterium; assembly: GCA_030774035.1. Taxonomy (GTDB): domain Bacteria; phylum Actinomycetota; class UBA4738; order UBA4738; family HRBIN12; genus JALYLM01. Next base: position 26,116 of record JALYLV010000021.1, read on the forward strand.
GCGCAGGCCGCAAGCAGCAGGGTCCCGATCAACGCAATCGCGACCAGCACGGGGATCCGTCGCATCGTCGACTCCTTCGCCTTCTCCATCGCATCTGGTGTACGTCGACGACCGTGAGGAATCGATGAGAACGGTCCACTCGTCCCGGAACTCTCATCCGACTCTCATGAAGCGATGGCAGACTTGGTGCGGGAGGCCGAAATGCGGATCTTGTTGGTCGAAGACGAGCTCAAGATGACGCGCGCCGTGCGTCGCGGGCTGGAGCAAGAGGGCTACGCCGTGGACTCGGTGTCGGACGGAGAAGACGCGCTGCACCGCGGGCTCAACGAGGACTACGACGCCATCGTCCTGGACGTGATGTTGCCCGGCCGCGATGGCTTCGCGGTGTGCCGAGAGCTCCGGACGAGAGGCCGGTGGGCGCCGGTGCTGATGCTGACGGCTCGCGATGGGGTGGAGGACCGCATCCGTGGGCTGGACGCGGGTGCCGATGACTACCTCGTCAAGCCGTTCGCCTTCGGAGAGCTCTTGGCTCGGTTGCGCGCGCTGGTTCGTCGGGGCGGTGCCGAGCGACCGACAGCACTCACGACCGATGACGTGGTCCTCGATCCGGCGGCACACACGGTCACACGCGACGGTGAGCTGATCGAGCTGTCGGCGCGCGAGTTCGCCTTGTTGGAGTTCTTGATGTACCACGCCGGCGAAGTGGTGAGTCGCACTCGGATCTTGGAGCACGTGTGGGACGTGAACTACGACGGGTTCTCCAACGTGGTGGATGTGTACATCGGGTACCTGCGCAAGAAGCTCGAGTTGCCGTTCGATCGCCCCTTCATCCGCACGGTCCGTGGCGTGGGCTACGGGGTGGGGCTTGCGTGAGCCTGCCGATCCGTGCGCGTCTCACGCTGTGGTACGTCGGATTACTGGCCGTGGTGCTCCTTGTGCTTGGCGGGTTCTTGACGCTTCGGCTGAATGCTGGGCTGATCCGCGGCGTCGACGAGAGCCTCGCGACCCGCGCGGCGCAGATCTCGCTGGGTCTCCAACACGGCTGTGAGGGCGAGTTCCAAGACGTGAGCGACGCTTCGCTGGTGGGTCTTCCCCAAGGCGAATCCGGTGCGCAGTTGCTCGGCCGGGATGGGGCGGTCCTGGAATCGACCGGCGATCCCGCCGCTGAGCATTCGCTGTTGTCCCCGCAGCTGGTAGCCGACGTCCTCAACGGCGCCACCCTGCGGACGACGGTCGAAACCGGTGGTGACGCGGAAGGGTTCCGCCTCCTCGCCATCAGCCTCCCAGCCTCCAGCTGCCCGGGTGTGATCGTCGTGGCGACATCCACCGACGAGGTCGGGCGCTCGGTCCGCGAACTACTGGTCCAACTCGCCATCGGTGGGCCCGTCGGGCTGTTGGTGGCAGGTCTCGGCGGCTGGTGGTTGGCCGGGCGGGCGCTCGCGCCGGTCGCGCGCATGACACTCGAAGCCGACACGATCGGGATCGAACGTCTCGACGAACGGATCGACGTCCCGACCGCGTCCGACGAGATTCAGCGACTGGCCGAGACTCTGAACGCGATGCTCGATCGGCTAGAGCGCGGCGTGGAAGACAAGCGTCGATTCACGGCCGACGCCTCTCATGAGCTGCGTACCCCCCTTGCCGTGATGCGAGCAGAACTCGACGTGAGCCTGCGCGATGCAGACTTGTCCCCGAGCGCCCGTGAGGCGTTGGAGAGTGCTCTAGAGGAAGTTGAACGCATGCGATCGATCGTGGAGAACCTGCTGATGCTGGCGCGCGCGGACGACGCGTCGATGGGGTTGCTCCGCACGCCGGTGGATCTCGCCGAGGTCACCGCCACGGTCGCCGAGAAGGCCTCAACGCTCGCCAGGCCCAAGGACGTCAAGCTCGTCACCGACGGGTCGAGCGTAACCGTGCGAGCAGATCGCGTCCGGATCGAGCAGGTCGTGATGAACCTCGTGAGCAACGCGATCCGCTTCTCTCCGCAAAGGGGTGAGGTGCGCCTGTCGACGTGGGCTCGCGACGGCGGTGGCGGTTGCACCGTGACCGACGAGGGCCCGGGCGTGTCCCCGGATCTAGGCGGGCGTGTCTTCGAACGCTTCGTTCGTGGCGACGCAGCTCGTGCGAGTGACGGTGGCAGCGGCTTGGGGCTCGCGATCTGTCGAGAGATCGTGGCGGCCCACGACGGACGCATCTGGGTCGATTCGAGGGCCGGTGGTGGTGGTTCCTTCTCCGTGTGGCTGCCCACCGAGGATCCGGCCAGCAACGGATAGGCGAGAACCCGAGGAGGGCCCGGCGATCCCCGCCGGACCCTCCCGTCAAGGTTGGATCACTCCTGTCCGTCGAATTGATGATCGACGTTGCCGGCCAGGTCCTCGTGGCCTCCCGGGCCATCGGACCCGCCGGATCCGCTACCCGCCTCGCCGGTGGCCACATCCTCGGAGCCGGTATCGAGGGAGGTCTGGTCTCCATCTTGGACGTTGTCCGTGTCGACGCCGGTTGTCGTCTCCGAGGACGTAGCCGGTGTGCTTTGCTGATGCGCCGAGACCTTGGCGAACGCCACCCCGCCGAGCGAGGTGAGCGCTAACGCCACGATCCCGGCGATCGCGATCCGCTTCATCTTCATCCTTGATCACCTCTTTCCCGTCACTCCCAACCAGCGTGCGAGTTGGACGATGAGCCACTGGTGAAACTCCGATGAGATTCGCTTCATGAACAGATCGACTTCTGGCTGAGTGATCGACGACGATCGAGTCGGCGACGCCCGCGTGAACTCCAACCGACACCGAATGAACGCAGAACCTCAATGAAACCGCGATGTCAGATGGACCCGCCACCAAGAGAATGACGACTCATGACTCTCGTCGAGCGAAGGACCCTCTCCAAGGTTCCGGAGGTGACGCTCTCCTTCTGGATCATCAAGGTGCTGAGCACCGGGATGGGCGAGACGACCTCGGACTTCTTCATCCATCGTGTTGGCGTAACGAACAAGGTGGCGATCGTTGGCATCGCCTTCGTCACTGGTCTCGCGTTGGCCCTCTCGCTGGTCGTGCAGTTCGGGGCGCGGCGATACGTGCCGTGGGGTTATTGGTTAGTGGTCGTCTTGGTCGGCGTGTTCGGCACGATGGCGGCCGATGGTGTGCACGTCGGGCTGAGCATCCCCTACGTCGTGTCGAGCGCGGCCTTCGCTGTCGCGCTGAGCGTGATCTTCGCGACGTGGTTCGCGAAAGAGAAGACCCTTTCCATCCACAGCATCTACACGCGCCGGCGCGAGGCGTTCTATTGGGCGGTCGTGCTTACCACCTTCGCCCTCGGCACGGCGGTAGGTGACATGACGGCATTCACGCTGCATCTGGGGTTCTTCGCCTCGGGTGTGATCTTCGCCGCTGCGATCGCCCTGCCCGGCTTGGGCTACTGGTTGTTCGGTCTGAACGAGGTACTGGCTTTCTGGATCGCCTACATCTTGACCAGACCCCTCGGCGCCTCGTTCGCGGACTGGCTCGCCGGCCCGCGGAAGCTGGGTGGCCTCGGGCTGGGATTCGGGGCGGTTAGCGTGGTCCTAGCGGTCCTCATCGTCGGCTTCGTTGCCTACCTCACGGTTAGCCGCCCGGACGTGCGCGACGCCGTCGGCAAGGGCTGAGAGTCGGATGCGACACCCCTCGATCCCCGCCGTGGCGCTTCTCATCCTCCTCGTTTCCTGCGCGACGACCTCCCCGAGGGCTCCGAGCCCGTCGCCCTCGCGCCCATCGTCATCGAGCGTCTCCGAGCATCCGAGCAGTTCTCATTCGCCCAGCGCAACAAGCGGTGCCGTTCCCCGCATCGCGGTCGTCGTCATGGAGAACCGCGACTACTCCTCGGTGATCGGAAGCTCCGACGCTCCGTACGTGAACGGGCTTGCCGCACGTTACGGGCTCGCGACGAGTTCCTACGCGGTGGGCCATCCGTCGCTTCCGAACTACCTCGCCCTTCTGGCCGGCTCGACGTTCGGCGTCAACTCCGATTGCACCGACTGCACCGTGGGGGCCACCAACCTGATCGATCAACTCGAGTCGGCAGGCCTCTCCTGGCGCGCGTACATGGAGGACATGCCGAGCCCGTGCTTCACCGGCGCGCAGGCTAATGGATATGCGAAGAAGCACGACCCCTTCGTCTACTTCGATGACATCGTGAACGACCCATCGAGATGTTCGAATGTGGTGCCGTTCTCCCGGTTCGATGGCGATGCGGCCTCCGGAGCGCTGCCCGACTTCATCTGGATCACGCCGAACCTGTGCAACGACGGGCACGATTGCTCGACAGCCACCGCAGATGCGTGGCTCGCAGGACAAATCCCCGCGCTTATGGATTCTCTCGGCCTTGGGGGGATCCTGTTCCTCACCTGGGACGAAGGCGAAGGGAGCGCCGGCTGCTGCGGGACCGCCGCCGGTGGGCACATCGTGACGATCGTCGCCGGGTCCCGAGCGAAGTCCGGTGACACGCTCATGACCTCCGTGGACCACTACTCGATCCTGAAGACGATCGAGGAGCTGTATGGCGCGAGCTCGCTTCGGGGCGCTGCATGCACGTGCACGAACGACCTCATGCCCCTGCTCCGAAGTCCGTGAGGCATGTCTGCCATGAACGGCCCGACCCCGGACTGCGGGGCGTGAGTCCGAGTCCCGGATTGGTCTATCTCACTGCCCCGAGGAAAGAAGAAGCGCTGAGGGCTTTCGTCAGGCAACAGGCTGGCTAGGACCAGTGTCGGGTTTGTCAGTCGAGACTCCGACGATCCACCACCAGAACCCAAGCGCGAAGCGCTTTCCTGGGACGACCTCGTCGCCACCGTGCGCCTCCCAACCCGCGCGAGCTGCGGCTCTAACGCTCAGGGATAGGCCGATCCGCTCCCGTGTCATGGGCATGGAGCCTACGTCCGGCAAGAGCCGTCTCGCTAGTCCGAGGCCGTACCTGCTTCAACTGCTTTTCCCGTTGAGCCTTACTGGTGGCCGAGACCGCGTCGGCATCCTTGACCGCCTCCGAGGTTGGGGTTCTGTATCGTGCGGCTCGTGAATCGTGAACCGGTCGCCGAACAACTCCGCTACTACCGCGCTCGCGCATCGGAGTACGAAATGTGGTTCGAGCGACTGGGACGCTACGACCTCGGATCGGAGGAGAATGCGCGGTGGTTCGAAGAAGTGGACGAGGCACGGAAGGCTTTGGACAACCAGGGGCCCGTTGACGCCGCGCTCGAACTCGCATGCGGGACGGGGTTGTGGACCTCCCAACTCCTTCCGATGACAATCACCCTCACGGCCGTCGACGCGGCACCGGAGATGCTGGCCCTCAACCGAGAGCGAGTGGCTTCAGATCGCGTCGAGTACATCGAGGCGGACCTATTCGATTGGGAACCTGACCGGAGATATGACCTCATCTTCTTCGGCTACTAGGGAGCTGCTACCCAGCAATTCGTGCCACTCGGTTCGCCATCCCCCCGGCCAAGAGGTCACGGGTTCGCGAATCTCCTTGGATCCTCCACAAGACGCCCGTGAGCGTAGCGTCGCCGTTTGGCCGCTACCATGCGGGAATGAGCCGTCGAGTTCGCCTCGTGTACGTCTTTGCGGGAGCATTTCTGCTCGGGGCATTGATGGCATGGGCCAAAGGGCCGAATGGTGGGGTCGATGTCTTAGCTCAGGTACGAACCGACGTTGGAAACCTGAGCACGCCGTGGCTCCTCGTGGCGTTCCTCGCCGGGGCCCAATCGTCACGGATCGGCCGAGGCGCGCTCATCGGTCTGGCAGCGACGATGGTCGCGCTCTTCGGCTTCTATGCGCTGACGTCGGTCCCCGTCAACCTAGGCGGGCACACCTTCATAGGTGACCTCGTCCGAGAGCTGCGCGCGAACCGGATCTACCTTGCGGGGGGATTGGTGTCTGGGCCCATCTTCGGAGCGCTTGGCGCATGGTGGGCCCAACGGGGGACGTTGCCCGCTTCGCTGGTGGCCGGCGCACTTCTGATTGCGGAGCCGTTCGTCACGGCGGCGGTCACGCCGGGGGGACAGGGTGGCACCACGTGGCTCGCCGTGTCCGCTGCCGAACTGGTCGTCGGTGCCGGCCTGCTCCTTCTTGCCGCGCTGGCGGCGCGGCAACGCCGTTCGATCTCCTAGCTGACGATGACGCTCGCGCATCTCTAGCGATTACCTAGCCGGGGATACAGCGTGGAGACTTTCAGCCAAACCCGGATGTTGAGCCCGGAGCTCGCGTCGCTTCCAGCAATGGGCGCCTCGCGCCCCGGCGCGTGGAGGCCGTCGTGGGCGCTCAACGTGGTAGTGAAACTCGACGTTCTACTGACTCGGGTCGGTTCCGAGGATGTCGGACGGCAAGCACCGTGAGGATCGTGAAGGCGATGAGCCCGACCACAACGACGATCAGCTGTGGCCAGTTCCAGAAGTTCAGCCAGCGCCAAGAAACCTGGTTGGCGTTGAAGTCGGCCCCACAGTAGATGGCCACGCACACCCGCGGTGATGGGACTGCCCAGGCGACCACCCAGGAGCCCAGGAGCGCGACAGTACCGAGGCCCGCGAACACGACCCGCCAGCTGGCTCGAACGCCCATGGCCACCAACTGTAGTGGCTCGTTTGTTGCCGTCCTCATCGCGAAACCTGGACTTGCGCCCCGGCGCATGCAGCCGCCCGGACAGGATCAAGGGCGGAGGTCTCGGTTGAGGCGACAACTCACATCCAACTTGCCTGCTGGAAGCGCCAAGGGGAAGATGCCGCCCGTGAAGGACCGCGGCGAGCGCGAACTCAAGGGCGTCCCCGACCGCTGGCGCCACTACAGGATCGCGAGTCCGTGATCCAGGCGGAAACGAAGTACGCGCAAGCCGACGACGGCGTCCACATCGCCTACCAAGGGTTCGGCGTCGGGGCGTACGACATCTTGTTCGTACCGTGGCAGATCTCGCATCTCGACTTGATGTGGCGTGAGCCGGCGTACGTGCGTTGGATCGAGCGTTTGGCACAGCTCGGACGCGTGATCGTGATCGACCGCCGAGGCGTCGGACTATCGGATCGGCTCTCACCGGATGACCTGCCACCAGCCGAAGTGCTGGCCGAGGACCTCGGCGTGGTGCTCGAGGCGGCCGGTGCGACGAAGCCCATCCTCTTCGGGTTCGCGGAGGGTGGGCAGATCTGTTCCCTCTTCGCCGCGATGCATCCGCAGCGGATCCAGGCGCTGATGACGTACGCGATGTGGACCCACGTCCGCGACGAGGATCGACCCGAGTGGGAGCAGTGGATCGAGTGGGCGTCGCCCCGTTGGGGATCCGCGGAGCACGCGATCTCCGACGCGCGCGAGGTCTTCCCGAGCAGGGCTGGAGATGAGGCGTACCTGGCCCGGGTAGGGGAGATCACCAGGGCCAGCTTGAGCCCGGGCGCCGTCCGACCGCTCTTCGAGGTGAGCCTCGGGCTCGACGTCCGCGGGGTCTTGCCGACGATCACGGTGCCGACCCTCGTGATGCACCGCGAGCGCGACAGCGCCCAGCCGGTCGAGCTGCTGCAGGAGGCCGCTGGGCTGATCCCCGGCGCGCAGCACGTCGAACTCCCCGGGATCGACCACTGGTACACGGCCGAGCCGCAGGAGCCGATGTTCGATGCGATCGGGTCGTTCATCGAGACGTTGGGAGGTGCGAAGCGCACCTCAACCCGGCGTCTGGCGACCGTGCTATTCACCGACATCGTAGGATCCACGCAGCGCTCGGCCGAACTCGGCGACCTCGCCTGGAAGCAGACGCTCGAAAGCCACCACCGCATCCTGAGGGCCGCGCTCGAACATTATGGCGGCAGAGAGATCAGCACGGCGGGAGATGGGTTCTTCGCAACGTTCGACGGTTCGGCTGCGGCGGCCCGCTGCGCGATCGAAGCGGCTCGTGACGTTCGCACGCTCGGGCTCGAGATCCGCTCGGGCGTCCACACGGGCGAGGTCGAGACGATCGACGCGGAGATCGGTGGCCTCGGCGTGACGATCGGCGCCCGCATCGGCGCCCTCGCCGGGTCCTCGGAGGTCTTGGCGTCTTCCACCGTTAAGGATCTAGCCGCGGGCTCCGGCCTTACCTTCGAAGACGCCGGCGAGCACGAGCTGAAGGGTGTTCCCGACCGCTGGCACCTCTATCGGGTGTTGGGCTGATAGGCATAGGGAGTCCCGCGTGTCTCTTGCCTCGTGGGGTCTAATTGGAAACGCACCAGCGCTGCCGTCGCCGTGACGATCAAGGCCGGAGGGCAGCGTCTACGCATTAGGCGCCATCTCGGCCGGTTACACACCGCGCGCGCGGGTCGGCACCAGTAGCTATGCAGGATGCCGGTTCGGAGGATGGCTCAGCTCCGTTGCGTCGGCGAGACCAGCGCAGGCTCCTGCCGGGCGGCCGCGACCGTCATCAGGACCGCTGCTGGGATGAAGAACATCCCCACGGAGAAGGCCCCGATGACGCAGCTGGTCCACAGCAACACAGCCGAGACGATCGCCGCTTTCCGGTGGCGCACCAAGACGGGGATGAGCGCCACGAGCACCGGCACCAACACCACCACGAGCACCCACGCCCCGTTGGTCTGGAACATGCTCACGCGATATGAGCGCGACACGGTCTGCACCGGGCCGGACAACGAACTGCTGATCGAGAACGAGCTCTCCATCGACTGCCCGGTCGGTGCGAACGCAGCGACGAGTGCCCCGATCACCGCAAGCAGGAAAGCCGCGAGCCTGAACCGTTTCGCCTTCACAGACCCAGCGTACTGACCGCGAATCGATCCGCGCTCGAAGTGCTCACTATCCCTGCGGGAAGTCTCTCGTCAGACGAGAGGAGTGGTCGGTGGCTCGACGACGCCCTGCTTCCATGGAGCATGCTGAGTCGCGCCGACGGGCTGGTAAGGGTCGTTCGGCCATAGGGCATTCCAGTTGATGTTTGTGTTCAGATCGGCAAGGGATCGATTCCCACCGCATGTCCCAGGCGACGGACGGCGAAGTGGTCTTCGATACCTGCGAGCAGGCCGTAGTGGTCGAAGGTGTGCTTGTTCACGGCCTTGGTGATACCGGGTCCTTGCATCGCTGTATAGACGGTCTGCGAGCTCGACCCTTCATCGAACGTAACGATGACGACCGCACCCTTTCCTCAGCAGGGCGGGGATATGCGCCTTGCACCATGCATCTCCCTCGGCCACGGTGCCGTCATGCATATCGTCGTTCAGGTCCGGCGTGATGAACGTGAATGCCGGCATCGTCGTTGGCAACGTGGTGGGGTAAGGGACGTCTTGCGTTGAGCAGGTCGAAGTGAGGTCGGTGAAGTAGGCGGCGGGATTGTGCTTCACGGCATACGGGTCCGAACTGCTCAGCGCGCAGTGGCTCGGCATCGATTCTTGCCACGACTGCCAGTTACCTACCTGATGGAACAGGTTGTTGGCGGTGTAGTTCTGGCGAGGACACGAATCGGTGGTGCATCCCTGGTTCCCGCCCGAGACGATGTCGAGGTAGTTGGGAAGCGATGGGTGCTCGATGGCGTCGTAGTGCGTGAACGTACGGCCCGCCTTGGCGAAGTTGGTCAGGTAGGGGGCAGCCTTCGCGGTGATCGCCGACCGGCTGTGATTCTCGAGCAGGATGAGGACCACCGGAGCCGGTGCCCTCGCAGCCGGGACCGTCGTCGCCGTAGCCGGCGCCGGGAGGGTGCTCACGGCAAGGAGCCCTGAAGCGATCGACGCGAAGAGGATCCGTATCGTCCGCTTGAGAGAAGCGAGGAACGTGTGAGGAGAGTGGTGCGAGGTCATCGGGGAGACCTCCGACGTTGGGGACCTCCATGACCCCACAGGCGCCGGCGGCTGTCAACCCATCCGACGGATGGGGTACGCGCACTCGCCGAGACCGTCGCCCGCTCGAGGGCGACGGTGCTCAGCTCAGCGCCAGCACTCCCAACGCCCTACCAGAGGACTCACCGCAGCGCCGGGCAATCGGAACGTCACCCTCGAGTGCTCGTGTTGACCTCGACGTGACTCGGGGCGAATCCGCAACCTAGGCCATCCACGACCAGGAGGCCGATCGGAGCGAAACTTGTGCCGTGGATGGACGGTTCAGGCCTGGGGCGGTTCAGGTCCCTCGGGCTGGGGTGGCTCAGGCTGGGGTGGCATAGGCTCGGGTGGCTGCGGGGGAGTTTCCACTGATGGCCTCCTCTCGTGCGTGGTGAGCGATATTCCCCTCATCGGATCGGGAGAAACACCGGACCTGATCGAGGTACCCCGACAGGGCCCGGCGCTGATGACCTGCTGACCTATGTCATCCCCTCCGCAAGGCGGATATCAGCTCTTCTTTGCCCATCCGCGATCTGCCTGGGATGTTCCTGCGTTTCGCTTCCTCGTAGAGTTGGGCACGCGTTCGGTCGTCAAGGCGGCGCCCGGGTTGACCGTGTCGGCGACGGCGGCTGCGGCGTTGCGCGACAAGTCCTGGTGAACCGCTACGGGAAGATGAGCGATCGTCCGCGCACGCTTCGCGGCGGGCGCCGCCTTCTTGAAGTTCCGTTTCGCTGCTTGCACCTGTTTGCGGGTGGCCATCCTCGTGCCTCCTTCCGATGGGCTCATCTGTCCTCTACCCGCTCGCGCGCGAGGCAAATCACACCCGTGGGCCGAGTGGCTCTCCTAGGTGGGAGCACAGAGGATCAGGCTGAGCGCAGGAAAGCTGATACCGCGAGGACGCGGCGATTGTCGTCCATCGTCGGCAAGAGGTTGAGCTTCGTGAAGATGCCACGGACGTGCGCCTCCATCGTCTTCTCGCTCAGGACCAAGCTCGCCCCGATCGCCCGGTTCGAAACAGTTCGGCCTGATCGCGGGACCCGAGTTCTCCAGGCTCGGCTCGCTTTCAACCCGGTACCAGTGTGTTCTCCCCAGATTCGGGGAAAGGTCTCAGAGCGATGGAGGGCGGCGTCCGCCGCCTACTCGAGCGAAAGGAGACAGCCGTGCTTGGGGTAGCGTCCACGTCGGTCAACCTGCACCTGGTTCTGCCTGGAATCATCGCATTGATAGCCGGCGTACTCATCCTGATCTTCCCCAAGGTCTTGAACTACGTCGTGGCCCTGTACCTGATCGTCGTCGGCCTCATCCAGGTCTTCAACGTCCACATCTAGACGAGACCCCGGACCTCGTCGTGCTCTGTGATGATGCCGGGAAAGGACGGTCTCGCCGTCCTCGCGGAGCTTCAGCGCCGACCCCGGTTACGTCGTCTTCCTCGCGTTCCTGAATTCCTCGGGCGTGTAGCGGATCTGCTTGTACGCGATGTACAAGAGCGTCACGGGGGTCAGCCGCACCAGGAACGGGAGACCCTTCGTGTCGACGTATGCCCTTGCATACGCTCGCCTCCATGCCGCGGATCTCGTTGCCCAGTTCATGAACTACCGTCGAGCTCGTCCACGTGGTTCAGTATCGCAGCCCCGCCGAAACCGGGCCTCTGGAGCCCATGAGAGCCGCGTTGGCCGCGCGGCCGGGGGTGATGATGCCGAACGTCAGCGACTCGAAGCGAGCCGCTCATACGGCGCGGCGGGGTCGGACGGAGCGCGTCAGGACGTCGAGCAGCTCGCGGGCTCCACCGTCGCCGAGAACGTCGACGATTCTGGCGCCCAGATTCATGTTCCCGTTACCTGTAGGTGGTCCTGCCAAGGACCATGAACGCCTGCGGCCAAGCGAAGAGCTTGCAGATCCGGTCGTACGTGTCGAAGCTCGGCCAGCGCGTGCCGGCCTCGAGTTCCCGATACTCCGATGACCTCACGCCGAGGCGCCATGCCGCCTGAGCGATCGTGAGTCCCCATCGCTCGCGATCGCGTCGGAGCATCGCTGCGAACATCGGCACCGACCAAGGGTACCGACTCGTCGAAAACCAACACCCGAGCTCGTCTTGTCCGCGAAAGGAGGAGTGGGCTACGTTCGCTCGATCCGGTCCGCGTGGGACCGGCGACGGAAGGGGCCCCCGATGGCAGTTCGATCGGCACGAGGAACGGTTGCGGCAGCGTCGGTCGCCGTGATAGCGGCGGTCGTCGCGTTCGGCGGGACGGACGCGATCGCCACCCAGGGATCGGCGGTGATCGCCGGCGTACAGAACACCGAGATCGACACGACGGAGGTGCAGAACACGAACGGTCCATACTGCGACACCTTGAACGATGGGAGCATCTATGACGGGTTATGGGCGTGCGGCGACAATGATGGGGTTATCGGGACGGGCAGTTTCATCGGCGTGCGCGGATCCGGTTCTTTGTACGGTATCTACGGATCAGGCACCTACGGCGCCTTTGGCGTAGGAACCGTGTACGGCGTCTTCGGTTCCGTCAACAACACCTCCGGCAGCGGTATCTACGGAGTCAATATTGCCACGGGCGGCACGAGCTACGGTGTTCGCGGCATCGCGAATCAAGGGACCGGCGTATTCGCCGAAAGCTCCGCCGGCACGGCCTTGAAGGTGAAGGGAAAGGCCGTCTTCAGCAGGAGCGGGATCGTTCGTGTTGCCGCACGATCGAAGAGCGTCCAGGTGACGATGTCAGGAGTGACCACCTCGAGCATGATCCTTGCCACGGTGCAGCAGAGCGGTGCGTTCTACGTGAAGTCTGCGGTGCCTACATCGGGATCGTTCACCATCAACATCAACAAGGCTCCGAGTTCTCCGGTCGCGGTGGCGTACTTCGTTCTGAACTAGACCCATTCTATCGCTGGAGCATGAGGCGGGAAGAGCGCCACGAGCCGAGCCCACGCACGGCTCAGGGGAGCCCAGGACCTAGGTGGAAGCCTGGGCTCCCCTGCGGTCGCGGGTCGTGCCCACTACGTTTCTCGCTCGCGCCGAGGAGGGATTTGCACGGCCAGCAGCGCTCTCCTGTCGCCGTAGCCGCTGGACCGTCCGAGGTATACGCATTAGGTGCTATCTCGGCGGCCCTAGAGGGCGCCGGACGGTCTATTCGAGGGGGAGGAGTCCGTTTCGGCACCTGATGGGAGAGGCCATAGGGCGCTCAGGAATCGGAGGCTAGGTCCCGCCGATTCTGATCATCGCACCGGCTGGGCCTCCAGCCACCGAAGAACGTGCTCGACGTCCCGCATGCGACTCGTGTGATTGGTCACACAGAGACGCAGCACATAACGGCCCTGAACCCGGGTTGAGGAGATCAAGCCCTCGCCGCTCTCGGCCAGCCGTCGAACGAGTTCGGCATTGAGCGCTTCGATGCCATCTTCATCCCGCACTGTCTCCGAGCGGCGACGAAACGTCACGACCGAGAGCCAGGCCGGAGTGACTAGATCGAACTCCGGGCTCTGCTCGATGATCCGCTGGGCCTCTCTGGCGAGGTCGAGTGAGCGGTCGATGGCCGCTCGGAACGCGGAGACACCGAAGTAGCTGATGGACATCCATAGCTTGAAGGCC
>JALYLV010000022.1 GCA_030774035.1 Actinomycetota bacterium
GCTCGACGTCGAGCGCCGCGCCGTCGGGGTCGATCCCCGGGTAACGAAGATCGATCTCGCCCAGATCGGCGACGCCGTCTCGCGCGTCGCGATCGCCTCGACCGCCGGCGTCGGGGCCGAGTACGCGCGCACCGACGCGTGGTGCGTCGTCGCGACGCTCGCGGTCGAGGGTGACGAGACGCAAACCGGATTCTCCTACCGCATCTCGCGTGGGCTCGACGAGCTCGGCTGGGAGGCGATCGCCGATGAGGCGGTCGAGCGAGGCGTGCGGATGCTCGGGGCCGCGAAGCCCCCGACGGCGAAGGTCCCGGTGATCATGGATCAGTTCGCCGCGACGTCTTTCTTAGGTGTCCTCGCTGCGGCACTGTCAGCGGAGGCGGTGCAGAAAGGTCGCTCGCTCTTCGCCGAGATGGTTGGGCAGCAGGTGGGGGCCGACCTGTTCACTCTCGTCGACGACGGACGGGTGACGACCGGCCCAGGTGCCTGCCCCTTCGACGACGAGGGCGTCCCCAGCGGCCGGACGGAGCTCTTCACGAGGGGTCGGCTGAATGGGTTCCTGCACAACTCGCACACGGCACGGCGGGCCGGGGGAACGCAAGCCTCGACCGGCAACGCGAAGCGCAGCGGGTACAAGTCAACGCCACACGTCGGTACCTCGAACTTCTTCCTCGACGCTGGGACGTCGACCTTCGACGAGCTGCTCGAGCGTGCCGAGGGTGGCGTCTTGATCATGGACGTGACGGGCGTGCACAGCGGAGCGAACGCGATCAGCGGGGAATTCAGCGTCGGGGCGACGGGCGTGAGGATCCGCGGCGGCGCGTTGGCGGAGCCGCTGCGTGAGATGACGATCGCCTCCACGCTGCCTGCGATGCTCGCGGGCATCACGGGCGTCGGCGACGACCTCCGCTTCTTCTCGAGCGTGGGAACGCCCTCGATCCTGATCGGCGAGATGACGCTCGCTGGCGTCTAGACATCCGACCGGTTGCTACGGAGGTGGGGTCTCCGAAACGCGTCTGTGTGATCGGAGACCCACTGACGGAACGTCCGCGCCGGCGCTCCGACGATCTCGGCCACGGTTGACGTCACGAACGCCGGGCGTCCGATCGTCGCACCCCACGCGGTGAGCAGCATGTCCACCACCGGAGCCGGCCAGGTACCCGCCGTCTCACGCCGGAACTCTTCGGGCGACAGCTCCTCAAACAGGATCTGGCGATCGAGGACGGCTCCGATCACGCTCACTTGCTCCGCCTGGCTCAGCGACTCGGGGCCGGTGAGGACGTAGTCGCCGCCCGTGTGCCCGTCCTCATACAGGGCGCGCGCCGCCACGGCCGCGACGTCGCGCTCGTCGATCGGTGCCGTCTCGGCTGCACCGTAGGGCCACCGGACGACGTCGCCCTCACGGATCGCGGACCCCCACCAGAACTGCGCGTTCGACCCGAAGATCCCGGGGCGGATGAACGTCCACTCGATTCCGGCGGCCTCGATCAGGCGCTCGATCTCGGCGTGCATGCGAGCCATCGGGTTCGGCTGCTGGAAGAACGGATGCGGTGTCTGGTGTGGCGAGGAAAGGAACACGACCCGCCGCGTGTCTGACGCGAGACGCTCGACGATGGCAGCGGCGGTGGCGAGCGGCGCGGTCCACAGGAGGAACACCGTACGCACGCCTTCCAGCGCCGGGTCGAGCGAGTCGGGCTCGGTGAAGTCGCCCGATACGACCTCGGCACTCGCCGGCAGCCCGGCCGTCGCAGGTTCGCGCGCGAGCGCGCGCACCGGCACGCCCGCGCCCAGGAGCTCGGCGATCACCGCGCGCCCGACCCGGCCAGTGGCGCCCGTCACCAGGACGGGTTGCACCTCGCTACCCCGCCACGTGGATCGTCGCGTTGCGAGCGCCGGTGGCGATCATCACGAGAACCAACGCGGCAACGGCGAGCCGGTACCACATGAATGCCGTGAACGTGTGGCGGCGCAGGTAGCTCAGCAATCCCCAGATGACGATGTATCCGCTCAGTGCCGAAGCGACGAACCCCCAGAAGAACTGCGTCCCGTATCCCTGGAATCCCGTTCCTGCGATCTCGAGGCCCTTGAAGATCCCCGCGCCCGCGATCACCGGCATCGCCAGAAGGAACGAGAAGCGCGCCGCCGACTCCCGGTCGATCCCGATCATCCTCGACAGCGTCATCGTGATCCCGGACCGCGAGACCCCCGGTTGCAGGGCGAGCGCTTGCGCCGCGCCGACGCCGAGCCCGGTCTTGATCCCGATGGAGTCGAACCCGCGGTCGCTGCGCGCCTTCGCGTCGACGTACCACAGCAGGACCCCGAACACGGCGAGCATGACGCCGATCAGCCACGGCTGGCCGAGGTGGTTCTGGATCTGCTCCTCGAACAGAGCGCCCGCGACGCCACCCGGGATCGTTCCGATCACCAGGGCCCAGGCCAAGCGCTCGTCGGCGTCGCTCACCGACCGGTGGGCGATCGAGCGTCCGAACGCCTTCGCATACCTGATCACGTCGCGCCAGAAGTATGCGAGTCCGCCGACCAGCGTGCCGATGTGCAGCGCGACGTCGAACGTCTTGTTCAGAGCGGGGTCGTTGACGATCGACCAATTGAACAACCAGGGGACGAGGATCAGGTGTCCCGAGCTCGAGACCGGCGCGAACTCGGTCAGGCCCTGGGTGATGCCCAGGATGATGGCTTGGAGCGTGCTCAGAGGGGGACCCCTTCCGGACCGTTCGAGTCCCGCCGTTGCGGGAACCGCGTCATGCTACCCGCCATCTCGCCGCCGCCGTTACGCCGAGACCGTCCCCGTCGACGAGCGAGTGGGGCCGATCGATGTCCGACGGGGGACGGCGGTATGTCCTACCTCATCGCCCGGACGGGTCACGCACGAACGCCCCTTGTTCGGCTCGGAAATCCCACATTACGCTGCGACGAGGCGTTAGGTTCTGGCCGCTTCTCGGGAACGCCTGGACGCGCACACGAGGGCAGGTCATGAACGACCAACACTCCGACACGACGCGAGAGGACCAGGTTCGTCTCGTCACGCGGACCGTCCTCGTCGGAGCGGCGTATTACGCGGTCGCGATCCTCGGTTTGCGTTTGGCCCTCGTCGGGCACCAGGTGACACCGGTCTGGCCGCCCACCGGCGTCGCGCTCGTCGGCTTCTTGCTCTTCGGTCGCCGCATCTGGCCGGGCGTCGCCGCAGCGGCGTTCCTGGTGAACCTCCCGC
Source organism: Actinomycetota bacterium (assembly GCA_030774035.1). GTDB lineage: Bacteria > Actinomycetota > UBA4738 > UBA4738 > HRBIN12 > JALYLM01. The sequence continues at coordinate 3,227 of JALYLV010000022.1, forward strand.
TCGGCCCCTCCGTGCTGGGAGCCGCCGGGATCGCGGTGGGCAACACGCTCGCGCCGCTCCTCGCGGCGACAGTGCTCAGGAAGGTGAGGTTCCGCGTCGAGCTGAACCGGCTCCGAGACGCGATGGCGATCGTTTTCCTTGCAGCGCTTCTGGGTATGACGGTGAGCGCGACGTTGGGCTCGCTGACGCTTGCCGCCTTCCACACGCTCGCACCCGAAGGGTTCTGGCGAACCTGGTGGGTCTGGTGGGCCGGGGACGCGATGGGAGTGCTCGCGGTCGCGCCCTTCCTCCTCAGCCTCCGCTCGGTGCGCTTCAACACCCGCGTTCGCTGGCGCCGCGCGCTGGAGGCCGCCGGCCTCTTCACGAGCATCGGGATTCTCACCCACCTCGTCTTCCTCAGTCCCTTGCAGATCGAGTACCTCGTCTTCCCGCTGCTGATCTGGGCGGGGTGGCGGTTCGGTCAGCGGGGGGCTGCGTCGGCGGCGCTCCTCACCATCACGATCGCGAACATCGCCGCCGTTCAGGGCACGGGGCCGTTCTCCGGCGTCACGCTGGTCGAGAAGATGGCGACGCTGCAGGTGTTCAACGCGAGCGTTGCCTTCGCGTGCTTGGTCCTTGCCGCCGTGAAGACCGCGCTCACGGACGGGGAGCGCGATCTCAGACGGAGCGAGGAACGGATCAGTGGGTTGCTGGCCTCGGCTCCGAACGCGATCCTCGTCGTCGGTGAGGACGGCCGCATCCAGACGGCCAATTCGTTCGCGGAAGCGATGTTCGGCTACAAGCACAACGAGCTGGAAGGTCTCCCCGTCGACGCGCTCGTACCCGAGCGCCACCGTGCCGGGCACGCCGGCCACAGGAGCGACTACCTCTCCGATCTCACGTCGCGTCCGATGGGACTCGGCCGCGATCTCTCCGGCCGGCGCAAGGACGGGACGGAGTTCTCCGCGGAGATCGGGCTCAGCTCGTTCAGCACGCCGGAGGGCCAGCTATTCACCTGCATCATCAGCGACATCACCGAGCGCAAGCGGGCTGAGGAGGAGATCGAGCACCTGGCGCTGCACGACCCGCTCACCGGGCTCGCCAACAGAGCCCTGTTCATGGAGCGGCTCACCCAGGCGCTCGCCAGGGCCGAGCGTCGCCCGAGCTCGGTCGCGGTCCTGTACCTCGATCTGGATCGGTTCAAGGCGATCAACGACAACTTCGGGCACGACGTAGGAGATCGCGTCCTCACGGGGATCGCAGATCGTCTTCGCAAGGCGCTTCGCCCCGAAGACACCGCCGCGCGTTTCGGCGGGGACGAGTTCGTCGTGCTCTGCGAGGATCTGGAGGATGAGCGACACGTGATCGCGATCGCCGAGCGCATCGCTGGGTCGGTGGCGGAGCCGATCCCCCTGAACGGCGGAGAGATCGTGGTCTCGACGAGCATCGGGATCGCCGCCGCGAGGGGGATCGAGGATCAACCGGAGGCGCTCCTGCGTGAAGCTGACGCCGCGGTGTACAAGGCCAAGGAACACGGCAGGGACCGCTTCGAGCTCTTCGATCAGGACATGCGCGCGCGATCGCTCAAGCGCATGCGAACGAAGAGCGAGCTGCAGGTCGCCATCGAGTACGACCAACTCCGTCTGCTGTACCAGCCGCTCGTCAGCATGGACGATCGGCGGATCGAACGGGTCGAGGCGCTCGTTCGATGGGAGCACCCGGTACGCGGCCTGCTGACGCCCTCGGAGTTCATCCCCCTCGCCGAAGAGACCGGGCTCATCTGGGATCTCGGTTCGTGGGTGCTTCGGGACGCATGCCGCCAATCGGTCAGGTGGGAGCACACCCTGCCCGAACATCGGGCGATCCCGATCGCCGTGAATCTGTCCCCGCGCCAACTCACCCATCCCGACTTCGAGGACACGGTGCACGAGATCCTCGACGAGACCGGCGCCGAACCCAAGCACCTTTCGTTCGAGCTCACGGAGACCGCCTTCATGGACCCGGCACCCGAGGTCCTCGAGATCTTGCGACGGTTGCGCGAGATCGGGATCCATCTGGCGATCGACGACTTCGGCACCGGCTTCTCATCACTCAGCCACTTGAAGCAGTTCAGGGTGGACGAGTTGAAGGTCGACCGGAGCTTCGTGCAGGGTCTGGGGCGCGACGTCGAGGACTCGTCCATCGTCGCCGCGGTCGTGAACCTTGCTCACAGCCTGGGTCTGTCCGCAACCGCTGAGGGAGTGGAGACCTCCGAACAGGTGGAGCGCCTGCGGATGCTCGGCTGCGAGCTCGCACAAGGCTTCTATTTCGCGCGCCCGGAGCCGGCCGCTCGCATCCACGAGCTGTTCCTGCAGCCAGCGTGAACCGGCGAACGACCCCTTCCTCTTAGCGCTACCGCTTCGCTGCTTGAGCCCTAGGCGTTGGGCAGGTTCGGCCGGCCCTGGAAGATCGGCCCGATGCAGTCGGTTCGCAGCGGCAAGGGATCGGGCGACAACGGTTCCTGTCCGAAGGCGAAGTCATACGACAGGTTGGTGGCCCGTCGGTCGCGATGGGTGAGCTGGGTGAGACCCCAGTTGTCCTCGATGAAGCGCAGCACGCTGCTGAACTCGCTCAGCCGATGATCCACCGTCCCACTCTTGGCGAAGGGAGAGATCACCAGCAGGGGTACGCGCACGCCGAGTCCGAAGGGATCGACGCGAGGCGGCGCCACGTGATCGTAGAAGCCGCCGTAGTCGTCCCAGGTCAGGAAGACCGCGGTGTTCTTCCACATGGGAGAGGTCTCGATCGCATTCAGCACCTGCGTGGTCCAGTTCTCTCCGTGGCAGAAGCTGTTGTCGCTGCCGGGATGATCGGACAGCTCACCTCGGGGGGTGACCCAGGACACGGGCGGAAGCAGGTCGTCGTGGATGTCCGAGATGAGGTTCCCGACGGGGCGGACGTGCTCCGCCCAGCGCTTCGGGTGCTCCCGGTACCGACGGATAGCGGAATACGCGGACCAGAGGTATCCGTACTGCTGGTTGGTCGCGGCGTAGTACGACCACGGGATGCCGTGATCGTTGAGAAGATCGCCCTCCGTCTCGAAGTCGAAGCACGGAGGGATATTCACTACTTGTCCCTCCGAGTCGTAGACGGGAACCGTGCCGCTCGGGCCGATGTCGCACCCCCACGACTTCGCGAGGCCGGCATCCAGCTGCAGCCGCAGCTCGCCGACTGAGCGATCCGGGTTATCCCGCGTTCCGCCCGACTGGGCCGCGATGGTGAACAGATGATTGGGGAACGACGGTCCGAGTGCTGAAGCGAAGAAACGATCCGAGAGTACGAACCGCTGGGCGTATGTGAAGTAGTTCGGAGCCTGGTCGCGCCGGAACTGCGTGAACGCGTACTGGTCGGCGCCGGGACTGAGGTTGAAGCCATCCATCTTCCCGTCGTCGATCGACTGCATCTGCGCGGTGTAGCTATGGAGGATGTCGGGGATCTGCCGCTGGTCGTTCGCCGGTGTCAGCGGCCTGATCACGCCGTGGTCGTCCGCGACCTGCACTCCGTCGACTCCGGGGAACCGCCCGAACATCTGATCGAAGCTCCGGTTCTCCTTGATGATGAACACGACGTGCTTGATGGGCCATCGGGTGTGGAACTGATCCACGTCGACATGCGTCGCGGGGTCGACAGGGTCGGGGGCTGGGTTCAGCCAATCGGGGTATGCGGTGGGAGAGCCGGCCGACGTGGCGGGAGGATCCGAGGCGGTTGTTCCACCCCCTCCGGAGCACGCGATCCCGACGATCAGGAGGGCCGCGATGCCGGCGATAGACACACGCACTCGCCGGACCGAAGCTCCCCTCACGACGGTGGAGTGTAGCGGAGAGACCCAGCGCGAACGGTCGGCTGCGCTTTTCGCGATGCACCGAGCGTCCTGTACCCTTTCGCCCCGATGCCTCCCGCCTCGACGCGAACGACTCGAGGGCAGGTTGGGCGGTTCCGAAGGTGGATCGCTTCGACCACAGCCGCGCTGATCTTCATCGGTCTCGTGGTTGCGTGCTCCGGCCGAGATGACCCGAGTCCTGTCCCGTCTTCAGGATCGTCGGCGAGCGTCGACACTCCGACACCGATCCCGTCTCCGACCGATCCTGCGACCCTCGCGCTCGCTCGCAAGAAGATCAAGCACATCGTCTTCTTGGTGAAGGAAAACCGCACCTACGACTCGATGTTCGGACGGTTGCCTGAAGGCGACGGCGCAACTACGGGACAGACGTGCGACGGCAAGACCGTGCCGCTCAAAGATGCCGGAGATCGCTCGTTCGGAGCCAGTCACAACTTCGTCGACGGCATCACGGGGATCGACGGCGGGAAGATGGACTGCTTCGCGGAGAGCGGTTATTACCAGCAGAGTCCAAGCAGTATCCCCGCCTATTGGGCGTACGCGAAGCGATACACGCTCGCCGATCGGTTCTTTAGCTCGATCTACGGACCCACGGGCGTGGAGCACCTCTGGACGTTCGCGTCGCAGTCGGACCGTCTCGTCGACCACGAGCGTCCCGGACAGTTCGGCACCGGTCGTCGCGAGTTCTGCGACGACCCGTTCGAAACCGCGTGGTCGTTCAGGAAGCTTTCCGCCGCACAGCGTCAGGAGGTCTTCGCTCTCGAGAACGAGGGCTCAACCGGCGCCGATGCCGTGAAGGCCTTCTGGCAGCTCCGCTGGCCGTGTACCGACGTGAAGGTGCTGCCCGATCTTCTCAGGGCTGCCGGCATCTCGTGGAAGGAGTACCGGGGCGAGAACCAATGGGTGCAGCCGCTGCGGATGGTGCCCCATGTGCGCTTCGGGCCCATGTGGCAGAACGTGACGAGCAGTGCGCAGTTCCTGACGGACGTGAACGACGGACACCTGCCTGCCGTGTCGTGGCTTACGCCCCCGTTCTACCTCTCGGATCATCCACCCACGAGCATCTGCGCGGGGGAGAACTGGACCGTCGAGATGCTCAACGGGTTGATGCAGAGCAAGTATTGGAGCAGCACCGCCGTGGTGCTCACGTGGGACGACTTCGGTGGCTTCTACGATCACGTTCCGCCTCCTCACGTCGACATCTACGGTGACGGCCCGCGGGTCCCGACCATCGTTATCTCGCCGTGGGCCAAGCGGCACCACATCGATCACGACACGCTGGAGTTCTCGTCCGTGCTCAAGTTCATCGAGACGATCTTCAAGTTGCCGTCGTTGACCGCCCGTGATGCGAACTCGGACGACATGCTCAGTGCGTTCGATTTCGCGCAGGCCCCGCAACCTCCGCTGATCCTGAAGCAGAAGACGTGCCCGCCTCCCAGCGGTCTACCAGCCGGAGACTCCGGAGAGAGCTGAGCGCTTAGGAGCAACCGTGCTCGACGTGGGCCCCGTAGCCGCCCGTGTCGCTCACGTGGGTCCCCCCCGCGAAGAGCTGGTCTCCGGTGACGACCGCCCCCGACAGGAAGCTGTGCGTACTCCCCCCGTTCTCCGACGGGATGCGGATCCATCCCGAGCGGTCGAAGCGCAGGACGAGGGTGCGGAAGGTGGAAGCGTCGTCGGCGGTCTGTCCAACCGCGAAGATCCCGGCACTCCCGATCGCGACGTCTTCGAGATGCGTTTCGGTGGTACTCGTTACGGGCGCCCCTACGACCTGCCAGCGCCTGCCGTTCCAGTGCATGGTGAGCGCCTTCGATCGATCGGGTCCATCGCCCGACCAGCCGACGGTCCAGATGTCCCTCGGGCCTGCCGCCGCGACTCCGCTCAGGTAGCTGTCGAGGCCTGGGTTCGGGCTCGGGATGATCTTCCAGGAGGAACCGTTCCAGTGCTCGACCAGCGTCCGGTAGTGCGTGCCCGGGCTCATCCGCCATCCGACCGCCCACACGTCGCCCGGGGAGATCACGACGACATCGCGCAGGACGTTGTCGTCCGTCCCGAGGTTCGGACTCGGCACGAGATGCCACGAACCACTTTCCAGGTGCTCGATCAACGTTCGGTATCGCCGGGCGGTATCGACGCTGCCCTTCCCGACGGCCCACACGTCACCCGAGGGTGAGGCGTCGACGCCCATCAGTTCGTTCAGATCACCGATGAAGTTCGGGCTCGCGACGATCTTCCATCTCGAGCCGTTCCAGTGGTAGATCATCGTCTGGTTGTCGCTCCACGCACCGACGGCCCAGGCGTCGGCGGGCGAGATCGCGACCACGTCCTGTAACTCCGCGAGGCGGTTGTCATCGGGCACGTCAACCGGCTGCCAGGCATCGCCGTTCCACCGCGCCGAGAAGGGCACGCCCTTGCCGCCCAGGTAGTGGGCCCCGACGGCCCATACGTCGTCCGGCGAGGTCGCGTCGAGGCGCACGAAGACGTTGCCCTTCGCATCTTTGACCTGCTGCGACCGCGTCTGGCAGTTCGGGATCGGTGTGCCACTGGCCGGGCGTCCGTCCGTCGGCGATGTGCCACCGAGAGCGCCCGTTGAACCTCGTCCGCCGGCGATGCGCACGACCACGACGATGCTCGCCAGGACCACGAGCACCGTCACGATGACGAGAAGGAACCGTCGATTCACGTGGAGACCTACGATCGTCCGAGTCGGGCGGCCACAGGCTAGGGAGCGGCCATCGCGGCGTCAACAAACAGCCGAGTTCGGCTCGAGAGGCTGATAGCATCATCCGTCCCGCGTGGAAGTCTTCCTTCGACCGCGCCTGGAGTGATGTATGGACGAACTGCTGAGGACCGGGTCCGATCCCGACAGCGGCGAGGCTTCAACCCCCGAGACGATCGTGATCGATCCGGAGCGCCGTGACGAGACGGTCGTGATCGACGATGTTCCCGGCGGCGACACGACGGCGTCAGGAACCGGTTGGGGCGGATTCGGCGCTCGCCGCGGCCTCGGTGTGTTCGGCGGATTCTTCTTGCTCTCGATCCTCATCTACGCCCTGCCGGTGATCACACACCTCGGCTCGCGGTGTGTCGGGTTGTGCCTCTCGGACCCGAAGTTGTACCTGTGGATGTTCCGGTGGATGCCGTATGCGCTCCATCACCGATTGGATCCCTTCTCGACCCCGCTGCTCTGGGCGCCTGCCGGAGCGGACCTGACATGGGTAACGACGCTGTGGGGTCCAGCGTTGATCATGTCGCCGATCACGCTCTTGTTCGGCCCATTGGCGGCGACCAACCTGCTCGCGATCGCAGCGCCGGCGCTCGCCGGATGGGCCGCCTACCTCATGTGCTCCCGAGTCACGCGCAACTTCTGGGCATCCGTCGGCGGCGCGGCGATCTTCGGGTTCTCCACCTACATCGGCCAGCACATGCGGTTCCAGCTCAACCTGCTCCTGATCTTCTTCTTCCCTCTCGCCGTCTATCTCGTGTTGCGCAGGCTCGACGGTTCGCTCAGCAAGCGCATGTTCGTGGTGCTCATGGCGGCGGTGCTGGTCGGGATCTTCTCCGATTCGACGGAGCTGTTCGCCACGATGACCATGTTCGGCGCGATGGCGCTCATCGGAGCGATCGCGTTCGGTCCGGCCGAGAACCGGCCCGCCTTGTTGTCGACGGTCCGGCTCATTGGGATCGCGCTCGGCGTCACGCTGATCCTCCTGGTCCCGTTCCTGATCGAGGCGTTCCGTCACGTGCCCGAGAGTGGGCTTCGACCCCTCGACAAGAACTCCGCAGACCTCCTGAGCTTCGTCATCCCGCGGCACACGATGCTCTTCGGTGGATTGCGGTTCACGCACGCCACGTACGACTTCCCCTCGTTAGGACACGACGACACTGCGTACCTGGGTCCGGGCATCATCCTTCTGCTGCTGCTCTTCGCCTGGACCGAGCGGAAGCGGCGCGCGACGTGGCTGCTCCTCGGTTTCGCCGGCGTCGCGGGCATCCTCGCGATGGGCCCGTCGCTGCACATCGGCGGAACGCCGAGCATCCCGTTGCCCGGGGCGATCGTCGCGAAGCTGCCCCTGATCCAGGAGTCGTTGCCCGAGCGCTACCCCGCGTACGCCTGGCTCGCGATCGCGGCGATGGCGGCGATCTTCCTCACACGTGCCCGTGGTTGGAACGCGGTGCTCCGGTTCGCTCTGGTGATCGCGGCGTTGGTGTTCCTCCTGCCAGCGCAGAGGGGCTACCACGGGACGTTGGTGGTTCCGACGTTCTTCAGCGATGGGGAGTATCGGAACTACATCGCGCCCGGCGAGATCATCCTGCCGATCGGAGCGCACCTGGGTGATGACCTCGTGTGGCAGGCGGCCGCCGACATGGACTTCCGGATGACACGTGGATATCTCGGACCGAGTCCCCCGCCGAACGCGGCTGGGCTCGGCCTCGTCCTGTCGAACCCGACCGCACATCTGCCCACCGTCGCCAAGTTGATCGCGACGATCGAGGTGGACCACGTCGGTGCCATCGTCGCCGCCGCCCCGGTGTCTGGACCCCTCGACGACATGCTTCAGCAAGCCACCGGATCGATCGCGGTGATCACCGGAGGGGTCGCGTTCTATCGGGTGGAGGGGCGGGATCCGTCGATCACGGCTCCCTGACCCTGCGGGGTCGGATGGTTGTCGGCCTCGGCACCGCCCCCCATACTTGGGCTCCATGTCGATGCTGGCCCGCGGCTCGCGGGGACGAACGAGCCCGCGACGCCGGACACTTCCCATCGTTGCCGCGATCCTCACGCTCGCCCTCGTTGCAGCCGCGTGTACGAAGACCGGCGGAGGAAACTCACGGAGCCGAACGGATGAGGACCGCGAGGTCGGCGGCTTCGCCAACCAATCGCTCTCGATCGGGGCGCGCGCGCCGTTCGTCCGACCGACCGCGTACCCGGCGCCCGTCTCGCTGCCGAAGTCGACGCCGATCAAGCACGTCGTGTTCATCATCAAAGAGAACCGCACGTTCGATACGTACTTCGGCCGGTATCCGGGCGCGGACGGCGCCACGACGGGCAAGACGCTCGACGGCCGCACGGTTCCGTTGACGCCGGCACCGGACGTCATGGCGGGGCCGATCGTGCACGGGTTCTGGTCGGGCCTGTATTCGGTCGACGGCGGGCGCATGGACGGGTTCAACACGATCGACGGCGGCCACGACCTCGAGAACTACGTCGAGATGGATCGCGCCGGCATCCCGGCGTACTGGAAGTACGCGGACCGGTTCGTGCTCGGCGATCACTTCTTCACGTCGATGTACGGCCCGACGCACCCGGAGCACCTGTACACGATCGCGGCGCAGTCGGCCGGCATCATGGACAACAAGGCGCAGACAGCCCCCAGCCCCGGCCGCTACTGCGACGACAAGCTCGGGTACTCCCCGGCGTTCCCCCAGGACCTGAGCGCCGACACGTTGGCGCACATCATCGATCTCGAGAACCACATCGTGGACAACAGTCCCGCCAACGCGAGGGAGATCCAGTCCTACGCTCACTCGATCCGTGACTGCTTGGACATCAAGACGTTGCCCGAGGAGCTGCAGAAGGCGGGCATCGATTGGAAGTTCTACTCGGACCCCGTGTTTCCGATCGGGGACATCATGCGCGAGATCAAGAAAGTGCGGTACGGCCCCATGTGGAAGAACGTCGTTCCGAGCGTCAGCTTCCTGAACGACATCAAGTCGGGGCACCTCGCGCAGGTCTCATGGGTGAACCCTCCCGCGCCGTATAACGAGCACCCCGAACTTCCCAGACGCGTCCAGAGCGTGTGCGCGGGCGAGAACTGGACCGTCGCGGTGATGAACGCGCTCCAGCGGAGCCCCGATTGGAAGAACACGGCGGTGGTCATCGTGTGGGACGACTTCGGCGGCTTCTACGACCACCTGACGCCCCCCCAGTACGACATCATGGGCTTGGGCGCTCGCACCCCGGCGCTGTTCCTGTCGCCCTGGACCGTGCACGGCTCCAACCCACTGGGCGGCTCGGTCGACACCAACACTTATGAGTTCTCTTCCGTCCTGCGGTTCATCGAAGAGATCTTCCACGTGCCCGCGTTGACCCAGCGGGACCGGCTGGCCGACCCCCTGTCGAACGCGTTCGACTTCTCGCAAGCACCCGACATGCACAAGCTGATCCTGCCGCTTCGCCAGGATTGCCCGTACGGAACGTCGACCCCGTTCACCGACGACGACAACCTCGTTCCGACCGCCGGCTGAGTCCACCGGGTCCGCTTCGTCCGCGTTCCTAGGGGTGTCGCCAGACCCAGACGTCGTCGACCTGGGTCGGCATCCACCCAACGCCGCTCAGCAGCGGCATATACCGCGACTCTGCCGCGTCGGCGACGACGATCGCCGTCACCCGGTGCCGCAACAAGAAGGTCTCGAAGTCCGACGAGACCGGGATGTACGGGTGCGGCTGGATCAAGGACAGGCCACGCGCCGTGACCTGGCCTTGATACGCAGGTGGGATCGGACCGAGGTATCCCTGCGCGAGCTTGAAGTAGTAGTCGGACCGGGACTGCCAGAGCAACTCCTCACCTTGGGTTGTGGGGATCGCGAACATCACCTCATCGGGATGGATCGCCTGGCGATAGTCGCCGCTCGTGAAGAACACGGGGACCCGGAGCGTCGGATGGTACGGAGGTGAGTGCACGTCGGGGGCGAGGAGCAGCGCTCCGAGCACCACGACTCCCCAGCGGATCCACGCCGTTCGACCTTTCGCGAGCGTGAGCCACATCGCCGCGACCACGGCGACGCCGAGGGCCATGTACGCGGTGAAGCGCTGTGGCGTCGCCTGCTTGATCAGCGGGAGCCGCGCGATGATCGTGCTCGGCAACGGGATCGATTCGTGACCCTCGATGTGGAGCACCGGGCCGAGCGACAAGACGGCGATGAGACCGACGAAGCCGAGAAGGAGCATCAGTGGCTTCGACTTGCGGAAGGACCAACCCGCCCACACCAGCATCACGATGAGCGGGATCCCCAGGTACGCACCGTCTTCCACGACGTTCGCGGTGAACGTGGAGCTGATCCCAGTGAACGCCTGCCCTCCGATCAGGGTGCTGAAGCGCGGGACGACGAACGACAGCAGGTCGACCGACGCATTCGCCGGCGGCCGCAGTTGGTGTTCGGGCGCGTTGCGGAGCGCCGTGATCAGGAACGGCGAACAGAGCGCGACCATGATCACGTACGAGAGGGCGACGAGGGCTCCCGCCCGAAAGATCCGCCAGCGCAGGGCGCCTCCGAACGAGAACGCTCCGAGAAGTGCGATGCCTCCGAACAACGCCGTGGTCGCGAACGTCTCGGTCGAGATCGAGAAGAGTGCCGCCAGATCGAGGGTGAGCAGACCGACGAACGGGACGGTTCCGAGCTCGCCCTTGACCCATCGAACGACGAGGTATGCGGCGAGCGGAGCCGGGAAGATCAGAACGAGGTTCACGTGACCGTGCATCTGGGCGACCACGTACGTGGAGAAGCCGAAGACGTAGCCGCCCGCAACCGATGGCCAGAACGATCGGGTCACGCGGTAGCACAGCAGGTACGTGGCCCATGCCGCCAGCGCAGGGGCGCCGAGCAGGAGGAGGTTGTACGAGACGAGTGCGCCGAACGCCTTCGTCACGGGCCACATCACGAGGGCCGGCCCGGGAAGCGTCGTCACCCAATGAAGGTCGACCCCATCGGGCGCGAAAACGGCCGTCGTGTAGAAGGGGCTCTGGTGATGCGAGATCGCCCACGGGAGCCACGTCAGCGACCATTGGTAGATCTTCGAGTCACCCTTGCCGACGCCGATGTATCGGTGCGCGAAGTCGCCGGCGATCGGCCACGCGTACAAGGCGAACGACCCGAGCTGGAACAACAGGAACGCGGCAAGCCCCCGCCACGCCGGGCGGAGCAGGCGCCCGCGCGCGACCAGACCGGGGAGCGAAGACTCGGCTTCGGCGTCTTCAGGAACCGACACGACGTCGTCGCCGGCGGAGGTGATGTCGCTCACGAGGTCGATCGGGGCGACGAGGGTCCTGACACGCGGAGAAGCCTATCAACCCCCACCTCGGCGGGAGCTCGGTCGACGGCTAGGGGGGAGACGCCGCCGGCGACGGCGAGGGCGACGCTGGGTCATCACCTCCAGCAGGCACGATCGCGACTGAGAGTGAGGCGAACGCCTGAGCGAACGCGAGGCGCTGGGCGTCGGTGGGGCTGACGAGGAGCAGCAGGCGGGTCTTCTCTGCGCCCCCGCCGCCGGTTCCGGGCATCGACGACGATCCGAAACCGGCGAGGTCGTCGGCCGCGGTCACCCGCAGCACCTCGAGCCCCTCGCCCGCGATCTCGGTGTGCGCCCCGCCGGTTCCGAAGGCCGCGAGCACATCGACGTGATCACCGGGAGCCAGGTCATCGGCCGGCGCGTTCACCGTGACGTCGACCGCACGCAAACCGGGCGGCAGCAGAGCCGCCACGGGTCCGCCCGAGCCGGAGGACACCCTCGTTCGCGTCAGGATCTCCCCCTCGGAGACGTCGGCGACCAGCACTCGACCGACCGCGCCGTCGACGCTCGTGAGGGCGCCCGGAGGCACGAACGCCGAGGGCATCTCGTCGACCCGAAGCATGTCGGCGTCGAGGACCGCCCCTCGCGTTGCGTCGGCCGCGGCGATGACGACCCCAACCGGCGCGCCGGTCGAGGGATGCGCCGCCGCCAGGCGAGCCTCGAGTCCCCGGACGAGCAGGAACGACGCGGCTGCAGACGCGATCGCGAGGCCGCCGAACACTTTCGATGCGAACGGCCACCGCCGCCGGAGATCCATACCGCCGACGTTAGGGCCCCGTCGCATCGGGAACCGTGAGATGCGTCACATCGGCGGCATGGATCCTTCAGCCCGGCGGTGCGAGGCGGTTCAGTCGACTGGACGAGGCTTCGGCCGATCGCCGAGCGGAAGCGTCCGAACGCGGAAGTCCTCGAGCGATTCGCGTCCCACGATCATCCGCACGGCCTCCTCGATCCGGTCTCCGTATGCGTCGGGATCCTCGTCCGAGGTCGTTCGGAAGCTCAGCTCGATGCGTACGAGCATCGGGTGGAACGGCACGTCACACCTCGAAGCGAGCGCCGGTGAGCGCCGTCGCGCACTCGCAGTTGCGCTCGACAGGCAGCGCCGGGATCACCGAGAACAGGAGTTGCCGCAGCTTCTCGTTGTTCTCGGTGAACACACGGACGACCTCGTCGTGACTCACGGGCGGAGCGTCGTCGACGCCGACGTCGTAGTCGGTGATGAGCGAGATGTTCGCGTAACACATCTCGAGCTCACGGGCGAGCAGCGCCTCCGGGTAGCCCGTCATGTTCAGTGTGTCCCAGTCCTGCGACGCGAACCAGCGTGACTCGGCCCGCGTCGAGAAACGCGGCCCCTCGATCACCACCATCGTTCCGTGCGTGTGCATCGTGATCCCGAGCTCGCGCCCCGTGCGTATCGCGACGTCTCGCATCGTCTCGCAGTAGGGATCGGCGAACGAGATGTGGGTCGTGACCGGCCCGTCATAGAAGGTGTGCGGCCTGCTGCGCGTGCGATCGACGATCTGGTCGCAGACGACGAATTCCCCGAGCCCCACCTCTGCCCGCAGGGATCCGGCGGCGCACGGCCCGACGATCCGCTTCACGCCGAGCTCCTTCATCGCCCAGGCGTTCGCGCGGTAGGGGATCCGGTGTGGGGGGAACTCGTGCTTCGTCCCGTGGCGCGGGATGAAGGCCACCCGCCGCCCGCCGATCTCGCCGATCGTGACCGGCGCGCTCGGTTTCCCGTGCGGCGTGTCGACCTCGACCTCCTCGACGCTCTCCAGGAAGGAGTAGAAGCCCGATCCCCCGAAAACGCCGATCTCGGCTGTGCTCACGAGGACGCCCCCTCTTTCGGGGTCGAGCTGCTCGAGCCCTTCGAGTCAGACGAGCCGCCCGACCCGCCCGAGCTGCTCGAGTCCTTCGATCCGGACGAGCCCGTAGACTCCGACTTCTTTTCCGAACCTGCGCCCTTCTCGCCGGACGACTCCTCGCCCGAGCCCTTCCCGGGTTTGGTGTCTGAGGACTTCGCGGGCTCCTTCGAGCCCTCCCTCGACTTCTTGCGATGGTCGGTCGCGTAGAAACCCGACCCCCGGAACGAGATCGCAGGCGCCCCGAACACCTTCCGCAGCTCCCCGCCGCACTCAGGGCATACGGTCAGCGGCTCGTCGTTCATCGACCGAACGATCTCGAACAGGTGCCCGCACGCCTTGCAGACGTACTCGTAGGTCGGCATGACCGGAAGAGTGTAGCGGCGCGCCGATGTCGTTTCGCGCAACCGACGAACGGCAGTAGTCCGTTCGGTCCGTGACGATTGGCCGGACGACCGATGCACGCATCACCCGTTGCTCACTACCGTCGACGTTGCGTGGGACTCATCTCCTACCGCGAACGGTCTTCTCAGTGCGAACCTGCGAGCCCCCCCTCTACGACCGCACAGGAAGACCGGGACGCGCGCGGAGGCCCGTCGGCGTCGATGAAGATCGAGACCGGCGAGCCTCCCGCGTCCATACCCATCCCCTCCTAACGACCGGGAGCCCTACACTGCGGCGATGGCATCGGAGCAAGGATCGCGCGTGAGGAAGGCGGTCATCCCCGCTGCGGGGCTGGGTACACGCTTCCTGCCGGCGACGAAGGCGCAGCCCAAGGAGATGCTGCCGATCGTCGACACCCCCGCGATCCAGTTCGTGGTGGAGGAAGCCGTCCGAGCCGGGCTCACCGACATCCTCATCATCACCGGTCGTGGCAAGCGGCCCATCGAGGACCACTTCGATCGCTCGATCGAGCTCGAGTTCTTCCTGGAGGAGAAGGGCAAGCTCGACGAGCTGAAGCAGGTCCGCGAGATCTCCGAGATGGCGGACATCCACTACATCCGCCAGAAGGATGCGGCCGGTCTCGGCCACGCGGTCTCGGCGGCGAGGGACCATGTGAACGGCGAGCCGTTCGCTGTCTTGCTCGGCGACGACCTCATCCACGAGTCGATGCCCCTTCTCGAGCAGATGATCCAGGCGTACGAAGACAAGGACGCGAGCGTGATCGCCGCGATGGAGGTCTCCCCGGCCGAGATCGGTCTCTACGGGTGCATCACGCCCGAGCCCGTCGACGAGCATCTGTCTCGCGTCGTCGAGATCGTCGAGAAGCCGGAGCCTGAGGAGGCCGCCTCCAACCTCGCGGCGATCGGGCGCTACGTCTTCACGCCCGACATCTTCGACGCGATCCGCGAGACGCAGCCGGGACGCGGCGGCGAGATCCAGCTGGCCGACGCGATCAACCTGCTGGCGCACCAGACCGCGGTGTACGCCTATTCGTTCGGGCGTGGGCGCTTCGACGTGGGCAACAAGCTCGACTACCTCAAGGCGACCGTCGAGTTCGCGTTGGAGCGGGACGACGTCGGACCGGAGTTCCGCGCCTATCTCGTCGAGCTGGCTCGACGCGAGGGCCTCGCGTAAGTGAGCGATGAGTTCGAAGCCTCCTATCAGGGCACGCCGCCGTGGGACATCGGGCGACCTCAGCCGGCGTTCCTTCGGTTGGGAATGACAGGGGCACTGCGCGGCCGGGTCTTGGACGCTGGTTGCGGCACCGGCGAGCACGCGCTGATGGCCGCGGGTCTCGGCTTGGATACGACCGGCGTCGACACCGCTCCCACCGCCATCGCGATCGCGGAGACGAAGGCGCGTGACCGAGGGCTGGGCGTCCGATTCCTCGTCTGGGACGCCCTCCAGCTCGCGTCCCTGAACGAACGGTTCGACACGATCCTCGACTGCGGACTGTTCCACGTGTTCGATGACGACGATCGTCCTCGCTACGTCGACAGTCTCGGCGCCGTCATCCCACCGGGCGGCCGCTACCACATGCTCTGCTTCAGTGAAGGAGAGCCGGGTACATGGGGTCCGAGACGGGTGCGTCAGGCAGAGATCAGGGCCAGTTTCGAGGACGGCTGGAGCGTGGGATCGATCGACGCCGCCACGATGGACGTCACTATCGACCCCGGCGGCGTGCACGCGTGGCTCGCCACCATCACCCGAACCTGAGTGCAGGTCCGCAGCACGGAAGGCGCAGCTGGAAGAGGGAGGCGAACGTAGACTGCGGTCATGGCCGAGGCTTCAGGTCTGCACGATCATGACTCCGGTGAGGGGATGCTCTCCGTCGACGAAGCCCGGGAGCGGGTTCTCTCCCAGGTACACGCGCTCGCCCCGCTCCAGATCCCGCTCACTGAGGCGTACGGGTGCGTCGCGGCCGAGGACGTCGTCGCCACGCACGATCTGCCCGAGTTCGCGTCATCGGCGATGGACGGTTTCGCGATCCGCGCGGTTGACGCGGCCGACGCGTCGCCCGGCTCTCCCGTCGAGCTGAAACTCGCCGGTCAGGCGTTGATCGGCCACCGGCCGGAGGCGACCGTCGGCGGGGGCCAGGCCGTACGCATCGCGACCGGTGCCCCGATCCCGGCGGGTGCTGACGCGATCGTCCCCATCGAGAACGCGTCCGAGGCGAACGACCTGGTTCAGGTGTTCGAGCGCCCCCAGCACGGTGCGCACGTGCGCCCGGCGGGTGAAGACCTGCGCGAAGGACAGGTCGTCGTCGCCGCTGGGACCCGGCTCGGACCGCCGGAGCTCGGTTTGCTCGCGCACGCCGGCCACCCCTATCCGGTCGTGCACCCGCGACCGCGCGTCGTCGTGCTGTCCACCGGCGACGAGCTGATCCCCCCGACCGAGACGCCGCAGTTCGGCCAGATCCGCGATGCGAACGCCTACACGCTGTTCGGTGCGCTTCGCGACGCCGGGGCGACCCCCGTGCTTGCCGGCATCGTCCACGACGACGTCGAGACCCTCAAGGAAACGGTCTTCAATTACCTGGCTCAGGCCGACGCGTTCGTCTCGTCCGGTGGCGTGTCGGTGGGGGAGCGCGACGTGGTGAAAGCCGCGTTCTTCCGCCGAGGCGAGGTGAGCTTCTACAAGGTGGCGATGCAGCCGGGGATGCCGCAGGGGTTCGGGCACATCGAGGGCAAGCCCTATTGGGGACTGCCGGGCAACCCCGTGAGCGTGTTCGTCTCGTTCGAGGTCTTCGTGCGACCGGCGATCATGAAGATGATGGGCCGTACCGAGCTTCCTCGCCCGGAGGTCGTGGCGACGCTCGTCAGCGACGTGGCGGGTCCCGAGCAGAAGCTCCAATACGCTCGTGTTCTGGTGAAGCGGACCCCGGCCGGGTGGACCGCGGAGCCGACCGGCGCGCGCGGCTCGAACCTGATCTCGACCGTGTCGCGCGCGAACGGCCTCGCGATGATCCCCGTCGGAACCGAGGTAGCTCCCGCCGGTTCCCAGGTGCGCGTGATGCTGTTCCGCTCGACGGAGGCCTGAGGCGACGTGGCGACTTCATCGGATCAAGCCGGCGCGGACGGCGTCACTCGGATCGTCGAGGTCGGCGCCAAGCCCGAGACCGAGCGGGAAGCGATCGCCGAATGCTGGATCACGATGACGCCGGATGCCGTGGCGGCGCTCGTCGCCGGCACCAAGAAGGGCGACCCGATCCAGACCGCCAAGATCGCCGGGGTGATCGGCGTGAAGGAAACGCCGCGCCTGTTGCCGCACTGCCATCCGATCCGCGTCACCGGCGCCGACGTCGTCGTCGAGCCCGACCAGTCGGGCGGTCGGATCCGCGTGCAGACGACGGTACGGGCGCACGATCGCACGGGCGTGGAGATGGAGGCCCTCACAGCGGCTGCGGTCGCTGCGCTCTCGCTCTACGACACGGCGAAGGCGTTCGACCGCGCCGCTCGCATCGACGGGCTTCGGTTGCTCGCGAAGTCCGGCGGCAAGTCAGGCGACTACCGCGCCGAGTAGCACGCACATCGGCACGCTCGGGCTAGCCCTCTTGTGAAGATTCTTCGAATCCCAACGATGTGATTGAGTGCCCCTAGATGTGGTGGTAGCTTCCCGACCCAGCCTAGATGTAGTGCCGAAGGAGTCCCCAACCGACGGGAGGCTGCGCAGGTGGAGTGGCTGCTCCTGGCCGTATTAGGCATGATGTGGGCGGCGTTCCTCTTGCCGGCCGGACATCGGCGACGAACATCGCGGGAGAGCGTCCATCACTTCGAGCGCGGGATGAAGCTGTTGGCACAGGTCGAGTCGCACGGGAGCTCCGGACGCTGGATCGTGACGCCCCGCAAGGGCACCCCCTTCCTGGGTCAGACCGCACGCAAGCGCGCGCGGGGACGCGAGCGTCGCCGCCAGGTCTTCGTCTTCCTGCTGGAGTCGATCGGGATCACGCTGCTCATCGGACTCGTCCCGCCGCTTCGGCCGATCTTCTGGAAGTTCTCGATGGTGCTGGGTGCGGTGCTCGTGCTCTACACCTGGATCCTGTTGTGGATCAAACGCGCGCATTCACTGCACGCCAGCCGGTCCCATCCTCACGCGCGGACCCGCGCGATCCATGAACCGGTCATCAACACGGAAGCTGCGATGGTCTCCAGTCACGTGGCCGACGGTCTCAGCAACCTGGCGCGCGCGACCTCCAACGGACTCGATGCGCTGAGCGATGACGAGTTCGTTCACGTCGTCGTGAAACCCGCGAGCTCGATGGTCGGCGCCTGAGGGCGTGGACCTCGAGGACCTGTCCCGCACGATCCACGTCCGTTTCGACGCGAAGTCTGCCGCTCGCGAGAAAGCTCTGCCTGCGGCCCGCCGCTCGATCCGAGCAAGTGCGAACGCGATCAGAGCGGCGCATCGGCTCGAGCCCGACCGGGCGCGAGCGCTGATCGCCGAATCGCATGCCGCGATCGCCGAGGGCCTCGCCGCCGTCGCCGATCATCCCGACCTCCGGTTCGCCGGCTACCTCCAGGACGCTCAGAAGGAATTCGCCGAGGCGCACATCACGGTGGCTCTGATCGCGGGCGAACCGGTGCCGACGCCCGAGCAGCTCGGCGTCGAAGACGCGCCGTTCCTGAACGGGCTTGCCGAGGCGATCGGCGAAGGTCGCCGACACATCCTCGACCTGCTGCGCGGAGGCGACGTCACGAAGGGCGAAGCCCTGTTGCGGCAGATGGAGGATATGTACGGCGTTCTGGTCACGATGGACTACCCCGACCCGATCACGCTGAACCTCCGCCGCTCCACGGACATCGCTCGGTCGCTGATCGAGAAGACGCGTGGCGACCTCTCGATCGCTCACGTGCAGCGTGACCTGCACGACGCGCTCGATCGGCACGCCCGCGACGTCCTCGGTCGAAGCTGATCCCGCCCCTTCGTTCTGCCCTGACTCGATAAGCGGTCGCGTCTGGACCCTTTGCTAGTCTGGCGAGATCCTGGGGGTGTAGCTCAGCCCGGTAGAGCACTGCCCTCGCACGGCAGGGGTCAGGGGTTCAAATCCCCTCACCTCCACCAGGGAACACGCAGGTCAGATGTGAAAGTTCGGCACCTCTGTCCCACATCGGCTCCGGTACCTGTGTCTACTTTCGAGCCCGGCTCCGGCTCTCGGCGACGGTGGCTCCGGCACCTTGGGCTGCGGACAAGCCGGTCGTGCAGGCGAATGTTTTGCAGGTTAATGTCTTGCAAGCGCTGGCTTCGCTGATCGCGATCCAGGTTCTTTCGACATCACTGTCGTGCCGTCGACAACTGAACGTCTGGAACCTGACACCCGAGCGGGAGCACCTGCGGATCAGTCTTCTCGGGGTCCCGATCGTTCGTCGGCTTCGAGTCGTTCGGCGGCGACACGACGTGCCGCCTCATGGCTCTGGGGCGCTCCGGTGATCGCCGCGAGGAACTCATCGCGTCGGAGCACCCACAGGCGCCCCTGCGTGCGAGCGACGACGGAAGCCGTGCGCGGGACGTCGTTCACCAGGGCGATCTCTCCGAAGTGATCACCCTCCTGGAGGATCTCGACGGGTCGACCGTCGAGCTCCACGCCGAACTCACCTGCGTCGATCACGTAGAAGGTTTCACCCGTGTCGCCCTGGGCGATGACGAGCTCGCCCGCCGCGACCTCGAGCAGGTCGAGTTGTCCGGCGACCCGTTCGAGGACGGGGTACGGAAGCGGCGCGAACATCGGGATCGCGCGCAGCAGAGCCAGTTGGCGCTCGGGAAGCTGGCCTCGCGCGTCGACGCGCGCGAGCGCCCGCCATGTTGCGATCGTTGCCACCGGCAGGAGCGCCCCATCGACGACGAAGGCTCCACGTAGCCCCACCCCAGCCACTAGGGGCGGCGCCAGAGCTGCGCCGACGCCGACTCCCACCATCCACAGGGCCTCGATCGCCCCGAACACGCGTGTGAGGATGTCGTCGGTGACGGTCCGTTGCAGGAGCGTCCGACCCGCGACATCGACGAGCGTCGCCCCGATCCCCGTGACGCCGATCGCGACCAGTGCGAGCGCTGCGGCGTTCGAGGATCCAGTCAGTGCGATAGCGCCACCCCAGAGGATCGCCCCGAGCAACATCGTCGGTGCGAGTCGTCGGCGACCGACCAGGAAGACGGCGGCGAAGGCGCCGATCAAGATGCCGACGCTGAGCCCCGTGTTCAACGCACCCACGCCGGACTCGCCCAGATGCAGCGTGTCGATCGCGAGCGTCACGAGCAGCACGTCGAGCGTTCCCCACGCGAGCGTGAACACCCCGGCCAGGCCCACCAGCAGCCGGGTCCCCGGCTGGGTCGCGATCGTGCCGAGCACGAGGATCGCATCTCGCGCCAGATCCCACAGATGTCCAGGTTCGGCAGGCGGTGGAGGCTTATTCGCGCGGACGCCTCTAGCAAGGAAGGTCGACACACCGAGCACCGCTGCGGTCGCGCCGAAGGCGGCCCCAGGTGTTGAGATCGCGAGGATGAAGGTGACGCCGAGCGTTCCGAGGATGGCGCCCGATCCTTCGGCCAGCGATGTCACAGCGTTACTCGCCGTGAGCTCCTCCGGCGTCTTCGCGAGGGCAGGGAGCAGAGAATTGAACGTCGGTCGAACGGTCGTCATCGCGACCGCTGTGAGACAGGTGAACAGGTAAGCCACCCACGAGGGAGCGCTGGCTACCATTGCGGCGAACGTTGCCGCGCACCAAAGTGCCTGGGCTGCGAACCCGAGGGCGAGAACGCGTTCGCGCCGGTACCGATCGCCCAAGGCAGCCATGAAGGGTGCGCTCACGGCGGCCGGCAGCAATAAGAGGACCGCGACCGATCCGGTCGCGGCGGTGCCTCCATGGAGGAAGGCGTAAACGAGGATGGCGACCCAGAGAGCTGGCTCCGCTGCGTTGAATCCGAGGAACGCGAGCTCGGCCCGGCGCATCGCTGGGTTCCTGGCAACGTCCCCGAGAACCCGAAGAGATCTCCCGACGGACCGTGGACCCTCCATCGGCGAAGCATCGCACGGGCGTGCAACAGCCCGCGCTCGTTCAGAGACGAGCGAGCACGGACTTGCACACGCTCAGCTAGATCACTTCCGTTCCCGATGCGCCATCAAGAGACGGCCGCACAAAGGTCAGTTATCTTCCCCGAGACTTGCGTGAGCGTCCCTGTCCCATCGGGAGCGATGACGAAGATGAGGTGGCCTTCGATCGAAAGCGAGAAGGGTCCAGGCGGAGTATCTGTTGGAGCGTTGAATCCGATGATGCCGCCCGAGACCACAACCGTCGTCGTTCCATCAGCCGAAGGCGTGATGGTAGTCACTCCGCCTTGACCGGTAAACGTGTACGTAGCACCCGTATCGAGGTTCGTGACGACCCACGTCTCCGGCCGAGCAGTGTTCATCAAGCGGACGAGATCGCCCGCGTGATCGACGAACGTGAAGATCTGTCCGCTACCCGCCACGAGGTCGAACGACACCGCGAACGGACACGCGACCCCTGCGGGGTAACTTCCGCCGATCGGCGTGAATAATCCCGGCTGGCGGCCGGGGGCATCCGCACTTGCCGGCGTTGCGCTCCACACGAACGCGGTCGCCATGATGGTGGCCAATACGGTCGCCACACGAACTCGCCTCATACATCATCCCTCCCTCACTACATCGGGCACCGATCTCATTCCGAGACCGCGTGCCTTGTCGTCGCCCTGAGCGGTCAGACTGTCGCTGCGAACCACGCGAGGACGACAACGAATATCCGCAGCAATAACGGTGGCCGCGAGGGTTTCGATTGCTTGGATGCCCTCCCCTCCGGGCTCAATCCCTGTCGGCCACCGCCATGGAGCGGAAGGTGATCGCGGATGCCGACCCAGAAAGACTGACCTGAGCGTAGAAGTCCAACAACCCCCAAATGGGGTGGCTGGCGTCGCGCGAGCTGCAGTGTCGCAGTGAGGCTGCGCGCACCCTCGGCCATCGCTTCCTAGGCTCGCTTCGCCATCCCTGCCGACTCCGCCTGACTGTGGTGTGTAGCCGGCCGAGATAGCACCTAATGCGTAGACGCCGCCCTCCGCCTTGATCGTCACGCCGGGGCACGCACCGGGGGGCGGGTGCGATCAGACCCCATAACGCTAAGCGGGAACGCGCGACTCTCTATGCCTGCCCGCTCACCGGCATCACCGCTGATGCGGAAGTTCCTCCGCGGGACCGATCATTCCTGCCCATGGTGAAACCCAGCCAGTGCTCGCGGACATGCATGGAGGTGTTCAGTACGGTAATCGTGCCCGGCGACGGGACGGCGTGAAGGGTGGCCGGGCCTATGAGATCCGAAGAGTCGAACCAAGATCGTGTTGAGCGATTCCGAGCGATCTATCTGGATAACTACCTCCCCATCCTCGGATACGCGCTGCGGCGAACATCGACTCCAGATGACGCTGCTGATGTCGTCGCCGAGACATTCCTGGTCCTTTGGCGGCGCCTCGATCGTGCACCCAACACCCCGGAGACCCGGCCGTGGCTCTACGGCATCGCGCGGAACGTGATGGCGAACGGACAACGAAGCGAGCGGCGTTGGACGCGCCTTACCGCTCGCCTCAGAGCCGAGCCGGTCGGCGGGCAAACCGGTGACGCTAGTCCCGCGTCCGACGTCGTGTCGAAGGCGATGCAGCAACTCTCACCGGCAGACCGTGAACTCTTGCGCCTTGCCGCATGGGAAGACCTCACCCCCGGTGGGTTGGGCGCCGCGCTCGGATGCTCCACGAACGCCGCCAAGACGCGGCTACATCGCGCGCGCAGGCGCTTCGCCCAGAAAGTCGACCTTCTTGGGATCCAGGTGAAACCGCGTGCGCCGACCGGACATGTGGTCGTTGAACTACCCGTCACCACCGACAAGGAGGAGGAAATCCGATGACCGACCGCGTCGATCCTCTCCTGGAGATGGTGGCAAAGACTGCCACCATCACCGATAGAGAGCTCGCTGGCCTTTCGCTCGACACACAGCAGGACCGCGTATTCGAGCAGATCGTCTCCTCACCAACTCCAGAGCCGACAGATCGAGATGCGCGTCGTGGCGCGCCACGGCTCGTCTTCCGACCTGCTACCGCCATCTTGACTGCGGGCGGCGTGGCCCTACTACTCATCGCGGTCGTCGCGGTCCTTGTGATCGGCCAGCCGATCGTGTCACCGACCCAGGCGAAGGCTGCCGGTATCCATTTCGCGAGGCAAGCTAGCTACATCGACGCGACCATCGACGATCCGAGTGCACCCGCTGCGTCGATGGAAGCCGCGTTCGCCGAGCACGGCCTCGACATCACTGTCAACCTCACCCCGGCGTCACCGGGCCTCGTGGGAACGATCACGTTCATGGACAACTCGAGTTTCGAGCCGATCTACGGACCTGAGGGCTCTTGCCTGCTGCCAGGGGGAGGAACCCGGTGCGTCATCGGGATACGCGTCCCCTCGGATTTCTCGGGTAGCTGGGAAATCGAGGTCAACGGGACCCCCGCTCCCGGTCAGGCTTACGAGTCGACCGAAGACGCGCTCTCCCCGGGCGAGGTACTTCACTGCAGTGGTGTTCGCGGGATGACCGTCTCGCAGGCCGCACCGATCCTCGAGAAGCTCGGCGTGACGGTGATCTGGCCAGAAGGGGTCAGCCAGGCATCGGTGGGGAACCAGTTCATCGCCGGCACCGACCCCGTGTCGCAGGGAACGGTGTCGCTCTCTGTTCAGCCGGAGCCTCCGTCTCGATCCGACTATTACGACGAACTCAACCGCGGCTGCTAAGAGGGCAGCGGCTTTCAGCTCGTGCTCGCCTGCGTCTTCGAAGACCAGACCCGAGCCAGCCACGAGATCCTTGACCGTCTGGGAGACGAGCGCACCGGGGGACGGCCCCGCCTTGGCGCCAACGCGGGCACCGATCGCCACGGCCAGCCCGGCCACGTCATCGCCGTCCAGTTCGATCTCTCCCGTGTGTGCCGGCGCGGATCTCGACGCCGAGCGGCTTCACCGCATCGACCATGGCCGTCGCCGCCTTGACGGCCAGGGCCGCGGCCGTGCACTCGAGATCTTCCGCCCTCGGCAAGGCAGCGGCGGTAGTGTTCGAGTCGTGCAGGACGCCCCGACGAGTCTTCTCCGACGAGTGAGCCTTCCGGCCGCGTGGGCAGACAATTGGCAGAACTCGCCGAGTCGTCGAGTGCTGTGCGATGTCGACGGGACGTGGCTCGACGGTTCGGAAATGCTCGATCGAACCACCCGCGTCGCCGGTCGGCTGCACGCAGCCGGCTTGCGGAAGGGTGACCAGATTCTCGTCTCGGCCGAGGCGTCGGCTGACCTTGTCGTCGCCCACTGTGCCGCGCTTCGCCTAGGCCTCGTCGTGGTTCCGGTCAATGGCGCCTATTCGCAACGTGAGATCGACGTCCTCGTCGACATCGCCACACCGCACGCCGCCCTCATTGAGGGCGCAGCTATGCGCGCCTGGATGCCCGATGGCATCGTCATCGTCGGCGGCGACGTCGATCTTCCTGACGGCACCGTGCCGGAACTCGACGCCGTATCGTCGGACGATCCCGCGCTCCTCGCCTTCACCTCGGGCACCACGGGCACCCCGAAGGGCGTGGTGCTGTCACACGGCAACCTCTTGTCGAGCGCGGAAGCGGTGCGGATCGCATGGCACTGGGAAGCGGACGACACGCTGATCCTCTCCCTGCCATTGTTCCACTTGCACGGCCTCGGCGTTGGCGTCCACGGAACCCTGCTCACCGGCGCCGCCATGATCCTGCAGCGCGGATTCAACCCTGAAGCAGTGCTCGCCGCATGCGCTGACGCCACGATGTTCTTCGGTGTGCCCACGATGTACGCCCGGCTCGCCGACGCCCCCGGGACCGAACGGCTCCGATCGCTGCGG
Organism: Actinomycetota bacterium; assembly: GCA_030774035.1. Classification (GTDB taxonomy): domain Bacteria; phylum Actinomycetota; class UBA4738; order UBA4738; family HRBIN12; genus JALYLM01. Next base: position 28,352 of record JALYLV010000022.1, read on the forward strand.
CTCTGCGTGTCAGGTTCGGCGCCGCTCTCGACCGACCTGCACGAGCGCATCCGTGGGCGCGCCGGCCAGGTGCTGCTCGAGCGCTACGGGATGACCGAGACGCTCATGCTGGTCTCTAACCCCTACGACGGCGAGCGGAGGCCCGGCACGGTTGGCGTACCGCTCCCCGGCGTGCAGCTCCGCCTCGACGCCGACACATCGGAGATCCTGGTCAAAGGACCGAACGTGTTTCGCGGCTACCTCGACCTGCCCGAGGCGAGCGCGGAAGCGTTCACCGAGGACCGGTACTTCCGCACCGGCGACATAGGCGAACTCGACGAAGACGGCTACCTCCACATCGTCGGCCGGGCCAAAGAGCTCATCATCAGTGGCGGCTACAACGTGTACCCCCGCGAGGTCGAGGACGTTCTGCGCAGTCATCCCTCCGTCGTCGACGCCGCCGTCATCGGGACGCCGTCCGAGGAGTGGGGCGAGATCGTCACCGCTTACGTGGAGGCGACCGACGACTTCGACGCCACATTGGTCCTTGAGTTCGCAGCCAGGCAGTTGGCGCCTTACAAGAAACCGCGCCTCGTGCATCGGGTCGATGAGCTGCCGCGCAATCCCATGGGCAAAGTGCAGCGAGACCAACTACAACCGATGGGGCCATGACGCGACCGACGCAGTAGTACGGTTCGTGGGCAGGCTTGGCGCCTCACCGTCCTCGTTACTCGACGTACTCCTGCGTGGGACCTACTTCGACGGTCTCGCCCGAGCCGCAGCCACCGCGACCGAACAGTGACGAACGAACTGGACGTCGCCGACTTCCAGATCGCCGTTCCTGACGCCGATCTGGACGATCTGCACCGACGCCTCGCTGCCACTCGTTGGCCCAGCCGGTGGCCCGAACCAAGCTGGGCTGCCGGAACCGACCAAGACACCCTCGAGCGCCTGGTCACCTACTGGCGCGACGGCTTCGACTGGCGAACTCACGAGGCACGACTGAACGCCGAGCCACAGAAGATGGCCACCCTCAGCGGGCAGAGAGTCCACTTCGTCCACGTGCGAGCGGGGGCACCAACAGGGCTACCGATCGTGACCACGAATGGTTGGCCGAGCACCTTCGCCGAGATGGTCCCGCTCGCTCATCGACTCGCCGACCTCGGCCATGACGTCGTCGTGCCGTCCCTGCCCGGATTCACGTTCTCCGACCAGCAAGCCACGGCACCCGGCGAGATCCCGACGTCCGAGCTGTGGCACCGCCTCATGACCGGGCTCGGATACGACCGTTACGTCGCGCACGGCGGCGACCTCGGTGCCGGCATCACCTCGCGCTTGGGCGCTGCACATCTCGAAACTGTGGCCGGGATCCACCTCATGGCCGTGATGAACGCGAACACCCACGACGACCTCACCGACGATGAAGTTGCCTACCTCGACGGAATGAGCGAATGGGATGACGACGGCGGTGCCTACCAACACCAGCAGCAGACCCGACCGATGACGCTTGCCTACGGCCTCACCGACTCACCGGCGGGAGTGCTGGCCTGGATCACGGAGAAGTACCGCGCCTGGAGCGACTGCGATGGCGACCTGGCCCGCCGTTGGAGCGACGACGACATCCTCGTGCAGGGGTCGCTCTATTGGTTCACCAACACGATCGGCACCTCGTTCCGCCCCTACTACGACTATCGCGCCCACCGGAAGCCCGGGAGCAGAGTTCCGATGGGCGACGTGCCGACCGCGATTGCTGCCTTCCCACACGACATCTCAACTCCACCACGGGAGTACGCCGAGCGCACCTACAACGTCGTGCAGTACACGCGCTTCGACCGGGGTGGGCACTTCGCACCACACGAGGAGCCCGACCTACTTGCAGCTGACATCCATGCGTTTGCCAAGACACTCGATTGATCGTCTCAACGGCCCGCCGATGGGCGAGCCTGACGATGATCGGTCGGGTCCCGAGGAGCCCGTGATGGCTTCATGGATCGACTCCGCGTCGGCGGACAGAGCCGCCGCGCGCGCCCCAGCGCTAGAAGCCGTTCCGGACAGGATCAGGGGCGGAGGTCTCGGTTGAGGGGACGACTCACGCCCGACTTGTCTGCCGGAAGCGCCAAGGCGAAGATGCGCCCGTGGAGGACCGCAGCGAGCACGAGCTGAAAGGGGTCCCCGACCGGTGGCACCTCTACCGTGTCGTGAACTCATGATCGACGTTCCCGAAACGCGGTATGCCCGGACCACGGATGGGCTCTCGATCGCCTACCAGGTGGTGGGGCAAGGTGCCCTCGACCTCCTGTTCGTCCCCGGGTATCAGTCGAACCTGGAGCTGAACTGGGAGCTGCGCGCCTACGCGAACCTGCTCCGTCGGCTTGGTTCCTTCTCGCGTCTGATCGCCGTGGATCGCCGGGGCACCGGCCTGTCCGACCGGCTCTCGCCGGGCGACTTCCCGCCCCTCGAGACGTTGATGGACGACCTCGGCCGCGTGCTCGATGAGGTCGGCTCCGATCGGGCCGCCCTCGCGGGGTTCCTCGACGGCGGCTACCTCTGCATGCTGTTCGCCGCCACCTACCCGGAGCGCACCCATGCGCTCGTGCTGTACGGAACGTCAGCCAGCGGGAGGTGGACCCCCGAGTATCCGTGGCAGTGGAAGCCCGATCGGTGGGAGAGCTTTATGGACGAGATGGCGAACCACTGGGGAAGTCAGGAGTGGCAAGAGGAACAGATGCGATGGTACGCGCCCGACGCGTACGCGGATGAGGCGACCCGGAAGTGGTGGGGCCGGTACCTGCGGCTCTCCGCGACCCCCGGCTCGGCCGTCGCCCTCGAACGCCTCTACAGCGAGACCGACGTGCGGCACGTGCTTCCGTCGATTCGGGTTCCGACGCTCGTGCTGCACCGCAGAGACGATCCGGCGGAGCCGGTGGAGGGTGCCCGGTACATCGCCCGGCAGATCCCGGGGGCGAAGTACGTGGAGCTCGAGGGCGCCGACAGCCCGCCATGGGCTGGCGACACGGAGGCGCTCGTGGACGAGATCCAGGAGTTCCTGACCGGTGTCCGCCGATTGCCGGAGACCGATCGCGTGCTCGCCACGGTGTTGTTCACCGACATCGTCGACTCCACCGAGCGGGCTGGAGCTCTCGGGGATTCGAAGTGGCGGCAGCTGCTCGCCGCTCACGACGAGCGTGCGAGGGAGGAGATCGTCCGTCACCGCGGCACGTACGTGAAGTCGACCGGCGACGGGCTGCTGGCGAGGTTCGACGGTCCGGCACGAGCGGTGCGATGCGCGCGCTCGATCGGCCGGGCGGTCCGGCCGCTCGGCATCGAGATCCGCGCCGGATGCCACACCGGAGAGATCGAGCTGGTCGGTGACGACATCCAGGGCATCGGCGTCCACATCGGGGCGAGGGTCGCCACCCTCGCGGGTCGCGACGAGGTGCTGGTGTCCTCCACCGTGAAGGACCTCGTAGCCGGCAGCGGCCTCACCTTCGAAGATGCCGGCGAGCACGAGCTCAAGGGCGTCCCCGACCGTTGGCACTTGTACCGGGTAGTGAGCGGACAGGCATAGAGAGTTGCGCGTTCCCGCTTAGCGTCATGGGGTCTAATTGGACACGCGCCCCCGCGCATGCGGCCCGCGCGACGCGGTCGGGCGGGTCCTTTCATCTCTGAGGTCATACGTGGGGACCTGCTTGAAATCAGGTCGGCTTGACCTGGTCGCGCCGAGCATCTTGTCCGGGTGAACGGCCGCGTGCGAGACTCCAACGTGACCATGCGACCGCGATTGATCACGCGAAGTGTCGCCCTCGGGATCGTCCTGCTCGCCTCATGCGACCGCTCCGCGACGTCGCCGACCGGGACGACGTCGGCGATCCCGACCCCGGCGTCGTCACAGCCGCCGAGCGCTACCGCATCGATCGCCCCCGTCCCGGGATACCCGAGCTCCATCGTGGTCCTCGCGCACTCGGGTGCGACGGGGGAGAACTCGGATCCGAACCAAGCAGGCGTCGAGGTTCGGGAGAACTCGTGGGCGACGGGGACGAACCCCGAGGTGCTATCGAGGGGCATAACGTCAACCTCGCGCAGGGGGGCGCCACGTTCACGACCTAGTCGTGCAAGCTGAGCAGGCGGTCGACCTCGACCCACTACCCGACCTCGTGGTGATCCAGATCATGGATAACGACATGGTCTGTCCTGCGAAGGATAGCGACTACGCGGGTTTCCGAACGACGTTCGAGGAGGCGCTGGCGATCCTGACGGAGGGCGCTCCCGATGCCGACATCTTCGTCGTGAGCCAGTTCGGGAGCCCGAGCAACATCGAGAAGGTGCTCCCCACCCAAACCGAACGCAAGCAGATCGGCGGCACGGGCCCGTGCGCCTTCGTCAGCCCTGATGGGGAGATCGTTCCGAAGGAACTCAAACGTCTCGAGGACATCATCCACGGGTACGAGGCGCAGCTCGAGGCCGGGTGCGACCGGTTTGAGCGGTGTCATTACGACGGCGGAGCGTTCGGGCGGATCGTCGACCGGCGCTCGTACGTCTCGTCCGACCTGAACCACTTCTCGATCGAGGGTCACGGCAAAGCTGCGGCCGTCGCCTGGGCAGGGCTCCGTCGCGCCGGCATCGTCCCGTGACGCGGTTGAATACGGGCCAAAGACGCCTGCGGGTTCACTCCAACCAATGCAGGTCTGATCGAGTCGTAGCCTCTTCACGCGCCTGACATGCAGTAAGTGGCCACGCGTCCCGGCGCGCGGTTCGTTACAGCACGTATCAGGAAAGGCGCAACCCGGGGGGCTCCATGAAGACTCTTCTAGGTGATCCGAGCGGACCTCAGAACGATTCCTCTTGGTCTGTCATACAGAGTATGAC
>JALYLV010000023.1 GCA_030774035.1 Actinomycetota bacterium
TAGATCGAACTCCGGGCTCTGCTCGATGATCCGCTGGGCCTCTCTGGCGAGGTCGAGTGAGCGGTCGATGGCCGCTCGGAACGCGGAGACACCGAAGTAGCTGATGGACATCCATAGCTTGAAGGCCCGAGCAGCTCCTCTTGTCAACTGCATGCCTCGGTCAGAGAGGTTCACTTCTCGCATGGTGCCTTCCGTGTCCTTCAGGTAGTCCGGCGTCATCCGAAAGGCCTGGTGGAGCAGCGCCCCGTCGCGGACCAACAAGCAGCCGCACTCGACGGACTGGGAAAGCCACTTGTGGGGGTCAAGCGTGATCGAGTCCGCGAGTTCCAAACCGTCGAGGGCCTTCTTGCCACGATCCGTCAGGACGGCGAACCCACCGTATGCCGCATCCACGTGGAACCACGCCTCGTGCGCCTTGCTGATCGCCGCGATCTCGCGCAGCGGGTCGACAACCCCGGTGCTGGTCGACCCGGCGGTTGCGACGACGCACAGTGGCCGGAGGCCATCCCTGCGGTCGGCCGCGATGGCGTCCTCCAGGCTCTCGGGACGCATGCGCAAGTCCTCATCGACGGGTAGGACGCGGACCTGCTCGGGCCGGAATCCGAGGATGCGTGCCCCCCGGACCAGGGACGAATGGCTCTCTTCTGAGAGGTAGACCACTGCGTGCTCGTCCATAGGACCGAGCAGGGCCTCGCGGGCGCACGCCATCGCCGTCATGTTCGCCGCAGAGCCTCCGCTCACGAGCAGGCCCGCCGTCTCTTGGGGTAAGCCGATCCATTCCCTGAACCAGTCGAGGACGACGAGTTCGAGCATGGTGCCCCCAGCCGACTCCCGCCAAAGGTCGGCACCCACGTTCAGCGCACTCGCTACAAAGTCACCGAGCGCCCCCGGCCAGGTGCCTGCGCCCGGGACAAACGCGAAGAGCCGGGGGTGGTCCCACCGGGCCATGAACGGGAGGACGTCCGCTTCCAGCCTCGCGAGGATCGCGTCGATGTTGTCAGGAAACTCAGGCGAGCACTCGCGGAGTCGTTGCTCCATCTCCTCGCGAGTCGCAGTACGTAGGGGACGATCCTGCTCAAGGGCCTCCACCCGGTCGACCAGCATGTCCACGACCCGATAGCCGATGTGCCTCATGACCTCGGGATCGAGGGAGAGCGGATTCTCGTCCACTGCTCCTCCAAGACAAAGGAAGCGGTGATTATCACACGAGGCTGTTCGACGGCGCCCCGCACCAGCGGCCGGTCGCGGACCGTTCAAGCGCTGTCGAGTCCCTCACCGACCTGAGAAGGGTCTTTAGCAGACATGACCGAGGTTGCGGTGAACGGAGTGGACGTTCCCACGTCCGTGGAGGGCATCGCGTCTCGGATCACGGCGGCGGCACGCGCCCCGGCGCGTGCGGACAGGTTCCCGGGGGGGCGACGGAGCCAGAGGTGGGGACGGTCGGCGCCGAACACTCGCTCTTCGTCGTCCACAACTCGCCCATAAAGACGCCCGGGTTGCGAGACGCAAACCTCGCGCACATGATTGGGGTGGAAAGGAGAACGAACATGGGGAAAGTCCGCACTGGGCTCTCAGTCTCGCTCGACGGGTTCATAAGTGGGCCGGATGACGGCCCTCAAGCACCCATGGGTGTCGGCGGCGAGAGGCTCTTGGCCTGGTACTCCGCGGGCGACACCGAATACAGAATGCCTGGGACCGAGATGGTCTTCATGGTCGCGGCACAGACCGCCGAGTTCCTCAAAGAGACACGCGAAACGACAGGGGCGTTGGTGTTTGGTCGAAGGACGTTCGACCTCACCAACGGGTGGGGTGGCAAACACCCCTTGGACGTACCGGTCTTTGTCCTCGGCGGCTCGGTCCCACAAGAGTGGGTCTACGAAGGATCGCCGTTCACGTTCGTCACGGACGGACTCGAAAGCGCCGTAGAGCAAGCGAAGGCGGTCGCAGGCGACAAGGACGTCGGCGTGGGTGCCGCGAGCATCGTGCAGCAGTGCATCAAAGCAGGGCTCCTCGACGAGATACATATGGACTTGGTGCACGTCCTGCTCGGGGGCGGCGTTTCGTTGTTCGACCATCTAGGGACCGGCCCGATCGACCTGGAGAGGACGAGGGTGATCGAGGGCGCGGGGGTCACGCATCTCACGTTCCGCGTCATGAAGTGAGTACGCCCGATCTCGCGTGCGAGGTTCGAAAGAAGGCCGAGCGGGTCGGGTCTCGATAGGAGGGCGGGTCGCAGCGCTCGCGGCGTTCCGAAGCGCCTAGGCCGGACGAGGGGCGGGTGCTGGCTGCACCGGGAGACCTCCGGCAGTCCCAACAACCGGTGGGCGGAAACCCCTCGCGATCAGCCATGTGGGCAGAATCACGAACTCGTACAACCCACCTGGTGCCAACATTGCGAGTCCGGCCCCACTCTTCACATCCACAACTCCGAGAAGGTCGAGTGGCACAGTAAGCAGGAGCAAGGAGTATCCGATCAAGCCGAGAACAGAAATGGCACGCGGGATCATCCTCGATGTGAATAGAAGGTAGTTCAGAATCAACCCACCGATACCAGTGGGGAGGTAGACCCACAGGAGTGCATTCGGGAACTCCTTGAGCTGGATCAGGAGGTAGATCGCGAGGACTGCTGAGACAGCGAACTCAAGGATCCTCATGATCGGGTATCCCAAAGCCAGCCGCCTGTTTACGATCTTCAGGACCTTGTACATCAGAAACCCGATGGCGACGACCGCAAGGCCCGAACTCATCTCAAGCGCTACACCGATTGTCAGCGTTGCTCGGCTAGCTTCTCCATCGAGGTACTGCTCGATCAACGAACTGCCGATCATGAACGTGATCAACTGGAAGAAGAACAGGATGCCCACGATGACTGCGATTCTTCTGTTCGACATGATTCGAGCCCCTCGTCCGGACATCCTCGATGAGGATGTGAGCTATGTCACCTCGAAGATCGAGATGCTCGCACCGCTGAGCTTCACGGACAGCCCTTAGCCATCTCGACGGCTTCGTCCATCGACCCCGCCTTGATCATCGAGTAGCCCGTCGCCATTGGGCCTAAGGGACCATCAGAGACCGCTCCGCCGGGCGAGAGACTCTTCGCGTTCGGGGAGAAGGGGTTGCCGTCCACGAGCGCGTCCCCGATGCCAGCCAACCACACGCCCCACGCGTCGGTCACCGCCTTGGTCTCTGAGTCGGTCTCCGGCTGGTCGCCACCGCTATAGAGCAGCAGGTATGTACTCATCGCAGTCCCTTCATCGCGTCTATCGGATCTCCTGATACTAGGCTCGCGGGGTTCATAGAAGGACGGGCTCAGTGGGCCAAACATGTCCCGCGCTCCAGCGCGTTGGGGCCCCTCTCTCTCGGTCTCGGTCTAGTAGGGCCTTTCAGGATCATGACTGAGGTTGTGGTGAACGGACTGGACGTTTCCTACCTCCGTGAAGGCATCGCGTCTCGGATCACGGCGGCGGCACGCGCCCCGGCGCGTGAGGGCCGCCTAAGGGCGCGATGAGTGTTCACACTGGTTTGCACCCGAAGCCACGCACGGGATTCCCTACTCGGCCAACCGGCATGGGTGGGTGGCAAGCCTGCCTTTAGGGGCCGAGAGAAAGCGCGCACAGCCACCACCAGATTCTGCGTGTGCGTCGCGGGACCTGCCGAGGGCCAACTTGCTGCAGGCGGCAGCCTCCGGCCCAGTATGTCCGTTGCAGACCGAGTCGAGGGAGCGACCGATCAGAGTCATCCCGATCTTCGAGGCGATGGATCGCCGTTCTGGTCATCCTCGCGCGAGAGCGTTGGTATCCCCGGTGGATCTTGGTTGCCCGCGCGGTGGTGTTGGAGGTGGCGCTGATTGCCCTCTTGACGATCCCCGGAACGCGGCGACAGATGCCTTCACGTATGACAGGCTTCTGTGGGGCTACATCCTCATCGTCGTCGCCACGGCGGCGGCTTCCGTAGCCGCTATCGCCCTGCGCAGGGGGGTTCACCGATGAAGATGGCACCACGCATCCATCGACTCGGGGACAGGAGCATCGTCAACTCCTACCTCGTCGAGGAATCGGGGGAGGTGACGATCATCGACGCGGGGGTGCCCGGCTTCTACAGGGACATCCCCGGCGAGCTGGCGACCATGGGTCGGACGGTCGCGGATGTCCGCGCGCTTGTCCTCACGCACGGCCACACCGATCACATCGGCTTCGCGGAGCGGCTACGCCGCGACCAACGGGTCCCGGTTTCGGTCCATGAGATGGACGCCGCCCTGGCGCGCGGAGAGGTGCCGAACCCGTCGAAGGGTTACGGCCCGATCAGGCTCGGACCTCTGTTGGGATTCCTCTGGTTCACCGTCCTGCGCGGTGGGCTTCGCACGCCGAAGCTCCACGAGGTCGCCACCTTCGGGGACGGTGCGACCCTGGACGTGCCGGGGAGCCCGCGTGTCATCCTGACTCCCGGGCACACGCCAGGCAGCGCCGCGCTTTACCTCCCCTCCCTCGGTGCGCTCTTCGTCGGCGATGCGTTCGCGACGTACGCGGTGACGACCGGGGCTCGCGGCCCGCAGGTCGCGCCATTCACCGCTGATGCAGCCGAGGCGGTGGCGTCGTTGCCCCGCCTCGAAGCGGTCTCCGCTGACCTCGTGCTTCCCGGGCACGGCGATCCGTGGACCGGCGGCATCCAGGAGGCGATCCGACTTGTCCGCGAAGGAGCCGCGCGGGTGTGACCATGGAGACGGCAGAAGCAAGGAACCACGCGGTGCGCCGATCTGCGTTCGTGGCAGGCGTCGCGTATCTCGCCCTGGCGGTGCTGGCCGGCGCGGGCAACTTCGGTGCGATCGAGGGCCTCGTCACCAAGGGCGACGCAACGAGGACGGCCAACGATATCCTGGCCTCCGAGGAGCTCTTCCGTTTCGGGATCGCTGCACTCGTCGTGGTGGTCATCCTCGACATCGTCGTCGCCTGGGCGCTCCTGACGTTCTTCGAACCGGTCCACGAGGGTCTCGCACGGCTCGCGGCCTGGCTGAGGCTCATCTACGCGGGGATGCTCGCGGTCGCGATCAGCCAACTCGTTGGGGTCCTCCCAATCTTGGGTGATCGGCAGTATCTGACGACGGTCGGCATCGACCGACCCACCGAGGCGCTGATGAAGATCCAGACGTTCCACGACATCTGGACCGTCGCGCTTGTGCTGTTCGGGCTGCACCTGATGCTCATCGGGTACCTGGCGTACACGTCGGGCTACGTTCCCCGCCTCGTCGGTATCATGCTCGTCATCGCCGGCGTCGGCTATCTCTTCGACAGCTTCGGCGGACTCCTCGTCGCGAGCTATTCGGTCAGCGTCGCCACCGTCACGTTCGTCGGGGAAGTGGCGCTCATCCTATGGCTATTGGTGAAGGGGCGACAGGTCACGCTAGCGTGATCCGGTCGGTCATCACAGGTCTGCGACGACGACCGCGCTGCCCGGCTGGAGGTGCTCCGGGGCATCCGCGACGCGCTCGCGGACCAGGTGTAAATCCCGCTCAGTCTGCGGGAGTCAATCCGGCGCAGTCGCTCTGCTAAAGGGTCTTTTAGAACACTGACCGAGGTAATGGTGAACGGTCCCGACGACGTGTACGTGGAGCGAGGGGGCGGGTCGAGAGGGCACCGGGATTTGTGACTGTGCGGGTGCGCGTGGAGCTTCGAGTGGCTCAGGCGCTTTCGTGCGCTCGATGCCAAACCTCCAACGGCTGAAAGCGTCGTCCCTGTCTGGCTGTGGTGCCCGAAGAACCCGGATTGCGTGAGGCGGTCAGCTCTTGGCCTCAAGCGTGGCAACAGCCTTCGTGTCGAAGCCTTTGACGATCAGCCAGATGCCTAGACCGAGCTCGAACAGGCCGACCAGGAGCGCAGACAGTTTGGCGAACCCGCCGGTTCGGTCGATCGTTCCGGTCAGCACAAACAGCCAGCCGACCACGAGAACGGGTGCTCCGATGATGCCGATGATTGCTAGCCCTCGCGGCACCAGGCGCGACTTGTACAGCATGTAGCCCAGCAGTAGGTCGCAGATCGCGGGCATGAAGCTTTGCCCTAGCAGGAAGATGCGGTTGTAGAGGGCAACAAGCGCGTGGCTCGTCGCCAGCCCTTCTGTTCCAGCTCCGCTGAGCCGAAGGGTCACGATCGCCAGGATGAAGGAGACCGCTCGTCGCAAGGAACGACAGAGCTTGTGAGTACGCCACTCCATGGCTACTTGCGAGTCCAGCACCTCCATGCTCCACGAGAGGAAGAAGGGCACATGAAACGAGCACTCACTGCTACGGCTACGGCGGCCATCACCGTCATCGCCCTAGCGTTCCTACCCGGAACGGCCATGGCCACCGGCACGCAGACCTGTACGCCGACAGGGTTCGTCCGGGACAGCATCAACATGACCGCCGCGCAGATCGGTGGAGACGTCACGGGCACGCTCGACGCTTCGGGCAACGCCACGGTCGACGGCATCCCCTGCAACATCGGGGTCTACTACGACAACGCGCACACACCAGGTAACGTCACCGGCGCCAACATCTTCGGCGCGAATTACTTCGGGGTCGTCGTCAACGGCGACGTGGGTGCGCTGAACGTAAGCGTGACCGGCAGCGCGATCCACGACATCGGCGAGACTCCGCTCAACGGGATGCAGCACGGGACCGCGATCTACTATCGCGCCTTGAGTACCGGCACCGCGAGCGGCACGATCTCCGGTAACACGCTCACGAACTACCAGAAGGGCGGGATCACGGTTAGCGGGGCCGGCATCTCAGCGACGATTAAGAACAACACCGTGACTGGCCAAGGGCGCGTCGATTACATCGCCCAGAACGGGATCCAGGTCGGCTACGGCGCGAAGGCGACCGTGACCGGCAACACCGTGACCGGGAACGCCTACGTCGCTGTCATACAAGACCCCCCAATCGAAGGGACAAGCTCCGCAGGGATCCTCGTCGTGGGTGGTCCTTGCTTCGGCCTTCCCTACTCGGTGGGGCTAACCATCACGAAGAACACCCTGACGAACAACGACGTGGGCATCTGGCTCTTCAACGCCGCGTTGAACACGAACAACAAGTGCGTCGCTGGACCGACCAAGACCAACAACACCGTGAAGTTCAACACCATCACCAACGACGCGATCACCAACACGAACGGGTACGACCCCACGTGTGGCTACCAGGCTGGAGTCGCTGACGTGGGCCACAAGGACCTGATCGTCAACAACAAGATCAGTGGCGCCGGGTACACGCCGGTGCCGGGCGACTGCGCTGGGACACCCAAGGCGTTCGTTCGCCACGTCGACACGGATTCGTCGGCACGCGCCGTGCCCAGCAACAAGTAAGCAGATCTGAGCAGTACGGCCGGGAGGAGGGGGAGACCCCTCCTCCTTTCCCTTCCTTTTCGGCGGCACGACGAAGCACCACGCGGTTCAAGGTGAAGCCCGGACTGGGAGATACTCCGGTTCCCGGGTGTTCGTGACGACGGTGAGGCCTCTCGGGGACAAGCTCCTGGCCTCCCCCGACGACGGCAGGTCAGCCTGAAACCGCTGCGCTTGCGGTCGCGGGGAGCAGCCTCGCTGTTCGTGCGTGGGCGTCGGTTCGTGCAGCCATCGTGATCGTGCTCATTCTGACGAGCTTGCTGGATGTGGCTCTCTCGCCAGGGACAACGTTGCATCGCTTGGCCGACAGGAAGAGGACGGCTGAGGCCGTCCTGTTCCTTAGTGATCGAGAACCTGACCCGCGCGACGGTGAATCGGCCGTTCAGGCTTGGGGCTGTTCAGGTCCCGGCGGCTCAGGCTGGGGCGGCATGGGCTCGGGTGGCTGCGGGGGAGTCTCCACGATGGCCTCCTCTCGTGCGTCGTAACCGATATTCCCTGCCTCCGGCCGGGGGAAACCCCCTCACGCGGGCCTGGGGGAATCCTCCACGGCTTCGTCCCCCACCACTTGCGGTCGGCCCACCGCTCGATCACGCCCGCGGTCCAGAACGCTCCGAGGTGGTCGCGTCGGGGAGTCGGCAGCTTCCCCTCGGCCACCATCTGCGTGATGCGCTGGTGCGTGACGCCGAGGTATCGGGCCACGTCGACGCTACGGAGCGTCGTACGACGTCTCGGGCCAGCCGAACAGCTCGCAGATGCGGTCGTAGGTATCGAAGCTCGGCCAGCGAGTGCCGGCTTCGAGCTCGCGATATTCGTTAGGGCTCACCCCGAAGCGCCTTGCCGCCTGGGCGACGCTGTACCCTGTGCGCTCGCGATCGCGGTGGAGCATCGCTGCGAACATCGGCACCGACCAAGGGTACCGACCGTCGAAAACCAATCACCGAGCTCGTCTTGCTCTCGCCGCGACGGGTGGACTACGTTCGCTCGGTCCGGTCCGATGTGCGGACCGTCGACGGAAGGAGGCCCCCCGATGGCAGGTCGAGCGGCACGAGGAACGGTTGCGGCAGCGTCGGTCGCCGTGATAGCGGCAGTCGTCGTGTTCGGCGGGACGAGCGCGATCGCCACCCAGGGATCGGCGGTGATCGCCGGCGTACAGAACACCGCAACCGACACGACGGAGGTGCAGAACACGATCGGCACGTACTGCGACACCTTGAGCGATGCGAGCACCAGTGACGGGTTGTGGGCGTGCGGCGCGAATATCGGGGTTGTCGCGACGAGCGGTGGCACCGGCGTGCGCGGATCCGGCGCTTCGTACGGTCTCTACGGGACCGGCCTCTACGGTGCCGTCGGAGTAGGAACCGCGTACGGCTTCTACGGTTCCACCAGCAGCACCGGGGGCAGCGGTGTCTACGGACTCAATAGTGGCACGAGCGGCACGGCCTACGGCGTCCGTGGAAGCGCCCCCACTGGGACGGGAGTCCTAGCAGATAGCAGTTCCGGCACCGCGCTGCGGGTGAGCGGGAAGGCCATCTTCAGTAGGAGCGGGATCGTCAGCGTCCCCGCAGGAGCGAAGAGCGTCCAGGTAACGATGTCTGGGGTGACTACAACGAGCATGATCCTTGCCACCGTGCAGCAGAGCGGTGCGTTCTACGTGAAGTCTGCGGTGCCTACATCGGGATCGTTCACCATCAACATCAACAAGGCTCCCAGTTCTCCGGTCGCGGTTGCGTACTTCGTGCTGAACTAGACGTGCGATCGCGCCGGAGCACGAGGGGGCATGGTCGCGGGTCGTGCCCACTACGTTTCTCGCTCGCGCCGAGGAGGGATTTGCACGGCCGAGCAGCGCTCTCCTGTCGCCGTAGTCCGCTGGACCGTCCGAGGTATACGCATTAGGTGCTGTCTCGGCGGATCGAAGGGGACTATGACGGAGCCTGATCTTCCCCACGGGCGTAGACGTTGGTCATGCACCGGCCCGCCGCGTGTACGCGAAGGCTGGCTACGCGGCGTTTCCTTCGACACTCTTCTTCAAGGTGTTCTGACGGCCTCGCCGGCGGCGGAACGGAACTCTGGACGGGCGCGACCTTTACACCAACCGTCCGCCCATGAGACGCTCCGATCGCGTCGACGCCGCCGCCCGGGGAGGTTCGCCATGTCCGACCTGCAATCCGAGACGGAACGAAACAAGGCCGTGGTTCAGCGGTTCATCGAGGAGGTCCAGAACCAGAAGGATTGGGCGGTCTTCGACGAGCTGAACGCCCCGGACTTCGTGAACCTGAGCGCGCCGTCGGGGATGCCGGGCGACCTAGAGGGCGGCAAGATGTTCCTCGCCGCTTTCGTGAACGCGTTTCCGGATTCCCACGTCACCATCGACGACATGATTGCGGAGGGCGACCGTGTCGCCACCAAGAAGACGATGACGGGCACTCACACAGGCGAATTCAACGGGATCGCACCGACCGGCAAGCGGGTCGAGATTCAATTCGTGGACATCCTGCGTCTCCGAGACGGCCAGATCATCGAGCACTGGCTGAGCATGGATCAGCTGAGCTTCATGCAGCAGCTCGGCGTGATCCCTTCATAGGTCGAGGAGCTTCGTCGGTGGGGCGGCCGACGTCCTCTGAATCGGCCATGCCGAGCGTGCAGCCCGGCAAAGTTCCCAGGAGCACCCGGGATCCCCACCGGGCCAAACCGAGCACGCGCCCCACTGCGTGCCGTCGTCGTGACGATCAAGGCGGAGGGCAGCGTCTACGCATTAGGTGCTATCTCGGCCGGTTACACACCATCGCGTTTTGGCGGTGTTCGCTCACTTCGAGCGGCGGCTGATCGGACAGCGCACACGCGATGCGCTCGCCGTGAAGCGATCGCAAGGCGTGCGGCTAGGACGACCCCGCCAGCTGCCCGATCCGGTCCGTCAGAGAATCCGCCGACTCCGGAAGAAGGGCCTATCTCTCGCCGCCATCGCAGCCGAGCTGAACCGCGACGCGGTGCCCACGGCCCAAGGCGGGCGAAGTTGGTATCCGTCGACTGTCCGTTCGGTTCTCGCTGGGTTGGCTGACCGTAACCGGATGGCGGTGACCGGGTGACAAAGAGCCAGCTCTTGGGACACCGACATGAGGACTGATGGAAGCTGCAACGCACAAGGGATATCGCGAGCTCTCGCTGAGACGCCATGCCCGCGACCTACTCCGCCGCTGTCTCCGCGCGGCTGACTCAAGGAAATGATCGACCGTATCTGGGTCCTACTTCCCAACCGAGACGCCGAGTAGCAGACTGGCCGCGTGCCGAAGCCGCGGACCACCGTGCTGCGCGCCGTGCTGTTCACCGACGTCGTAGGTTCGACGGAGCTCGCTCGGGAGTTGGGAGACGAGCGGTGGAGCCGCCTCCTGGAGGCGCAGCGGCGGATCGTGCGTGAGCAGCTCCGGACGAACCGTGGCCGGGAGGTCGACACCGCAGGAGACGGATTCTTCGCGGTCTTCGACGGGCCCGCCGACGCCGTCCGGTGCGCGTTCGCCGCCGCCCGCAAGGTCCAGGATATTGGGTTGGACATCCGCGCGGGGGTGCATTTCGGCGAGATCGAGACATCGGGCAACGACGCTCACGGCATCGTGGTGCATACGGGGGCTCGGGTGATGAGCAAGGCCGGCGCGGCTGAGGTGTTGATCACCCAGACCGTCAAGGAGCTGGTTGCAGGAGCCAGGTTCGAAGTGGCGGAGCGGGGTGTCTTCGACCTGAAGGGCGTCCCCGGTACCTGGACCCTGTTCGATGTCGTGGCCGTCGAAGACGAGGCTCGTCCTGATTCCGTCGAGACCGAAGGGGGCGCCGAGCGGCGGGACCGGGCGACGGTTGCAGAACCAGCCCGCCGGTCGCGCCGCTGGATTGCGCTGACGGCGGCCGCCCTCCTGATCGCTGCGGCGATCGGTGGGTTCCTCCTGACACGCAACGGCGGAACCGTCGTCCCGGGCGTGAACACCGTTGCGGAGATCCCGGCTGGCGGAGATGGGTTCTCCCGTGAGATCGATGCGGGCGGCACGCCGGACGGGGTCGCGGCCGGCGAGGGGGCGATCTGGGTGATTAACCAGGCCGATGGCACCGTTCAGCGGATCGATCCCAGCACGGCGGATCCGATCATCGCGACGAAGTCGACCCTGGGTCCCCCCACGGGGGTCGCCGCAGGAGAGGGGTATGCGTGGATCACTACGGGATTCGGGACCGCGGGCGGAGGCGGCACCGGGGCGCTCTATCGGTTCGATCCCAGCACGAACGACGTGATGAAGGTGCCCGGCGTCCCGGGTGGGAAGGC
Source organism: Actinomycetota bacterium (assembly GCA_030774035.1). Classification (GTDB taxonomy): domain Bacteria; phylum Actinomycetota; class UBA4738; order UBA4738; family HRBIN12; genus JALYLM01. The sequence goes on from JALYLV010000023.1 coordinate 11,669, forward strand.
GATCGCCGTCGGCGATGGTTCGATCTGGATCGCCGACGACGTGAACGACCGGGTGATCCGGATCGATCCGAAGACCAACGATGTAGCGACGATCAAGGTCGGAGCTCAGCCCGTCGCGATCGCGGTCGGACCCGGTTCCCAGTCTCCCGTCTGGATAGCCAACGCCGTGGACCACACGGTGTCCCGGATCGACCCGTCCACGAACCGGGCTGAGCCGTTCGACGTCAAGACGGCACCATCCGGCATCGCGGTGGACGCCAAGGGGAACGTCTGGGTCACAAGCGCCATCGCGAACACGGTGACAAGGCTGGATGCGACGGGGCACGCGGTCTCCACAATCGGTGGCGTCCCCACCGGTCCGACGGCCGTCGTCGCGGCAGGTGACGCCGTTTGGGTGGGGGCCGTCGCCGGCCACGCGGTCGTGCGCATCGATCCCGCCACCAACAACGTCATCGAGACGCTCGCCGTCTCAGGAAGTCCGAGCAGCCTCGCGATAGACCCCGAGGGCAACCTCTGGGTCACCGTCCGGGCGGAGTAGGTGTAGCTACGCGCTCGGCGATGCGGCGGCTGGCTTCAGCTCGATGCGATCGAGTGAAGCGGCGGGGAACGGTGTTGACTGGTCGATGCTGAATCTCGCCACGTGGGAGGACACGATGAAGGCGCCGTTCCAGGAGAGCAGCGGCACCCATGGGACGACCGTCGCCGTGAGGTACTGATCGAAGCTTGCCCAGCACGCGACCTGAGCGTCGGACGTCTGCTGCGCGCACGCTTGCATCCGAACGTCCACGTTCGGAACCGATCGGACCGGATAGCCCCACTGGCGCAACTGCTCCGGAGAGGCTCCCAGAAGGGTGGGATCCACACTGTCGACGATCCCAGAGGAGAAGATGGAGGTGAACCAGTCGCTAGCGCTGTGGTAGTTCTTGTAGTAGGCAAGGAGTGTGAGAGGCGTCTTTTCGGGAGCCGGATCCGACAACCATGCGTACCATCTCGAATCGTTCGCCCGTGTGACGGCCACGTCGACCCCGATAGGGGCAAGGTCTGTCTTGATGGAGCTTGCCATGGCGACACGAGCAGGATCATGATCCGGCACCAACAGAGTCAGCCCCGAACACGCCGACGCATCGCAGACTCCGTCTCCGTTCCTGTCGTATCTTGATTGCGCCATCTCATCCTGGGCCGCACCAACGTCACCCCCGCCACTCCCGAAGGGGGCGTAGTTCTGTAGGAGGTCGCTCTCTTCGCTGTTCAGCCCGATGTGCGTGGCGACGGACGAGAACGTGAGGTATCGCGCGAGGATCGGCTCCAACGCCGTCTTGTCGATCGCCAGGTTGATCGCCTTCCGGACGTGTACATCGTCGAGCGGTGGGACGGCCAGATCCATCGTCATTACCGAGGTCGTATCGGACGGATCGATGAACAGGCGATCTTGGAGGCTGGGCGAGCTCTGATAGCGGCGGGCCATCGAAGGCGGCGCGACGTAGTCGAACACCAGGTCGGCCCGACCCTGCTCCACCATCTGTTCGCCGGCCTTGAGGTTCTTCGCGCCCACGATGACAATCTTGTCCGAATAGGCCACGCGGAGGTCGTCCGTGGCCGGGTCCCACGAAGGGTTCCTCACCATGGTGAAGGAGTCCCTCGCAGCACCGACGGCGGCTGTTTGTTGGTCGGCGGGAAGGGAGGGGTCGAGTGCGCCGCTCCCTTCAACCATGTACGGACCGCTCGCAACGGCGAAACCTCTCCCGTAGTCAACGTTGTGTCCTTCGGCCACACCGAACGCGCTCGTCGGGTCGCCGGGCTTCGCCGGGATGGGGGAGGTATGTGGCAGGGCGAAGAGGTAGGCCACGTCACCCGAGGGCTGGGTGAGGCGCACCCGAAGGGTGTGCGCATCGGGAGCCTCCAACCCGGATATCGTCGTCGTGTCCCCGTTGGCGTATTCGCGGCCGCCCTCGATCACGCCGACGATCAGATTGGCGAAGTAGTCACCCATCAGGCACGGAGTCCCTCCGCAGATCGTCTTGGCGTCGCTGCCCGTCATCGGCGCTAGCGCTCGCTCAACGCCGCGGATGACGTCCTGCGCGACGATCTCGGTGTGCTGGAGGGGCGGTGCGTAATGCAGGCCCGCCTTGAGGCGGAACGTCCAGGTGAAACCGTCGGCCGATACGGTGGGAACACCGGCAGCGAGATCGGGCAGCGGGGTGCCCCCTTCCCCTCCGCGCGTCTGACCGTTGTAGGACATGAGGGTTCGGAAGAGGCAGCAGCGCGCGGCTTCGATGCCGGACGAGAACCCCAACACCTGAGGGTCGAAGCCCTCGGGCTCGTACGGCGAACCTCCCCATGAGGTCATTACGGCGGTGAGCGTTCCGCCGTGACCCGCAGGAAGTCCTTCGTTCGCACGTTCGGGGCCACCCGTGCAAGCCGATGCGGTGACGGTGACCGCGATCGTCACGACGAAGACGGTGACCTTTCCCATCCTTCGGGGACTGTACTCGACCTTCTTCGGTTGCTCTCACGAGCTCCCGCGGTGTAGCGCCCGGCCAGGCGATCCTCGACGCGACGCCAGGTGCCTCTCGCCGAGGCTCTGATGCAAGTATCGGGGGTCGGTCAGATCTTCCAGTGGGCTCCTCCGGCCAGCGCTACGGCCATCAGCGACCCGATGATGGCGGCGACCCGTGTGATCAGTTTCATGGTTTCCTCCCCCGAACCGTTCTGTGGGTGCGCTCTCAGGCTCCTGCTAGAACCTGTAGTGAGCGCCGCCTGCCATGACCGCGGCGGCGAGCGTGCCGAGCGCGAGGGCGAAGCGCTTGAGTGTCCGCATGATTTCCTCCCTTCTGTACATGCCGCCAGGATGGAGGGAGGCGCTAAGACTGGCCTAAGAAGCCTCTAAGGTCTGTGTCTCGTTGCGCGGGCCAGCTATACCCGCATACTCTCGGGCGATGGCTGCCTGCCCCTCCTGTGGTCACGAGAATCCAGACGGCGCGAAGTTCTGCATGGAGTGCGCGACGCCCCTCGGCGCGCCCGAGCGTGCCGCTCCCGAAGAACGCAAGGTCATCACCTGCCTGTTCTGCGACCTGATCGGCTTCACGGCCACTTCGGAGTCGGCCGATCCCGAGGACGTGGACCGCATGCTCTCCGCCTACGCCTCGATGGCCAAGACCTTGATCGAAACCCTCGGCGGCGTGGTGGAGAAGTTCATCGGCGACGCCGTGGTCGGCATCTTCGGAGTCCCGGCGGCACATGAAGACGACCCCGAGCGTGCCGTGCGCGCCGGCCTCCGCATCGTTGAGGGTGCCTCAGAGCTCGAGGCCGTCGGGGGAGAGCCGCTGCGATTGCGTGTGGGGATCAACACCGGGGAGGCGCTCGTGCGCCTGGGGGTTATCGCGGGCTCGGGGGAGCGCATGCTGGCCGGCGATTCGATCAACACCGCTTCGCGGATCCAGTCGGTCGCCCCCGAGATGGGGGTCGCGGTCGGCCTCGCGACGTACGAGGCAACCACACAGGTCTTCGACTACGAAGAGCTCGAACCCGCCACGCTCAAGGGAAAAGCCGAGCCGGTGCGCGTCTTCCACCCGAAGTCTCCCCGTGCGCGGTTCGGCACCGACCTCACCCGCACCCACGACACCCCGTTCATCGGCCGCGAGATCGATCTCGCGCTGCTGAGAGGCATCCTCGAGAAGACGATCGCGGCCGAAGCGGTTCAATTCGTCACGGTCATGGGGGAGTCCGGGCTCGGGAAGAGTCGGATCGTGGCCGAGCTGTTCGCCCACGTCGATTCCCGACCCGAGCTCATCACATGGCGGCAGGGTCGATGTCTGCCCTACGGGGAGGGCGTCACGTTCTGGGCGCTGGGCGAGATCGTGAAGGCACACGCCGGGATCTGGGAGTCCGACGCTTCGGACGTGGCCACCATGAAGCTCGATCAGGTCCTGCCCGAGGGTCCGGAGCAGCCTTGGTTCCGTCAACGACTGCTCCCGCTCCTGGGGATCGAGGCGAACTCGAGTGCCGAACGCGAGGAGTTGTTCACCGCGTGGCGACGGTTCCTCGAGCACATCGCCGAGGGCTCCCCAACCGTGCTCGTCTTCGAGGACCTGCACTGGGCCGACGACGCCATGCTCGAGTTCCTGGAGCATCTCGCCGGTCGCGCTGAGGCAGTTCCCCTGCTCGTCGTCGGCACCGCGCGTCCCGAATTCTTCGAACGCCACCCCGACTTCGGCCATGGCCTTCTGAACCTCACGCCGCTTCGGCTTTCGCCCCTCTCGGCAGAAGAGACCGCGCGGCTCGTCTCTGCTCTGCTGTACACGCCCGTGCTCCCCGCTGAGCTGCAGCAGCCGATCCTCGACCGTTCGGACGGCAACCCTCTCTACGCCGAGGAATTCGTTCGCCTATTAAAGGACAGGCACCTGCTCATCAAGAAAGGAGCGAGCTGGCAGCTCCGCGAAGGAGCGGAGGTTCCGTTCCCCGACTCCTTGCAGGCCCTGATCGCCGCACGCCTGGACACACTCTCGGCAGACTCGAAGTCGATGCTCGCCGACGCCGCCGTCGTCGGCAAGGTCTTCTGGGCGGGTGCGGTCGCCGAGATGGGAGAGCGCGACCTCAACCAGGTCACCGATGCCCTTCGGGAACTCTCCCGCAAGGAACTCGTGCGTCCCGCACGTCGTTCCTCGATCGAGGGCGAGGCCGAATACGCCTTCTGGCACATCTTGGCGTGCGACATCGCCTACGGACAGATCCCGCGAGCCTCCCGAGCATCCCGCCATGTCGCCGCCGCCCGCTGGATCGAGTCGAAAGCGCCGGAGCGCGTCGAAGACCTCGCCGACGTCTTGGCCTACCATTACTCGACTGCGTTGGACCTCGCACGCGCGGCCGGGCAGACTGAGCAGGCATCCCAGCTCGAGACTCCGGCGCTCCGGTTCCTGTCCCTCGCGGGGGAGCGTGCGCTCGGCCTCGACACCTCGACGGCTCTTTCGAACCTCGAGCGTGCCCTCGCGCTCGCCCCACCGGGACACCCCGAACGCCCCGAGGCGCTCGCCCGGTTCGGGGAGGCAGCCTTCCAAGCTGGACGACTCACAGAAGCGGAGGAGCGCTTGCAGGAGGCGGTCACTGCGTTCCAAGAGCGAGGTGATCTCGCCGCCGCAGCCCGCGCGATGGGCACGCTCGGCATCGCGATGCAAAAGCTCGCAGATCCGCGGACGTGGTCGCTCCCCCTCGAGGCGGTTCGGCTCCTGGAGCCCCTAGGGCCCTCCCCTGCGCTCGTCGGGGCACTCATCGAGGTGGCCAGGGTCGATGCCCTCCAGGAACGATCCGAGGACGCGATCCGGGTCGCCGAGCGGGCTCTTCGGCTCGCCGAGGAGCTCGGTCTTCCCCGTCCAGCGCGGGCCCTCGGCTACCGGGGCTTGGGCCGCGCCGGCCTCGGGGATGCCAGAGTGCTCGAGGACCTCCGTGAGGCGATCACGCTCGCCACCGAGGCCGGGCAAGGTCGTGAGGTGGCGTATCACCTCAACAACCTGGGATACATGCTCTGGAGCTTTGAAGGCCCCGCCTCGTCCCTGGCGGTCCTGCGCGACGGGATCGACTTCGCGCAAGCCCGGGGGCTGACCGAGATGGTTGACCACCTCACGGCGAGCATGCTGGATACGCTCTTCGACGCAGGCGAGCACGAGGAGGCGCTCGAGGTCGCCGCCGGGATCATCGAGCGCCTCGAGGCGACGCGGGAAGTGTGGGCCCTCATCGGGATACGCGCCGTGCAGGTTCGGATCTTCGCCCTACGCGGACAGGGCGGAGAGGGGCTCGTCTGGCTCGACGAGCTGGAATCCACGGCCAAGGAGCTGGAGTTTGCGGAGGCCATCGTCTTCGCCCTCGGCTCGGCGGCCCTCGTGCGCTCCGGGCTCGGACAGCAAGACGCCGCGGTTGCGTTGCTCAGTGCGATCGACGCCTTCCCCGGCGCCCGTGCGACCGTGTACTACGGCGCCTTCCTACCCGCCATGGTTCGCATCACCCTAGGGGTTGACCCCGCACTCGCCGAGCGGCTCGTGAACGGCGTCGAACGGCTCTCTCCGTATGCCGAGTACGCCTTGGTCGCGGCGGAGGCCGGTCTCGCAGAGGCCCGGGGTGACCTGGAGGCCGCCGCCGATGCTTATGCCGATGCGGCCGATCGCTGGGAGCGGTTCGGGGTCGTCCCCGAGCAGGCATTCGCGTTGCTCGGCCAGGGCCGTTGTCTGCTCGGGCTCGGCCGACCGACCGAGGCTGCACCCGTGATGGAACAAGCCCGCGAGATCTTCGAGCGGCTCCGGGCCGCACCGGCGCTCGCCGAAACCGACGCGCTCCTGCAGGAGGCGATCGCGCTCAGCTCGTAGAGGCCAGCGCAAAGGACCCAGCAACAGAGACAGTGACCGACCAGGAGATTCGGAGGCGATGCGGGTTCGCGCCGTCAGGCAATCCCCGCGGGGGACTCTCTTCATCCCACGTCACGAGAGCCGAGTTACGTCACAACCGCCCGGAGCGCTCTGATTAGTTCGAGGCGCGTGATGTCGTGGGTGTCGGATTCGATGTCGATGAGCAGCTCGGCGAGCCACGCGGCGTCCTCGCGTTGGCTTAGCCGTCCGATTAACGCGGCGCGGTCTTCCTCCGTGCGTGTCAGCACGTCGAGCAGTTCACGAGCCGCAGGTTCGCCGAGAGCGGCGACGATCCGGGCGCCGATGTGGTCGATCTGTTCGGACACGCGTTACCTGATCCCTACCTGAAGCGAAACTCGGCGGTGCGGTCTCCGCTTCGATCACCGATCGTCACTTTTAATGTCCTGCACTGGCCCCTGTACCTCTTGGGCGTCTGCCAGTCGAACCGGTAGTACCCACCGCCTAGGTCCCTCAGACCGGAGCCTCCTGCGTATCTCTCGACCGCGTCGCTCGTGACTCCGCCTTCGCACGTACGTCCGATTGAGGAAACAAGGACGGGAGGGCTGGTGAGCCCAGGCACCGGTGCGCCCGTCTCGTCGGTCACTCGAAACTTCAACGGGATCACGCGCCCGGCTCTAACAAGATTGACGACTCCATCGTTGTTCACCGGGGCGGAGAAGCCGGAGACCGAGTAGGTCACCTCAACCTCGACCGCACCAATGTCGCAGTTGGACCCCTGAGGTCGGGCGATGCCCCTTTGGTCGGTCGCGACCGTCGTGCCGCAGCCGTTAGATCCCGACGGGATCTTGTCAATCGCCGGGGGGCCGGGAAGCATCGTCTGGGTCGGACCACCGTTGTTCTCTAGGGCCCCGAGTAGTGGGTTCGTGCTTGGCTGGGAGTTGCTGAAGATCGAGAGCCCGCAAGTCGCGTCCGAGGAGATGTTGTAGCCAGCGTCAAGGAACGTGCCAGTGTCATAGACGGAACAGCTCGAGCCTCCCGAGCTTCCGAGAATCGTGCTCTTGAGGGTCACCGTAGCGCCGTTGGCGATTTGAAAATCAGCCCCCGCAGTCGCTGCGCTGTTGGCCGAGAACGTGGAGTTGGCGACGCTGGCCGGCCCGGCGCTGTGGATGGCTCCGCCACCCGTGTAGTCGTTAGGGTCGGTACCCGTTGCGGTGTTGCCCGAGAAAGTGGAGTTGGAGATGTCCAATACTCCGCCGGCTTCACGCCGAACCGCACCGCCGCCTGATTGGTCGTGAGACCCCAACGCTCACGATCCCGACGCAACATGTCGCCGAACATCGTCACGCGACGCAGCGTAGCGAGGTTTCGCCGCGGCCGTGAACACCCTGGAAACAGGCTGGGTCCTTGGAAACGAGAGTTCTTGGGGGGGGGGTGTGTACGCCAAACCTCCCGAGGAGGAACCGCCCGGGACGGCTTGAACAGCGACAACAACGGCGGGACGTGTATTGGTCATCTCTGAGTCGCGACCCTCATGTGAAGCAGATCACCGTGGCTGGGTCAGCGTCGGAAAGCGTTAGAAGGTCGAGCAGCTCGCTCGCGTCACTTTCGCCGAGCGCTTCGAGGAGTCCCAGATCCGAGGTCATAGCTCAGGCGTGGGGACCCTCCTGCTTACCTCGGTCTACTGGACGCCGATGCCGAGCTCGCGCATCCTCTTCAGAATGTCTGGAGGAAGGTCGGCGAACTTGCCCTCGCGCTCCCTCTCGCGGCGTTTGCGGTCTTCCTCTTGGTTGAGAGCGATCTGCACGCCACGTTGGATGCTCCGGTAAGCCTCCTCTGAGATGTATTGCGGTGTGCGTCGGTACTGAGCCTTATCGAGGCGCTCCTCCGCCGCTTTCGAAGGCAGTTCGGTGTGAGGCACGCTCACTTGGAGTACCTCAATCCATGAGATTGCCCTCTTCATTTCTCTCTTCATTTCTGCTTCCACGTCTGCCCAGCCCTCCCCCCATTCGAACCCCTCTATTTCGTCAGATCGGCGTAGGCGAGCACCCATCAGCAGACCCAGTGCGTAGACAACTCTCTCGGAGAGATCGAAGAAGGCAACAGGAGTACCGATCCGACGCTCATCGTTAGCGCGGGTCGAGTTCGCCGTCCATATGCACGGGCACAAGACAGCCCACTCATCTTCTGGGTGGGCAACCGCCGGGTCCCACCGTTTGGGCTCTTGGGCAAAGAGGAGAGGCATCTGCCTAATCGCTCTCTCGATTAAGCCTTCGCGCACGTGCCGGAGAACCCGAGCACCGGGTGAAGCTCGATCCCGTTCGGAGCCACACCGGTCTGCCCGTGTTTTTCATCCCAGAACCCGACGCCGGTAACGGTGACGCGACCACGGAGCCTTGTAAACGATGAGGTTGAGAGCGAGCCGCAGTTGTTGAGCATCGCGTTCCTGGCGCGTCTCATCGCTCGGCGCTTGAACTTCTTGGCGACGCAGCTCGGTTTGGGGAACTCGACGATCATCGTGTGCCTACGGGCGTTCGGGACCGAGATCACGAGGTGGATGTCGGAGTCGTCCTCGATCTTTGCCTCGATCACGCGAGCCCGGACCCGCATGGTCCTGCGCTCGATGCCTCGCAGTCGCGGTGTCGTGGAGCTCAGGCTCGACGGCGGGTTAAGGCGTCGAAGGTGCCGCACGCTCCGTGACACCGCGGCGAAGTCGACCGAAGTGCGCCGGCGATCGGAGAGAGTCTTGACCGGCCAACGCCACACACCGCACGAGGTAGCGGAGGCGGGTAGGACGTTGATCGTCTGTAAAGACGCCGCGACCAGGAGGGAGGCGATAGTCGCGCTGACAAATCTGTGTCGTGGAGTCATCGCTCGACCCTACTTCAGGGCGTTCGTCGAGAGACACCCTCGAGGAACTCGCGGGGCTTTGCGAACGCACTATCGACTTCCTACAGGATCTGCACGGACCGAAGGGAGGTCAGACTGCCGCTTCGCGGGCGTGATCTATAACGTTCCGAACTTCTAAGAGCACGGCGAAGGCGATCACCGCCACAACCACGCCGTCGAGTCCGCTCGTTCATCCGACTCAGCCCTTCCACGTGAGCCAGCCGATCACAAGCGCGGCGATCGACACGAGTCCGATCACGAACCCCCAGATCGTCTTGGTTCGCCGCCACCAGGGTCGCTCTGCTTGCGCTGATTCGGTCACCGTGGCCGGAGCGGATCCGCTGGACTGCGCCGACGTCACGTTCACCCTGGCTCGCCTCGAGTTGGTCACGACGATGCTCACCGCGTTCTGAACGGCGTCCGGCGTCGGGTCGCCGGTGCCGCCGGTCGACGCCTTGATCCGCGAGCTCAACTCGACCAGCCGCGTGCGCACCTGGTCGACGGTGCCCGCGACCGCGGTCGGCGACACGCTCCAGTAAATGCGCTCCACGAAGTGCCCTCGCTGTTCCGACATGAGCCGCGCGCCGCTGGCTGACGCAGGCAGTCCGATGCGGATCTCCCCTCCTTCCTCTCGACCGCGCCGCAGCATCTCCTCAAGCTCGCCGACGCCCGAACGCAGCTCCACTTCCTCCTTGACCTTGCCCCGCGCCGGTTCCGGCAACTCCACCGGACTGATCTGCATGCGCGTGAACTGGCGGCCGCCCATCTGCCCATCGATCACGATCGGCGCGGCGACGATCCTGTAGTCGGGAAGGTCGGGCGGTGGGCCGTCCCCCTCGGCGAAGTAGCCACGCAGCTCGCGCGTTGCCCAGTCGACGAGGTCGTCGCTGCCCGCTTGAGCGCCCAACACCATGCACTTTCTCAGCGCGTCCGCGAGGCTATTCCCGCTGTTCAGAGCTTCGTTCTGGATCTGCTCGATGAGAGCCCCTGTGTCGGTCACGTGCACCAGGCTACCGTCCCCTGCGGGCCTTACCGGTGCCGGTTCCCCTTCCGCTATCGGACGGGTGACCTCCGACAGGCGTGTACGCATAGGGTGCTATCTCGGCCGGTTACACACCATCGCGTGAGACCGGGGACACCCGTTGGAACGCCTCCCTGCTCCGCTATTCCTCAGATCAGGTGCCCACCAGCAGCGTTCGCGAACGACGATACATCGAACAGGAACTCCTTCCGTTCGCTATCCGTCCCCCCCGGCAACGCCGCCTTGTAATCACGGACGCGCCGCTCGGGTGAGCCGGCCACGACGAGAGCATCGAGGTCAGCCTCGGTTACGTCGTCGAGTGGCTTGTCTTCGACACTCATCGCGACTCCCTCGCTCCGAAGCGAGATCCGGGAACCACCGTTCCAGATTGGGGAAGCGGCCCTGATCGGACGGCTTTCGAACCCCGATTTCAGGAGTGTGTTGGCCATCTTGGAACGTCCCGGCGGGTGAGCGGCGAAGCCGTCATGTCATGGCCGTCAGAGGTGTCCGGGCCAGATCGATCGCTTCCCCGATCGAGAGGCTGCGGCCCGCCTTGCGAGCACGGGCGAGTTCGTCGGCGGGGAGCGCGGCCTCCGCGCGCTCGAGGTATTCACGGCCGGGTGTGTCCTCGTTGTACAGCACGGCGATGCCCTCCTGACCGGCGTACACCTCCGCGGCCGCGGCGATCTGCACTGCGACCTCCGGCCGGTGCTCGGCCGCTTCCGTGGCCGCGAGCCCGATCAACGCGAGGCCGACCCCGCGAACGCTCGCCACGTCCGTGTGCGCCCGAACCGACTCGAAGAACGTCTCGCGCGCGAGCGCGGGATCCTCGTTCGCCAGATATGTCCAGGCCATCTCCGAGAGCACGCGGGCCTCTTCTCCGAGATCGCCGACCGCCTCGAACGCGGCGAGCGACCGTCGGTAGAGGTCGATGGCTTCGGGGGTGTCGCCGCGAGCGGACGCCAGCTCGGCGAGGCCCCCGAGCGACATCCCGGCTCCCTCCTGGTCCCCGAGTCGGAGTTGGGTGCCGAGCGCCTCGGTATGCCTGGCTTCGGCCGCGGCGGGGTCGCCGGTGACGGTGAGGAGGATGCCCTCGACCGTGGCCGCGATGGCCTCCCCCCAGGTGAAGCCGGCGTCGCGACCCGCCCGGATGGCCTCCTCCGCCCGCTCCACTCCGGCCGGCGGGTCGAGGAAGAGCAGCGCGAGCGCCTGCGTGATCGCCGCGATGCACATCTCGCGAACGGCTCCGATCTCGGTCGCGATGCGATCGGCCTCGGCCCACTCGTCCGATGACTGCTGGTACTGCCCGAGCATCCAGGACGTGAGCCCTGCGGTGATCAGCGCGCCGGATCGCCCGACGGTCGAGGCGCCCTCCGCATGTGCTGCGAGGAACGCCCGCGCGTACTCCGCGGCGGTGACGTTCTTGCCGCGGACGTGCCAGTACATCCAAAGATCGCCTGAGAGCTGCATGCCCGTTTCGGTCGCGTCCGTGTCTCCATCGGCCGCGGCGGCGAGCAGCGTATCGAGTGCTCTGTGGAGGTTGCCCTCCTCGATGATGCCTCGTTCGACCGAGCCGACCTGGTCGGTGTCCTCGATGCCGTCGCGGATCTCGCGGGCGACATCCGTGTACCGGCGGGAGTGTCTCCGCGAGATGTCGCCCGCCTCGCCGGCCGCTTCGAGCCGATCTCGGGCGAACTCTCCGATCGTCTGGAGCATCCGGAACCGCTCGCTCTGGTCCACCTGGACGAGCGCCTTCTCGACGAGTGACTCCAGCTCGTCGAGGCAGTTCTCGCCGGGCTCCGAGCAGACCGTCTCCACGTCCGCGAGCGTGCTGCCTCCGATGAACACGGCCATGCGGCGGAACAGTCGTTGCTCCGACTCGGTCAGGAGCGAGTGGCTCCAGTCGATCGTGGCGCGCAGCGTCCGGTGCCGCTCGCCCGTGTCGCGTGACCCGGAGGTGAGCACGTCGAGCGCGCGATCGAGTCGCTCGAGCAACGTTCCCGGAGGGAGCAGTCGCAGGCGAGCGGCGGCCAGCTCGAGCGCGAGCGGCAGTCCGTCGAGGCGCCGACAGATGCCCGCAACCGCCCCGGCGTTCTCAGGGGTCAGCTCGAAGCCGCCCCTCGCGGTGTCCGCCCGCTCGACGAACAGGGCGACGGACGGGTACGCCAGGATGTCCGTCGAGTCGTCGGAGGACGGAGGGAGCGCGAGGGGGGCGAGCTGGTACTCGCCCTCGGCGGCGATCCGCAGAGGCGTCCTGCTCGTGGTCACGACCCGGAGCTGAGGGCACATCGCGACGAGCGTCGCCACCTCCGGAGCGGCCTCCACGATCTGCTCGAAGTTGTCGAGCAGGAGGAGCGCCTTCCGGTCGCCGATCAGCGAGACCACGCCTTCTCCGAGCGTCCGTTCCTCCGATTCCTTTACGTCGAGAGCTTGCGCGAGCCATGGAACGAAGTCGGTCGGATCGGCGACGTCGACGAGGGGCACGAGCGCGACGCCGTCGAGGAACTCGGGCGCGAGCACTCTGCCGAGCTCGCCGAGCACGCTCGTCTTCCCGACGCCGCCCGGGCCCGTGATCGTGACGACCCGATGTTCGCCGACCTGCTCGACGAGGTTGGCGATGTCCGCGGCCCGGCCCAGCAGAGGCGCGACCGACTCGGGGAGGTTGCTCGGCAGGCTCGCGAATCGCTCGCCCTTGCCGTCCAGCGCGGTGGGGTCCGGCACCACGACGCCATCGGTCGCCACCGCGTAGAGCTCGAACGGGCGCCCCACGTTCTTCAACCTGAATCGACCGAGCTCGACGACCGCAAGGTCGCTCTGGTTCCTGATCTGGTCGTACGCGGAGTCCGAAAGCATGACGCCACCCGGGACGGCGAAGGACTCGATCCGGGCGGCGATGTTCACCGCGTCCCCGGTGAGTCGTTCCGGTTCGACGATCACCTCGCCCACGTGGACGCCGATCCGGACGGGAACGTCCTGTGCCGAAAGCTCCCGTTGGATCTCCACCGCGGCACGCACCGCGGCCAGCGAGCTCGGGAACATGCTCATGCTCCCGTCCCCGAGACGCTGGACGATCGTCCCGCCGAAGACGTCGTGATGACGCGCGATGGCGTCCACGTATCGATCGCGCTTGTCGACCGCGAGGCGCTCGTCCGCCTGCATCAGCGCCGTGTACCCGACCATGTCGGTGAACATCACCGCGACCAGCCGGCGGTCGAGGCTTTCGCCCGCGGTTCCCCCCATGGGCCGGACATTATCGTTGCTCGCCCGGAAACACCATGGGATCCGAAACCTCCAACTCGGCCCGGTCCCGTTGCCCCTCGAGGGTGCGGGTGAGAGATCGCCGCTCGACGGAAGGGGCGCTCGGTGATCGTCCAGACTCGTCACGAAAGCAGATCCGAACGGCGTGCGTGCGTGGGTCCGGCAGGATTCGAACCCACATCGCACGCCTTCCTGGGAGCCGGAACCCTCAACCCCTTGTCCGATGTTGGGGCTTCCCTGCGAAACCGCCGCCGTGACTGTCAAGCGGAGGCCGGTGTCTCCGCATTAGGTGCCATCTCGGCCGGTTATATCCCATCGCGTGCGCGTTGGGACGCCTATGGGTCGCCTGTCCATACTGCCTTAAGCGACAAAGGCCCTGGAGACCGCGGGACCAGCAGCGCGAGCCCGGGATCACCTCCCTCTCCCGGACCGCCGGTGGCCGTCGTGATCGGCGTGCGCCGATTCATCCACGACCTGATTGTTGGAGGGAAGGCTGGTCGAGTGATGCGGGAGCGGAGAAGTGTGCTACGGGGACCGTAGCGGCTTTGTTGACCTTAGCGATGTTAGCTTGCCCCCGTGCGACCCCTCAGCCTCGTTGGGATCGGCCTGATGATCCTCGGAGCGGCCTTGTACGTTGCACTCTTCTACCATCACGGGGGCTCGCGGTGGATAGGCTCATGCCTAGGTCTGGTCGGCCTCGCCTTGTGGGCAATCTCGAGAGAAAGTAAGTAGGAGACCCTGGAGGTTTATGTCGAAGGTTGCTAGCCGGGGTTCACTCTCTCAACGACGATGTTTCCTCACTCCCCGAGTGTCGACGGCGCCCACGTGGGTCGATGAGCTACGGTTGACCCCGACTGCGTGTCGGGTGACAGTCGGGCTTGGATGCGACACTTATCGATCCCCGCCGCGGCGTTTGTCATCCTCCTCGCTTCCTGCGCGACAACCTCCCTTCGCGCCTCGAGCTCCTCGCCCTCGGGCCCGTCAGCATCGGGCATCTCTGCGCATCCGAGCAGCCCTCGTTCGCCCAGTGCAACACGCGGTACCGTCTCCCGCGTCGCGGTCGTTGTCATGGAGAACCGCGACTACTCATCGGTGATCGGAAGCTCCGACGCTCCATACGTGAACGGTCTTGCTGCGCGTTACGGGCTCGCGACGAGTTCCTACGCCGTGGGTCACCCGTCACTTCCGAACTACCTCGCCCTACTGGCCGGCTCGACGTTCGGCGTCAACTCTGATTGCACCGACTGCACCGTGGGGGCCACCAACCTGATCGATCAGCTCGAGTCGGCGGGCATCTCCTGGAGCGCTTACATGGAGGACATGCCGAGCCCCTGCTTCACGGGCGCGCAGGCGGACGGCTACGCGAAGAAGCACGACCCGTTCGTCTACTTCGATGACATCGTGAACGACCCAGCGAGGTGTTCGAACGTAGTGCCGTTCACCCGGTTCGGCGGCGATGCGGCGTCCGGTGCGTTGCCCGACTTCATCTGGATCACACCCAACCTGTGCAACGACGGGCACGATTGCTCGACCGCTACGGCAGATGCTTGGCTCGCCGGGCATATCCCGCCGCTTCTGAACTCGCTCGGCCGTGGAGGAATCCTGTTCCTCACGTGGGACGAAGGAGAGGGGACCATCGGCTGCTGCGGGACCGCAGCAGGTGGACACATCGTCACGATCGTTGCCGGGTCGGGAGCGAAGAGCGGTGACACGTTCACAATGTCCGCGGACCACTACTCGATCCTGAAGACGATTGAAGAGCTGTATGGAATGAACCCGCTTCGGGGCGCTGCGTGCACGTGCACGAACGACCTTACGCCCCTGATTCGAAGCCCATAAGGCACCCGCAAAGCACCGACCCCAGACACGGGCCGGAGTCCTCGATGCCGGGTGGGCGGCCCTCGTGCGGGACTGGACGCGGGCGTTAGCCGATCACCACGTGACTCCGGAAGGTCGGTGAGATCGGGAAGACCCGGGGCGGTTCGCTAACGCGTGCTCGTGATGTCGAGGCATACGACATCACGGAGCTTCCCCCGTCGGGCAGTGTGCGTGCGCGGGCGTGGTTCGTGAGACGCGACGTCAGCGCGTAGAACGTCTCGCTTCGAACTCATCGCAGGTGGCCGACGCCTTGATGGCGCCGCGCACGTACTTGCTGGCATCGGCCGAAGCCTACGAGGCGTCGGAGCGGGCGAGCGGATACTGAGGGCACACCTTCACGAACGGCCGGTCGCCCACGAACTGCGACCATTCGGTCGGCGTGAGGTTTCGTCCCGCGATTCGACACGCCTGCTGCGCCCACTCGCTCCGCGAAAGGGGGAACGACCAGGCGCTTCCGTCTTGCGCGAACGCAACGAGAGTGCTTCCGTCCGCCGATACCGGCGCCGCCATCCAGCGGGCGCCGAGGGGTGTGAAGCTCGACCCCACCTGCTGGCCGGAGGCGAGGTCCCAGAGCTTGGTCGTTCCGTCGAAGTCCGCGGTCACGTACAGGGATGCGTTCGGGACCGCGGACACCGAGCCCAGCGGGCCACCGCCCGCCAGGATCGGCTGGCCGAGCGGCTTCAATGCAGGCACGCTCCAGCGCTGGACATGCCCCGCGTAGTCGCCGGCGAGCAATGAGCCGTCTTGGCCGAACGCCAATGCGATCAGTCCGGTGGAGATATCGACGCTCGCCACCTGCGTGCCACTGGGAAGGCTCACAAATCGAAGCGGCGAAGGATCTGGGCCGTGGCCCAACGCGACCGCGGCTGAGGTCTCGGCGATGCTCAGCGCGAACGCGCGCACCGTGAAGCCCTTGAACAGGATCGGTGGGAAGGCGGCCGAGCCATCGGACGTGCGCCAGGCCACGAGGTATCCGCCCAGGGGCGCTCCGGTCTTCGGGTCGGTGTTTCCCGTCGCGGCGAGGACCTCTTTGCCGCCGTCGGCGAACGCGACCTGGTTGACGCTCGGGTACGGCACGTTCAACGGCAGGGTCCGTTCGAACCTCGGGACGCCGGAGACGTCCCAGAGCTGAACGGCTCCCTTCTCACCCAGCCGACCGCCCTCGGAACCCACCGCCAGGGTGCGGCCGTCCGGCGAGAGGGCCAGCGAGAAGACGAAGTACCCCTTTGGTGCGGCCGAGAAACTGGCGTGCTTCCCAGTCATATTGTCCGCAACCGCGACGTGCGTTCCACCTTGAGAGAAGGCCGATCGTGTCGTGCCTGCGGCGACGGGAGGTGGACCACCGAAGCCGATCGGGTTGGTCGAGGGGTCGACGCCGGACGGCAACACGTCGAACGTCGATCCGAAGCCGGCGCCGTTCACGAGGCCCCACTCGAGGGCGGTTCCGTCAAGACTGACCGTGAAGAACGAGGACCCGTCCGCGGCGAACGTGACGCTCGGGATCCTGCCGGCGTGCAGAGGAAGAACCTGTTGGACGCGAGCGGTGGCCGCATCCCAGAGGACAACCCTTCCATCGTCGCCGGTCGTCACGGCCAGCGAGGGGTCGGTCGGCGAGAACGCGACGGAGTCGATCTGCGTGATCGGGTTGCCGGTACCCTGGGTGACCTTGCCTGTCCGAAGGTCGACGAAGTCGACGACGCCGGGCTCAGAGGTACCGACGACGGCCCTCGTACCGTCGGCGCTAATGGCCCCGGTACCGACGCCGCTCCGTCCGCGGATGTGAAACGGGACTCTCTCTATGACACGCATCGAGGTCGCGTCGAGTTGCACCTCGCCGACGCCGGTGACGACCGAGATTCGGGATCCGCCGTGGGTCACGTTCATCCCGACGACCGTGCCGCGTCCGATTGCGGTTCGTCCGAGGAGGTTGCCACGCGGGATATCCCACCGGTAGATCCACGTGAAGAGATCGGGAGGAGTCTGGAACGCGGTTGGGGGTGGAGCCGAGCTGGAGGCGAGGTACAGGGTCTTACCGTCGGGCGATTCGGCCATCGCGAGCGGTGCGAAGCCGAGTCCCGTCAATTGATGATCGGGGGTGAAGGTGCGGGTGATCTTGCCCGAGCGCGGATCGATCACGACCGGTACCGGCAACGACGGCTTCGTCTCCACGAGCGAGATGGCCCCGTCCGGTGCCGCGGCACAGCAGAGATCGCTGAATCCGTTCTTGGAGTCGTAGGTCCCAAGCGGAGCACTCGTCGTCACGTCGTAGAAATGGACGTTGTTGACGTTCGTGCCCATCGCCAGCGTGCGTCCGTCGCCGACAAGAGCGAGCTGCAGCGGGCGCTCGTTCTCCGGGGTGGTGTATGTGTGCACGACCCCGGGGGCACGCAGCAAGGTGGCGAGCAGCGATCCCTCCGTCCGGTTCGACGGGGCGAGTGCCACGCCCACTCGGGCCAGGAGCAACGCGCGGCTCAGCTGCGGCTGTGTGACACCTTGCGCCCCCAGGCTCTGAGCAAGGGCGTCCGTTGCCGCGGTCCGCGCATGCGTCCGTTGCACGGCAGCGACCGATCCGGCGACGATCGCGAAGACAAGTAACAGGGCGACGCCGGCGAGCAAACCTCGCAGACGCCGGTTGGTGCGACGCTGGTGCTCGGCCGCGCGCTCGGCTGCTTCCCGGCTTCTGCCAAGGAACCGGCGCTCGAGATCGTTGAGGTCCAGGGTGTGATCGGCAGTCCAGTCCAGAGCCGAGGCCAGGCGCGTTCCTCGATAGAGCTCGCTTGGATCTTCCCGGCCTTCCTCCCACTCTTTGGCCGCCTCCGTAAGGTGAGTGCGCAGCCGCAGGCCGGCGCGGTCCTCCTCGATCCATCCCTGCAGCCGGGGCCACTCTCGCAAGAGTGCTTCGTGCGCCACCTCGACCGAGCCTTCGCTCACGGTCAACAGGCGACGATCGGTGAAGGCGTCAACAACCGTTGCGACGTCGGGGCTTTCGGTCGACTCGAACTCGGCGAGAGGGACGCGACGGCGAACGACGGCGTCGCCCTCGCCCGGACCCGCGAGCCGAAGCATCACGCTGCGGGCCACGCCCTGCTGCGGTTCGGTCAGCCGGCCGAATGCATCCTCGGCCAGACGAGCGACGGCACCGCGCACGCCCCCGGTATCGACATACGCCTGGATGCGCATCGTGCGGCCTTCGCGCCGCTCCCACAGCTCGAGCAGCGCGGTCGACAACAGCGGGAGACCGCCGGGCTCGTCCACGACCTCGGCCACCAGGGCATCGGCGAGCGCCGGCTCCACCCGAAGTCCCGCACGGATCGCGGGCTGATCGATCGCCCGCCTGTACTCGTCAGCCGTCATCGGACCGACCAGGATGTGGTTCGCGGCCATGAGTGATGCGAGCGACGGATCGGATGCGCACCGCCCATAGAAGTCTGCCCGCACCGCAAGGACGACGGCCTCGTTTCCACGCCTATCGCTCGCGGCCTCCGTGATGGCGGAAATGAACGCCGAGCGTTCCGCCTCGTCGTTGCAGGCGGTGAACACCTCTTCGAACTGGTCGATGAGGAGCACGAACCTCACCTCGGCGTTCAGTGCATCCCGCACCGATCGCAGCGGAACGTCCGAACCGGCGAGCTTCGCGCGCAGCTCTTCCGGGATGGCGGCCCACACCGCACGATCCAGCTCCCGCAGCGGGTGTTCGCCGGGGCGCATGACCGCGAAGATCCACCGGTCGCTTCCCGGGAGCGCGCCCGCCCGCAACGCCGGCAGGAAACCGGCACGGACCGCCGAGGACTTGCCGCTGCCCGAGGGACCGACAACGCCGAGCAGGTTCGAGCCGGCGAGCCGGGCGATCAGCTCGGCGACCAAACGTTCACGCCCGTAGAACCAGGCGGCATCGCCGACGTCGAACGACGCAAGGCCCTTGAACGGGGCGATCTGGCGATCGGCGTCCCCTCGGTCCGGAGCCCCGGCCGCGAACAAACGCGACTGCTCCTGCACGAACTGCAGGTCGACGACGGATCCTGCCAGTTCGGCCTCCACGGAGCGAAGGCCCGAGCGATCCGAAGCGGCCCTCGACGCCATGTCGCCGAGCCGTCGCGAGGCTTCTCGATAGGCCCACTCGCTGACGAACTCGTGCACCTTGCGCGGGATGCCCCCCGTCGTTTCGAGGCTGGATGCCGGCAGCGCGCCTGCCGCTCCGCCCAGGTACAGGGCGGCGATCTGTCGAACCCCCTCGAGGTCCAGCGGTGCCGGCCGTATGGGGCCGCCCTCTTGGACGAGCCGCCCGGCGAGCGCGGTCAACTTCGCTGACGCCTGCTGCTCCTGGTAACCGAGGACGAGGAATAAGGGACTGGAAGACAAAGCGTCGACGAGCGCGGAGACGGCGCTGAGCGTTCTCGGACCCGCGACGTCGGAGTCGTCGACCACCAACAGCGTGGGACCATCGGTCGCACCGATCGCAGCCGCCGCGTCGTCGTCGGAGATGTCCGCGCACCCGACGTAGACGACGTGAGCTCCCTCCCGCGAGGGCAGGTCGGCGGCCTCTGCCGCCAGACGTGTCTTGCCGATGCCGGCGGGTCCGACGATGACGCACGCGGCGCCGGTGCCACGGCGCACCTTCCGCCACGCCCAACGCAGTGCCCGGGCCTCGTGTTCGCGACCGATCATCGGCGTGAGCGGATCGAGCATCGCCGGCACTTCCGTACGGACCGGACGAACGGGCTTCGTCGCCGCTGCTGCATCGAGGCGAGCGCCGAGCGCGCCGGGTTCCATACCGGCCGGAGTGATCAGCACCACCGTCACGGGATCCGGCAGGCCCTTCATCTCGAACTCGCCGTGATCGTGGTAGTCGAGTCCTTCGGTCGTGCGCGCGAGATGGATGACACCCTGACTCGCCAGAACTTCACCCGGCTGAGCCTTGCTGCAGAGACGTGCCGCGAGGTTGAGGGCGCCGCCCCGATATCCTTTCTCGACCGGCACCGCCTCGCCGGCGTCGATCCCGATGCCAACCCGAAGCGGAAGCGAGGGGTCGATCTCTACCTCGTCGGCGAAGACGAGCTGGATATCGACGGCGGCGCGCAGTGCCTGCCGTGCCGAGGTGAAGACCGCGAGCGCCTCATCACCGCGCAGCTCGATGACCTCGCCGCCGCGGGATTCCACGGCTTCTCGCATGATCTGTGCGAACCGCCCGGCGAGTCGGGCGGCCGCCTCATCCCCGTTGGCTTGCGTGAAGCTCGTGTAGCCACGCACGTCGCCGATCAGGAAGGTGCGGATAACGGCCTCGGTCACCCAGTGATTGTGTGTGAGCCGGGTTACGGGAGCAACTGTGGCTCGCTCGTGAAGCCGCTGCTGCCTCGTGCTGCCTGCGGCCTCACTCGGGAGAGGACGCTCTCGGAAGGTCCTCCGAGCGTCTGAAAAGGCACCCTCACCTGTGACGTTGCCGTGGTGGAGGCCCTGGTGACTGGAAGAGACAGCCGCTGAAGTTCTTCTTCAGCGGATGGGTTACGGAGTCCGACGTGAAGTTCTACAAGCCGTGATGGTTCTACCCAGATCATGGCTTCTTCACCTCACCCCGTGCGAGTCGGCCGACCACCAGTAGTTCTCTCTCTGTAAAGGGTCTTTAGCGTTTATGACCGAGGTCATGGTCAACGGACCCGACGACGTGTACGTGGAGCGAGGGGGGCCGCGTGTACACCACAGTCAGGCGGAGTCGGTAGGGATGACGATCAACCTTCAACCGCACGCTTGAGCCTACCGACGACGAAGCGTCCCTCGAATCAGCGCGACACGGTCGACGTCGGATCGCGTGAGCACGTCTATCAACTCGCGAGCGGCACCATATCTGGCGGCGAGAAACCGAGGTTCGAG
>JALYLV010000024.1 GCA_030774035.1 Actinomycetota bacterium
GCCGCGGTACCGACCTTCGACCTAACCCCACGATCCGCCGAAGCCCCCAGGCGCCTGACAGAAAACCGGTGCTGTGGCCGATGGAGTTTCGCGACGGCTGACCGATAGACCGTGTCGGCTCAAGAGCCGATGCTTCGTCCTACAGAGAAGAAGGAGGTGGTCAGATGCGGGCGAACATGAAATGGCGGCACTTGGTGTACGTCAGCGCCACGCTCGCCACGTTCCTGTTGGCGGCCGGAGCACGGTGGAAGAACTGATGCCGGCCTCACAGGGTGGAAGGAGGAGTCCCATGCGTCTTCGGAAGATCGTGATGTCGCTCGGGTGGCTCGCGGCGATGGCCGTGGCACTTGGTGCTGGTTGGAAGAACTGATCCAACCCCAGCTGAACGTCTGTGCCCCCGGGAGCTTCGCTCCCGGGGGCATCGTCGTCCCTTCACCCCTTTAGCCGGGTGCAGAGTCCCCCGATAGGAACTCCGTGAGACTCGTCCTCATCGCGCTGCTGCTTGCCATCGGTATCGGGTTCGCGACCGGTGGCCGCCTCTCCGGGCTGTCCTCCCTCCGGTTCCGCCTGGCACCGTTCGCGATCGTGGGCCTCGCCATGCAGTTCCTCTCTCCGTCCAGGGGAGACTGGCCATATCTGCTGTTGATGATGTCGTTCGTGCTCCTCACCGCGTTCGCGGTCGCGAACATCCGCGTGCGTGGGTTCCCGTTGATCCTGGCCGGCATGTTGATGAACTTCCTCGTGATCGGGGCGAATCACGGCATGCCGGTGACGACGCATGCGTTGTCCGCATCGGGTCAGCAGGACACGCTCACGGAGCTTGTGCGGAGCGGCGGAGAGAAACACCACCTCGCGGGCCCGAGCGACCGACTCCTGTTCCTCGGTGACGTGACTCCGATCCCGCCGCCGGTGAAGCAGGCGGTGAGCGCTGGCGACATCGTTGCCTACGCGGGCATGGCGTTCGTGGTCGTCGCAGCGATGCGTCGTGAGCGGCCGACGCCGGTCCCCGACGACGCCGAGATTGAAGGTGCCTCCGCTGTCTGAAGAAGTCATCCCGACCGGGCACCATCCTCGAACCGCGAAACTGCGGATCTTCGAGCTCCTGGTCGTCCTGCCCTTGCTCCTGCTCTTCGCGCACTCGTTCTCCGTTAACCCCGATCAGTTCCTCGATCCGCGCATCCTCATCTGGGCACTCGCCGTCGCGGTGGTGGACCTCCTGCCGGTCAAAGCGTCGTCGGAGATGGCGTTCAGCCTGAGCTTCCCCATCGAGCTGTCTGCCGCCTTGGTCTACTCACCTGCCGTCGCGGCACTGACGGCGTTCCTGGGAGCTGCCGACAGACGCGAGCTCAAGGGCGAGCTGCCTCTGCCGAAGGCGCTCTACATCCGTGGACAGATCGCTTGGTCGGTCGCCATCGAGAGCTTCGTGTTCCACCATCTCGCCTCGCTCGACCATTGGCGGTGGTTCCAGCTGGGGCCGGCGGTGCTGGCGGCGGCGATCGCCGGCTACGCGGTGAACGTCATCGTGGTCGCGAAGTACGCGTCCATGCAGACGAACCAGCCGTTGATCCCGGTGATCCGGCAGATGCACGTGGGCGTGTTCGGGGAGTTCGTCGTCTCGTACATGGGCCTCGCCCTCTTCTCGGTGCTGGTCGCGTTGTCGACCCAGTCGACCCGTCTCGGCCTGTGGGCGCTCATCGTCTTCATCGCGCCGCTCGCCTTCGCCAGGCAGATGTTCACGCGGACGCACTCGCTCCAAGTTGCGACCGACGAGCTCGCGGAGCGCCAGGCCGAGAACGAGCATCAAGCGCTGCACGACGCACTAACCGGCATGCCTAACCGGATGCTGTTCCAGCAGCAGCTCGGCGAAGCGATCTATGAAGCCAAGGAACGCTCGGGCAGTGTCGCGGTGATGCTCATGGACCTCGATCACTTCAAGGAGATCAACGACACGCTCGGCCATCATTTCGGCGACCAGCTGCTGAAGGAGATCGGACCGCGGCTGTCAACGGTGCTTCGGGACAACGACTTGATGGCACGTCTGGGCGGCGACGAGTTCGGCGTCCTGTTGCCCGACATCCCCGATCAGAGGGTCGCCGTTCGCATCGCCGAGCGTTTGATGGAGGAACTCGAGCACCCGATCACCGTCGAAGGGCTCGCCCTCGACGTCTCCGGTTCTGTCGGGATCGCCATCTTCCCCAGTCAGAGCGAAGACGCCGACACCTTGCTTCGCCGCGCCGACGTTGCGATGTACGCCGCAAAAGAGGCCGGGGGCGGGTACGAGATGTACCACGAGGAGATGGACCGCCATCACCCCAGCCGGCTCACGTTGATCGGACAGGTTCGCCCTGCGATCGAGAACAGCGAGTTCGTCGTCTTCTATCAACCGAAGGTGCGCCTGTCGGACGGACGGGTCGCCGGGGCGGAGGCGCTCGTTCGTTGGCAGCACCCGGAGCGGGGCCTCGTTCCTCCCGACGAGTTCATCCCGTTCGTTGAGAAGACGGTCCTGCTGCGGCCTCTCACCCTCTACGTGTTCAACGAAGTGCTCAAGCAGTGGCGGCGCTGGGCCGACGACGGCATCCGGATGCCGGTCTCCGTGAACCTCAGCCCTCGCAGCCTCCTCGACAACCAGCTGCCCGATCAGATCGCCGAGCTGCTCGCGCGGTGGGAGGTCCCGCCGCGGTTCCTGAAAGTGGAGCTCACGGAGAGCTTCCTGATGGCTGAGTCCGGCCGATCGGCCGGGGTGCTCGACAGGCTCTCCGATATCGGTCTCGGGTTGTCGATCGACGACTTCGGCACCGGGTACTCCTCGCTCAGCCATTTGAAGCGCCTGCCGATCGATGAGATCAAGGTCGATCGATCCTTCGTGACGCACATGCATCAGGATTCGAACGACTTCATGATCGTTCGAGCGACCGTCGAGCTCGGGCGCAACCTCGGCCTGCTCGTGGTCGCGGAGGGCGTCGAGGATCTCGAGGCGTTCGATCGCCTGGCGGACTTCGGGTGTGACGAGGCGCAGGGCTACTACATCTCCCGGCCGATGCCGGCCGACGCGTTCACGCGTTGGCTGTCGGTTCGCGGACCAGAAGCCATCGTCTACAAGGACGAACCCTTGCCGCCGCAAGACGACGACTCGGCCTCGGCGAGCGCGCCTGCGAACGAGCGGTCCCGTAGCCGCTTGCGCGTGACCTAGACACGCCTCTGCCGTCTCCTGGCTAGACTTCCTTTTCGGAAGATGCCCCGTCGCTACGGCGCGCGGGGCTGTTCGTGTTGTCCGAAAGGGGTCGGTTGGGCCTTCGCGAAGCGCTAGAGACGTTGGTCGGGTCCGAGCCGTTCGAGCGGCTCCTGCTGGAGCGTGCTCGGCCCGTGGTGGCTCACGCCAAGGCCGGCGAGGACTTCGTGATCGCCGGGCTGGCGACGGCGCTCGACTCGGCGGTTATCGCCGTTACCCCGGGTCCCCGCGAAGCGGAAGCGCTCGCAGCGGGGGTCGAAGCGTATCTCGGTCCAGGTCTCGCGGCGCTCCTTCCCGCTTGGGAGGCGTTGCCCTACGAGGGGATCTCGCCGGCGCCCGAGATCGCGGCGCGCCGGGCCGACGCCGTGGGTCGCACGCGCGCAGCACGCGGACCGTTCGTCCTTGTCGCCCCCGCGCTCGCTGCGATGCAAGGTCTGATCCCGACTCTCGGCTCCGCACCTCCCCTCGAGCTGGTCCCGGGGCTTCGGCTCCCGCCCGATGCGCTTGCCGAGCGACTCGTGGATCTGGGATACGTGCGTGTCGACGTCGTCGAACACCGAGGTGAGTTCGCCGTTCGTGGCGGCGTGCTCGACGTGTTCCCGGGAACCGTGAAGCGCCCCGTCCGCCTCGATTACTGGGGCGACGAGATGGAGTCGATCCGCGAGTTCGTGCCTTCGACGCAGTTGTCGACGAAGCGGGTGGCCGCGATGGCCGTTCCTGCGGTCCGCGAGCTGATCCCCGATGACGCGATCCGGGAACGCGCCGCCGCAGCTGCGCAGCATCAGACAGGGCGCCTCGCCGACGGGCTCCAGCGTCTGGCCGACGGGCTGCACGCCGAGGGGGTCGAGTCGCTGGCACCGCTGCTCTTCGACCACCTGCCGCTTCCTTCCGAGCTGCTCGCACCCGGGGCGTGGGCCGTCGTGACGCAGGCAGAGAGGACGCACGACCGGGCGCGACAGGCATATGAGGAAGCGGCTGCGCTCGCCGAGGCGATCGGCTGGCCAGGGCCGTCCGCGGTAACGCCGCTCGATGAAGCACTCGGTGACCACGTCCGGCTGCACCTGTCCTCATTCACGGAGGGGCTCGATCTCGGTCTTACCGATTGGGGATCGGCCCGTGGGAACGCGGGCGAGCTCGTGGGGCGGGTCGCGGAGCTTCATGGGCTCGGATACCGCTTGTTGCTGTCGGCTCGGGGGCACGGCTCTCTGGGGCGCGTGAAAGAGGTTGTCGGCGACATCGACATCGAGACGGTGGAATCCCCGCTGCAGGACGGATTCGTCTTCGAAGCTGGAAAGCTCGCGATCGCGACCGAAGAGGACCTCTTCGGGTCCCGGCGACACACGAGGTCAGCCCCGCGGTTCACCCGTCGGCGCGGCGACTCGATCGCAGACGAGCTCGAGGAAGGCGACCTCGCCGTTCACCGCGTGCACGGCGTCGCCCGGTACATCGGTATCACGCACCGTGAGCTCGCCGGCGCGGAGCGCGATTACTTGGTGCTCCAGTACGCGGCGGGTGACAAGCTCTTCGTCCCGAGCGATCAGGTCGGGATGGTCGCTCGCTACGTCGGCGGCGAGATGCCCCGCCTCCATCGCCTCGGTGGGACCGACTGGGCGCGAACCACGACGAAGGTTCGTCGTGCCGTGCGGGACATGGCGGGCGAGCTCGTCCGCTTGTACTCCGCGCGGATGTCGACGCCCGGTCACGCGTTCGGCCCCGACACCCCGTGGCAGGCGGAGCTCGAGGACGCGTTCCCTCACGCGGAGACGGGAGATCAGCTGACGACGATCGACGAAGTGAAGCGCGACATGGAGTCGCCCAAGCCGATGGACCGCCTTGTCTGCGGGGACGTGGGGTTCGGCAAGACCGAGATAGCGCTGCGAGCCGCATTCAAGGCCGTGATGGACGGGAAACAGGTTGCCGTGCTCGTCCCGACGACGATCCTCGCCGAGCAGCACTTCATCACGTTCAGCGAGCGGTTCGCTCCGTTCCCCGTGAAGGTGACGATGCTGAGCAGGTTCGTATCGCAGGCCGAGCAGAAGCGGGTCGTGGCGGATCTGGCCGCGGGCAAGATCGACGTGGTGATCGGGACCCATCGATTGATCGGCGGCGATGTCGTCTTCAAAGACCTGGGACTGCTCGTGGTCGACGAGGAGCAGCGGTTCGGCGTATCGCACAAGGAACGGTTGAAGCACCTCCGTGCGCACGTCGACGTGCTGACGATGACCGCGACGCCGATCCCGCGAACGCTCGAGATGGCGCTCACGGGGATCCGCGAGATGTCGACGATCGATACACCTCCCGAGGACCGGCAGCCGGTGCTCACCTACGTGGGTTCCTACGATGAGGGGCTCGCGATCGGCGCCGTACGACGCGAGCTCATGCGCGAGGGCCAGGTCTTCTGGGTCCACAACCGCGTGGCGACCATCGACCGGCAGGCCGCGTGGATCCAGGACCAGGTGCCGGAAGCGCGGGTCTCGGTCGCGCACGGTCAGATGGACGAGGCCGACCTGGAGAAGCAGATGATGAGGTTCTGGGACCGAGAGTCGGACATCCTCGTGTGCTCGACGATCATCGAATCGGGGCTCGACGTGCCGAACGCCAACACGATGGTGATCGACGCCGCTCATCTGCTGGGGTTGGCTCAGCTCTACCAGCTGCGCGGGCGGGTCGGAAGGAGCACCGAGCGTGCGTTCGCGTACTTCTTCTTCCCGCGCCAGCGCGAGATGACCGACGAGGCCCACGAACGGCTCGCGACGATCGCGAAGCACCAAGCCCTGGGGAGCGGGTTCCAGATCGCCCTGCGGGACCTCGAGATCCGCGGGGCAGGCAACATCCTCGGAGCAGAGCAGCACGGACACATCGCGGCCGTCGGCTTCGACACCTACGCTCGGATCCTCGCGGAGTCCGTCGCCGAGATGAAAGGCGAGCCGGTCTCCGAAGAGAAGGAGCTGCGGATCGACCTGCCGGTCAAAGCCTTCATCCCGCCTGGCTGGGTCGCGCAGGAGGCACTGCGGCTGGAGCTGTACCGCAGGATCTCGCTCGCCGGCGATCACGACACCCTCGAGCAGATCCGCGACGAAACCGTCGATCGCTACGGCGCGTTGCCCGATCCCGTGGAAACGCTGTTCGCGATCGCTTCGCTGCGGGCGACGTGCGCACGCCTCGGCGTCGAGGAGGTCACGACGTATAAGGAGCAGGTCCGGCTGACGCCGGTCGCGATGCCCGAGGACTTGCTGGTCGACCTGGGTGAGCGCGTCTGGAAGGCCACGTATCACGCCGAGAAGCGAACGCTGAATATCGTGCCCGAGCGCGTGTTCGGCGTCGACCTCGTGCGGTGGGTGGAGTCCTGGCTGCGTGAGGCGGTCGGCGAGCCCCGGCAGCCCGGCCTGCCGCCTTCGACGGAGCGTGTCGATACACGCGTCCCGGGGGAACACGAGCCCGTCCGATAGACTCGGGTCGTGCATCCCCGCTCTTCCGCTCGCTCCGCCGTGCTCTTCGTCGCCGTGGCCGTTTTCTCGTCGGCGTGCCGCTCCGCCACGCCGTCCGCCGCCACGGTCGGGTCCACGAGGATCACCGACGAGCAGGTAGCGGCCGAGGCGAAGTTCCTGACCTTCTTCTCGGGCCTGCAGCAGCAACCGTGCGCTCCGCCCGACCCCGGTCCTCCCGCGGAGACGGCCGCCGCGGCATGTAACCGCGTCACGCTGTCCTTCTTGATCCGCACCGCTCTCATCGATCAGTACGCGGCGCAACACTCGATCACCGTCGTGGACGCCGACGTTCAGCAAGCGCTGTCGGGCTTCGAGTCCCAGATCGGGACCGACAAGGTCACCCAAGGACTCTCGGCTGACGGTCTCACACGCGACGATCTCAACACGTTCGCACACGAGTCGCTCCTGGGAAGCGCCGTGCAGGACGACGTGCTCAAGGCGAAGCTCGGAGACGCCAAGCTGCACCAGCTCTATCAGCAGGGCATCGAACAGTTCACGCTATTCGATGCGGAACACATCCTCGTGAAGACGGAGGCCGAGGCGAATGACATCTACGCCCAGGTCACCGCCCCAGGGGCGACGGAGAAAGACTTCCAAACCCTCGCGAAGAAGAAGTCGATCGACACGCAGTCGGGAGCAAACGGCGGAGACCTCGGCTCGGCGCCTGCGTCCACGTACGTGCCGGAGTTCTCGGCCGCGCTGGTCGCTCTTCGCCCCGGAGAGATCTCGAAGCCGGTGCACACGCAGTCCGGCTGGCACGTGATCCGGTTGGTGTCGAAGGGGGTCACGCCGTACGACAAGGCGCTGCCGCAGCTACTGCAGAACCAAGATCCGGCCATCTTCGAGACCTGGCTCACGGAGCAGGCGGCGGCGACGACGGTGACGGTTAACCCTCGCTACGGGAAGCTGGACCCGAAGACGTTGAGCGTCGACCGGATCACGAGCACCGACACGAGCACGACGCCGACGCCGACCGGGCCCACGTCGTCGCTGACGGGTCCGACCGGCGGCGTGCCGTCCGTGGGCGCGCCAACCGACTCGCGCACGCCGTGACCGTGCCGTCCGGCCCACCGGACGAGCTCCAGGCCCACATCCCCGAGGGGCCGGTACCGTCCGGGCGACAGGGGCAGTGCCTCCTCGACCTCGTGAAGGTGATGGCGCGGCTTCGCGCTCCAGGGGGATGCCCCTGGGACGCCGAACAGACGCACCAGACCCTCGCTCGACACTTGCTCGAGGAAACCCACGAGCTGCTCGAAGCGATCGAGGGCGACGACCCCGATGCCATCCGCGACGAGCTCGGGGACCTCCTCTTGCAGGTCGTGTTCCACTCCCAGATCGCTGCCGGCGAAGGCCGCTGGGATCTGGACGACGTCGCCGAGGGGCTCGTCCGAAAGCTCGTCTACCGACATCCGCACGTGTTCGGTGACGTCTCCGTCAGCGGAGCCGACGAGGTGCTCGTGAACTGGGAGAAGCTGAAGGCTGCCGAGAAGGACGAGCGCAGCGGGGTGGAAGACGACATCCCCGCGTCGCTGCCCGCGCTCGCTCGCGCCGCGAAGGTCCAGCGGCGCGCGGCTGCGACGGGATTCGAGTGGCGAAGCGTCGAGGGCGCGTTGGCGAAGCTCCGCGAGGAGGTCGATGAGCTGGCGGAGGCCGGTGACCCTGCCCAGGCCGAGAACGAGATCGGCGACGTGCTGTTCGCCGTCGTGGCGGTCGCGCGCAAGCTCGGACTGGATGCGGAGAGCGCGCTGCGGCGCACGACGCGGACCTTCGGCGAACGCTTCGAACGCATGGTGGTCCTCGCGACGTCACGAGGGCTCGACCTCGAGCAGATGTCCGAGGCTGAGCTGCTGTCGTTGTTCCGCGAAGGTCGCGAGAACCGCTCTTCGTAAATCCCGGTTCGGCGACACTCGTCCGGTACCATCGACCACCCAATGTCCTCGATCGATGCCGTCCGCGCCCGCGAGATCCTGGATTCACGCGGCAACCCGACCGTCGAGGTCGACCTATGGCTCGATGACGGCGCCTTCGGTCGGGCCGCCGTGCCCAGCGGTGCGTCGACCGGAGAACACGAGGCACTGGAGCTGCGTGATGACGACGCTTCCCGCTACGGCGGGAAGGGTGTGCTGACCGCTGTCGCGAACGTGAACGGCCCGATCGCCGCGGTCGTGGTTGGGATCGATGCCTTCGACCAGCGGGGGGTCGACACGGCGATGCTCGACCTCGACGGGACCGCAGACAAGTCGGCGCTGGGCGCGAACGCCGTTCTCGGCGTGTCGTTGGCGGCCGCGCGGGCGGCCGCAGATTCCAGCGGGCTACCGGTCTACCGCTACCTCGGGGGACCGATGGCACACCTGTTACCGACCCCGATGATGAACGTGATCAACGGGGGTGCTCACGCGGACAACGAGCTGGACCTCCAGGAATTCATGTTGGTTCCCGTGGGCGCCGCATCGTTCTCGGAAGCGCTGCGGTGGGGAGCCGACTGCTTCCATGCGTTGAAGACGATCCTGCACGACAAGGGTCTCGCGACGACCGTCGGCGACGAGGGTGGGTTCGCTCCGCGGATCTCGACCGCTGCCGAGGCTCTCGAACTCCTGTTGCACGCGATCGAGAAGGCGGGACTAGTTCCCGGCGACGAGGTGGCCCTGGCGATGGACCCGGCAGCCTCCGAGTTTTACCGCGACGGCGCATATCACCTCGAGGGAGCCGCGCGTTCCTCGGAGGACATGATCGCGTTCTGGTCGGGGTTGCTCGACCGGTTCCCGATCGTTTCGATCGAGGACGGGCTCGCCCAAGACGACTGGGACGGCTGGGCAACGCTCACGGCAGAGCTGGGTTCCAGGGCCCAACTCGTCGGCGACGACATCTTCGTGACGAACAGCGAGCGGCTCGAGCGCGGACTCCGTGAGGGCGTCGCGAACGCGATCTTGATCAAGGTGAACCAGATCGGCACGCTCACGGAAACCCTCGACACCGTCGCCTTGGCGCAGCGCAACCGATTCGGCGTCATCGTCTCGCATCGCAGCGGGGAGACCGAGGACCCGATCATCGCCGATCTCGCCGTCGCGACCGGCGCCGGCCAGATCAAGGCGGGATCGTTGAGCCGCGGCGAGCGCACGGCCAAGTACAACGAGCTCCTCCATATCGAAGAGGCCTTGGGTGAGAACGCCCGGTATCCGGGAGGAGCGGCACTCTCGGCGGCGAAGAGGGCGAGGGGATGAGCGCGGACGCGGCGGCGGTTCCCGCGGCAGGCAGATCGGTTGTCCGCGCGCAGCCGTCCCGTCGTGTTCGATTCACGGCACGCGCGGCCGGCCTTGGGTTCGTCTCTCTGCTCGTGTTGATGCTCGCGATCTCGCCGGCGAAGTCGTATCTGCGGCAGCGCGGCAGGCTCGCAGATCTCCGACAGCAGACCCAAGACCTCCAGCAAGAGAACGCCAAGCTGCAGGAGCGTGTGACGCAGCTCAAAGATCCGTCGTACCTGGAGATCCTTGCGCGCCAGTGCCTCGGGATGGTGAAGCCGGGGCAGATCGCGTTCGTTACGGTGCCCGAGCACGGCGCCCCCACGCCACCAGCCTGCTGAGCTTCGGGGCGGTCGACACCTGATCGACACAGGACGCACTCGTCCTCGCAACACCGCCGTGCGATGCTTCGCGCGAGAGGAGGTCCGATCCCGAACATGACCGTGCGTGGTTCCATCTCGCGTCTCCTGGATGGTCCTCTGCCGCGTCGCGCGTTGTTGCTCTTCGCCCCGACAGCCGTCGCCGTCACGATGCTATCGGGCGTGATCTACGCGGTGGTGCAGCAGGACTACCGGCAGTCGGCCAACGACCCGCAGCTGCAGTTGGCAGAGGACGCGGCCGCCCGCCTGTCTGCCGGTGATTCACCGCAAGATGTGGTCGGCAGCGAACCAAGCGTCGACATCGCGGTGAGCTTGGTCCCGTACACGATCGTCTTCGACGGCGGCGGGAAGCCTCTCGTGTCGAGCGCCGTCCTCGATGGGTCGACGCCGGTCCCGCCGATCGGGGTGCTCGAGGCCGCGACCGCCAACGGTCGCAACACGATCACGTGGCAGCCTCGCGACGGCGTTCGCTCGGCCATCGCCGTCATCCCGTGGAGCTCGGATGGGCAGAGCGGAACGGTGGTCGTGGGCCGGTCGCTCCGAGAGGTCGAGCGCCGGGAGGACCGCTTGCTCTTGATGGTAGGGGCCGGGTGGATCGCGACCCTTGTCGGGGTTCTGGCGGCAGCCCTGGCGGTGGCCTGGCTGTGGAGCCGGGACGAGCCTTTCGCAGCGGATGCGGCGCGGTCCGCAAGCGCCTCCATTGACGGGCCCAGGTGATTCCAGCACACTGACCGCCACACGCGGGAGCGGCTCGCGCACGCATGGGCAAGGAGGTCCTGACATCGCAGAGATCGAGATCGGGGCGGTGGTAGACGGCACCGTCGAACGCATCACCCCCTACGGCGCGTTCCTCAAGCTCGAGGATGGCCGCCTCGGCCTGGTCCATATCTCCGAGATCGACCGCAACTACGTGAAGGACGTGCACGACCACCTGCGGGAGACCGACGTCGTGCAGGCCAAGGTGCTGGCGATCAAGGAAGACGGAAAGATCGACCTCTCGATCAAGGCGTTGCAGGATCCGCCCCCCCAGCGGCAGCGACGCGGCCACGACCCGGAGTTCGAACAGATGCTCAAGAAGTTCATGAAGCAATCGGAAGAGCGGCTGGTCGACTTCAAGCGGGCTGTGGAGCACAAGCGCAAATAGCTCGGGTGGTGATTGGGCTGACGCGCGGCGGGGTGCGGGCGGGGAGGAGTCCTCGCTGCTCGGACTCCCTCGCTTCGCTCGGTCGCCTCGACGACGCTGCGGCTCCTCCCCTCCCGCGTTCGTCCCTTTGAACCCAAATGCCTAGCGAGTTGCGCGCTTCTGATCTCGACGCTGTTCGACAGCAGTTGGGGAGGGAACCTTCTACTTCGTTTTCGGTTTGGGGGCGGTGTACGGGGGGGCATCCGCTCGTGATCAGGAATGCTTCCTTGGATGCGGAGGGGAGGCCGTTTCCTACTGCGTATTGGTTGACTTGTCCTGAGGCGGTGAAGGCGGTGGCGCGGGTCGAGTCGGCGGGGTGGATCGCTCGGCTGAACGAGCGGGCGCAGGAGGATGCGGCGTTCGCGGAGGGGCTTGCGGCTGCGCATCGGGCGTATGCGGAGGATCGTGCGTCGGACTTGGCGGAGGCGCTCGGGTGGGGCGGCGTGGCGGGCACACGGACCGGGGTGAAGTGTCTGCACGCGCACTACGCCTATCACTTGGCGGGTGGGGACGATCCGGTGGGGGAGTGGGTCGCTTCACGCGTCGAGCCGGTGCATCCGGAGCAGTTGCCAGGGAGGGTGGCGGCGATCGATCAGGGGACGAACTCGATCCGGCTCTTCGTGGCGGAACCCTTAGAGGGCGAGGGATGTGGCGAGATCGCGCGAGATATGGTGATCACGCGGCTCGGGCAGGGTGTCGACGAGACCGGCAGGATCGATCCGGAAGCTCTCGCCAGGACCGTCGCCGTGCTCGCGCGCTACTGCCGGCGAGCTCGTGCGCTCGGTGCGGAGCGGATCCGGGTCGCCGCGACGAGCGCGGTGCGCGACGCTTCGAACAGGGATGACTTCGCTTCTGCGGTGCGCGAGCACGCCGGCAGCGAGCTCGAAGTGATCAGCGGCGAGCGCGAAGCCGGACTGTCGTTCCTGGGCGGAACCTTCGGCCTGGATGATCCCGACGGTGGTGTTCCCGGCGCTGCATCGCCGTATCTCGTTCTCGATATCGGCGGGGGTTCGACGGAGCTCGTGGTGGGATCGCGGGCAGGGCACGCCGAGCAGGCGGTGTCGACCCAGATGGGAAGCGTGCGGCTCACCGAGCGGTGGATCCACCACGATCCACCCTCGACCGAGGACCTCGAGGCCGTCGAACGCGAGGTCGACAAGGTCCTCGAGGGTGTCGACCCCGAAGCGCCTGCCCTGCGCGACGCACGAACGCTCGTCGCCGTGGCCGGAACGGCGACGACCTTGCAGGCGATCGCGCTCGGGCTCGATCGGTACGACCCCGATGCCATCCATCGGACCTGGCTGACACTGCCCGATATCGAGCGCATCCTCGGGGAGCTCGCGGGGATGACGAATCCGGAGCGCGCCGCTCTGCCGGTCATGGCGCCGGGTCGTGGAGACGTGATCGTGGCGGGCGCGCTGATCCTGGTCGGCGTGATGCGCCGTTACAGGTTCGAACGTGCGCTCGTGTCGGAAACGGACATCCTCGATGGGCTCGCCTTCGAGATGCTGTCCATCGGGTAACCTCATCCACCGATGCCAAGCCGCTCCCGTGATCGCCACCTCGCGAAGCTCGCCGAGCGCCGCCGTGCCGAGCGTTCGGCTGAGATCCGCAGGCGCAGGCTTCTCATCGGCGGGGTCGCGGGCGCGGTCGTCCTCATCGCCGTCGTCGTGGGGGCGAACCAGATCTTCGGGAAGGAAACGGCCGCGAGCCCGACCCCGTCGGTTTCCCCGAGCTCCACGGTTTCCCCCACCCCGAGCGTGAAACCCGGGCACCTGACGGGCACCGTGGAGACCGCTTCAGCGCCGTCGAAGGTGGCGTGCGAGGCGAGCGCGCCATCAGCGGCGTCGAAGCCGAAGCCTCAGTTCGCCGGCCCTGTGCCGATGACGATCGATACGAAGAAGATCTACACCGCAACGATAGAAACGTCGTGCGGAACGGTCGTCGTGAAGCTCGACGCCAAAGGCGCTCCCACCGCGGTCAATAACTTCGTCTTCCTGGCTGAGCATCACCTCTACGAGGGAACGTGGTTCCATCGGATCCTCAGCTCGTTCGTCATCCAGGGTGGCGATCCGAAAGGTGACGGCACTGGCGGGCCCGGCTACTACTTCTCGACCGAGACGAACCCCACGACGAAGTTCGCCGACGCCTCGGGACTGCTCGCATATGCGAACTCCGGCCCCGACACGAACGGCAGCCAGTTCTTCATCACGCTGGCGAAGCTGCCTAACCTCGATCCTCCCAACAACGGCCCGTACACGATCTTTGGGACGGTGACGCAAGGGTCCGACGTGGTGAAGACGATCGCGAAGGTGCCGACCACCGCCAACCCGAGCAATCCGCAGGAGCAGAGTGCGCCTCTCCAGGCCGTCTACGTGACCTCGCTCACGATCAGCGTTTCGAAGTAGCGTCGCCGAGCTTCTCGTCGGGAGCTGCGCTCCAGAGCCACTCCTCGATGCCGTGGAAGATCTCGCGCTTCACGTCGTCCTCGGCGAAGGACGCGGACACGCCGGTTCGAGCGATGGCGGCGAGCTCGTCGTCCCCGTAGTCCCACGCCTCGCGAGCCGCTTCGTACACGGAACCGAGCCACGCGCCGAACATCGAGGGGTCGTCGGAGTTCAACGTGACCACGACCCCGGCTCGGCGGAGGCGGTCGAACGGATGGTCCAGAAGGGTCGGGAACACGCCGGTGGCGACGTTGGAGAGGGGACAGACCTCCAAGGGGATCTGGAGCTCCGCCAGGTGCTGGACGAGTTTCGGATCCTCGGCTGCCGCGACGCCGTGCCCGATCCGATCCGGCTGGTAGTGCTCGAGCGTCTGCCACACGCTCTCGGGTCCTGCCCATTCGCCGGCATGCGGGACGGATCTGAGCCCTGCGGCTCGCGCGCGGCGGAAGATGTCGGCGAAGGTCGCCACGCTCGTTCGCTCGCTTCCGGCGGCGTTCAGTCCCACGACGCCATCCCCGCAATGCTTCAGGGCGACCTCGAGTGTCCGTTCCGCATCCTCGATCCCGTTGTCTCGAA
Source organism: Actinomycetota bacterium (assembly GCA_030774035.1). Taxonomy (GTDB): domain Bacteria; phylum Actinomycetota; class UBA4738; order UBA4738; family HRBIN12; genus JALYLM01. The sequence goes on from JALYLV010000024.1 coordinate 14,543, forward strand.
CGACGTCGGGCGTGAGTCGCACCATCGGGCCGAAATCGCGCTGACCCGCTCGAAGGCCGTCGAGCACGGCCTCGATCGGGCCGTACCAATCGCTTAGCCTCGTGGCGTGGGCAGCCGGGGAGAAGACCGCCTCCGCGTATCGGACGTTGTTCGCCGCGAGATCTTCGCAGGCTTCATACGCGAGGCGACGGAAGTCCTCCAGATCGCGTAGGAGCGCACAGAGTTGCGAGTACTGGTCGATGAAGTCGATGGAACCGCGGAAGCGCCAGCCGCCATCACGCAGGCCGCTCGGGATCGACGCACCGTTCCGCTCAGCGAGCTCGCGGACCGTTGCGACCCGCATCGACCCTTCCAGGTGGATGTGCAACTCCACCTTCGGGAGGGCGAGCAGGTCACGCATCTACCGATGGTAGCGTCGGCTCGATGGAAGCGCAGGACGCGAACGAGCGGTACACCTACGGGGACAACGAGCTCGCGGCGGAGCGGCTCGGCCTCGTTGCCCGGCTCTTCGCGCCCACGACCACCGCGTTCCTCCAGGCAGCCGCGCTTGCGGGAACCGCGGTTGGCGGTCGATCTCGGGTGTGGGCCGGGGCACACGACACGGCTTCTCCACGAGACGCTCAGGTCGACCCGCACGGTAGGGCTCGATCGCTCCGCAGCGTTCGTCGCGCTCGCGAAACGCGACGCACCGCCTGGTGCCGACTTCATCGAACACGACGCGCGCTGGACGCCGTTCCCCGTTCGGCTGGCCGATGTGATCTTCTGCCGGCTGCTCCTGGCTCACCTCGTCGATCCGGCCGACGTCGTCGCGCGCTGGGTGACCCAACTCATCCCGACGGGAACGTTGCTCCTCGACGAGCTCGAGTCGATCGAGACGCGGGAACCGGCCGTGCGCGCCTACCTCGACGAGGTTGCCACACACGTCGTCGTCGCTCAGGGAGCGGTGCTGCTCGCGGGACCGCTGCTGCACGCGATGCCGGATCCGCCCGGCGCCGAGCGCGTCGCCGACGGTGTCGTCGAGTTCACGCCAGAGGCCGCTGCGTCCGCCCGGATCTTCGCCATGAACCTCGACGTGCTGGGGGAACGCGGCGAAACCGCTCCCAGGCCCGACCTAGCCGCCGCGTTGGACGAGATCGCGAGCGACGCTCGACCCGATGCTGCGCCGGTCATCTGGCGACTCAGGCAATTGGCGTTGCGTCGGACCGAGTAGGCCGCCCCTGCCCCGCGCGAGGCGACGTCTGTGAACCTCTAGGCAGAGAACACCCATGGTGCACACGGCCGCGGCGACGGTTGACACTCGGTAGCGTTGTCCCGATGTCGAGGATCTTAGTGACCGGCGTGTCGGGAACGGGCAAGTCGTCGGCGCTCGTCAAACTTGGGCGACGCGGTTATCGCGTCGTAGACACCGATGATCCGGGCTGGCGCGAGTATCGCGAGCATGTCGAGCCCTCCGACGAGTTGCACCACGGGGAGTGGCTCTGGGTCGAGGAAAGGATCATCGGGCTGCTGGACTCCGATGATGGTCGCTCGCTCTTCGTTCAAGGGTACGTGAGCAACCAGTCGAAGTTCTACGACCGTTTCAACGCGGTCGTCCTGCTCAGCGCGCCTGCCGACGTGCTCCTTGACCGGATCGCGCGCAGAACGATGAACAAATACGGGAAGACTCCGGAAGAACGAGCGATGATCTTGGACGATCTCGCCAGGGTCGAGCCACTGCTCAGGGAGAGCTGCACGCATGAGCTGGATGCCAGCCGACCGCTCGCCGAAGTCGTTGCTGACCTCGTCGCGATCGCGACGAGCCCGATGACGACGTCCTAGGCCGCCCCCGCCTTCGAGGGACATTCCCGAGCACTGGCGCACGCGTGCGATAACGTCCAACGAGCCCGGGTGTCGGAACTGGTAGACGACGGTGCCTTAAAAGCGCCTGCCCTTCGGGGCGTGTGGGTTCGAATCCCACCCCGGGCACCAGCCGCGTCGGCTCTCCCACTATCGGAAGCGACGAGGGCGACCGCCTGAGCGGCCGCCCTCATCCAGCAGCTAGGAAAGCCGAGGACAGAGATCGACGAGCCGGCCCGCGAGGTCGGCGGAAACCACGTTCCCTTGCTGGTCGATGGTGTCCTTCCCCTGGCCGCTCAGGTACCAGATGCCCGGCTCTCCGGTAATCGGGTTGGGGAAGAACGGCCCGTGCCCCATCGCCCGGGCGGAGAGCGAGCCGTCTGCCTCAGCCCGGAGTTGGGACGATCCGGTTCCCATGATGGTGAGCGACGTGCCCGAATCCAGGTTAGTTAGGGTCATCGTGTTGCCGGGAAAGACCACGACCTGCTTGACGGGGTTGCCTGCAGCGTCGAAGAACGTGGTGACGATCTCTCTCCCATCGATGTGGCCCAGGACCGGGAAGGAACATTGGTCGGTGATGACGACGTCGTCCTGACTCGGATGGATCTCTCGGATCGGCTCGGTGGCGGTTGCCGGAGACGTGAACGTGAGTGCGAAGAGAACGGTCGACAGGAACAGAAACGTTCGCCGCATGGCTACTCCTTTCCTAGGACTTGCACGGAGAAGGCGATCCGGGCTTTCTTCGGTCTATGCGAGTCGCATCCTTCCTCCCTCTCTCGATATCGAGGGGGACGCTAGAGAGGGACTCGACCTCGGACATCGATGCCAGCCCGCGGATCCATACAGGGATAACCCTGATGACCGCAGGCGCCGGAGGTGGCACGATGGCCTGCACCTCGTCGGATCGGGCGGAATAGGAAGACATGACAGCGGAGGGAGCAGGCGTGTCCGGTCGGACGCAACGGATCTCGTTCTCGATATCCGCGCTCGCGATGGTCCTCGTCGTCGTGACTGCCGTCTTGTACCTGCAAGACGGCGTCATCGGGTCCGACCCGGTCTCCAACGTGCTCGCCCTCCTGGCGGTGGCGTGCTACGCCGTGATCGGCGGGCTGATCGTCAGGAGACTCCCGAGGAACGCCTGCGGATGGCTCCTGCTTCTGATCGGCTTCGGGCTCGTCGCGACGATGTGCGCCGAGGCGATCTTCGATGTCGCCCTCCGGGACGGCCACAGCGCGTTCGCGTCATGGGCTCTGTGGGTGAACTCGTGGCTCCTGGTCGCGACGGCCTGGCCCGGGATCGTCCTGTATCTGCTCGTGTTCCCCACCGGGACACCTCCTTCGCGCCGTTGGCGGCCGCTCGTGATCGGAGTGATCGCCCTCTCGCTCGCGGGTGTCCTCGTGCGCATGGTGCAGCCGTGGTCAGAGGAGCGGGTTGCCAACCCCGTCGCGTCCATGTCCGTCGCGGATGCCCTGTTCGCCGCGATCGCCTTCGCCTTCGCTGCGGGCGTTGTCATCAGCGTCGTCTCGGTGATCCGGCGATTCCGGCGCGCACCCTTAGACGAGCGGCGCCAGCTTCGATGGCTGGCCGTCGTCGCCGTACTCGCTGCGGCATTCCTCGTCATCGCGATCGCAGCTGGTGTGCTCGGTATCGACCGGATCGGTGACCCCTTCGGTGTTGCCTTCCTTCTCTTGCTGATCATTGGCCTTCCCATGTCGGCGGCGATCGCGCTCCTCAAGCATCACCTGTACGGCATCGAGGTGGTGGCGAACCGCTCGATCGTGTACTCCTCCGTCGCGGCTGTAGTCACGGCGATCTATGCGATCGTCGTCGGGAGCGTCGGCGCTGCCGCGGGTCACGGCGATCGACCGAACGTCTATGGAGCAGTGGCCGCGACGGTGGTGGCGGCGGTGGTTTTCCAGCCGGTCCGCCGGCGCGCGCAACGGCTCGCGGACCGGCTCATCTACGGGGACCGAGCCTCACCGTACGAGCTCGTGGCGACGTTCAGCGAACGGCTCGATGCGGCGTCGCTCCAAGAGGTGCTGCCGCGGATGACCGCTCTGATCGCCGAGGGCACGGGCGCGCAACGAGTCAGGATCTGGCTTCGGAACGTCACCGAGTTACGAGCGGTATGGGTGTGGCCGTCCAACGGGGAATCGCCATCACCGATGCGACTCGACGGTGGCGAGCTGCCGAGCTTCGACGACCCCGCCTTCGCGGTTCGCCATGGCGGCGACTTGCTCGGCGCGATCACCGTCGGGATGCCGCCTCAGGAGCCGATGACCCCGGCAACCGAGCGTCTGTTGGTCGACCTCTCCGCCCAGGCGGGGCTCGTGTTGCGGAACGTCGCCCTCGTCGAAGAGCTGCAACGCTCCCGCCAGCGTTTGGTCACCTCGCAGGACGAGGCGCGGCGGCGGCTCGAGCGCGATCTGCACGACGGAGCGCAGCAGCGGCTGGTGACCTTGTCCATGGATCTGCGGATGGCCCGCGCGCGAGCCGGTGAGAGCGGCGACGTCGAGTTGACGACGAGGCTCGACGCCGCCGATCAGGAACTGGCGCAGTCACTCGCAGAACTGCGGGAGCTCGCGCGCGGGATCCACCCGGCGATCCTCACCCAGAACGGTGTGGGTGCGGCGCTCCGTTCCCTGTCTGAGCGGTCGGCCGTCCCAGTGGAGCTGCGCTCCGTCCCGGAGGGTCGTTTCTCCCCGGACGTAGAGGCGACGACGTACTTCATCGTCTCTGAGGCACTGGCGAACGTAGCGAAGCATGCCGCGGCCTCGTGTGCGTGGGTCGCCGTCGAGGACGAAGGCGACCGCCTGGCGATCGAGGTGCGCGACGACGGTGTCGGCGGGGCCACGATGAACGGCGGCTCCGGCCTCCGGGGTCTCGCGGATCGCGTGGAAGCCGTCGGTGGACGCATCGACGTTCGGAGCGAACCCGGGGTCGGTTCGACCGTCCATGCGGAGATCCCTTGCGCGTCGCGGTAGCCGATGATGCCGTGTTGTTCAGGGAGGGCCTCGCTCGATTGCTCGTCGACGCGGGTTTCGACCTCGTCGGTCAGGCGGCGAACGCTGACGAGCTTCTGACGATCATCCGCGAGGCTCCGTCGGAAAGACTGCCCGATGTGGCCATCGTGGACATCCGGATGCCCCCATCACATACGACCGAGGGCCTCGTCGCCGCCAAGACCATCCGCGCGGAGCACCCTCAGGTGGGAGTGCTCGTCTTGTCTCAGTACATCGAGACCGAGCATGCGATGGACCTCCTCGGGGATGGCACCGGCGGCACGGGGTACCTGTTGAAGGATCGGGTTTCGGACCTGGAGGGGTTCCGTGATGCTGTGCGACGGGTCGGGGAAGGTGGTTCCGCGATCGACCCCGAAGTGATCGCGCAGCTCGTCCACCGTCGGCGCGCGACCGATTCGTTGGCAGACCTCACCGATCGCGAACGCGAGGTCCTCTCGCTCATGGCGGAGGGGTGTTCCAACCGGGCGATCGGAGCCGGCTTGTTCCTGAGCGAGAAGACGGTGGAGGCGCATGTCCGCGGGATCTTCACGAAGCTCAACCTCTTGCCGACCACCGACGACAACCGCCGCGTCCTCGCAGTATTGGCCTTCCTGCGCTCAGGCTGATCCTGTGTGCTCCAACACCTGCGACAGCCACTCGAGCGCGACTTGATACCGCTCGGGCCATCGGCCGCCGTGGTTCCCCGAGTTCTCTCGGAAGTCGTGTGCGATGCCCGCCTGGTTCAGGCGGTGGCTGAGGACCCGGTGACCCCAGTGCAGGTTGTAGTCGTCGTTGGAGCCTGCATCCAGCAGGATGCCCGACAGCTTCCGGAGGTTGTCCAGTCGCTCGTTCACGTTGACGACGGGGTCGAAGCTCAGCCAGCGATCCCAGACCTCCTGGATGATCTCGCCGCTCGGATGCGCAACGGGGAGGTCGACGTAGAAGGGCGGGTTGTCCGGATTGGGGGAGTAGGTCGCCGAGTAGTCGTAGACGAGCTCGGACCAGATGTTTCCCTTGATCGGGCCGTTGGGAGCCTCCGGCCAGATGCTGTCGAGGTACTTGTAGAGCATGACCTTGTGGGTCATATCCAGGAACGAATCGGCTGAGAGCACGGCCATCGCGCCGAAGACGTCGGGGTTGCGCGAGGCGAGGTTCCAGGAACCGAATCCACCGGACGAGAAACCGAACAGGCCCCGGCTTCGTGAATCCGGAATCGTCCGATGGGTCGCATCGATCAGAGGGACCACGTCGTGTAGCACGTACTGCTCGAAGTTCCCGGTCACGGGTGAATCCACCCATTGGCCACATCCCCAGCGCGACCAGCCGTCCGGGATGACGACGATCATTGGAGCTACTCCCATGCGTCCGAACACGGGGTCGAGCACGTCTTCGAGCGGTGGGCTCCACCGCTGCCCGTCGGTTGGAGGGGTGATCATCTGCTGGGCCTGCTCGCCATAGGCCTGCAGGAGATACGCAGTGGGATACCGCTGGTCGGAGTCTTCGTATCCCGGCGGCAGGTACACGAAGAGATCTCGTTCGCTCGGATCCCCCAACAGGTTGCCCGCGAGATGAGAACTGTCGATGCGCGAGTGGACGATCACTTCAGACTCCTAACTCAGCTCGAGGAACCGGGCTCGGAGTCTCCTCCATCTCGAAGTTCGAGTCCAACCGCATGACGTCGAGGTCGATTCCTGCGATCCCCACGATCTCGGCGAACGAGTCCGACCCACCCCTTCGCGAACTGTCCTCCGGCCATACCGTCGCCTGCCACTCGCCGAACGGGTCGACGCGTCGATCGAGCCGCCGAGGGACCGGCGTGTCGTAGCTACCGGGGCTGCCTTCTGCGTCGTCCGAGCCCCTCGATGAGGTCGGCGGCGATGACCTTCCCGTCGCGCGCACGGATCTGCTCACCGGTTGCGCGCAGCCGGGCGTGCAGGATCTCGTCTCCAAGGACTCGGTCGATAGCGCTGAGCATCTCGGCGTCTTCGAACGCATAGGTGTCGAGCCGAACGCCGTATCCCGTTTCGTCCACGCGCTGGGCGTTGTCGTATTGATCCCAGAAGAGCGGGAGCACGATCATCGGCTTACCGAAATGGAAGCTCTCCGTCGTCGTGTTGTTGCCACCGTGGGTGATGACGAGATCGACGAGCGGGATGATGCTCGTCTGCGGCACCCGCGCTTCGCCCCACATGTTGTCCGCCAGGTCGAAGCGTTCCGCCTGTGGTCCTTTCGACACGATGTAGCGATGCGGCGTTCGCGACAAGACGTCGACGAGCCGTTTCATGAGCTCCACGTCGGCGGACCCGAGCGATCCGAGCGAGAGATAGACCAGCGCTCCGTCGCCTCCCGTGAGCTCAGGCGGCACCTGGAACGGCTCCTCGGTGGCGCGCACGCTGGATCCGAGCCGGCGCCACGTCGACGCCAGCGGCCGTTCGCGCTCGTAGTCGGCCACTGCGGGGTAGACGTAGAGGTTCAGGATGTCGGATTCGTGGATGAACTCGAGGTCTGGCAGCGGGCGCGCGCCCTGACCCACCACCCACTCGTTGAACGACCCCCACAGATCCCGGTGGGTCCGGTCGTACTCATCGCGGAAGTCCTCCCACCCGCTGTGGTCCTCCGCGGGGTAGCCGCTGAAGACCGGCGGGATCGCGTCGTCTTTCATCTCGAGCGGATTGCACGACATGATCCGCACGAACGGAGCGCCGTGGGTCATCAGCGCGGGGAACCCGATCACGTTGTCCTCGACGATCACGTCAGGCTCAGTTTCGTCGAGGATCCGGTGCAGCTGCGGCTCGCAGAACATCGCTCCCTCGACCAGCGACGCCCACACCGGACGGATGAAGGTGTCGAGCTGTTCGATCGTCGGCTTGCGGAACTCGGGCGCCGTCTCCGTGATGAAGTCGGTCCAGAACTGTCCGGCGTCGACAGCCTCGTCCTCGGCCGGAGGTGGGGCCAGGTCCACCAGGTTCTCCTCGAAGCCGAGCGGCTCGAGCTTGCCTTTCCACGAGGCCTCGGCGGCGAACACGACCCGATGACCCCGTTGCTCCAGGATCTTTCCGATCCCGACGCAGTTGTTCGTCGGCCCGTAGGCGCTCTCCGGCATGAACACGATCGTCAGGCGCTCGTCGGGCATCGGCTTCCTCGAGATGAGCGGGCGCGAACTTCATACCACCGGTGCGGAGTCTCGTGCACGTGGACGGCCTCAGCGGCTCGTCACCAACCACCCGATGGCCGGTAGCATCCGAGGCGATGACCGAGACACGCGAGGAGGCGGTGACCATCCTCGAGGACGGCCACCGCGCCGTTCGCGAACTGATTGGCTTGCTGCCGGCGCCGGCCCTCATCAGTCCTGGTGTGGGCGGGGGGGAATGGTCGCCCAAGGACCTCATCGGACACCTCACGAGCTGGGAGGAGTTCGCTCTGGAGGCGCTCGAGGCATGGGGGCGGGACGAACGCGCGCCGATCGACCGAGACCTCGCCACGAGGGGTCTCAACGCCGTGAACGCCGGCGCGGTGGCCACCAAGGCGAAGCTCAGCGTCGACGAGATCAAACACGACTCCGACGTTGCGCATGCGACGTTGATCGACGCGATCCGCGAGACGACCGACGCCCGGTGGGAGGGTCCGGCGACCAAGCGGAGCCGCAAGTCGCTCGGTCACCGGGTCGGACAGATCCTCGGAGGCCCTGCAGGTGGCTTCCGCCACGCCGAAGCGCATCTCGCGTCTCTGGCCTCCCTCGTCGACCAGCAGCGGGCGTGAGGCCCACGACCCCGGCGCCGTAGGATAGCCTCGTCGGGCGGCCGATCCCTCCGCCGGCCGACACCATCACGAACGACCTGGAGGAAACGCAGATGAGCGCTACACACGACACGGCTCGCCAGCTGGTCGCCCCGGCCAAGGGCATCCTTGCGGCCGACGAATCCACCGGCACGATCAAGAAGCGCTTCGACTCGATCGGGGTCGAGTCCACCGAGGAGAACAGGCGCCGCTACCGGCAGCTGCTGTTCGCGACACCCGGCATCGGGGAGCACATCAGCGGCGTGATCCTCTTCGACGAGACGATCCACCAGTCGGCCGATGACGGAACGTCCTTCGTCGAGCTGCTGGAGAAAGCTGGCGTGATCCCCGGCATCAAGGTCGACACCGGTGCGAAGCCGCTCGCGATGTTCACCGGCGAGACCGTGACCGAGGGCCTGGACGGCTTGCGCGAGCGTTTGGCGGAGTATCGCCAGCTCGGGTCCGGGTTCGCCAAATGGCGCGCGACGATCATCATCGGCGACGGTCTTCCCACCGAGTACGCGATCCGCGCGAACGGCCACGCCATGGCGCGCTACGCGGCGCTCTGCCAGGAGGCTGAGATCGTTCCGATCGTCGAGCCCGAGATCCTGATGGACGGCGACCACGACATCGCCGCGTGCGAGGACGCCACGGGCAGGACGCTCGACGCTCTCTACGAGGAGCTCGCAGCCGCTCGCATCGATCTCGCAGGTTCTCTCCTCAAGGTGAACATGGTCGTGCCGGGCAAGGGATGTCCGACGCAGGACGACGACGAGACGATCGCGCGAGCGACGATCCGATGTTTGAGCGGACACGTGCCCGCGGAGGTCCCCGGCGTCGTGTTCCTTTCAGGCGGGATGAGCGATGAGCAGGCGACCAACCGCCTCAACGAGATGAACAAGCTCGGCGGCGTTCCTTGGCAGCTGTCGTTCAGCTACGGCAGGGCGCTGCAGGCGCCGTCGCTGGATGCCTGGCGCGGCGATCCAGGCAACGTCGAGGCAGCGCAACAGGCCCTCGCCCACCGCGCCAGGATGAACGGTCTCGCGCGTGCCGGCGGCTACGACCCATCCATGGAGAACGAAGCAGCGTAGAGCTTCAGACGGATCCGACGGCCTCTCGCGCCGGTCGAGGCGAGTCGCTCTCCGTCTGGCCAGTGAGACTGCGACGCCCGAAGGCGTAAGCCAGCAGATACAAGAGACCTGCGACGATCAGCAGCGCCCGGTACCCCGTCACGAGGGACATGTATTCCAGGGTCCCGCCGACCATCGCACCCAGGAGGTTCGCCCCGAAGGCCGACGTCGGATCGCTCGTATCGCGGAAACGCTCGGCGAAGATGAGGTTCGCAAGGAACACGGGCGCGAACGCGAGCGCGGTCGCGGCGGCGAACCGTGGCGCGAACGAAAGCCCCAAGAGCGAGTCGGCCGGGATCAGATAGGCAAGCGCGAGCGCGGCGAAGAGCACACCGAAGAGCGCGGTTCTCCGGCCGATCCGAACGTGGCGTTCGACCTCGATCGCGATGAGCACGGTCAGCAAGATCCCGGCGAACACCAACGCGTTGACGAACCACGTCGTGCCGAACAGGAGCGCGAACTGCACGACGCTCTTCGTCTCCAACAGAAGGAACGCGGCGCCCATGAAGAACAGGTCGAGGTCGCCGCGCATCCTTCGCAGGGGTCCACCCGCGGCTCGCACGACGATGAGCGACACGATCAGGACGAGGCCCAACACCTCGACGTACCGGATCGGGATGGTCCGGGTACGGAGGTAGACGAACGGGTGATCGTCGGTCGCCGGCGCGACTACGGTCCGGTCGTCGGCGCTCCACGTGTCCTTGCAGGTCAGCGCGCCCGGATTGGCGCTGTCCATCAGCATGGAGAACCCTCCGATACCGTTGCCGACGGTGAAGTCGCTCTGGTCGAGGCACGGGTTCTTGCCGAAAACCGTTTGCAAGGTTCCGGCGAGTCGATCGAGCAGCCACTGCTCTCGGTAGTAGTTGTAGATCGCGAAGGAACCGCCGGGTGACAGGTGATCCTTCGCGGCCTGGAACGCCTGCTGGGTGAAGAGGTAGCTCTCGAGACGGATCGCGGACTGGCCGCCCACGAGGGTCAGTGAATCGGGGAGCGCGAACAAGATGAGGTCGTAGTTGGTGTCGGTGTTCTCGAGGTATGCCCGCCCGTCGTTCACGATCGCCGTGACGCGCGGGTCCTCGTAGGGCTGGTCAGGGTGATACTGGCGGCCGAGCGCCTGCAGCTTCGGATCGATCTCGACGGCGTCGACGTGCTGGGCTCCCGATCGGAGCGCGATCGCGGTGTCGCTGCCCGTGCCGGCCCCCACGATCAGCACGTTCCGGAGCGGGTTCGCGTCGATCCGCTGATAGGGAACGAAGTAGATCGGTTCCCTCTGCTGGCGGACCTCCGATCGCTCCATCGTCTGGTGCGGGATCCCGTTCACGTCGATCTGGTAGGCGGGACCCTGGGAACCGGCATCGAGCTGCGTCATCTGGATCTTGTAGTACGGGGACCAGAACACGCCGCCTTTGAAGGAACCGACGGTCAAGACAGAGATGAGTGCCACAACGGCGACGACCTGGAGCAGCATCCATGAGTCGCGCAGGAGGAACAGCAGCAACGCGCCGATCACGATCCCCCACACCAGCGGTGTCGTGCCGACGAACGCAAGAGCGGCGAACGCCACGATCCCTAGTAGCGAACCGAGGATGTCCAGGCGGTAGGCCTCGAGCGGCTCGAAGCCGGCGAAGCGCACGGCGACCCCTTGGGCGATCGCGGCCATGATCGCCGCGACAGCGAGGAAGATCAGCGGCAACATCAGCCACAGCGGGAGCCCCTTCTGCTGGAGCGAGCCGAAGAACACGAGACCGCTGCCGGAGCGGTCGATTACGACGGGGAACGCCGTGATGAAGCCGGTGAAGAAGGCGAGCAGGATCGGCGACCACCGGAACAGGTCGGGCCCCTTCTTCGCCCGAAGGAACCCGATCCCGATCCCCAGGAAGCTCCCCAGCAGCACGAAGTTCGAGAAATACGACAGGTACGTGACGTTGGCGCCCGTCCACCGGATCAGGACCAGCTCGGTGAAGAGCATGAGGAAACTGGCGAGGAGCAGCTCGACCTTGGCTCGCATCGGCGGGGAGCCTAGCGGAATCGGCCGAACAGGGGTGGGAGGCGAGACCGGTCAGGCGGAGATCTCGGCTCCGCTGTCACCCCGGCGACGGGCGCTCTTTCGATACACCACGAACGCGAGTGCGATCACGGCTGTTGACGTCACCAGCATGATGGTCCCGATGGCGTTGATCGCAGGCGTCGGGGACGTTCGGGCCGCTCCGTAGATCGCCATCGAGACGGTCTGGCTCCCCGCGTCCCGGGAGAGTTGGTTCACGATCACGAAGTCGTCCAGCGTGAACGCGAACACGATCGCCGCGCTCGCGAAGATCGAGGGCCAGAGCAGGGGCAGCGTCACTCGCAAGAGCGTGCGAACGGGTGAGGCACCCAGATCCATCGCGGCTTCTTCGTAGGACCGCCCCAGCGAGAGCAATCGCGACCGCACGATCACGACGGGATAGGCGAGCGAGAGCACGATGAGTCCGCTTAATTGCGCCGTCGTGCCCAGGCCGACCGTGCGGAAGGCGTTCACGAACAACAAGAAGAGCGAGACGGCCAGGATCAACTCTGGTGTGACGAACGAGAACATCATCAGGAAGTTGGCACTTCCCGAGCCGAGGCCGTGCCACCGGTGCAAGCTCAGCGCGAACGCGACGCCAACCGGCACCGAAACGAGCATGGCGATACTGGCGAGCTTCAACGACTGCACGATCGCGTGTTGCAACGCATCGTTGTGCAGGACAGATCCCGTGGGATCCCAGGTGTACCAACGAAGGGAGAATCCCTCCCAGCGGGTGAGCGACCGCCCTTTGTTGAACGAGAAGAACACGGCTTGGACAACGGGGATGACCGACCAGAGCACGTAGCCGATCCCCACGACCCACAGAAAGCGAGTTTCGGCCCAGGGGTTCGCGAGCCACGTCAGCAGCCGGGAAGCCGTACCGGGGCGCTCGATCCTGAGACTGGGGGAGCTCATGCGCCGATCTCCGCCGCCGCTCTGTTCGTGCTTCGCAGGTAGTACAGGATCGGGAGGATCAGCAGGGCGAGCAGCACGAGGATCAGCGCGGCCCCCCGCGCGACGAAGATCGGAGTGATGAGGGAGCCGACGATCGCGTTGCCGATCATCCGTGTATTGACCGAGTTCGCCAGCAACTGCTGCGTGAAGTAGTCCCCGAACATGGGCAGGGCGCAGATGACGAATCCCGCTAGGATCGCCTGTTTCGAAGCGGGGAGCGTGACCCGCAGGAACGTCCGGGCCGGACCCGCCCCGAGGTCACGTCCGGCCTCGAGCAGCGAGGGGTGGATCCGGTCCAGGGTCGAATACAGCGGCAGGACCATGTAGGGCACATAACCGTAGATGAGCCCGGCCACCAGCGTGATGGGTTTGCCGGCGAGCCAGGGGTACGGCTGACGCAGGACACCCATGTCGACCAGGATCCGGTTCACGTAGCCCTCGTCCCTCAGCAGTGTGATCCACGCCAGCATCCGCAACATGTACGAGATCCAGAAGGGTGAGAAGAACAGGACCAGGAAGAGTCCCTTGTAACGACCCGCTCGCCGCGCGAGGAAATAGGCGAAGGGGTAGCCGATCACGAGACAGAAGAACGTCGCCAGGCCGACGAAGAAGAACGTGTGCACGAAGGCAGCCTGATACAAACCGTCGGAGTGGAAGATGTTCGAGAACGTGAACTGCAGGATCGCCGGGTCCCAGTTCGATGGGTTGTAGTAGGGAACCGGTTGGCGCAGGATGGGATCAACGCTTCCGAATGCGACCGCCACGACCACGTAGAAGGGGAACGCGAAGAAGATCAGCAGGTAGATGGTGGCAGGCGAAGCGAACGAGGGCCAGAACCATCGGGGCGACCAGGCGGAGCGTTCCCGGTCAGCGGAACGGTTCCGTCGGCGCCATCGAGTCTCGGTCGCCGGCTGGCTAGACACCCGACTGGAGTTCGTCGAACGCCTGCAACCAGAGCGCGTCCGCGTCAGTCGGGAGCTCCAGCTCTCGCGAGCCCTTGTTGAAATCGTCCTCGGTCACGATCACGGTTGAGAGCGCTTCTGGGACGATCCCGCTGCCGACCATCGATTCCCTCGTCATCGACTTCAGGGGCATCTGGTACCCCGTCGTGTTCGTGAAGTTCGCCAACGCGTGATCGCCGTCGAAGACCCAGTCGATCAGCAGGTGCGCGAGGACCGGGTTCTTGCCCGTGCTCAGAAGTACCGTCAGGTCGTTGTCGACGTTGGCCGGATGGCCGTCCGTCCCCGGCCAGTAGTAGGAGTACACGTCCGCCTTGCTCTTGTCGGTCAGGAACACAACCGTGTCGCTGGCGTTGCCCGACCATGATTGGTGCAGCCACGCTCCGGCGTCGAGGATGTCGCCGGCGTCGTACTCGAGGTGGTCGTACTTCACTCCTCCGGCCGCGGTGGCGACCTCGGCGATCTCGTCCTTGGCCTTCGAGATCGTCGCTGGGTCCGTGACGTTCACATCGGTGAGGCCGTCGTGGAACATCGCGAGCGCAAGCACGTCCTGCGCGTTCCCCAGCAGGTGGGTCTTGCCCTTCGGAGGGTTATCCCAGAAGACGTCGTACGGGTTGCTCATGCTCGCGGGATCGATCTGGATCTTGTCGTTGCGCCAGAAGATCCCCGTATTCCAGACTGAGTACGGCACCGAGAACTGTGAGCCGATGTCGTAGAAGGGGCTCTGGAACTGGTCCCATACGTTTGCAGCCAGATTCGGGATGTAATCGTTGTTGACGGGGCGGATCAACCCGGCTGCGATCGAACGTCCGAGCGCCCACACGTTCATCCCGAACATGATGTCGAAGTCACCTTGGCCCGAGTTGATCTTCGCGAGACCCTTGTCCATGTCGTCGAACTCGGTCACCTGAACGTCGCACTTGTATTTCTTGGCGAAGTCGTCCAGGACACCCTGGTCGAAGTAGTAGGGCCAACGCATCACTTTGAGAGTGGCGCCGGTTTCGGGCGGCATGTTGCTGGCGATCAGAGGGTTGTCGCTTTGGACCTTCCACGTGACAGGGGCGTTCTGGCGGGCGAGTGGGTACGCGGCCCCCGAGATCCCTCCGGTCCCGAACTGCGATCCGCTCCCGGGACCCTGGCTGGTGCTGACTCCGGTTGAAGCGCCCTTGCCGCAAGCGGCGACGATCGCGGAAAGGCTGGGGATCGCGATCCCCGCAGCGGCGGCGCGCTTGAGGAATTCGCGACGGTTGAGGCCGCTCGGGCCTTGGTCTCGGTGCATCGGTGACATCGGTTCCCCCCGTTTCGGACGATGACAGTTTCTACACCCAAGCAGGGCCCTCGTGCTTGCGTTCGGGTGCTGCCACTAGATACGCATCCGCCGGTACACTTGGTCGGTCGCGCGACCGCCCGACCACGGCCATCTACGGCCACCGCCCGAGGAAGGCCCACGCGCGCCATGCCCACCCGCGAAGACATCCGCAACGTCGCCATCGTGGCGCACGTCGACCACGGCAAGACCACGCTCGTCGACGCGATGCTCTGGCAGTCCGGCGCGTTCCGCGAGAACCAGGACGTGGCCGAGCGTGTCATGGACTCGATGGACCTGGAGCGTGAGAAGGGCATCACGATCCTCGCGAAGAACACCGCGGTGCGCCACGGCGACGTCAAGGTCAACATCGTCGATACGCCGGGTCACGCGGACTTCGGGGGCGAGGTGGAGCGCGGGATCACGATGGTCGACGGCGTGCTGCTGCTCGTCGACGCGAGCGAGGGCCCGCTCCCGCAGACGCGGTTCGTGCTCCGCAAGGCCCTCGAGGCGAACCTCCCCGTGATCCTGGTCGTCAACAAGGTTGACCGACCGGACGCGCGTGTGAAGGAGGTCGTGCACGAAGTGGAGGAGCTCTTCCTCGACCTCGACGCCGACGAACACCAGGTCGGCTTCCCGATCCTGTACGCGAACGCGCGAGCCGGGCGTTGCGGGTACGAGCCCGATGCTCTTGCCGACGATCTCGAGCCACTGTTCGAGACGCTCAAGGCGCATATCCCCGCGCCGGAGTTCGACGAGGATCACCCGTTCCAAGCGCTCGTGACGAACCTCGACGCTTCTCCCTACGTCGGGCGGCTGGCGCTCTGTCGCATCCGCCACGGATGGATCACACGGGGACAACAGGTGGCATGGTGCCGTGTCGACGGAACGATCGAGCGGGCGAAGATCACGGAGCTGTATGTGACCGACGCGCTCGAGCGCGTGGACGCGGAAGAGGCCGGGCCCGGTGAGATCATCGCGATCGCCGGCATCCCCGACATCACGATCGGCGAGACGCTGGCCGACCCCGACGACCCGCGGCCGTTGCCGGTCACGCACGTCGACGAACCCTCGCTGTCGATGACGATCGGGATCAACACGTCGCCCTTGTCGGGCAAGGACGGTAAGAAGTTGACGGCCCGCCTCGTGAAGAGCCGCCTCGATCAGGAGGTCGTCGGCAACGTCTCGATCCGGGTCCTCGACACCGACCGACCGGAGTTGTGGGAGGTGCAGGGCCGTGGCGAGCTGCAGCTGGCGATCCTCGTCGAGATGATGCGGCGCGAAGGGTTCGAGCTCACCGTCGGCAAGCCGCAGGTCGTGACCAAGACCGTCGACGGCGTGCTCCACGAGCCGATGGAGCGTGTCGCGATCGACGCGCCCGAGGAATATCTCGGCGTGATCTCGCAGCTGTTCGCGCTCCGCAAAGGCAGGATGGCGCAGATGGTGAACCACGGCACCGGGTGGATCCGGATGGAGTACCTCGTGCCTGCTCGAGGCTTGATCGGATTCCGCACCGAGTTCCTCACCGAGACCCGGGGTGCGGGCCAGCTCCATCACGTGTTCGAGGGGTACGAACCCTGGCACGGCGAACTACGGACGCGCCCAACGGGGTCGCTCGTCGCCGACCGCCGGGGTGAGACCACGCAGTTCGCGCTGGTGAGCCTCCAGGAGCGGGGATCGATGTTCGCCGGCCCCGGCGAGGAGGTCTACGAGGGCATGATCGTCGGCGAGAACGCTCGCGCGGAGGACATGGATGTGAACCCCACCCGGGAGAAGAAGCTCACGAACATGCGCCAGTCGACGTCAGAGGAGTTCGTCCGGTTGATCCCGAAGACGCAGCTCTCGCTCGAGCAGGCCCTCGAGTTCCTGCGCGAAGACGAGTGTGTCGAGGTCACGCCGAGCCACGTTCGGCTGCGGAAGGTCTTGCTGGGTCAGTCGGAGCGGGCGCGGGCCGGCCGCCGCGGTGGCCGCCCGGCCAAGGACGGGTAAGCGGGAGCCGGCGCCGATGGCCAGATCCAGGCGAGGCGACCGGTCTGCACCGATGCTGGCGAAGCTCGAAGCCGAGATCCCTCGTGGCGACGGTTGGACCTACGAGCCGAAGTGGGATGGGTTCCGCGCGATCGTGAGCGCGGGCGACCCCGATCCCGACCGGATTCGGTTCGTGAGTCGCGAGGACCGGCCGATGATGCGGTTCTTCCCCGAGGTCGTCTCGATGCTGGCGGAGCGTCCTGTCGCCCCCTATGTCGCCGACGGCGAGATCATGCTCGTGCGTCCGGGTCGGCTCGCGTTCGATGAGCTTCAGCTCCGACTCCACCCGGCGGCTTCGCGCGTGAAGAAGCTCGCCGCCGAAACCCCCGCAACACTCATCCTGTTCGACCTCCTGGAGGAAGACGGCGAGGATCTCCGCGATCTGCCGCTTTCGGAGAGGCGGGACCGGCTCGAGGCGCTCGCGAAGCGCCTGCAAGCCCCCCACGCGCCGGATCGACTCGAGGAACTGCCTCCCGGTCCGGATCTGCGACTGACACCATGGACCGGCGACGTCGAGGTAGCGGAGCGGTGGTTCGCCGACGAGGCCGGGCTAGGCCAAGACGGGATCGTCGCTAAACGTGTCGACCAGGCGTATATGCCAGGCAAGCGTGGCTGGGTGAAAGTGAAGCACCGGCAGACGGCGGATTGCGTCGTGGGCGGATACCGCGTCGCGAAGGACGGCGACGGGGTAGGCAGCCTCCTCCTCGGTCTCTACGACGACGAGGCTCATCTTCATTACGTCGGGCACACGTCGTCGTTCCGCGCGGCCGAGCGCGTCGCGATGCGAGAGGCGCTCGCACCGCTCGAGGGCGGCGAGAGCTTCGGGGGCGGGCGTGAGCCCGGCGGCCCGAGTCGCTGGTCGGCCGGCAAGGACATGACCTGGGTGTCGCTCGAACCGGCACTCGTCTGCGAGGTGTCGTTCGATCGGATGCAGTACGGCAGGTTCCGTCACGCTGCCACGTTCGTGCGGTGGCGGGACGACCGGACGCCCCGATCCTGCACGTTCGATCAGCTCGGCGAGTCGGCTCCCGACTGGGGTTGAGGCTTCGCGG
>JALYLV010000025.1 GCA_030774035.1 Actinomycetota bacterium
CCCCCCCCACCCCGCCGCGCGACAGCCCCTTCTTCCCCTTCTTCAGACACGACGCGAGGAGGAGCCAGACGACCCAGCACCGTTGCGAGAGGCGCCACGTACCGCTCGCTCACCCACCGGGCGAGCGCGAGCATCGGTTCGTCGAAGAACCGGATCGGCGACACCAGCTTCTTGACGCCGAGCGTCCGCGTCGGAAGCTCGTCGGCCGCTCCGAGCACCCATCCACGCACGAGCTTGCCGTGGAACGGCACCTGGACGAGGGAGCCGATACCGGCCTGAAGCTCAGCGTCCAGCCGGTACGTAAAGGGACGATCCAGGGAAAGCAGTGGACGGTCGACGCAGACCGCGACCGGTCCGTCGAGGACGCTACCCGACGGCTCGGCGGAGGTCGTCGACGCGGTCGGTCGCCTCCCAGGGGAACTCTTTGCGTCCGAAGTGCCCGTAAGCAGCGGTCTCGCGGTAGATCGGCCGCAGGAGATCGAGATCTCGGATGATGGCGGCCGGGCGGAAGTCGAACAGTTCCGGAAGCACCGACTGCAGATGCGCGGGATCGATCTGCGAGGTGCCGAACGTTTCGACCATCAGCGACACAGGGTGGGCCGTTCCGATGGCGTAGGCGACCTGGAGTTGGCACTTGTCTGCAAGAGAGGCTGCGACGATGTTCTTCGCCACGTAGCGAGCCATGTAGGCCGCAGAGCGGTCGACCTTCGTCGGGTCCTTCCCACTGAAGGCGCCGCCGCCGTGGGGCGCATAGCCACCGTACGTGTCGACGATGATCTTCCGTCCGGTGAGTCCCGTATCGGCCTTGGGGCCGCCGATCTCGAAGCGACCGGTCGGGTTGACCAAGATGCGCACATCCCGGCTGTCCAGATCAGCGAACTCGCGCAGCACCGGATCGATGACTTCGGCGATGACATCCGGCGCCAACAACGTCTCGACATCGACCTCCTCACGGTGCTGGACCGAGATCAAGACGGTGTCGACGCTGACCGGCGCTCCGTCGACGTAGCGGATCGACACTTGGCTCTTGCCGTCGGGCCGCAGGTACGGAACGATCCCTGCCTTGCGCACGTCAGAGAGACGCTTCGCGAGCCGGTGCGCCATCGCGATCGGCAGCGGCATGAGCTCCTCTGTCTCGCGACACGCGAACCCGAACATCATGCCTTGGTCGCCGGCGCCGAGCGAGTCGAGGTCGTCCTGCGAGTGGCCTTCGCGATGCTCGAGTGCGTCGTCGACACCGCGAGCGATGTCGGCCGACTGCTCCTGGATCGACGTCATCACGCCGCACGTCTCCCCATCGAGGCCGAACTTCGCGTCCGTGTATCCGATCTCGGTGATCGTGTTCCTGACGACCGAGGGGATGTCGACGTACCCGGCGGTCGTGATCTCGCCGGACACGAAGACGAGCCCGGTCGTGACCATGGTCTCGCACGCGACGCGGCTGTTCGGGTCCTCCGTTATCAGCGCGTCGAGGATCCCGTCCGAGATCTGATCGGCGAGCTTGTCGGGGTGCCCCTCGGTGACCGATTCCGATGTGAAGAGATGGCCGGCGTCCATGATGGCCGCGAGTATAGCCGCCGCGTAGCGGCGGCTACGTGGACGGGGTTCGGGAGAGCAACTCCACGAGACGGTCACAGATCCGGGCTGCGAGCTCCGCCTTGGTCCACGTTCGGAGCGGTTCGTCGCGACCGTCGGCGGCAAGGATCATCGCATCGTTCGTGTCGGCGCCGAATCCGGTGCCATCGCGCCCGACCTCGTTCACGACCACCATGTCGACCCGCTTCCCCTGCAGCTTCGTGCGACCGGCACGCTCCAGATCACCGGTCTCGGCCGCGAACCCCACAAGGATCGCCCCACCTCTGAGCTCGCCGAGCTCACGAAGGATATCCGGCGTCGGCTCGAGGAGCAGCTCAGGGATGCCGTGCTCCTTCTTCAGCTTCCCCTCCGCCACCTGCTTGGGGCGGAAGTCCGCAACGGCGGCAGCCATGACGATCGCCGCGGCACCCGGGTAGGCGTTGAGAACCGCATCGCGCATCTGTTCGGCCGTGGACACGTGGACCGCGGTGATCCCGGGCGGGGGCGGCACGGTCGACGGACCGAGGATCAACGTGACGTTCGCACCGCGGGCGTGGGCTTCGGCCGCGACGGCGACTCCCATCTTGCCGGTGGATCGATTCCCGATGAAACGAACGGGATCGATCGGCTCATGCGTCGCTCCCGCGGTCACGAGGATCGAACGCCCCACGAGGTCCTTCGGACGCAGAGCCGCGCCGACCGCTGCGAGGATCTCGTCGGGTTCCGCGAGACGGCCGACGCCTTGATCGCCGTGCGCAAGCGCTCCGTCGACGGGTCCGACGAACGAGACGCCGCGGGCCGCGAGCGCCTCGACGTTGCCTCGGGTGGCAGGGTGCTCCCACATCCCGGTGTGCATCGCCGGTGCGAGCACGACGGGACAGGTCGCCTCGAGCAGCGTCGCGCTGAGGAGATCGTCCGCCAGTCCGTGCGCGAGCTTCGCCAGAAGGTTGGCCGTCGCAGGGGCGACGACGATCACGTCGGCCTCGCGGGCAAGCTTGACGTGCAACACCTCTCCGGGGCGCTCCCACAACGAGGTGTGCACCGGGTTGGTCGTGAGTGTCGCGAACGTGTCTGCCGAGACGAAGCGCTCTGCGGATCCGGTCATCACGACCGAGACGTCGGCTCCCGACGCGCCGAGCATACGCGCGAGCTGCGCTGCCTTGTACGCCGCGATGCCGCCGCTGACGCCCAGGAGCACCTGGCGTCCAGCGAGAGAACTATTCGTCGACGGGCTCCTCGGTGCGCTCATAGTCGATCTTGCCTTCGGCGATCTCTTGAAGCGCGATCGAGAGCGGCTTGTTGCTGAAGCCCGACTCCACGAGCGGTGGGACGAACTCGCCACGGCCCTCTCCGAGTTGGCTGTAATAGGAGTTGATCTCGCGGGCACGCTTCGCGGACAAAATCACCAACGAATACTTGGAATCGACCGCTGCCAACAGGTCGTCGATCTTGGGTTCGATCACGGGTACCTCGTCCTTACTTGTGAGAGTCGGATCACGGGTGAGAGTGGGATGCATCGATGATAGCAGCGACCTGCGACGATGCTCGTTGGAGGTCGTCGTTCACGACCGCATGGTCGAACCAGTCGCGCTCTGCGAGCTCGCGCTCAGCGGCGGCCAGCCGGCGCGCGATCTTCTCCTCGGACTCGGTTCCTCGACCGCGGAGCCGGCGAGCGAGCTCGTCCAACGTCGGCGGTTCGAGAAGGATCAGGATGGCGTTGGGGACCCGATCCCTGATCTGCCTCGCCCCCTGAACGTCGATCTCCAGGATCACGTCCTTCTCGTTCGCGAGCTGGACATCCACGAAATCCGCCGGCGTTCCGTACTTGTTCCCGAAGACCTCGGCCCACTCGAGGAGCGCGCCTCGTGCCGCCATCTCCTCGAATCGATCGTGGCTCACGAACGAGTAGTCACGGCCGTCGAGTTCCCCGGGGCGGGGAGGGCGGGTGGTCGCAGAGACGGAGAGCACGAGCCCATCGGGTTCTCGGGAGAGCAGCTCCTTCACGACGCTGCCCTTGCCGACACCGGAGGGGCCGGCGATCACGATCAGGCGCCCTCGGCGCTGCGCCAAGGTGACGCCGTTACCGCTTGAACTTCTCGAGCAGCATCTCGCGTTGCTTGGCTCCGAGACCGCGGACGCGACGACTCGCCGAGATGTCGAGCTCCTCCATGATCTTCTGAGCGCGAACCTTCCCGACCCCGGGAAGCGATTCGAGCACGTTCGTCACCTTCATCTTGCCGACGATGTCGTCACCCGACCTCGCCAGAACATCGGGGAGCGATCGCTTTCCGGACTTCAACTCGCCCTTCAGCTCCGCGCGCCTTTTCCGAGCATCTGCCGCCTTGGCAAGGGCCTGCTGGCGCTGTTCTGGGGTCAGGGTAGGTAGAGCCATCGCGCGCTCCTTTGCGTCTCGTGCATCTCGTGGGGAAGAACGCCGGGGAGTATACGCACCGGAGCGAACGCGGGGCAACGCGATGCAGGCGCCTGCCAGCGGATCTTTACAGGAACGAGCCGGCGATGATGGCGGCAGCATCAAGCGACACCCGCGTCAACGGATGCCGCGGAGGATCCCGATAGCGACGCCCGTCGGATCCGACGCGCGAGTGATCGGACGACCGATCACGATGTAGTCGGCTCCCTTCTCGATCGCCGCGACCGGCGTCAACACTCGGACCTGATCATGTCCGTTCGATCCTTCGGGACGGATGCCCGGAACGACGAGACAGAACCCGTCACCGCACGCGTCTCGGACATCGCTCACGTCTTCGCCGGAGACGACCACGCCGTCCAACCCGCTCTCCTTCGCCTCGAACGCGAGCGAGGCCGGACTGGCGAGCTCCTCGCCCGCGGTCGAAGACAGAACAGTCACCGCGACCACCAGGGGCGCGGGATGCCCCCCTTCGGCTGCGCCTCGCTCCGCACCAGCCCTCGCCGCATGCATCATCGCCTCGCCGCCGAGCGCGTGGACGTTGAGCATCCGGATCCCCAAGCGCGCGATGTTGGCCGACGCTCGCTCGACCGTGGTGGGGATGTCGTGAAGCTTCCCGTCGACGAAGACGGGTGCATGCCGGGCGATACGACGGACCGCCTCTGGGCCATGCGCCCAGAACAGCTCGAGGCCGACCTTCAACATCCCCGAGTGCGGGGCGAGCAGTTGAGCCAACCGCTCGGCCGCGTCCAGGTCGGAGACGTCGAGCGCGACGATCAAGGGGTTCTCGGGGCGCGGGATCATGCGTGTACTTCGTCGTCGTCGACGGGCGCAAGGACCGAGCGCGGGAGGCGAAGGTGCGCCCGAACGTCTCGAGGCGAGGCGAGGCCCTTCTCTTTCAGATACCGGGCGATCCCTTGCGCGACGAGCACCGGGGCGCGTGGGTCGACGAGCGTCGCCGTGCCGAGTTGAACAGCCCATGCGCCTGCCAACATCGCTTCCAACGCGTCCTCGCCGGATCGGATCCCGCCTGTCGCCACGATCGGTGTATCGGGCAACGACCGTGAGACGTCGAACACGGCGCGCATCATGAGCGGTTTGATCGCCGGGCCGGAAAGCCAACCGACGACCGCACCCAGTGCGGGACGAAGGCGCTGCGCATCGATCGCGATCGCGGGTGGCGGACCGCCGATCGTCAAACCGTGGACGCCAGCGTGAACAAGCGCGCGCGCGAGCCCGACGAGATCGCCCGTGTGTAACGGGATCTTGGCGAAGACGGGGACGAGGGACATCCTGGAGACGGCCCCCACGACCTCGACGGTTGGGTCGACGTGACCGCCCATGGATGTGCCGGGGTCGACATCCAGGACAGAGAGATTGATCTCGAGGGCGGCCACCTCCGGTCGACCCTGGAGAAGGTTGGACAGCCGGACGAGCTCCTCGAGCCCCCCGCCGCCGATGGAGACGATGATCGTGATCCCCGCCCGAGCTAACCGGGGCAGCTCCTCTTCGAGGAAGGCTTCGATCCCGGGGTTCTGACCTCCGGTCTCCCAGACGATCCCACCGGGTGATTCCGCGATCCTCGGCGGACGCGCGCCTCGCTCGGGCAGCACGGTGATCGTGCGGCTCACGACCGCCCCGACCTTGCGCAGGTCGACCAGCCCACCGAGCTCCCGACCGGTTCCTGCACAACCGGCCGCGATCATCACCGGTGTGGGCAGCGTGAGACCGCCTCCCAGCTCGGTGGTCAGCGTTCGCCTTACCCCAGCCATGTATGCACCGCCGGGATGCCCTCGGGCGGCTCCTGCATCGTGGGCCCCTCGGGCAGCAGGCGATCCCAAAGGATGCGCGCGGGGTTGAACACGGGACCGTCGACGCATGCGCGGAGGTTGTCGTATCCGCTGCCGTCCTTGCGGACGACCGGGACGACGCAGGTGTGACACAAGCCGAAACCGCATCCCATGCGCTCCTCAACGGCGACTTGCGCGGGGACCGCGCGCTCCCTGCAGAACTCGGCGACGCGCTCGAGCGTGCTCGCCGGAGCCGCCGCGTAGATCACCTCGGACCCGCATCGTTCAACCATGCCGGGGATCGCGTCCAGGACGCCGCCGCGTTCGCCCAGGGATCCGTCTTCGGTCGTGATCTCGATCGTCTGCGCCAACCGCTTCGCTTCGATCGGCTTGAAGACGCGATCGAGCGTCTCAGCGCCCACGACCATGTCGACGCGCTTGCCGCGCGAAAGGAGTTCCTGGGCCAAGAAGTAGATCGATGCGGCACCGTGCCCCTCGGCGACGAGGAGGCAGTTCGTGAGCTTCTTGGGGTACGCGAATGCCTTCCCGAGGGGACCGATCACATCCAGCGTTTCATGCGCTTGCACGGCCGAGAGCCAGCTCGTTCCGTGTCCACTCGGGTCGACGACGAACTCGAGGGTTCCTGCCCATCCGCCCCTGCGCGATGCTTGATGTATCGCGAAGTGCCTGCGCAGCAAGAACTCTCGACCTTCCGGCATCCCGACCGCGAGGAACTGGCCCGGGCGCGCCCGTTCCGCGATCTCCGGAGCGACGAGCGTGAGGGAGTGGTACTCACCGAGCTTGCGCGTTGACAGGATCTCGGCACGCACCTGCTTCATGCGAGGCCCTCCCTCGCCACACGCGAGGAGGCCGCTGCTTCATCGAAGCTCAGCCTCGCCTGCGCCGGACCGGCGAAGGCGGCCGCATGGTGCTCCTGGATCGATCGCGGCTCAGTCGGTTCCCCACGGAGCGCTTCGATCCCTCGCACGGCAGCGAACACACCTGCCAACGTCGTGATGCACGGCACGCCGGCCGCCGCTGCCGCCGTCCGGATGAAGTAGCCGTCCGTGCGTGGACCGCGTCCGAACGGTGTGTTGATGACGAGATCGACGCTCCCGTTGTGGATCAGCTCCACCACGTTGTCGACACCCTCGCTCACCTTCGCGACGCGCTCGACGCGGATGCCGGCACGCCGAAGCACCCCGGCCGTTCCTCCGGTGGCCAACAAGCGGAAGCCCATATCCGCGAGGCGCTTGGCTGGGAACACGATCGCGCGCTTGTCGCGGTTCGCAACGCTGACGAACGCCGTCCCCGTCGAAGGCAGGCCGGCACCGCTCGCGAGGAACGCCT
Organism: Actinomycetota bacterium; assembly: GCA_030774035.1. GTDB lineage: Bacteria > Actinomycetota > UBA4738 > UBA4738 > HRBIN12 > JALYLM01. Next base: position 7,144 of record JALYLV010000025.1, read on the forward strand.
TCGACAACGCCCATCCCGGATCGGCATCGATGCCCATGACCTCGCCGGTGGACTTCATCTCAGGCCCCAGGACGGTATCTGCACCCGGGAAGCGGCCGAACGGCAGCACCGCCGCTTTCACGCTGGCATACGGAAGGTGCCGGTAATGCCGCGGATCCGCCGGCAGGACTCCCTCGGCGGCTAACGTGGCGAGCGAGCGACCGGTGAGCACGAGCGTGGCCACGCGAGCCAAGGACACGCCGATCACCTTCGACACGAACGGGACCGTCCGCGACGCTCGGGGGTTCGCCTCCAGGACCCACATCTTCTCGTCCTTCACGGCCAGTTGGAGGTTCAGCAAGCCGACCACGCCGAGACGTCGGGCGATCCGGCGCGTGATGTCCTCGATCACATCGAGCTCGTCATCTGAGAGCGTCGCCGGCGGGATCTGGCACGACGAATCGCCCGAGTGGACACCCGCTTCCTCGATGTGCTCCATCACGGCGCCGATGAACACGTCGCCCGCCCAGTCGCAGACCGCGTCGACATCGACCTCGATGGCGCCTTCGAGGAACCGATCGATGAGCACGGGGTGATCCGGGGATGCGTCGGCCGCCGTCTGCACGAATGCCTCGAGGTCCGCATCTTCATAGACGATCTCCATCGCCCGCCCGCCGAGCACGTAGGACGGGCGGACGACGACCGGGTACCCGATCCGCCGAGCAACGATCCCGGCTTTCTCGAGCGTTCGGGCCTCGCCGTGAAGAGGTGCCGGGATCTCGAGCTCAGCAAGCAACCGTGCGAACTTCCCACGGTCCTCCGCCAGGTCGATCGACTCCGGTGACGTGCCGAGGATCGCGAACCCTTCTTCCTGAAGGACGCTCGCGAGCTTCAGTGGGGTCTGACCCCCCAACTGGGCGATCACGCCGACGGGGCGCTCGGCGTGACAGACGGCCAGGACGTCCTCGGCAGACAGCGGTTCGAGGTAGAGGCGGCTCGACGTGTCGTAGTCGGTCGAGACCGTTTCTGGATTGCTGTTCACCATGACCGACTCGAACCCGGCCTCCTCCAATGCGAACGCCGCGTGCACGCACGCGTAGTCGAACTCGATCCCCTGACCGATGCGGTTCGGACCCGCACCCAGGATCACGATGCGAGGGCGGGTTGCCTCCCGGACCTCGGTTTCCTCCTCATAGGTAGAGAAGTAGTACGGGGTTCGCGCTGGGAACTCGCCGCCGCACGTATCGACGGTCTTGAACACTGGCTCGACGCCGAGGGCATCGCGACGGCTGCGCACCGTCTTTTCCATGGAACCGGTGAGCGCGGCGATGCGTGGGTCCGACATCCCGAGGCGTTTCGCCTGCCTGATCTCGTCCGCTCCGAGCGTGTCGATGTCCCTGCCGCGCAACGACTCGGCGCCCTCCACGACTTCGGCGATCTGATCGATGAACCACGGATCGATCGAGGACGCTTCCGCGATCTGATCGACGCCGTGCCCCGCCAACAACGCCCGTTCGATAAGGTGCAACCGATCTTCTCGACCATCTCGGAGTGTCTCGAGCAGATCTCCCTCGAAGTCCGCAACGTACCCTTCTCCGAGGTCGAAACCCGACTTCTCGATCCCTCGCCACGCCTTTCCGAGCGCTTCTTTGAACGTACGGCCGATCGCCATGGTCTCGCCGACCGATTTCATGGTCGAGGTGAGTCGCGGGTCGGCCTCGGGGAACTTCTCGAACGCGAAGCGAGGAACCTTCACGACCACGTAGTCGAGCGTCGGTTCGAACGACGCGGGCGTCTCGCCGGTGATGTCGTTCACGATCTCATCGAGGCGATAGCCGACCGCCAGGAGGGCGGCGATCTTCGCGATCGGGAAGCCGGTCGCCTTCGATGCCAGAGCGCTCGAGCGCGACACGCGCGGGTTCATCTCGATCAGGACCTGTCTGCCCGTTCGTGGATCGACGGCGAATTGCACGTTCGATCCTCCGGTCTCCACACCGATCGCGCGCATGCAGCGGATCGCGGCATCGCGCATCGTCTGGTACTCGACATCGGTGAGCGTCTGTATGGGCGCAACCGTGATCGAGTCGCCGGTGTGGACGCCCATCGGGTCGACGTTCTCGATCGAGCACACGATGACGCAGTTATCCGCACCGTCGCGCATAACCTCGAGCTCGAACTCCTTCCAGCCGGCGATCGACTCCTCGACGAGGATCTCGTGCACCGGGGAGATCTCCAGGGAGCGGGCCGCGAGCAGCGACAACTCGTTGCGGTTGTCCGCGAACCCGCTGCCGCCACCGCCGAGCGTGAACGACGGTCTGACGATCACCGGATACCCGAGTGAGTTCGCGAACGCGAGCGACTCCTCGACCGTGTGAGCGACGCCGGCTCGCGGCACATCGAGTCCGGCCTTCAACATGGCGTCCTTGAAGCCGCTCCTGTCCTCGGCCGTGTGGATCGCCTCGAGTGAGGCGCCGATCAAGCGGATCCCGAGGCGGTCGAGGTCGCCCGATTCCGCCAGCGCGACGGCGACGTTGAGTGCCGTCTGCCCGCCGATCGTCGGCAGCAGCGCGTCGGGCCGCTCCCGCTCGAGGATCCGGGCAACGGGACCGGGCTCGAGCGGCTCGACGTAGGTGCGGTCGGCGAACCCCGGGTCGGTCATGATCGTCGCGGGATTCGAGTTCACCAAGGAGACCTCGAATCCCTCGCGGCGCAGCACCTTGCAGGCCTGGACCCCTGAATAGTCGAACTCACACGCCTGCCCGATCACGATCGGACCCGACCCGATCACCATGATCTTGCGGACGTCGGTGCGCCGGGGCATCAGGCGGATCCTGCGGGCGAGCGCATGAGCTCTCGGAAGTCGTGGAAGAGGTAGCGAGAGTCGTGGGGGCCGGGCGCGGCCTCCGGGTGGTACTGAACGCTGAACGCCGGAACGTCGAGACACCGCATGCCCTCGAGCGTGCCGTCGTTCAGGTTCCAATGGGTCAGCTCCACCGCCCCTGCGTCGGTTTCGGCGAGCCCATCGGCATCCTTCGGCCATCCGTCCGGATCCACCGCGAATCCGTGGTTGTGGCTCGTGATCTCGACGATGCCTGTCCTCAGGTTCTTCACCGGTTGGTTCACGCCGCGGTGGCCGAACTTCATCTTGTAGGTCCGTCCGCCGATGGCGAGGGCGAGCAGCTGGTGGCCGAGGCAGATCCCGAACAGCGGGACCTTGCCCAGAAGCTCCCGCGTCGCCCCGATCCCGTACGCGGTGGCCGACGGGTCCCCGGGTCCGTTCGACAGGAACACGCCGTCCCACCTCCCCCCGGCGATCGTCGAAGCGGGCGTCTGGGCGGGGAACACCGTCGTTTCGATGCCGGCGGCGGCCAAGCGCCGCAGGATGTTCCGCTTCATCCCGAAGTCGTACGCGGCGACCCGATAGACGTCGCCTTGGTCCTCGACCGCCGGACCGACGAGCGTCGCGGCCTCGTACGGCTCGTCGGCGGTCACCGAGCTCGCGAGCTCCACACCGGTCATGCCATCAGAGCTTCGAGCCCGCTCGGCCAACGATGCGGTATCGAGATCGATCGTGGAGATCGCGGCGCGCATCGCACCGTGCTCGCGCAAGCGGAGCGTGAGCCTCCTCGTGTCGATCCCCTCGATCCCGACGACCCCTGCCGAGGCGAGCGACTCGTGCAGGCTCGATTCGGCACGCCATGAGGACGCGCGGCGCGCCGCCTCGCGAACCGCGAACCCGGCCACCCGGACGCGACCGGACTCGGGGTCGACCGCGTTCATGCCGTAGTTGCCTTGATGCGGCGACGTCATCGACACGATCTGCCCCGCATACGAGGGGTCGGTCAGGACCTCCTGGTAGCCGGCCATGCTCGTGTTGAACACGGCCTCTCCGAAGGTCTCGCCCGCGGCCCCGAAGGCTGTGCCCAGCAGAGCTGTGCCGTCCTCGAGCGCGAGCAGCGCTGCCGGACCCCTCACTTCGTCGCCTTCCCCTCCGCCACCGTCAGCGCGCCACGCAGCATCGTGTACCGCACTCGTCCGGTCAGGCGACTCCCCGCGAACACCGCGTTGCGCGCCTTCGAGGCGAACGGAGGCTCGACGACCCACTCCTCGAAGGGATCGATGAGGACGAGGTTTGCGGCAGCGCCGGGTTCGAGCGGACCCCCGTGGCCGGTCGCCCCGAGGATCCGAGCCGGCGCCGGCGACAACGCTTCGATCACCCGGGACAGCGGCAGCAGGCCGGGCAGGACGAGGTGCGACAGAACTGCTGCCAGCGCCGTTTCGAGACCGATCGTCCCGGGAGGCGACTGGTCGAACTCGGCTTCCTTCTCCTCGACCGCGTGCGGCGCATGGTCGGTGGCGATGGCGTCGATCGTTCCGTCGAGCAGACCTGCCCGGAGCGCGTCACGGTCCTCCACCGTCCGGATCGGAGGATTCACCTTGAAGTTCGTGTCGTAGCCGACGAGGTCGTCGTCGGTGAAGACCAGGTGATGCGGGGTCACCTCGGCCGTGACGCGAACGCCGTCGGACTTGGCGCGGCGGATCAGCTCGACCGATCGTGCGGCGGAGACGTGACAGATGTGGATGCGTCCCCCCGTCGAGCGCGCCATGGCAATGTCGCGGGCGACGACGATCTCTTCAGCTTCCGCGGGGCGGCCGGTGAGGCCGAGCGTGTAGGAGTTCAGGCCCTCATGCATCTGGCCGTTCTCGACGAGCGTCGCGTCTTCGCAGTGGTCCGCGATCACGACCTCCTGCGGGAAGGCCTTCGCGTACATCAGCGCGTTCCGTAGCAGCCGCGCCGTCGGTACGCAGTTGCCGTCGTCGCTGAACACCCGCACACCCGCCTCGACCATCTCCCCCAGCTCGGCCATCGACTCGCCTTCGAGACCCTTGGTGATCGCCCCGACGGGGAACACGTCACAAAGACCCGCGGCCGCCGCTTTCTCGCGGATCTCGGCGACGACCCCTGCGTGGTCGGTGACCGGGTCGGTGTTCGCCATCGACGAGATCGCCGTGAAGCCGCCCATCGCGGCTGCGCGGCTGCCGGTCTCGATCGTTTCCTTGTGCTCGAACCCCGGCTCACGCAGGTGAGCGTGCAGATCGACGAGGCCGGGAGCTAGCACGAGGCCGGCGCAATCGATCGTCTCGGCGCCCTGCGGATCGAGCCCATCGCCCATCGCAGCGATCGTTCCACCGGCGACCAGCACATCGCTCACGCCGTCCCGGCGTCCCGCCGGGTCGACGACCCGCGCCCCTCGGAACAAGATCGATGCGGTCTCAGGCATCGTCGCCACGTCCCTCCGTGTTGCTCCCCCCGAGCAGCAGGTACAGCAACGACATCCGCACGGCGATGCCGTTCGTCACCTGTTGCTCGATGACCGATCGCGCCAGGTCGGCTACGTCGGAGTCGATCTCGACGCCACGATTCATCGGACCCGGGTGCATGATCAACGCGCTCTCCGGCAAGAGATCGACCCGGGCGCGTGTCAGTCCGAACAACCTCGCGTACTCGCGCACGCTGGGGAAGTACTCGAGGCGCTGGCGCTCCTTCTGTACCCGGAGCACGTAGCAGACGTCGAGCTTCGGAAGCACCGATCCGATGTCGTAGCTCACGTTCACCCCCCACGCCGGCGCGTCCGGCGGGATCAAGGTGGGCGGCCCGACGAGCGTGACCTCGGCGCCCATCTTCACGAGGCCGAAGGAGAGGGATCTGCCGACCCGCGAGTGCAGCACGTCTCCGACGATCGCAACGCGGAGCCCCTCGAGGCGGCCCAGCTTCTCGCGCATCGTGTACAGATCCAGCAGCGCCTGGGTCGGGTGCTCGTGGGTGCCGTCCCCCGCGTTGAGAACCGAGCCCTTCACCCATTTCGTGAGCTGATACGGCGAGCCGCTGGAGGAGTGGCGGATCACGACGGCGTCGGCTCCCATCGCCTGGAGCGTCAGCGCCGTGTCCTTCAGGGACTCGCCCTTGGCCACGCTCGACCCGCTGGCGCTGAAGTTGATCACATCGGCACTCAGGCGCTTCGCCGCCAGCTCGAAGGAGATCCGCGTGCGCGTGGAGTTCTCGAGGAAGAGGTTCACGACGGTGCGACCGCGCAGGGCGGGCACCTTCTTGATGACCCGAGTCCCCACTTCGCGGAACGATTCGGCCGTGTCCAAGATCCGGACCACGTCGTTCGCCGTCACGTCGTGCATCGACAGCAGGTGCTTGTTCACGATGCCTCCTCAACGACGACGGCATCTTCGCCGTCGACCTCCGTCACCAAGACTCGGACGACGTCGTCGCGTTTCGTCGGCACGTTCTTGCCGACGAAGTCGGCTCGGATCGGCAACTCCCGGTGGCCGCGGTCGACGAGAACGGCGAGTTGGATCCGTTCCGGTCGACCGAGATCCATCAGGGCGTCCATCGCGGCGCGGATCGTGCGTCCGGTGAAGAGCACGTCGTCGACGAGCACGACCGTTCGGCCCGAGACATCGAACGGGATCCGGGTCTCGTGGACCTCCGGAGCCTCGGCTTTCAAGCCGATGTCGTCACGGTAGAAGGTGATGTCCAAGACCCCGACCGGAACCTCGGCGCCCTCGATCCGGCGCACCTCGCTCGCCAGGCGTCCCGCCAGATGGTCGCCTCGATCGGCGATCCCGACGAGCACGACGCCTTCAGCGCCCTTGTCGCGCTCCAAGATCTCGTGCGCGATGCGCGTCACGGCCCGGCGAACGTCATCGGCATCCAGCAACGGCCCGTTCACGAACGAACGCCCCCTCGAGCATGCGAGAGGGCGCACCAGGTGTCGTGCATCTCAGCTCCCTTCCCGGCCTCGCAGGGACCGGACTTAAAGGGGAAAACGTCCTCGGCTAGAGTACGCACAAGACCGAACACCAACAACCCGAGCGAGAAGGTGGCGCGGCTCGGGAGCTGGATGGCCGCCACCTCCTGCGGCTGAGAGGCGAACGTCCCTTCCCAGCGTAGACTGGGTGCCTACGCCGATCGGAAGGTGGTCTGCGATGGAATGGGGAGTTGTGGCAGCGGTCGCCGGCATCCTGCTGATATTCGGCGGAGCCAAGAAGCTTCCTGAATGGGCTCGATCCCTCGGTCGCGCTCAGGGTGAGTTCAAGCAGGGGCTGAGGGAAGGAGCGATCCCCGAGGCCGACCAGCCGGTCGCCGAAGCCAAGCCAGCCGAGACGAAACCTGACGCCGACAGCTAGGCGCGTATAGCTACTTCTGTTCTTCCTTGCTCTCGCGGGCGATCCGGCCGAGCACGCCATTCACGAATCTCTTCGACTCGTCGGCAGAGAGATCCGACGCGGCTTCGACCGCCTCGCTGATCGCCACCGACGGAGGCACGTCCGGGCTGTGCAGGAGCTCGTACACCGCGACCCGCAGGATCGTCCGGTCGACGGGGGGCATCCGGGCGACGGTCCAATCTTCCGCGTGCTCCTCGAGCAACAGGTCGATCCCCGGTCCGAATTCGGCGACACCTTCCACGAGTCCGCGAGCGAACCCGGGCACCGAGCGGCCGGCGTCCTCCCAGCTCGTCATCACGTCCGCCGATGCGGTATCGGTGATGTCGGCCTGATACAGGATGTCGATCGCGATGCGTCGGCCCTCGCGGCGGGTCGCCAAGGCCGATCTATCCCTTCACGCGCTCGATATAGACGCCGGTGCGCGTGTCGATCTTGACCTTCTCGCCCTCCTCGACGAAGAGCGGCACGTTCACGACGATGCCGGTCTCGAGGGTCGCGGGTTTCATCGAACCCGTTCTCGTGTCGCCCTTCACACCCGGATCGGTCTTCGTGATCGCCAGCACCATCGACGCGGGAAGGTCAACCGCGATCGGAACGCCCTCGTGCGTTGAAACCTGCGCCTCAGCCCCCTCCATCAGGTAGTTCGCGGCATCGCCGACGAGCGTCCCCGGAACATGGATCTGATCGTAGGTATCGAGATCCATGAACACGAAGTCCGATCCGTCGCCGTACAGGTACTGCATGCCCTTGCGCTCGACGATGGCGAGCCCCACTTTGACACCGGCGTTGAACGTCTTCTCGGTCACGGCACCCGTCTTCACGTTGCGGAGCTTCGACCTGACGAACGCACCGCCCTTGCCGGGCTTGACGTGCTGGAACTCGATGATCTGGAAGAGCGTTCCGTCCAGGTCAAGGGTCATCCCGTTCTTCAGATCGTTCGTAGAAACGCTCACACGGTCTCCTGACTACAGCTCGAGGAACTCACGGGGCGAGGTGCCGATCACGCGGCAGCCATCCTCGGTGATCTCCACCATGTCCTCGATACGGACCCCGCCGATACCCGGAAGGTAGATGCCGGGCTCGACCGTGACCACCGCACCCGCGGGCAACTCGTCATCAGAGAGGTGACTCAGGCGCGGGCCCTCGTGGATCTCGAGGCCCACGCCGTGGCCCAGACCGTGCGAGAAGGCATCACCGTAGGCGGCATCCTCGATCACCGCGCGGGCGGCGTCATCCACTTCGGCCCCGGTGACTCCCGCGCGAACGGTGTCGATGCCGGCCTGTTGCGCCTGGCGCACGATGTCGTAGACCTTGGTGAGCTCTGACAGGGGTTGCCCGAATGCGACGGTGCGGGTCATGTCGGCGTGGTAGCCGGCGCAGAGCGCCCCGAAGTCGAGCTTGATCACGTCGCCTTCTTCCAGGACACGGTGACCCGGATCGTGATGCGGCTCGGCAGCGTTCTCACCGAACGCGACGATCGGATCGAACGCGGGACCGTCGGCGCCGTCGCGTCGCAACAGGTTCGTCAGCTCCAGCGCGACCTGTCGCTCCGTGACACCCACGGAGAGTCGCTCGAGAACGTCGTCGAAAGCCTGGTCGGTGATCGCTTGGGCCCTACGGAGCAGCTCTGACTCTTCCTCATCCTTCACCCACCGTTGGCGCTCGACCTCTTCACCGATCGGCACGAGCTCGATCGCCGGCATCGCCGCGCCCAGACGCTCATGCTGCTGCACGCTCACGTCGTCGGCCTCGAAGCCGAGCCTCGACACGCCTAGTCGCGCACACTGCTCGGCGAGTGGCCCGAGCAGCCCGTCGCGTGAGGCCACACGTTCAACGTCCAAGACCTCGTTCCTCGACCGTTCGTCATATCGGCCGTCTGTAAGGAACACGGTCTCCTGGTTCGCGACGAGCGCCTGCCCGTTCGAGCCCGTGAACCCCGTCAGGTACCGGACGTTCGGCAACCGAGTGACGAGGATGGCATCCACCTGCAGCTCCGATAGACGAGCGGCGAGCGCCGCCCTCCTCAGTTGGTGATCCACGGAAGCGCCTCCAATGCGAGATGGTAGCCACCGGCTCCGAGGCCGACGATGCTCGCCCGACATACGCCCGACACGACCGAGCGCTGACGGAACTCCTCACGCGCATGGATGTTCGACATATGGACCTCCACCGCCGGTAGCTCGGAAGCCTCGATGGCGTCGCGGATCGCGTACGAGTAATGCGTGAGCGCGCCCGGGTTGATCACGACCGCCTCGACCCCTTCGCCCTTCGCCGCCAGCAGCCACCCGATGAGGTCGCCTTCGTGGTCGGATTGGTGCCAACTGATCGCGTGACCGAGAGCCTTGGCGCGTCGTTCGACGTCGTCCATCACCTCGTCGAGCGTCTGCGACCCGTACGTCTCGGGGTCGCGGCGACCCAGCGCCCCCAGGTTCGGTCCGAACAGGAACATCACGTTCACGCTGCGGCCCCCATATCGTCGAGGATCTCGAGCATCTGCGTCTCGGGTACGTCATCGACCACGATCGGGCTGCCAACCTCTTGCAACAGCACGAACCGAACGCCGTCGTGGTACTTCTTGTCGAGCCGGAACGAAGCGACGATATCGGCTGCGGGCGGCATCGCTCCGTCTGGATCGAGGCCGAGTGAGGACAGTAGCCGCACGGTTCGCGAGGCCAGACCCGGTTGGGCCAGGCCGCGTGCCTCCGCGAGGCGGGCCGCGAAGACCATCCCAAGTGCGATCGCCTCGCCGTGGGACCGACCACCGAACCCGTCCAATCGCTCCAGCGCGTGACCGAGGGTGTGGCCGTAGTTGAGCATCAGCCGGACGCCGGTGTCGCGTTCATCTTCCTCGACGGCTCGCGCTTTCGCCGCGACGCAGCGGCCGACGAGCGCCTCCAACACCGCCGGGTCACGCCTCAGCACCGGTGCCGGATCGCTCTCGAGCAGAGCGAGGATCTCGAGATCGAGGGCGAGGCCGTACTTCGCTACCTCCGCGAGCCCGGAGCGGTAGTCGCGGTCGGCGAGCGTCGCGAGGGTCCCGACATCGGCCAGCACCATCCGCGGTTGCGAGAAGGTACCGACGAGGTTCTTGCCCTCAGGGAGGTTCACGGCGGTCTTCCCGCCGATCGCCGCGTCGACCTGGGCAGTCAGCGTCGTCGGCACCTGGACGAACGGGATGCCGCGCATATAGGTCGAAGCCACGAACCCCGCAAGGTCTCCGGTCGCGCCGCCGCCGAGGGCGACGACGAGGTCGTCACGATGGGCCTCTTGCATCGCCAGCTGATGCAGCAGCGTCTCGTAGACCTGCAGGGTCTTGGCCGCCTCTCCGGCGGGCACGGTCAAAGGCACCGCCGACACGCCCCGAGCCTCGAGAGCCGAAGCGAGCACGCCGAACCACCGATCGGCAACGGCACGGTCGGCGACGACGAACGCCGTGGCCGCGGCGGGGAACTCGGGCAGGAACTCGCCGGCTCGTTCGATCACGTCCGAGCCCACGACGACCTCGTACGGTCGCTCGGGGATCCGGACGGTCAGGCGGACCAACGGAGCTCCTCGACGATCGCATCCGCGACCTCGCCCGGAGTGCCGCGACCGTCGACGACGTGCGCGGCGAATTCTCGGTAGAGGGGCTCACGGTGCGCGAGCAGCAGCTCCAGATCGCCCTCGTGGCGGATCAGCGGGCGATCCTCGCCCGGGCGGATGCGCTGGCGGAGCTGGTCGATCGGAACGTCGAGGAAGACCGCGATCCCCGTGTTCCGCAGCGTGATCCTGTTCGCGGGCTCCAACACCACACCGCCACCGCACGCCACCACCGAGGGGTCGTGCGTGCTTGCCCCAACCAGGGCAGCCGCTTCCATCGCTCGGAAGGCAGCCTCTCCTTCTGCGGCGAAGATCTCCGAGACGCGTTTCCCATGCTGGGTTTCGATCTCGCCGTCCAGGTCGATGAACGGCACGCCGAGGCGCCCGGCCAGCTCCTTGCCGACGACCGACTTGCCGGCGCCCGGCATCCCCACGAGGTACAGGATCACGAGACGGTCTCCATGTAGCGAGCAAGGTTGCCACTTGTCTCCGGCAGTGAGTCGCCCCCGAACTTCTCGAGCACGGCGTTCGCGAGCTCGAAGGCGACGACGGCTTCCCCGACGACTCCCCCGGCGGGAACGGCGCAGACGTCGGTCCGCTGCTTGATGGCGACGGCCTCTCGTCGTGTGGCCAGGTCGACGGTCGCGAGCGGCCTGGGGACGGTCGAGAAGGGCTTCATCGCCGCTCGCAGGCGGATCGACTGTCCGGTGCTCATGCCTCCCTCGATCCCCCCGGCACGCGCGGTCTTCCGATCGATATGTCCTGCGCGCAGGACGATCTCGTCGTGCGCCTTCGAACCGGGGCGCGATGCCGTCGCGAAGCCGTCTCCCACCTCCACGCCCTTCACCGACTGGATCGACATGAGCGCCAACGCCAAGCGAGCATCGAGCTTGCGATCGTACTGAACGTAGGACCCGAGTCCGGGCGGCGCCCCGTAGGCGAGAACTTCGAACACGCCGCCGACCGTTTCGTGGGCTTTGCGGAGCGAATCGATCTCAGCCACCATCTTCTTCGACGCCTCGGGGTCGAAACATCGCACCGGTGACGCATCGATGCCGGCCGCATCGTCGGGACCGGGAACGCCCATCCGAGCCGGCACCTTCACGGTGCCGATCTGCACCACGTGCGAGACGAGACGCACCCCGAGCTCTCCGAGGAAAGCCTTGCAGAACGCGCCGACGGCCACGCGCGCTGCCGTCTCACGGGCGCTCGCACGCTCGAGCACGTTGCGCACGTCATCGAAGCCGTACTTCTGCGCGCCGGCGAGATCCGCGTGGCCCGGGCGCGGCCGCGTGAGCCTCTTCGCCGGATCGGCCTCGCCCTCGACACCCATGAGGTCGCGATACTTGGCCTCCCACTCGAGGTTCGGGATCGTGACGGCGATCGGCGAACCGAGCGTTCGCCCGTGTCGCACACCGCTCAAGATCTCGAATCGGTCCGACTCGAAGCGCTGCCGACCCCCCCTGCCGTGTCCGTGGCGCCGCCGCGCGAGGTCGCGCGCCACGTCGTCCGCTTCGACCGGCACGTCTGCCGGCAATCCCTCCAGGACGGCGACGAGCGCCTTCCCGTGTGATTCTCCGGCGGTGAGCGTGCGCAGCATCCGGACATCATAGGGAACACGGGTGCACGCACCGCCGATGAGCGAACCCACCGTCATCCGCCCAACGAAGAGCGGGGGCGGCCCCCGTAAGGACCGCCCCCGCGCCCGGCGACCGCTCCCCCCGTGGGCGGCCTACCGGGGCTTTCCTGACCGCTACTTCTGCGGTCGCGTGCAGAGCGTGAAGGACTGGTCTCCGTACAGGAACCCCGCGCAGTCGCCCGAGGTGGACCGTAGCCTGAACCTCCCCCCGGCGAACCGGGAGCCGACCGAGGGTCTGAAGACGGTCCCGTCCACCTCGACCTGGGCATGCTCGACACCGTCGAACGAGTACACATCGAGCAGGACGACCGTGTGCCCGCCGATCTGGATGCTCGCGCCGTTGCCCGGCAACGTCGGTGACGGCGTGGGCGAGATCGTTTGTGTTGGACTGCCCGTGTCCGAAGGTGGCGGGCTCTCGGTCGAGGTTCCGAGGCCGCCGGGAACCGCGAAGGGATCGCGTTGGGTTGCCGCCGGCGGCGGCAGCGCTCCGGACGTGGGCGACGGACCAGGAGTCGACTGACGTGGCACCGTCGGCGGCAGTGGGGGAAACGCGTCGCTCCCCCCAGACAAGAGCTTCGAAACGAAGAACAGGACCAGCATCGCCCCGACGGCGATCCCTCCGAACTTCAGCACCTTGCGGTCTCGCTCGGTCATCGGCAGTTGGACTCCCGGATCAAGGGCCCGTGGGGCCGGTCGCCCCGCCCGTTTGGGGTCCCGGGGAGGAGCCGGGACCGGCGCTGATATCTGCGGTGAACGTGCTCAGCGTCGCCGTCATCGACAGCTCGGGGCTGGATGCTGAACCCTCGGTCGCTTGGGGCGACAGATTCAGGCTCAAGACCTTCGCCGCTCGCGACTGCAGCGTCTCGATCTTGTAGAGGTACTCCGTGAGCGTGAAGTACGTCCCTGTTGCACTCAGCGAGACGGAGATCGTCGACAGACCCGTCGTCGCGTCGAACACGGGTGTCGAGGGCGTGATGGTGAACAGGTCGATGCCCGAGCCCGTCGCCGCGTTCTGGAGGAGCAAGATCAAACCCGGCAGGTCCGCCGTCGGCGGGACGAGACGGTTCACCTCGTCGATCGTCTTCTGCGACTGCGGCGCGGCGCTCTGGGCGTCTTGAAGGGCGGCGAGCTCGGACTCCAACGTGGTTTGGTTCGAGCGAGCGCCATCGAACTTCTTCTTGGCATCGGAAACCTGTCCCATCTTCGGAAGGACCAGGAAGAGCAGCAGCAGGATCGCCACGACCACCGCGATCACCCCCGCGAGCACCGGGCCTCGCCTGCCCGACAGCATCAGGCCGCTCCCTTGCGCCCACGGCTCGTAACGACGTCGGTCGACAGGTCGACCCCTGTCTCGAACAGATATTGGCCGGTGGACGCATCTTTCGAGATCGTCGTGACCCAGGGGTTGTCCCAACCGCTCACGCCCTCGAGTGTCGTGAGCCACGACGACAGCGTCTGGATGCTGGCCGCTTGCCCGCTGGCGGTCACCGACCCGACGAACTGCGAGGGTTCAGCGCCGATCCCCGCCGGGGGCGGCAAGATCTGGATCGACAGGGCGGTCAGGTAGGCGTCAGAGGGGATCGCCTGGGAGACGTCTTGCAGCATGCTCGACGCAGAGACCTCACCGGAGTACGCGGAGTCCAGCAGACTCTGCTTCTGCTGTGCGAGCGCTTGCAATTGCGCCCATTGCTGCAGCGGGACGATCTCTTTCGTCACGGAATCGTTGTTCGCGTTCTGTTTCTCGATGTCGGCGTTCACACTGCTCAGCCTGCCCACCTGCACGGCGTACAACCCGAGAACGAGGAGGATCAGCACGAAGCCGCCGCCGATCACGATGGAGGTCAGGCGTTGCAGACGCTGCCGCTGGCGGATCTCAGGAGGAAGGAGGTTGACCTGGCTCATGTGTTCCTCCCCGGGAGCGCGAGCCCGACAGCGACCGCCAGAACAGGCTCGGCCTCGGCGACGACCTCATCGGAGAGCGCGAGCTGCGACCGGATCCCCTGGAACACGCGGCCGGCCTCCACCGGGACCGGGCTTCGCTGCGCGAGCAGCTCCAGGAAACCGGGTAGCTTCGAACCGCCCCCCGATACGAGCACCTTGCTGATGCCGGGTCCACCCTGTGACTGGGCGCCGTAGAACTCGAGGGATGACCGGATCTCATCGATGAGGCTCGACGCACGACGCATCGCGATCTGGCGCACCTGATCGGGGTCAGGCGCGGCGGGGACCCCGGGAGTGGATGCCGGATCGGTCCCGGCCGGTCCCCCTGTCTCGGGAGGAGAGACATAAGCCTCGGCCTCCTCGCCCTGGGGCGCGCCCATCTCGATCTGACCCACGTCTTCTCCGCGCTTCAGCCGTTCCGCGATCTCGTCGTCGATCCCCAGCGAGTGCGAGATCGCCAGCGTGATGTCTCGGCCGCCCGACGGCAGGATCCGAACGAACCTGGTTTGGCCTCGCGAGTGCACGACGATGTTCGTCACATGGGCGCCGATGTCGACGATCGCTTCGTCGCCGGTTCGATCGAGATCCAGACCCGCGTCGGATGTTCCGACCGCGCGAACGAGCGCGAACGGGATCAGGTCCAGGCCGACCGGCTCGATCTTCGCCCCGAGGGCTGCCTGAACCACCTTGTCGACCATCACCCGCTGAGCGGCGACCAGCAGGATGCTCACCATCTTCCGACCCTCGGCTTCGAACTCGCCCATCGTGTCGAAGTCGAGCACCGCGTCATCTACCGACATCGGGATGAACTCCTGGACCTGGAATCCGAGCGAAGACCGGAGCTCCTTCTCGGGCAGGTAGGGCAGAGAGATCTCGCGCACGACGACGCGTTGGTTGCCGACGCCGAGCCAAACCTTCCTGGTCTTGAACCCGCCCGCATCCCAGAGCTGCCGCAGCGCCTCGCTGACCGCCTCGGGCTCGCGAACCTCGCCGTTGTCGACCGCGCCTGCTGGAAGCGGGACCTGAGCGACGCGCAGGACCGACGGGTTGTCGCCCAACGAGAGCTCGGCTGCTCGAACAGCGGTCGAGCCGATGTCGAGACCGATCCGGCTCTTCGGCATCTACCTCGCCCCCGTCCGCACCGATCGCTCCTCGAGGAAGCGCTCGACGTCCGACCCTCGCAGGCGGTAGTTCTTGCCGACGCGGATGGCGGGGAGCTCTCCGCTCTTGATGAGCCGATACACGGTCATGGTGGACACGCGCATCACGCGTGCCACCTCTGCTGCGGTCAAGAGCCCGCCGGTCACGAACGTCTGTGACTCCTCCACGCCCCTCCCCCGGGCTGTTGCGTGGCACATGTGGAACATGTTGCTCGTGTGGCACATCAGGCCCATCAGGGCACTGTGGGCCCCTCGAGTGTGCTTACGAAACACCAGGCACCCATGCGAGTCAAACACCTCGGCCGAAACCTGTTGCAGGGCTGCTACCGGTTCGCTGCTTGAGCGCCCTTGTTGCAGGCCCCTACCGAGGGACGAAGGTCCGCAGGTACCAGTCGGCGATGTGCTGACCCCAGAGTGCTGCCACCACGGCGCCGGCGGCGAGGTAGGGACCGAACGGGATCGCGCTCTTTCGACCCTTGCCAAGCCCGAGGGCGATCAGGCTTCCGATCCCACCGAGGCCGATCGCTGCGAAGGCTGCAACGCCCACGAATCGCAACCCGATCGCCCCGAGGGCCACACCGATCACCCCTGCGAGCTTGACGTCGCCCATACCCATGCCCCGGCTGGCGATCGCGACGAGCAACAACGTGCCGCCGAACGCCAGCAAGCCGATCGCGGCTCGAGCGACGTCCAGCGGGGCCCCGAGGAGCCACCCGAGCGCAACGAAGACCGGGAAGGCGATGAGCGAGGGGTACATCAGCCGGTTCGGGATGATCCGGTGGCGGACGTCGATGATCGCGACCGCCGGCATCATCGAGAGCAACGCGCCGATCAACACGATCTGCCACCCGTTCTGGAAGCGGATCGCAGCGGCCACGACGAGGAGCGCCGTCGCGAGCTCGGTCAACGGATACATCGGGGAGATCGGTTCGCCGCACGCTCTGCACTTGCCCCCGAGCAGCACCCACGACACGACCGGGATGTTGTCCCTGGCAAGGATCTCGGTGCCACACGCCGGGCAGCGCGAACGGGGTTTCACCACCGACTCGCCCTTCGGCATCCGCGAGATGGCCACGGTCATGAAGCTGCCGAGACCGAGCCCGAACGGTAGGGCAACGAGTGCGCGCAACCACCACAGATCGTTCACGGCCAGACCCTATCCCGCGATCCTCCCGCCGGCGGTCAAGCCGTCAGCGGACCTCGCGGATGTACGAGATGTCCTGGGTGAACGACGAGATAAGCACCCCGGGAACGATGATGGGGTGATAGGCCTCGGTGAAGTTGTTCCCGACGACCACGGTCCCGCCGACCGCCTGGCCGGGGAACGCGGTGTTGTTGTTGCTCAGGTACAGGGTGCAGGGCGTGTAGGCGAACGCGCTCAACATGTTATTGAAGTTGCTGTTGTTCCCGATCGAAACGTCGTAGTCCTTGAACGCGTCCAGGTTCGCATCGTTCGTGCACGTTCGCGTCCCGGTCGCCGGATAGGCGCTCATGAAGAAGAGGTCGCGGTTCGAGGTCGCGCCGTTCCACGTCGACGACTGCGACAGGTTGATCGCGCCCTCGGTCACGATGGCGAGGTTCCCGTTCAGGGTGATGGTGGTGTTGTTGGTGTTCGTGTATGTGCAGTTCGCATTAATGTACACGACCGTGTTCCCGAGGCTGTGGCCGCTGAAGCCGTTGGACGCGTACGCGCCGGTCGACTGGACATAGTCCCGTGCGTCGGTGCACGCGGTGGCACCGGTGAACGTCTGGATGTTCGTGTAACTCGGCGTGGAGTCCTGCCAGTAGTTCGGGCTGTAGCGGATCGTGGGGAAGGGCTGGGTCGGAGGAGGGCCGAGGGAACAGGTCTGGACCTTCGCGCCCGCGATGTTGGCACTGCCGGTGAGCGTCGTGCAGTAGTTGGCGCCACCGGGGTTCACATGCCCACTCGAGATCGTCACCGACGACGTGGTCGAGTCGGCGTCTCCGTCGATCTGCACCTGGCTCTGGCTCGAGGTCACCGAAGTGTTCGCCCACGCTGCGCCGTATAGGTGGAGCGAGGTCGAGAGTGTGATCGAGCCGTTCGGCACGTAGAGGTTGCCCTTGATCGTCTGGTTGCCGGACGTCGCGGAGTAGTTGCCGGTGAGCACGTAGATGTCGCCGTCGTTGCCGGTGAAGCCGTTCACCGTCATGGAGTTCGCCGTCGTCATGCTGTTCTGGGAGATGATCGTTCCGGTGAGCCCGGCGAACACCGGGTGCAGCACCACGAACGACGCCATCTTTCGCGTCGCGACCCCATTGGTTGTCGCCGTCGTGTTGATCCTGACCGAGAGCGGGTAGTGCGACGACGTGAACGGCGGTACGAACGCCGTCGTACCCGCTGCGTCGGAGAAGTAGGTGGGCGTGATCGTCACGCTGCTGATGCCGGGGGACCCCCCGACCGAGATCGTCACCTGGTTCGCGGTCAGCGAGCCGATCGCCGTCTTCGCGAGGTAGTTGTAGTAGTAGTCGAGGCCCGCCTCCGCAGAGTTCACCGATTGCAGGCGCCTGCGATCGTAAGAGCTCGCGGTCCCGTCGTGGATCGACTGCGCGACGACCGCGGTGCTGAGGAGCAGCACGGCGAAGCTGACCATCAGCGCGATGACCATCGCCACCCCCTCCTCCTGGCGGAACCTGATCAGCATCCGTTTCCTCCTGATGTTTAGCCGGACGGGGTCGGCGTACAGACGCCGGTCGGGAACCCGTAGGACGTGTTGCGACCGGTGATCGCCGCCTGGACACGGACGATCCTCGTCGGGCTGCCCACGGAGTCGGTGTTCACTGCGAGGGCCATATTGAGGGTCCTCGATCCCTTCAGCGGGTCGGTGTCCAGGGTGAACGCTCGTTCGCCCAGGCTTCTGCTCAATATCCCCGTCGCGACGACGTACCAGCCGGTCGCGCTGCTCGGGTCGTCCGGCGGCCACTGGCGGGTGGACAGCACCCCGCTCGAGTCGATCTTCCACAAGGTGCAGTAGTAGGACGAAGCCGTGTCCGCGTTCGCCTGCGTGTAGACACGAACGGTGTAGTACGGGATGCAACCGGTGCACGTCGGCTGGCTCCCCCCCTCCAGGGCCGGGTCGTAGAGGACGTTCCCCGAACGGATCTGGCGATCGAGCTGCTCGAGGGCGAGGCGAGCCTGGTTGAGGGTCTGCGACAGGGCCTCTTCCTTCACGGCGGCGCGCTGAACGGCCACGAGCGTCGTGCCGAAGGTGACCACGACGATACTGAGGATCAGCATGGCGAACACCAGCTCGACGAGCGAGAGCCCCGCTTCATCGTGCATCGCTTCGACGAGCCCGCTGCTACACCGGCGCACGGCAGATCACGTCCCCTGTCCCGGCGCGGCCCCATAGACGCCGCGGGCCTCCAGCTGCTTCAGGTTCACCGTGATCTGTAACTGCACGACGGTCGTCCCGTCGATGGTCACGGTGAAGCTGATCGCGACTTGCGGAGGGCTGACGAGGGCCTGGGCGGACGTGAGGCTGAGCGCACCGACCGAAGGGGTGATCGAGGTCGTTGCGGCAGTCATGCCGGTCGGCACGGTCGCCATGACGACCTGCGTGACGTGGCCCCCGTTCCCGGTGAGGAACGTGCCCGTGAGAGAGTTGGTAGCCAGTGAATTGAGCGACGCGTCGGTGGCGGACACCGTCGTGTAGCCGACCCCGTTCCAGTACGAGATGGTGCCCGCCGTGACGGTCGCGGTCGGTGGCGGGACGATCGTCGTCGTCGACTGGTTGCCGACGGCGGCCACACACTGATCCTGGTAGCCGTTGATCGTCAGGAAGAAGCCGTTCCACCCGGCGGGCGCCGTTACCGACGACGGCAATCCCCCGATGCCGATCGTTCCGAACCGGCGGATGGCTGTCTGCTCGAGGCAGCCGTCGGTGTTCGCGGCGGGCGAGCACAGGGCGCCCGTCGTCCCGCTCACCACACGGTTCTCGAAAACGGTGTTCGGCAGGTTCGCCGCCGCGCCCACCTGAGCGAGCGTCGTCGATCCCAGCGGCTGCGAGAGGTTGTTCGCGGTGAACGCCGCCGAGAGGGTGCCGCCCTGCTGCTGGCGTGCGCCACCACACGGTTTCAGGTCGGTCTCGGCAGTGGCCGTCGGAGGAGGACAGACATTGGAGCCTCCTGCCGACGTCGTGCTCGTGCTTCTGGCAGTGTCACCAGCGGGCGTCGTGAAGTCGATGTGGGTGTTCCCGCTCGACGGTGTCGTGATCGTCGTCGATGACGCGGGCGACGTGAGCGTGCTCGTCGCATAGGTGGACACGGAGGACGATCCCGGGTCCGAGTCGGCGGCCGTCGTCGTTTCCGAGGCGCCGCCGGCGGTCTGGGTGCTCGTCCCGTCCGTCAGCTGCACGCCGACGGGCGCGTATCCCCCCTCCACCTGGGAGAGCTGTTCCTGCTGCGCGTTGGCCTCCAGGGTGCCCATCAACAGGTCGCCGCTGACGAACGTCGTGTTCGGCAGGCCGGTGGGGCTGACTGCCGTGATCGTGATCTGGCTCTGCGGGACCGTCGCTTCCCCGAAGAAGAACGGCTGGCACGGAGCGGCGAACGGGTGTGTCGCCGTGCTTCGGCAGCCTCCCGGCGAGAACAGGAGGCTCTGGACGCTGACGAGCTTGTTCGGAGCGGCCCTGCCACCCGTCCATGTGACGAGCACGGTGACCCTGTACGGGTTCAGGGCAGGGCATCCGTTGGATGCATCGACGACCGCACAATCGTTCGTGACGTACGTCGACCAGCTGAACGGTACGCCGTTCCCAGTGATCGTTCCTTGGTGAGGAACGAGCGGTACGGTCGGGTTCGTCGTGCTCGTCGAGCTCACGATCTTCTCGCCGGAACCTGGGGTGGATCCTGCCGAGCAAGAGAGGTACCGGTAGACGGTCGGGGTTCCGCAGGCGACGATGTTGGCGTCGCCGTTGGGGACGTTGGAGGTGAGCAGGCCCTTGGCGACGGTGTCGTAGGCGAGGCCCCGGATCTCCTCCATCAACTGGTTCGCGATGCCCGTGGCGACCTGCTTCTGTTTGGCGAGGTTGCCGTACCCGAACCCGATCGTCGCCGTGTAGGCGAGTGCGGTGAGCGAACCGAAGATCAGGACGATGGCGATCACGGTCTCGACCAGCGTGAAACCGCGCTCGCCGTGCAGACGCGCGCGGATCCGCCGTTCCAGTTGCCACCGGGTCATGGGCACGGTCCAGTCATGTGGTCTCTTAGAGACGTCGGCATCCTGGGACACACGCTTGAGGGTTGCCGCTCCCCCAACTGCCCCACACGTCGAAGGGGCGGCCCGGAGGCCGCCCCCTTTCGAGGATCCAGTGCGTGAATCGTGACTTACGGGAACACTGCGCCCGTTGCGTCGGCCAGTGCGAGGGTGCCTGTGCATGCGTCCACCGCGCTAGCCCCATACGTGGTGCCCGGTCCAGCCGCAATATCCTTGATGTAGTAGCACGTGCCCGAGGCCGACATGCGAGCCGCAGACCAGGTACCGGCTGAAGCGAGAACGCTGACGCCGTCACCGTTGGCGACCGCTACATTGTTCGTGTAGGTGAGCGAGGGCTCGACCGTCGCTAGGCCCACGTTGGTGGCGGTCGCGTAGGTGCTGTTGTCCGTGTATATCGTCTTCGCGGCCACCAGTGCGTTGCGAAGGTCTGACTGAGCCGCCCGGTTCTGGGCCCTGGTGCGAGCCCCGAGGAACGTTGGCAATGCGATGGCGATCAGGATGCCGATGATCAGAACGACCACCATCAGCTCGATGAGGGTGAACCCTTGGTCATCCTCAGTACGCTTCATAAAGCGCTTGAGCATTCTGCCGTCGCCTCCTTTCTCTTGCTCGTGCGCGCCGACCACCGGCACGCTCTCATCGAAATGTCGGCGCTTGTCGGCGCCGACTTGAGCGGGAATCGCAAGGAAGCGTTGGCGAAACGACGGCACCCACCCGAGAACCGGAAGGGCGGCCCAAGGG
>JALYLV010000026.1 GCA_030774035.1 Actinomycetota bacterium
CGCATCCATTCCGCCCACGCCATCCCCAACTCGTCTCCGAGCTCTTCGAAGACGTCCATCGCGTCGTCGACCCGCCGACGGGTGCGCTTGGGTTCATGCCCGCCCACCATGAAGTCCGTCAACTCGGCCACCATGTCGGCGAACGCACGGAATCGCCGATCGTCGGAGGCGGCGAGCTCCGCGGTCGTTGCGCGCGCGTCCTCGATCCGTCCGAGGTTGATGAGGGGCCACACGAGTCGGATCAACACCTCGAGACGACGCGGGTTGCCTAGCGGCAAGAGAGCCGCGGTCCTCTCCAGCATCCCCGTCGCGGCGCTCCAGTCGCCTCGCGTCACGGCACCTTTGGCCGCATGCTCCAATCGGTCGGCAGCGCGTCGGGCGAGATCATCCAAACGCGCATCGGAAGGATCCAGCTCCGCTCGGTTCCTGTAAGCCTGCTCCAGGTGGTAGCCGACGATCTCGTCCAGCTCGATCAACCCGCCCTGGTGCTGAAGCCACGTCGCGAAACGCTCGTGTAGCTCGGACCTCGTTTGCTTAGGCAACGAGTCGTAAGCGGCGTCGCGGATGAGCAGGTGTCTGAAGCGGAACGCCTCCTCGTGAGGCAGCTGCGCGGCTTCGGGGCGGATCAGCTCCTTGCGGATCAACGACAGGAGGTGACGGGGGACGTCTGCCCGTTCGAGCTCAGGGGCGAGCTCGAGCACAGCGCCCCCGTGGAAGACCTGGCCCTCGACGGCTCCGCGGCCGATCAGATCGCGTTCCTCGGCGCCCAGCTTGTCGAGGCGAGCCTGCAACAACGCCTGGATCGTGGGAGGGACGACGATCTCGCTGTCGCCGTCTCCCTCTCCGACCATCGCGATCATCTCTTCGATGAACAGCGGGTTCCCGCCCGCAGCGCTGAGGACCCGCCGACGAAGATCCGCGGAAACGTCGAGACCCTCGGCCAGGTGCTCCAGCAGAAGCTCGCAGTCCTCACCCGAGAGCGCCTCGAGGAGGATCGTCGTCGCGTTGACCTTGCCGCCACCCCAGCCCTCGCGCACGTCGAGCAACTCCCGGCGCGCCAGGCACAGCAGGAGGATGGGCGCGTCGCGCGACCAGTCGGCCACGTGCTCGATCAGATCCAGGAACACCGACTCGGCCCATTGGATGTCATCGAACACGACGACCTGCGGCCTCTCGACCGCGCGGGCTTCAAGGAGCTTGCGGAACGCGAGCTGTGTCTCGGCCGGCGAGTCGCCGATCACATCCCCCGACTCGACGCCCGCAGAGACGAGCGTCTCGACGAGTGGCCAGTACGTGATGTCGTCGCCGTAGTTCAAACAGCGACCCCGCAAGACGTCGGCGTCGCCCCCGATGTTCGACAGGAACTCGGCAACCAGGCGGGATTTGCCGACCCCCGCCGGCCCGAGGATGGTGAAGAGGTGGCACGCACGCTCTGACACGACGTCTTCGAAGTCGGCGTTGAGGCGTTTCTTCTCACGAACGCGGCCCACGAGCGGCGCATCGAGGTGCCGGGCGATCGCTGAGGCACCTGGATCGACCGAGAGCAGCCGGTAGGCCCGCACGGGCTCCCGCTTGCCCTTCAGGGCAAGCGGCTCGACGGCTTCGACCGATACGGCGTCACGCACCAGCGCGAACGTCCCGGCACCGATCAGGATCTCGCCCGGCGTCGCGGCCTGCTCCAGGCGCGCCGCCACGTTCACGGCATCTCCAGTCGCGAGGGTCTCTCCCTCGCCGGCGACGACCTGTCCGGTGTTGACGCCGGTGCGGAACGAGAGGGTGAGAGAGCGCTCCTCTCCCAGCCGGATCAGGCGCTCGCGGATCTCCGCGACGGCCCTCACCGCGCGCAGGGCATCGTCCACCTCCGCGACGGGGATCCCGAAGACAGCCATCGCGGCGTCCCCGATGAACTTCTCGATGGTTCCGCCGTGACGCTCGATGATGCGTCGTATCTCATCGAAGTAGCTGGCCATGGTCTTCCGCAGAGCCTCCGGGTCCAGGCGCTCGCCGAGCGCCGTCGATCCGGAGATGTCCGTGAAGACCACGGTGACGGTCTTGCGCACCTCACGCTTGGGTGCAGCCGCGGCTAGCTCGGCGCCGCACGCCCCACAGAACCTGAACCCATCGGGGTTCTCCTGGCCGCATGTTGCGCAAACGGTCATCGTGATAGCCAAGCCTTCCAGCTCGAAGCCGGCGCGACAGAGGCTCGAGACTACTTGAGCGCTGTGTTCGGAGACCCTCGGGTTGACAACACGGCACTCATCCCTACACTGACTGGACCATGTTGACCAGCAGGATGTGCGGACGCAGCGACCTCGTACTTATTCCGTAGGCGCGGCCGGGCCATGAGCCCGCGCACCGCGCCGCTACCCCTCGCTCGCGAGGGGTTTTTTGTACCCACCCGCGACCCGTAGCATCACCGGAGGAGAGGAGAACCCCATGAGGTACGAGTTCGAGCGAGACGGCGCCGTCGTGGCGAGCGTGCTCTGGGAGGGTCCCGGCCAGGTCATGGTCGAGGATGCCGAGCCCTCGACCCGCGCGGTGGTCGACCGCTACCTCTCCTCGGAGGTCGTCTACCTAGGATCCGGCTTCGACTTCGGCGATGACAGTCAGGAAGAGATCCTGCAGATGCGCCGGCGCGACTGGACACCGTGGGAGTTCGAGCGTGCGTGTCGCAACCTCGGCCACCGCCTGCAGGCCCATGTCCGCCGCGTCGAAACGGGCCCGGTAGAAGAGCGCTCGACGGGGGTGGCCGCGCGATGAAGGTAACCGGCGCGCAAGCGCTGTTCAAGGCCCTGGAGGGTGAGGATGTCGACCTCGTGTTCGGCATCCCCGGCGGGGCGATCCTTCCCGCCTACGACCCCCTCCTCGACTCGTCGGTCCGCCACGTCCTCTGTCGCCATGAGCAGGGAGCCGGCCACGCCGCAGAGGGATACGCCTGGGCGACCGGCAAGGTCGGGGTCGCGATCGCCACGAGCGGTCCGGGTGGCTGCAACCTCGTCACCGCCCTGGCCGACGCGAAGATGGATTCGGTACCGATGGTTGCGATCACCGGGCAGGTGCCGACCCCGGTCGTGGGGAACGACGCCTTCCAGGAAGCCGACATCACCGGCATCACCATGCCGGTGACCAAGCACAACATGCTCGTCACGCGCCCCGATGACATCGCCGTGGCGATCCGCGAGGCGTTCCACATCGCGCGCACCGGCCGTCCGGGACCGGTGCTCGTTGACATCCCGAAGGATGTCTTGGTCAACGAGACCACATGGAAGTGGCCCGACCGCATCTCGCTGCCCGGGTACCGGCCGACGACGAAGGGCAATCAGCGCCAGGTCGTCGAGGCCGTGAAGCTGATCATGAAGGCGAAGCGCCCGGTGCTCTACGTGGGCGGCGGCGTGATCAAAGCGAACGCCACCGAAGAGCTGTACAAGCTCGTGACCGAGGGACGCCTGCCGGTCGTAACGACGCTGATGGCTCGCGGTGCCTTCCCCGACGCACACGAGCTCTGCTTCGAGATGCCCGGCATGCATGGCAACTACACGGCGGTCATGGCGTTGCAGAGGGCCGATCTGCTCGTGTCGCTGGGGGCGCGCTTCGACGACCGGGTGACGGGCAAGCTCGATGCGTTCGCGCCCGGAGCGAAGATCATCCACGTGGACATCGACCCTGCCGAGATCGGCAAGAACCGCGTGGTCGACGTACCGATCGTGGGCGACTGCCAGGACGTGATCGCCAAGCTCACGGCTGAACTCGTGAAGCGCCAAGAGGAGTCCGGCGGCATCCCCGACCGCGGCGCGTGGCTCGGACAGCTCAACGAGTGGCGTACGAAGTTCCCGTACCGGTACGACCAGCAACCGGATGGGCCCCTGAAGCCGCAGTTCTGCGTCGAGCGACTGCACGCGGCCGCCGACGACGACACGATCGTCGTGGCCGGTGTCGGTCAGCACCAGATGTGGGCCTCGCAGTTCTGGAAGTTCGCGAAGCCGCGTCACTGGATCAACTCCGGCGGCCTCGGCACGATGGGCTTCGCCGTCCCGGCGGCCCTGGGTGCGAAAGCCGGGAAGCCCGAGCAACGCGTCGTCGCGATCGACGGGGACGGCTGCTTCCAGATGACGTGTCAGGAGCTCGCGACTTCGACCACAGAGAAGATCCCGTTCGTTACCGCGATCATCAACAATGGCTATCTCGGGATGGTCCGGCAATGGCAGGAGCTGTTCTACAACGAGCGCTATTCGGCCGTGTACCTCACGCAGGACACGCCCGACTACGTAAAGCTCGCCGAGGCCTACGGCTGTGTCGGCCTCCGCGCCGAGCGTCCCGAGGAGGTCGACACCGTCATCGAGAAGGCGTTGTCGATCGACGATCGCAGCGTCGTGATCGACTTCCGGGTGGACCCGCGGGAGATGTGTTTCCCGATGGTTCCGGCCGGCGCATCCAACGACGACATCATCGTGGGCCCAGAAGGCCTGCTTCCCACCACCGATCCTGCTGAGGCTCCCATCGCATGAAGCCCTCAAGTAGCGAAGCGATAGGGCAACAAGGATGAGCCTGCACACACTGTCTGTTCTCGTGGAGGACCGGCCTGGCGTGCTGACGCGGGTGGCGGGGCTCTTCGCCGCGCGCGGTTACAACATCGACTCGCTTGCGGTCGGTCCGACCGAGACCGAAGGGCTCTCGCGCATGACGATCGTCGTGCAGGTCGATCGCAAGCCCTTGGAGCAGATCACGAAGCAGCTGAATCGGCTGATCAACATCATCAAGATCATCGAGCACGAGCCGGATGAGACCGTGGAGCGCGAGCTGATGCTCGTGAAGGTGCGCGCTGAGGGCGAGACACGGGCGCGAGTGCTGGAGATCTGCGACGTGTTCCGTGTTCGGGTCGCCGACGTGACGCACCACACGCTGACGGTCGAGGCCACCGGCCAGCCCGAGAAGATGGCTGCGCTGCTCTCGCTGTTGGAGGATTTCGGCATCGTCGAGCTGGCACGGACCGGGCGAGTCGCGCTCAGCCGCGGCGACCGCGGGATCAGGGAGCGCATGCTGAAGGCCGCGCGCGCCGTCGGCGGCGAAGACGTGTCGGATTGGGACGGCGGCGGGGTCTGAGCACGGTCGGCCGTCGTGGCCTCCCGCTTCGGACGAGGAACGCGAGAAAGGATCGAACGACATGGCGACCATCTATTACGAGAAGGACACCGACGCCTCCGCGCTGCAAGGAGACCGGATCGCGGTGCTCGGCTTCGGCAGCCAGGGCCATGCTCATGCCCTGAACCTGAAGGATTCCGGGTTCGATGTTCGCGTCGGTCTGCGCCCCGGTTCCCGCTCGCGCGCCGAGGCCGAGAAGGGGGGCTTGCGCGTGCTCGATACGGCCGATGCCGTTCGCGAGGCTACCGTCGTCATGGTCCTGCTTCCCGACACCTCTCAGGCGAAGGCGTATCGAGAGGACATCCAGCCCAACCTCCAGCCTGGCGACATGCTGATGTTCGCGCACGGCTTCAACGTGCACTTCGAAACGATCGAGCTCCCCGACGGGGTCGACGTCACGATGATCGCCCCGAAAGCTCCGGGACATCTGGTTCGCCGTACCTACGAGCAGGGGATCGGCACGCCGGCCCTCATCGCCGTGCACCAGGATGCGACCGGCAAGGCGCTGCAGCGCGCTCTGGCGTACGGCGCGGGCATCGGCTCCGCTCGCCCCGGCATCCTGGAGACGACTTTCAAGGAAGAGACCGAGACGGACCTGTTCGGCGAGCAGGCCGTGCTCTGCGGCGGGGCGTCGTCGCTCGTCCGCGCCGGGTTCGAGACACTGGTCGACGCTGGCTATCAGCCCGAGGTCGCGTACTTCGAGTGCCTGCACGAGCTGAAGCTGATCGTCGACCTGATGTACGAGGGCGGGTTGTCGTGGATGCGCTACTCGATCAGCGAGACTGCCGAATACGGCGACTACCGAAGCGGCCCGCGCATGATCGACGCCGGAACGCGGGAGCGCATGAAGCAGATCCTCGGAGAGATCCAGGACGGCTCGTTCGCGAAGGAATGGATCGGCGAGGCCGACGCCGGTTTCCCGAACTTCCTCCGGATGCGCAAAGAGGCCCGCACCTCCCAGCTCGAGAACGTGGGACGCGAGCTTCGCCAGATGATGCCCTGGCTGGAATCAGACAAGAAGGTCGCACCTGAATGACCCCCTCAAGCAGCGAAGCGATAGGGGTCAAGAAATGACCCCCTCAAGCAGCGAAGCGATAGGGGTCAAGAAATGAGCGACGGGGTAGGTGGCGTAGGCGAAGTAGTTCCCGCGGCGGGTGCCTCCGCGGTTCGCATCTTCGACACGACGCTTCGTGACGGGGAGCAGGCGCCCGGTATCGCGCTCACGCGCGCCGAGAAGGTCGAGATCGCGGAGCAACTCGCCCGCCTGAACGTCGACATCATCGAGGCTGGGTTCCCGATCTCGTCCGACGGTGAGTTCGACGCGGTCAGCGAGATCGCGTCCAGCGTGCGCGGGCCGGTGATTGCGGCGCTCGCCCGCACGACGACCGGCGACATCGAGCGCGCCGCGCAGGCCCTGAAAGGCGCGGAGCGCTGGCGGATCCACACGTTCATCAGCACGAGCGACATCCAGATGACCGCCATGCTGAAGATGTCGAACAACCAGGTGCTCGAGGCGATCCGCGAGAACGTCTCGCTAGCCCTTTCCTACACAGACGACGTCGAGTTCAGTGCGCAGGACGCGACGCGCACCGAGCTCGGATTCCTGCTGGAGTGCTTCCGCGTCGGGGTCGAAGCCGGCGCGACGACGATCAATGTCCCCGACACCGTCGGCTACGCGACGCCGACCGAGTTCGGCGAGCTGGTCCGGATCGTGCGTGAAGCCACGCCCGACCATGTCGTCATCTCGACGCACTGCCACAACGATCTGGGGCTCGCGGTGGCGAATTCGCTGGCCGGCATCGAGAACGGCGCCGGACAGGTCGAGGTGGCGGTCAACGGCATCGGAGAACGCGCCGGGAACTGCTCGCTCGAAGAGATCGCCATGATCGTCCGAACGCGCGGTAAAGCGCTGGGGAAGACGCACAACCTGAACATCCGCGAGATCACGCGCACGTCGCGGCTCGTCGTGATGACCACGGGGTACAACGTTCAGCCGAACAAGGCGGTCGTGGGGTCGAGCGCGTTCGCGCACGAAAGCGGGATCCACCAGCACGGCGTGCTCAGCAACCGAGCCACCTACGAGATCATGGACCCGGTCGAGATCGGGCTCGAAGGCAACTCCATCGTGCTGGGCAAGCACTCGGGTCGTCACGCCTTCATCGATGCGCTCGACAAGATCGGCGTCACGCTCGATGACGCACAGCTGAACCGGGCGTTCGCGCGGTTCAAGGACCTGGCCGACCGGAAAGTGCAGATCACCGACCTCGACCTGACCGCGATCGTCGCCGAGGAGCTCGGGACCGTCGACCAGGATCTCCTCGTACTGGAGTCCTTGGAGATGGGCGGCGGCACGCATCTGCAGCCGCGTGCGACGGTGCGTTTGCGCCGAGGCGACGATGTCATCGAGGAATCGGCGACGGGCGACGGGCTGATCGATGCGGCGATGGGCGCGATCCAGCGCGCATCGGGCGTCGATGCGATCCTTGTGAGCTTCCACGTGTCGGGAGTGACGGCCGGAAGCGACGCACTCGGCGACGTCGTCGTGCAGCTCGACGTCGACGACGGCAGGCGGGTGACCGGCCGCGGTGTGGCGACCGACGTCGTCGAGGCGAGCGCGCGCGCGTACCTCGCCGCGATCAACCGCGCTCTGCAAGTGGCGGCGGCGAGCGCTTCCAACGAGGAGACCCCGTGACCGGATCGTCATACACGATCGGTGTGATCCGCGGCGACGGCACCGGTCCGGAGGTCGTCCGTGAAGCCTTGAAGGTGCTCGAGGCGGTTCGCGCGGCAGACGGCGGGTTCGCCACGAACCTGGTCGAGTTCGACCTGGGAGCCGATCGGTATCTCCGCACAGGCGAGGTCCTGCCCGATGCCGAGCTCGAACAGTTAGGTCACTGCGATGCCATCTTGCTCGGCGCCGTCGGCGACCCTCGGGTGCGGCCCGGCATCCTGGAGCGCGAGCTGCTGCTGAAGGCGCGGTTCGGATTGGATCAATACGTGAATCTGCGACCGGTCGTTCGCTACCCGGGGGTGCAAACCCTCGTGCCCTCACATACCGAGGAAGACGTCAACTTCGTCGTCGTGCGCGAGAACAGCGAGGGCCTCTACACCGGGGCGGGTGGGTTCCATCGGAAGGGGACGGCACACGAGGTGGCCGTGCAGGAATCCATCAACACGCGCCACGGCGTCGAGCGCATCGTTCGCTACGGGTTCGAGTTGGCGGCCTCGCCGGGGCGGCGCGCCAAGGTCACCTTGGTGCACAAGACGAACGTGCTCACCTTCGCCGGGGATCTGTACCAGCGGGTGGTCGACGAAGTCGCCGAGGAATACCCGGGCGTCGAGACCGATTACGTTCACGTCGACGCCGCTTGTATCTACTTCCTTGACTCACCCGGGCGGTTCGACGTGATCGTGACCGACAACATGTTCGGCGACATCATCACCGACCTCGGCGCGATGATCCAAGGTGGGATGGGTGTCGCCGCCGGCGGGAACATCAATCCCGACGGCGTCAGCATGTTCGAACCGATCGGCGGCTCGGCGCCCGACCACACCGGGAAGGGCACGATCAACCCGCTCGCAGCGATCGGCGCCGCCGAGATGCTCCTGCGAGAGCTCGGCGAGACCGCTGGCGCGGCGCGCATCGACCGCGGGATCCGCACGGCGACGTCGAAGATGAAGAGCATGCGTGCGGGCGAGATGGGCTACACCACGACCGAAGTCGGCGATCTCGTGGTCGAAGGGGCCACGTCGTGACCGTCCCTCTCGCCGTTGAGCTCTACGACACGACGCTGCGCGATGGCGCCCAGCGCGCCGATCTCAGCTACACGATCGAGGATCGGCTCCGGATCCTCCACAGGCTCGACGGGGTCGGCTTCCCCTATATCGAAGGTGGCTGGCCCGGCTCGAACCCTCGCGACACCGAATTCTTCAAGCTCGCGACCAAGGAATCGCTGAAGCACGCGCAGCTCACGGCGTTCGGCATGACCCGCAAGGCGGGGGAGCGCGCCGAGGACAGCGCGGTGCTGCGAGATCTGCTCGACGCCGGGACGGAGGTCGTCTGCCTGGTCGGCAAGTCATGGGACCTGCACGTGACCGAAGCGCTGCGGACCGGACTGGAGGAGGGCACCGCGATGACGCGTGACTCCGTGGCGTTCCTTCGCGCGCAGGGCAGGCGGGTCTTCTTCGACGCCGAGCATTTCTTCGACGGGTACCGCGCGAACCCGAGCTTCGCGATGGCCGTGCTCGCTGCGGCCGAGGAAGCGGGAGCCGAGCGGATCGTGCTCTGCGACACGAACGGCGGCATGCTGCCCCAGGACATCGGCCGCGTCGTGCGAGAGGTGAAAGAACGCACCCAAGTGCCGCTGGGCATCCACGCGCACAACGACGCCGGCTGTGCGGTTGCGAACTCCCTCGTCGCCGTGGAAGCCGGCGCCTTCCACGTGCAGGGGACGATCAACGGCTACGGGGAACGAACGGGCAACGCGGACCTGATCCCGATCACGGCGAACCTCGTGCTGAAGATGGGCGCGACCGGCGCGCTGCCCGATGCCGCGGTCGAGCACCTGACCGATTTGGCGCACTACGTCGCGGAAGTCGCGAACGTCGCGCCCGATTCGCACCAGCCCTACACCGGCCGCTTCGCGTTCACGCACAAAGCGGGGATGCATACGAGCGGGGTCGCACGGCTTGCCGAAGCCTACGAGCACGTCCCACCGGAAACCGTGGGCAACCGCCGCGGCGTCGTCGCGAGCGACCTGGCTGGGATGGCGACCCTTCGCATGAAAGCCGCGGAGTTCGGCGTCGAGCTGACCGACGAGGACGTACCGACCCTGCTCGCGTCGCTCAAAGAGTTAGAGGCTCGCGGCTACACGTTCGACGTGGCCGATGCATCGCTCGAGCTCCTGATGCGCCGAGCGCACGGTTGGGCGCAGACGTTCTTCGAGGTCGAGAGCTACCGTGTCAATGTCGAAGAGCGGGGCAACCAGGGTGCGACGGCGGAAGCCACGGTCAAGGTTGTCGCCCGTGGTGAGCGTCATATCGAAACCGCCGAGGGGCACGGCCCGGTCGGTGCGCTCGACGACGCACTCCGCAAGGCGCTGACGAACGAGTACCCGCAACTGGACGATATGACGCTCGAGGACTACCGCGTTCGCGTGCTCGAAGAGAACATCGGCACCAGCGCCGTCGTCCGCGTGTTGATCGACACCTCGAACGGCGAGGGTGAATGGACCACCGTAGGCGTGTCCGAGAACATCCTCGAGGCATCCTGGGAGGCGCTGGTAGAGGCCTACACCTTCGGCCTTCTCCATCCGCGCGAAGTGAGCCGGGAACGACCTCCAAGCTAGGGGACGGTGGCTTTCTTCGCCAGCGTCCGAACGACCGTGTTCTCGATCGCCATCGCATCGCTCTTGGATAACCCGCGGGACAGGATCGAGAACTCCGCCCACGCGCTCGACCGCTCGAGCCACACCCAGCCTGAGAGTGCGGAGATGCCGTCGAGCGTCCCGGTCTTCGCGCGCACGGTCACGCCGGTGAGGCGTCCCTGCAGCGTTCCTTGACCGCCCTTCGGAAGCGCAGACATCAACCGCGGCAGCCACGTCTGAGCGTCGGCGTCCCACAGGAGCTGCAGGATCCCGTCCGTCGTCACGCGGTTGGCGTAGGAGAGGCCGCTGCTGTCGTAGACGGTTACATCGACGTCTCTCGCCGAGGCGTAGGCGTGGATTGCAGCGGCGCCCTTCGCGATGGTTCCGGGCGCCCCCCGAACGGACTGACCCAGGTACTTGCCCAACACCTCCGCGTCGAAGTTGATGGAATCGTCGTCCATCCGCGTGACGATCGCCCGCAGCCTCGCCGAGGCGATGGCCGCCATGTCGCGCAGCTTCCCGGAAGGTCTGCCCATCCTGGGTGCTCCTCCCACACGGACGCCGTTCTTCCTCAGAGCGCGGGTGAGCGATGCAGCGGCACGTCGCTCCGGGTCGTGCACGATCTCGCCATCGGCATCGACGTTCGCATCGAACGTGAGGGCGGTCGGTGGAGGCATCACTGACTTGGGGAAGTAGCTCTTCCAGCCGGTCGCGAAATCGTCGTGGGCGAACGGTCGCGTGTCCCCGATCACCGATCCCCTGACGCGCTTGATGCCAGCTGCGACAACTGCCGTCGCGAGGCGACTCATGTCTCGATCGCGGATCTCGGGGTCACCGGCACCGACGATCCACAGATTGCCCGTGACGACTCCGCGAAGGACACGCGAGCCCGTCTTGGCGGTGGTAGGGATCCTCGTGGCCGGGTCGAAGTGGTCGAACAACGCCATCGACAGCAGGAGCTTCTCGTTCGATGCGGGCGTCCGAAGGTCTGCTCCCCGGACGTGCAATAGGAAGGTCCCGTCGACCCCCGCCGACACCGACACGGGCTGGTCGCGGAGCATGTCTTTGAGCGACCGCATCCAGGTGCCGGGCTGCTCCTGTCTCGACGCGGTCCGTGCTGTCGGCGATGCCACGATGCCCGATGTCTGGGCGGCCTCGCCCGCCGCAGGCACCGGAAACTCGTTCGCGGGCTCGGCCGTGGCGGGAGCCATCACGACCAGCGTGGCCGTGAATATCGAAGCGATCAGCGCGTGGAGCCATCTCGACATGACCCGAGGATGGTACGGGGTTGATACCCGGTCGCCTGGCAACGGAGGTGGACGATCCTTCGACCCGGGACCCTCGGAGCCGTCAGCCCTGTGTCAGGGCGTCTGCCTCAGCCTGCATCGCGAGCTTCTCGCCCAAGAGGCTCTGAAGCTCACCGCCCGGCAGCGGCTTCGCGAAGAGGTATCCCTGGCCGAAGTCGCAGTGGAGCTCGAGCAGGCGATCGAGCTGATCGGCGCGTTCGATCCCCTCGGCGACCGGCTTCAGGTTCAAGATCGCCGCGAGTTCGATCACAGCAGCGGTCAGGGCGGAAGCTTCGCCGCCCTCGCTGACGCCGTCGACGAACGACTTGTCGACCTTCAGGATGTCGACGGGGAAACGACGGATGTAGTTCAGCGACGAGTATCCGGTTCCGAAGTCATCGACCGCCAGACGGACGCCCAGCCCCTTCAGCTCTGTGAGGCGCGCGATCGACAGTTCCATGTCGTGCATCATCACGCTCTCGGTGATCTCAAGGATCAAGTACTCCGGCGGCAGGCCAGTCTCGGCGAGCGTGTCGCGAACCTCGTCGACGATCTCCGGGCGCGTGAGTTGCCGCGCCGACAGGTTCACCGCCATGTGGAAATCGGGGATCCCAGGGAACTGCTCGCGGAGCGAGACCGCGTAACGGCAGGCTTCCCGAAGGACCCAACGACCGATCGTGACGATCATCCCGGTCTCTTCCGCCAGCGGGATGAAGTCGAGCGGAGGCACGAGTCCACGTTCCGGGTGGATCCAACGGATCAAGGCTTCGACACCCGTGATCTTGCCGCTCTCGAGCTCGATGACCGGCTGGTAATGAAGGATGAATTCGTCGTGGTCCATCGCGCGCTGGAGGTCGGCCTTCAGCTCCAACCGCTTCAGCGCCGTGTCGTGCATGGCCGGCTCGAACACCTGGTAACGGCCCTTCCCGCGCTCCTTCGCCATGTACATGGCGACGTCTGCGTTGCGGAGGAGCTCTTCCGCGTCGCCGGTCTCTCCGCCTTCGGCGACCGCGATCCCGATGCTGGCTCGCACGAAGACCTCCTTGCCCTCGAGGACGAAGGGCTCGTCGAGCATCTCCAGCGTTCGTTCGGCGACGTCGGCCGCCTGGACTCCGTCTCCGCCATCTTCAAGCAGGATCGCGAACTCGTCGCCTCCCAGACGCGCGGCCGTGTCGGCAGCTCGCAGCGCGGCCTTCAGTCGTTCGCCGACCTCCGCCAAAACCTGGTCGCCGGCCGCGTGGCCGAGGGAGTCGTTGATCGTCTTGAAGTCGTCCAGGTCCATGAAGAGCACGGCGACTGGCTTGTGGTCTCGCTCCTGGCGCTCCACGGCGTGGGTGACGCGGTCGTGGAACAGCGCGCGGTTCGCGAGGTTCGTGACCGAGTCGTGGAACGCCTGGTGCTCGAGCTGCTCCTCGAACGCCTTGCGCTCACTGATGTCACGGGTATTCAGCACGATCCCACGGACGTTGGGATCATGCAGCAGGCTCGTACGGAGCGTCTCGACGTAGATGTATTCACCGTTCCGGTGACGGATGCGGAACTCGAGCAACCCCGTGTGGCCCTCGCCTTCACCGACGGATGTGAGGAACGAGAGAACCTTTGTCCTCTCGTCGGGGTGGATCAGGTCGGAGAGCCTCGTGCCCTCCAGCTCCGCAGGCTCGAAGCCGATCACGCGCTCGGCCGATGGCGACGCGTAGCGCACCGTCGTGTCCGCTTCGATCACGGTCACGATATCGGAGGAGTTCTGCACGAGCGAGGAGAACCGCTTCTCGCTCTGTTGGATCAGAACGTCCTCGGTCAAGATCGCGCTCTCGAGTGCCAGCGCGACCTGCGATGACAGCGCGCGCAGCGCGTCGGCCACGGTAGGCGCCATCTCTTGTGGCGTCGCGACGACGATGAGTCCGCGCAGTTCGTCCAGGATGAACAAGGGAGCGACGAAGACGGAGCCTTCATCCTCGCTCGGTAACGAGAGCGTGCCGACCAGCGTGCTCTCGTACGTGTGGATGAGATATGAATCGTTCGCGAGCAAGACGTCGCGCTTGCGGCCCGATAGAGCTGTCGTTGGGAACCGCACGCTGGCCACATCGGCTCTGCCACCGGCGGCGGCGACGACAACGAATTCCTGCGTGTCCTCGGGCTGCTCGCACACGCGGATCGCGGCCGTGGATCCCGCGAGTGATCTGGCGGCCTCGATCGCCGCGGCGTGGATCCCATCACGACTCGTCGCCGTGACGAGCGCCGCTCCTGCTTCACGAAGTGCCTTCTCCCGTGTGGCTGATTGCTGTTGCGAGCGAACCAAGCCCCACATGCGCACGACGACCAGAGCGAACAAGACGATCGTCGCCCCGACGAGGATCGGCATGTCGGTTGGTTTGTGCTGGATGAGCTGGATCGCCATGATCACCGGAGCGATCAACGACACACTGGCGAGGATGGAAAGTCGGGTCTTGGTGAGCTTCGTCTCGACATCGGGCGTGGGCTCCGACATCGCGGCCATCGACGGGTGCAGCGCCGCCATGCCCCACAAGACGTAGAACGCCATCCAGCCGATCTCGAGCAGGCCGCTACCCGGTTGATACGGCGTGTGCAAACCCATCCACCCGTAGATCGCGTCGGTCGCGAACAGCGACGCGATCGCCGCAACCATCAGATAGAAGGAAGGCGGCCGACGGCCCGTGCCGACGGTCAGTCGGATCAGCGCTGCGACCAGTAGCAGGTCCATGATCGGGTAGGCCATCGAGACGAGCTTCACGATGGTGGGAGAATCCGAGTTCGCCAGCGGCGAGATCAGGTACACCCACGAGAGCGCCCCGGTTCCGATCGCGAGCATCAACGCGTCGATGAGGCTCGCCCGGTCGCGTCCCGCGGTGCGGCTGCGGATCAGTAGCAGGACGCCACCGATGAGGCAGGGGTAGACACCGAGATAGAAGGGGTCTCCCCAAGATGGGAACGGCGTGCCGTCCTCGGTCAGCTTGAAGATGCCGGGCAACACATGACTGAACTTCTCGTAGTTGTAGGCGATGACGTCGCCTGCGATGAAGAGCATCTGCCCGACGGCGAACAGGATCCACGGGAGTCTGCGCTCGGGTTTGTGCACGTGGACCGCGACGAGGATCAGTAGGGGCGAGGACAGACCGATCAGGTTGAACAGCACGCTCGGGTGACCGGAGGCGAAGTAGATCGCAGCGCCGATAGCAGCCCCGATGGGGTACAGGTAGAAGGCTCGGTTCCTCACGTATACCGCTATCGGTTTCCCTGCAAGCTCACCTTAGGGTCCAGCCCGTGATTCTTGAGCGCTCGAGTGCCCCGTCTGACCTGCAAAGATGGAAGGAACTACCCGATCTTGGGTATCGGCGGGTGACCGATCTCAGGCGACGGGTGCTACCTGCTGCAGTTGGAACCGTTCCTTGAGCCCGACGAGCACGCCAAGGAGCTCGTCGACCTGCTCCTCGGTGTTCGCGGCCGTCGTCTGGATGCGGAATCCAACCTCATCCTTGGGGACGAGCGGATAGGCCGCCATCGTGACGTACTGTCCGTGCTCGAACAGGTACCGACCGACCTCGTCGATCTCCTCGTGGTTCGCGAGAGGTACCTCGACGATGGGGAAGCCCGACGTGTTCGGGCTCTTGATCCCGACGTCGTGGAGTCCGTCGAGGAGACGATGCGTGAGCTGCCACAGGCGCAGTCGGTTCGCCTCTCCCCGCGAGCGGTTCACCTGCAGGCCCGTGATCGCGGTGGCCAGGGAGGCCACAGGCGACGGGCCCGAGTAGAGGTATGGCGGGGCAAGGACCTTGAGCGCGTCCTTCAGCAGTGTCGGCAAGGCGATGAAGGCCAACAGCGACGAGTACGCCTTCGACATCCCACCGACGAGGATGACGTTGTCGTAGCCGACGTCGAGGTGGCGGATGATGCTGTTGCCCTTGACACCGTAGTCACATGCTTCGTCGAGGGAACGTTCACCGATCACGCCGAACCCGTGTGCATCGTCGACGTACAGGAGCACGTCTTGATCGCGCGCGACCCTGGCGAACTCGTCGATGTCGGGTGCGTTGCCGGTCATCGAGTTGACGCCGTCCATCGCGACGATGCGGGGAGACGTTGGGTTGCTCGCTCGGATCACCTCTTGGAGATGGCCGAAATCGTTGTGCCGGAAGCGGACGATCGTGGCGCCGTGGCCCGCAGCCACCATCGCCCCGTCGTAGATCGTCTTGTGAGCCCGACCATCGAGGAAGATCGTGCCGTCGCCCACGAGGACCGGGATCACCGACATGTGGATGTGCGTGATCGTCGGCAACACGAGAACGTCGTCACAACCGAGGAGCTCGGTCAGCTCTTCTTCGATCTCAGGGTACAAGCGAGGATTGCCGAGGAGCCGCGACCACGATGGATGCGTGCCCCATCGGGCCAGGTACTCGGGCACGGCGGCGCGGATCTCTTCGTCCAGGTCGAAGCCGAGGTAGTTGCAGGATGCCCAGTCGGTCAACCACCGGTCGCCGATGCGGATCTTCCTGTCGATCTGCTCGTCGATAACGGCATCCATCATGGGATGCGTGTTCTTCAGCCGTGCGAGGCCTGAAACCGTTGCGACCCAACGGTCGAGCCACCCATCTTCCGAACGACGACGGGGTTTGGCGTTCGGCGAGGGCCCGACGGGCAGGTCTGATTCCCTGCGCATGAGGAGGTCAGACGCGCGTCTGCGGGGATCGTTATCGAGCTCGGCATCCATAGGCTTTCTCTCACTTCGGAACGGCGCCGGTCTGACTTAACTCTCGGGCCGACCTTTCCGGGCACCGACTGGGCCGAATAGCCGCGGACGATGGTCCGAGGACCCCCGGAAAGCCCGACTCCT
Source organism: Actinomycetota bacterium (assembly GCA_030774035.1). GTDB lineage: Bacteria > Actinomycetota > UBA4738 > UBA4738 > HRBIN12 > JALYLM01. The sequence goes on from JALYLV010000026.1 coordinate 16,641, forward strand.
CCTGCCACTCGGTAGACTCCGGCAACTCGACCGAGGGAGCTTCAGATGCCAGTCGATCCGCTCGACCGTGGACGGCTTCACGACCTGATGGAGCGCGAGCGACAGACGTTCCGCGACGCGCATCCTGCCTCGAAGACGCTGTTCGAGCACGCGAAGTCGAGTCTCCTGTACGGCGTTCCCATGAACTGGATGGTGCGCTGGCCGGGCGACCACCCGGTCTTCGTCGACCATGCCGAAGGCGCGTCGTTCGTCGACGTCGACGGGAACGAGTACGTGGACTTCTGCCTCGGTGACACCGGGGGCATGGCCGGGCACGGTCCGAAGGTCGTCGTGGACGCGATCGCGGATCGGGCCGCGAAGGGCATCACGTTGATGCTTCCCACCGAGGACTCGATCTGGGTCGGTGAGGAGATGCAGCGTCGATTCGGGATGCACCTGTGGCAGTTCTGCTTGACGGCGACCGACGCGAACAGGTTCGTGATCAGGTGGCTCCGCCAGATCACCGATCGCACGAAGATCGTCGTGCACAACTGGAACTATCACGGGTCCGTCGACGAGACCTACGGCGAGTTGGACCAAGCTGGGGCCCTAGTGCTGCGCGAGGGGACGATCGGCCAGGCCGTCCCGATCGAGGAGACGACGCGCGTGGTCGAGATAAACAACCTGGGGGCGCTCGAGGCGGCGCTCGCCCACGGCGACGTCGCAGCATGCTTGTTCGAGCCTGCCCTGACGAACATCGGCATCGTGTTGCCCGAGCCCGGATATCACGAGGGTGTTCGCGATCTCTGCACGAAGTACGGGACGTACCTGATCATCGACGAGACGCACACGATCAGCGCCGGCCCCGGCGGCGCCACGAAGGCCTGGGGTCTCCAACCCGACGTCGTGACGATCGGCAAGACCCTGGGAGCCGGCATCCCGAGCGCGGCGTTCGGCATGACGCAGGAGGTTGCCGACCGCATCACGGATCGAACCGACTGGCGCCATTCCGACGTCGGTGGTGTCGGCGGCACGCTCGCCGGCAATGCGCTCTCGCTCGCGGCGATGCACGCGACGCTCGCGAACGTGCTCACCGACGATGCGTTCGAGCGGATGATCGCGCTCGGAGAGCGGTTCGAAGCCGGCGTTCAGGCTGTGATCGAGAGCCGGCAGCTTCCGTTCCACGTGACCAGACTCGGGTGCCGCGTCGAATACCTGTTCCGTCCGGACGTGGCGCGCAACGGTGCGGAGGCCGCAGCCGGTCAGGATGAGGAGCTCGACGCATTCATCCACCTCTACACGTTGAACCGCGGCATCCTCATCACGCCGTTCCACAACATGGCGCTGATGTCGCCGGCAACGACGTCGGAGGACGTCAACCGCCACACCGAGGTGTTCTCACAGGCCGCTGACGAGCTCAGGTCGGGCGGCTAGCTACCGCGCCCGGTGGGTCCGGATCATTCGTGGAGCCTGCCAAGCAGGACGATGGCCGCGCAGCCGATATCCGCGGCGCAGATGAACACGGGTCGGCATACGCCAACGGATGACTCGGTGGTGTCGGGTGTGCGGCGGTTCATGTGTCTGCCGCATCGGATGCGCCTCCCTTCGCGATCCGGGATGGCTTTCCTCTTGATGGTAGACCCTTCCGCCGCAGCCCGCATCGGGACGGTCGACCCCCGACGACCGGGACCAGTCGGGTGATAGCGTGACCCCCGTTTCGCGGTGAAGGAGGTCACACCGTGGCCTACAAAAGGATCCTGCTCGGTACCGACGGTTCGACGCGTGCCGTCGAGGCCGGCAGGATCGCGTTCGCTCTCGCGAAGGCAGGTTCGGCCGAACTCGTCATCGCGTGCGCATACGAACGTCCCCAGGGCGCGCAGGCCGCGGTCGACGCGGCGACGGCCGCGGCACAGGAGGCCGGCGTCAGGAAGGTGACGTCGACGATCCGGGCAGGACGTCCAGCCGAGGTCTTGATCGAGCTCGCGGAAGGCCGCGACGTCGGTCTGATCGTCGTCAGTGGCGGTCGCGCGGCACGCCACGAGCTCGGCCTCGTGCCGGAGCGGTTGTCGCACAACGGGCCACGCGACGTTCTGATCGTCAGCGATCGCGCGCACCCGTTCGCGCCGGGCGAGTCGCCGTACCAGCGCGTGCTGATCGCGACCGACGGGTCGCCGACCGCCGACCGGGCGGCACGCAAGGGCTACGACCTGGCGGAATCGCTCGGCGCCCCGGTCACGATGGTGTTCGTCGGCCACCCGGTCACCGGCAAGTTGATCACCGACGACACCATCGCGATCTACGCGGGAAACGTGCCGACCGACGCCGTCATCACCCAGGGAGATCCCGCCGACCGGATCCTCGGAGTTGCCACGGAGACGCACAGCGACCTGATCGTCGTCGGGAACAAGGGCATGACCGGCATGAAGCGGTTCTTCCTGAGCTCGGTGCCGGAGAAGGTCATCGACTCGTCCGACCGAGACGTACTGGTCGGGCGCACGGTGACACAGGTCACATCCGAGCTGGCGCCCGGGGAGGGCGGCATCATCGTGCAGGCGGGGGAGAAGCTGGCCGCGTATGTCGACGAAGCTGGAGAGATGCACGTGATGTCGGCTCGGTGCACGCACCTGGGATGCACGGTCGCGTGGAACGGATCGACCCACCTGTTCGAGTGCCCGTGCCACGGCTCGCGATACTCGCCCCTCGGCGATGTCGTGAACGGGCCTGCGGCACGCGCGCTCCCGCCCGCGTAGTTGCTCTCCTCAGAGGCCGGGCTTGTAGATCATGAGGTAGAGGATCACGAGCAGGCCCACCGTGCCGATCGCCGTGATCAGGTTCGCGGTGGAGCCACCGACGAGCTCTGCCAGTTCCTCGTCCGACGCGCGAGGCACGCCGGTAGGCCGGATCGCGCACGCCGCCTTCACCCGCTGGAAGTAGGGTCGCGCCGTCACCGTCATCAGCCCCGTCGTGAGGAGCAACGCGCCGATCGCCGCCCAGATCCACCAGAAATGGAACCACGAGCCACCGATGCCGGCGATCGTTCCCGCAACAACCAGGACGGCGAGCGAGATGTACATGGGGATGACTGTTTCGCCCGAGAACGTGAGCAGATCGAGGATCTTCTCGCGGTCGGTCGACTGCCTGATCCGGTAGAGGACGAACATCGAGCCTCCGTGGCACGTCATGAACGAGACCACGCCCACGATATGCAGGAGCACGAAGAAGTGGTACCAGGAGGCGGACATCGCGCGCGAGCATATCCGTGAGCACGAGGTCGCGCCAGCTACCAGCTGCTTCGTCTGCCTCAGCCGCGGTCGAGCGGGCGGGTCAGACAGGTCGGACCGCCGTCCCCTTTGCGGCTGATCTCATCCCCCACGTATACGCGGACGTCGACGCCGGCCGCTTCCATCGCGCGCCGCGTCACCGGGTTCCCGTCGAGCGCCAGAGCGACCCGCGGACCGAGCGCCAACACATTGGGTCCCATCGACCCGAACTCTTCCTCGGGAACCTCGACGAACGCGATGCCCCGATCGCGGAGCAGCTCGACCAGCCGAACGGGCATCAGCGGCAGATACACGACGGCGAGATCCCGATCGAGGGGGGAGATGAACGACATCAGGTGCAAGCACTCGTCGGGGCCGTGCAGGTGCGGCAGATCGAACCCGATCACTCCTGCGTTGCTCGGCGCGAGCAGTTCCCGGAGTTGTTGGATCCCGGCGTCGTTGGTCCGGTACCCGCGGCCCACGAGCAACGTCTCCGTGTCCAGCCAGAACATATCCCCGCCTTCAGCGGTTGCGGGTTCGGTGAGCTCTCCGGCGATGGGGATCCCTGCTGCCGCGAGGTCCTTCGCCAGAGCTGAGGGCTCGCCGCGACGACCTGGTTTGCCGGGGCGAAGCAGGACGGCGCCACGATCGGTGAGCAAGGTCGGGTCGTAGGCGTAGATCGCGTCCGGATCGCCGGGGGCGGGGGTTCCTCCGGTTATGACCTCGGCGCCCCCGTCGCTCAGTGCCGCGCGGAAGGCCTCGTGCTCAGCGCTCGCCCTTCCCGGATCCGGGGCGGAGCGCCATCCATAGCCGGCCCAGGCTTGAAGATCCTCGGCGAGAGGCGGGCGGACCAAGACGCGACGCAGCGGCGAGGTTTGCTCCTGGATCGCCATCCCGCCAGTATGCGGTCTCTTCGGCGACATCCGGAACCACCACGATCTCTTCGTTCGCGCTCGGGGGCTGAGGCATCCCGGGGAAGGCCACGATGGGTGCCGGGTCGCGATCGTCGATCATCGTTTCGCCCGACCCCGACGAGCTCCTGCGCCGATCCGGGCCACCCCGCATCATGCCGTTGCTCGGGTGAACGCGCCGCTCGATCCCTCGCGGCCGCCCCGTCGTCGCGGCCGAGGGCACGGTCATCCCCATCACACGCTCGACGCTTCGTCCGAGATCTCGGAACACGTCGGAGGGTTCCACGCTGGCGTCGCCTCCGAGCGCCACGAGTCCGCGGGGCCACACGAGCACGATCTTCACGGTAGGCAGCATTCGGCGCGTCATCGAAACGACGGTCGAGCCGAGGCCGTCATCGAGGACGACGACGTCGGGACGATCGTCGTTGAGGTGACGCGCGAGCGCCGGAGCTGTCGTCGCCACGGCGGCGACGTCGAACCCCTCGCCTTCGAGGACGAACCTGAGCAACCCGGCTCGCTGGGCTCGTCCTTCACCCACCACCACTCGGATGTGTTGAGACCCCATCCCGTTCGCCCCGCTCCCTGATCCTTCGCTTCGCTTCCGTACTCCGTGTCGCGCAGGTGCGGTATCCCGTGTCCCGCCGTTGCCGTACGCCATTGAGCCTATCCCGAACCGTCGGATAAGGCGTCGGCCGAAGGTCTCGGATCCGAAAGGTCCTTGCCCCATCCGGGCCCTGCGACAATCGGTTGCGTGGATGCCGCTTCGTTCCGCTCGCTGCTGAGGGCCGGGCCGCTGCTCACCGACGGGGGCATGGGCACATCCCTCATCGATCGCGGCGCCCCCGTCGACGCGTGCTTCGAGGCGTTGAACGTGAGCGATCCCACGCTGGTCGAGGCGGTCCACCGCGCGTTCGTCGAGGCCGGTGCTCGTCTGGTGATCGCCAACACGTTCGGAGGGAACCGGTTCCGGTTGGATCGGCACGGGAACGCCGATCGGGTCGCGAGCTACGACCACGCAGCGGTGGTTCTCGCTCGACGCGCCGGAGCGGGATACGTCGCGGGTTCGATGGGCCCGCTCGGGGTTCGTCTCGCGCCGTACGGGCGGGTGTCGCCGAGCGATGCGTTCGACGCGTACCGCGAACATGCGGGCGCCCTCGTAGATGCCGGCGTCGACGTGATCATGATCGAGACGCAGACGGACCTTCGCGAGATGGAGCAGGCGCTCGCCGCCGCCCGAGAGGCAGCGCCTGATCTCGCGGTCGTGGTCAGCGCAACCTTCACGAAGGACGACCGAACACTGCTCGGTTCGACGCCCGAGCAGGTGGCAGCGCGTCTCGTGGATCTCGGAACCGACGCGATCGGCGTGAACTGCGGCGAGGGCCCGGCGCAGGTCCTTCGCGTCGTCCGTGCCATGACGCCCCACGCGGGCGGCCTGCCCATCGTCGCTCGTCCGAACGCCGGTGGTCCGGCGGAGGTCGGTGGGCGATTCGTCTACCCGGCCACGCCCGACTATGTCGGCGAACTGGCCCATGCGCTCCTCGACGAAGGCGTCGAAATGATCGGCGGGTGCTGCGGAACGGGACCTGCGCATACGGCCGCGATCGCGGAGGCTCTCGCCGAGCGGAGGACGCGGATGACGGAAGGATCCGAAGCACATCCGGGCGGCGCGCCGATCACCGTGAGGGACGCGGAGGCCGTCGCGCCGCCCGGGCCACTGGGTGGGCCCGACGCCACGACGGTGCTCGCTGATCCTGCCAGGGCCTCGACCATGCTGCAGCGCAAGCTCGCGACCGGTGCGTTCGTCATCGCGGTGGAGATGGAGCCCCCTCGATCGTTCAATGCCGCGACGCTCGTGGCGGCGGCGGGAACGCTCCGCGACGCCGGAGCCGACGTGATCGACGTCGCGGATTCCCCGATGGCCAAGATGCGCATGAGCGCGTGGGCTGCCTGCCGGCTTGTGCAGGAACACGTCGGGATCGAAACGGTCCTGCATTTCCCGACCCGCGGGCGGAACCTGCTTCGACTGCAGGGGGATCTCCTCGGAGCGCACGCCCTCGGGATCCGGAACCTGTTCGTGTGCGTGGGCGATCCCGTCACGATCGGCGACTACCCGCACGGCTCGAACAACGTCGACGTCACCGCCACCGGTTTGCTGGCCCTGATCAACGACGATTTCAACGAAGGACGCGACCGTGCGGGCTCGTCGATCGGCGAGCCGACCGCGTTCTTCGTCGGCGCTGCCGTCTCGCCGAACGCCGCAGATCCCTCGCACGAGGTCCGTCTCCTCAAGAGGAAGATCGACGCCGGAGCCTCGTTCTTCCTGACGCAACCCGTATATGAACCGGAAGCGCTACAGGGGCTCAAGGAGGTCTTCGAGCGGATCCACGACGAACCGCTCGCTGTTCCCTTCCTCGTCGGCGTGCTGCCGCTCGTCACCTCTCGCCATGCCGAGTTCCTTCACAACGAGGTTCCGGGGATCCGCATCCCCGATGTCGCCCGCGAACGGATGCGCAAGGCGGGGGACAAGGCGTGGAAGGAGGGGCTCGCGATGGCGGCCGATCTGGTGGACGGACTCCGGACGGCAGGCGCCGCGGGCATCTACGTGATGCCGCAGTTCGGCCGGTACGACCTGGCTGCGGAGGTAGTGGAAGTCGCACGCGCGTAGCGAGCCGGCGTTACCTCACGAGCAGCGACTCGAGGGTCTCTGACGTCAGGGTCAGACTCGCAGGGTTGCCACCCGCGGCGTAGATACGGGTCCCGATGCGACCTGTGGCCGGGTACGCCTGGGAGTGTTGCAGGTTCGGCGGCCCGGTCGTCCACGCGTCGAGCGTTGGGTCGTACGCGTCGACACGCTGTGCGGACGAGTCGATCCCGATCGCGTAGATGCGACCGTCCCCTCCGGCGGTCGCGCCCACCGCACCGAACACGTTCGTACGCATCGACGCCACATCCGTCCAGGTATCCGAGGCCACGTCGTACGCGAACACCCCCACCGACGGCGCGTGCTCCGCGTCGAACCCGCCCAGCACGAAGATGGTCCCATCGACCTGCACGGCTGCGGCATCGCTGAGGGCATCCGGCATCGGTGACATCGTGGTCCACGAGTTCGCCGAGGTGTCGTAAGAATAGGTCGTGTCATGGGCGTCACCGGCCGCGTCCGAGCCGCCGAAGACGAAGACCACATCGTTCCCACCGATCGGAGCCGCGGCCGCCGCGACACCGGTCAGTGCGACCGGCAACGGAGCCCGCCTGCGCCACGAGTTCGAACGTGGGTCGTATCGGTAGACCGTTGGGGTTGGGACTGAGGCGACGGATGTTCCTGCGATCGCGTAGATCCGTCCCCCGGCGCCGACGGCCGCGACGTGGGTCCGGCGGGTGGGGAGCGCGGCGCGCTTCGTCCAGTGCCCGGTGCTCGGGCTGAATCGCTGGACCGTGCGCGTGACGACGTGCTCGTCCTCTCCGCCGATCACGTAGAGCTTGCCACGGAGTGTTGCGTCCCCGGCGTGCTGCGAGGCTCTCGGCATCGAGCGGCCCACGTGCCACCGGCTCCCGACCCTGGCCTGCACGGTGGTCACCCCGACCAGCACCGACGCCACCGCGAGCGTGAGCATCGCGACCGCGACCGTGATTGAGCGTGCCCTCATCGGGTGCAGGGCGTGCCGATCCAAGATCTGCTTCACACCGAAATAAGTATCACGGCGAGGGGTTCGAACCGGGACCCGGACGCTTTCGACCTCATCCCGATCACGGGACCGTTCCCATTCGAGGGCCCGGAGACCTGCAAGAATGAGCCCTCGTGGACTCGCAAACCGAGACGCTCCACCCTGCTCTCGAGGAGCTCCTCGCTCGTGTCGACGAGCAGATCCCTCCGGAGCGCCGTGACGCTGTCGCCGCCTTCGCTCGCGCGTACGCGCGCCGTCTGTCCCCCGACGAGCTCGCCGAGATCGCCGGTGACCAACTGTTCGGCCTGGTTCGCTCGACCTTCGACTTCGTCGACGAGCGTGATCATCAACCCTCCGCCGTCCGCGTCTTCGACCCCGATCCCGAGAAGGACGGCTACCAGGCCCTGGGCACCGTCCTCGAAGCTAATATCGACGACTCGCCGTTCCTCGTCGACTCCGTGGCCGGGGAACTCGCCGCGAGGAACCTTGTAACCCGCAGGCTGCTCCACCCCGTCATCGGCACCGTGCGCGACAACACGGGACGGCTGCAAGCCGTGACATCGGGCCGCGAAGCTGCCCACCGAGAGTCCGTGATTCACTTCGAGGTCGACCGAGGTCTCTCCGACGACGAGAGCGCAGACCTCCAACGACGCGTCTCGACGATCCTTCGCGACGTCCATCTCGTCGTGCGGGATTTCGAGCCGATGCAGGATCGGCTCCGGCACATGATCGACCTCGCCCGCATGGCTGCCATCCGTTACTCCCGGGAAGAGGTCACGGAAACGATCGACTTCCTCACGTGGCTCCTCGACCTGAACTTCGTCCTGCTCGGCTACCGCGAGTACGAGCTGGTCGAAACACCACAGGGTCGCGGGATCCGCACCGTCGCGGGCAGCGGTCTCGGGATCTTGTCCGACGTCGCGCGGTCCACGTTCGCCGAGATCACGCTCCTCGACGATCTCGATCCGGCGATCCGTCGACGCATCGAGGACGGCGACATGCTCGTCTTCAGCAAGACGAACACCTACTCGACCGTCCACCGCCGGGCGCGCATGGATTACATCGGCGTGCGCAAGGTCAACGCCGCAGGAGTGCTGGTCGGCGAAGCCAGGCTGATCGGTCTGTTCACGTCGAAGGCATACATGGAGCGAGCCGTGGACACGCCGCTCCTCCATCACAAGCTCGAACAGATCCTCACGGCGGAGGACCTGATTCCCGGCTCCCACGACTACAAGCAAGCCACCGCGCTCTTCGAATCCTTCCCCAAGGACGAGCTGTTCCAGGCGTCCGTGATCGAGCTCCGCAACCTGGTGGTCGGGCTGCTCCAGCTCGAGAAGCACGGGGGCATCCGCGTGCTCGTCCGACGCGACCTCTACGGCAGGAGCATCAGCGTCATCGTTGCCCTGCCGCGCGACCGGTTCAACGCAACACTGCGGAAGCGTCTGCAGAAGCTCTTCGTCGAGAAGTTCCACGGCTCGACGGTCGACTACCACCTCTCGCTCGGGGAGACCGAATCGGCTCGGATCTTCTTCGTCGTTCACGTCGACGAAGGGGTGCAGATCCCGGATGTCCCCTACGAAGAGCTAGAGGAAGAGGTCGAGCGGCTCGCGAGAACGTGGGACGACGACCTGCTCGATGCCCTGGTCCGCCGGTTCGGCCCTGCGCGCGGCGCGCGGCTGGCAGAGAAGTACGCCTCACGCTTCCCCGACTACTACAAGTCGTCCACGGAGTGGGGCTTGATCGTCGATGACGTCGAGATGCTCGAAGAGCTGGAGTCCAATCCCGAAGGCTTCGTCGTCGGGATCGGCAACGAGACGGCCGGCGAACGCCTGACCCGTGTGAAGCTCTACAAGACCGGAGGGAAGGTCGACCTCAGCGCGTTCATGCCGATCCTCGAAGCGATCGGGTTGCGCGCTGTGGAGGAGGTGCCGACCGGGCTGCTCGGTGAGGGCCGGGTCTACATCCACGATTTCGGGGTTCTGGACTCGCGCGGCGCAGTGCTCGAGCTCGAGCATTCCGCGGCTCTGGTGGCCGACACGATCACAGCGGTGTGGCGCGGCGAGGTCGAGTCCGACTCGCTGAACCGACTCGTCGTGTTCGCCGGACTCAACTGGCGACAGGTCGCGATCCTTCGCGCATACCGAAAGTATCGCCAACGCGTATCTGCCAGCTTCACCGAGGAGTATCAGAACGACGCCTTCGCTGAGAACGCACACATCGCGGCGCTCCTGATCCATCTCTTCGAGGCGAAGTTCGATCCGGTCACGACCGCGACGCCCGAGGATGTCGAGGCGATCCGCGAGCAGATCCCGCACGATCTGCAGTCGGTCGCCTCGCTCGATCAAGACCGCATCCTGCGCGGTGTTCTCGGAACGATCGATGCCACCCTTCGAACCAACGCCTATCTCGCCGAGCGGACCTGCTTCTCGATGAAGCTCCGCTCGGCCGACGTTCCCGACATGCCCAAGCCCATCCCGTTCGTCGAGATCTTCGTGTACTCGCCCGAGATGGAGGGCATCCACCTCCGGGGCGGACTGGTCGCGCGCGGCGGCATCCGCTGGTCCGATCGCAAAGAGGACTACCGCACCGAGATCCTCGGACTGATGAAGGCCCAGAAAGTGAAGAACGCGATCATCGTCCCCGACGGCTCGAAAGGGGGGTTCGTCCTCAAGCGGTCCCCGGCGACCCCCGACGAGCTGAAGGCCGAGGTGGCGAAGCAGTACGTCACGCTGATGGAAGGCATGCTCGACATCACCGACAACCTCGTGCAGGGCAAGGTCGTGCACCCCGAGGGTGTGACCGTGCTCGACGGCGAAGACCCCTATCTCGTAGTCGCGGCCGATAAGGGAACCGCGTCGTTCAGCGATACCGCGAACGCGGTGAGCGAGCGGTTCGGCTTCTGGCTGGGCGACGCGTTCGCGAGCGGTGGGTCACACGGTTACGACCACAAAGCGCTCGGGATCACCGCGCGGGGGGCGTGGGAATCGGTGAAGCGTCATTTCCGCGAGCTCGGCGTCGACGTGTTGAACGAGCCGTTCACGGTGGTGGGGGTCGGCGACATGTCCGGCGACGTGTTCGGCAACGCGATGCTGTTGTCCCAACACATAAAGCTCGTCTGTGCGTTCGATCATCGTCACGTGTTCGTCGATCCGGACCCTGACCCGGC
>JALYLV010000027.1:0-20776 GCA_030774035.1 Actinomycetota bacterium
GGAGGCGGCTGGTCGCCGCCTCCACCCTTCCTTGCCTCGGCTGGTCGGGTTCTTCTAGGTGTTGATCTCGACGTCGGTGAACACGTCGGTCTCACCGATCCCCGTGTTGACGATGTTCGTGTTGCGGCCGTCGGTCCACGAGGGATAGATCACCTGGTTGTTCGCGGCGATCCCGCTGTAGTCCCCGATGAAGGCACCGGAGGTGAAGAACCCTAGATCCGGGTTCCACGTGGTGCTGCTGATGTCCAGGTTCCTCCACGAGGCACCGTCGTCGGTCGACCGCCCCTCGAAGGTCCCGATGTCGTGGTTGTTCGGGTCCTGGCGCCGGTCCAGCCACATCGCCACGAAGCGACCGTTGGGTTGCGCGGCGATCCATGGGAAGAACTGGTTGTTGCGCGCCGGCGCGCCGTTCGCGGCGAGACTGATCGTCTGCGCATCGGACCAGGTCTTGCCGCCGTCGTGCGACAAGCTGACATCGATGTTGCCCTTCGCGCGGCCGTCGATGTAGTTCGTGTACACGTAGGCGAGTGTCCCGGTCTTCGGGCTGTAGGCCAGCGATTCGGTGTTCGGCGCCCGGAACGCCGTGTTGGGGATCAGGTCGGCGAGGTTCGGGTTGTCTTTCCACTGCCCCGCCTTGTTCACCTTCACGGGCTGGTCCAGGAACGTCGCCCCGCCGTCGGTGGACTGCTGGAAACGGAGCCCGTGGTCTAGGCTCGTGTTGCACTCCTCCAGCACGTAGGCGATGTCCAGGGTGCCGCCCTTCTGCACGACAGGAACCGAGAACTGGTTCGCCGACTGGCCGACGCCCGTCCCTCCGAGGTCGTCGGGCACGACGGATGTGTGGTTCCACACCGTGAGCTGGGGGTTCTGAGAGGGCACGGTGTCGGTGTAGGAGAGCTGGATCGGGCACGAGTCGCTCGACCCATCCGACGCGATGTGGAAGCGGGTGTACGTGACGTACAGCCGGCCGTAGTGCGGGCTCGTCGGGTTGTTGTCGACGGTGATGTATTCCTTGTCGTTGAAGATCGAGTCGTCGACGGTGCCCGTTCCTGAGTCGTAGTTCGTCGCGGCGACAGCGGACTGGCGACCCGGCGTCCACGTCACGCCGTTGTCCAATGACTTGAAGATCTGCACCTCGGACGGAGCCATCGTCCGGAAGAAGCACAGCTGCGAGAGGTAGAACGCGTGATCACGCGAGCTGTAGGCAACGGACGGGTCGCCGCCGCTGCAGGCGTCGCGGGTGGGGAAGAACACCGGCACCACTCGCGTGCTGGTCCAGTGCCTCCCACCGTCGATGGTCCGCATGACGACTGTGCCGCCGCTGACGTAGTCATTCGCGCCCGCCACGGCGACCATCGGGTTGTCGGTGCTGGTGGCGATCGACTCCTCGTTCTGGGGCAGTTGTGGATAGCTGTCGTCGTTCATCTGGACGTTGCGGGTGCCCACCGTCGATGCCGCGGCAACACGGGCGGCGTAGCGCCCTTGGGCTTGCTCCACTGCGGGGTCCAAGCTGAACCGCACACCGTCGGAGATGCTTCCAGGGTAGTGCTCGACGTGCTGCACCCAACGCGGGGCGGAGCTCGAAGCGACGCCCGGGTGTGGCACGACCAGCCCTACGGTGGCCGCGACGGTCACCCCGGCGACAAGCAGACGTAGTCCCCTCATGCGTGCTCCTTTCCTCGGGCCCTCTTTCGGGGGCGACCCACCAGGCCATGAGGGACCTGGATCCCCCTGTCCTACCCCCTCGGCGCCGTAGGTCAAACCCGGGCAAGACGGTTTCTGCCGGTTCCAGAGGTCTCTAGGCCGCGCTGATCACGAACCAGGCGACCTTCACCGTCGCCGGGGAGACCGGCGCCTTGTTGAGATGGATGGTGAACTTGCCGCTTCCCGCCACGGCGTTCTTCACAAAGAAGACGCCGCCTTGCTGGACGGTGGCAAGCACCATGTCCGTGGCCGTCACACCGGCGAGCGAGACCGAAACCGTGTTCGTGCCCGAGGCGACCGTCGCCACCCCAGCGGTCCGAAACACCGAGCGCCCGTCCACTCGAAGGCCGACCCCGGCGTGGTTCGCGAGCGTGGAGACGGCCTGGACCCCGGTGCCGACGCCCTCGCCTTTCACTCCGATGTCGCCGGGCGAGATGCCGTGCACCCCGACCTGCCCGCCGAGCCCCTCGACCGCGATCCCGTTCGGCGAGGCGCCGAAGACCCCTTTGCCTCCCCCGCTGTTGGAGTCGTTGTGGCCGTAGATGCCGCTGCTGAAGGCGTTTTGGGTCTGGCCCTCGACACCGTCGCCATCGGTCGATTGGGAGTCGCCGCCCAAGAGCCCCGGACCGGCACCGGTGTTGGAGCCGTGGACTCCGGCAGTCTGCCCCTGGCCCCACACGCCATCGGCTTGGCCGCTGGCTCCGAAAATACCCGGGAAACCCGTCGCATTGGTCTGGCCATACACGCCATACCCCTCAGTCGACTGGCCGAGGACGCCAACGGTTCCGTCTCCCTGGACCCCAGTGCCGCCCGTGCCGTGGACGCCGATCCCAGCAATGTGGAGGTCCTCGCCGAAGACGCCAGTGCCACCGGCGTTGGTACTCCTTCCGTGAAGGGCGGTGACCGCACTCGACTGCACGCCCGTCGTCCCTGCCGTTAACTGGTTGTCGGCGCCGAGCACCACATCATTCGGATCGGTCGCGTAGGCGGGCTTGGCCCCGACGACGGCTTGTGCTGCGATCACCCCGGCTGCGCCCGCGGCTCCCGCAAGCAGTTCCCGGCGCGATCTCTTGGGCCGAGCAGCTGTTCTTATCTCGTCGTCCATCGGGGACCCCTTCCCTGCTCGCCGGTGCTGCAACAGGACCGGATAGCACGAATCTATGCCGCTGTGCGCGGCGCGGGCAAGAGGTTGTTCACCTCTCCCGCCCGACGAGGCTCACATGCTCCGCGGAGCAGCACATGGGGCAATCGCGCAGGCTGGGAGGCTCATTTGGAACAGAGTTCTTGAGACACTTCCGTCGTGAAGCGTGATGGCTGAGCTAGAGGACCCACGGAGCCGGCTGGGGCCCACGGCGAGGAGTCGCGTGCGCCGACTCCCAGAGCGAGGGGCATACGATCGCGCCACCATCGACGCGATCCTGGACGAGGCGCTGACCTGCCACGTCGGCTTCGTCGAGGACGGCCAGCCTTACGTGATCCCCACCATCCACGCCCGCGACGGTGACGAGCTCTATCTCCATGGGTCTGCAGCAAGCAGGATGCTGCGGACGCTCGCAGGCGGGATCCCATTGTGCGTGACCGTGACGATCCTGGACGGCCTCGTCCTCGCCCGCTCGGCGTTCCATCACTCGATGAACTACCGCTCGGTCGTCGTCCTCGGCACCGCCGTGGAGGTCGAGGACCGGAGCGAACAGCTGCATGCCATGGAGACGATCACCGAGCACGTGGCGCCCGGCCGGTGGGCCGAGGCCAGGCAACCCTCCGAGCCGGAGATCCGCCAGACCAGGATCTTGCGCATCCGGCTGGACGAGGCCTCGGCCAAGATCCGCTCCGGAGGGCCGAAGGACGACGAAGAGGACCTCGCGCTCGCTATCTGGGCAGGCGTCTTGCCGTTCCGCTTGGTTCCCGAAGAACCCAGCACCGATGAGCACGTCCCTGACAACGTCGCCATCCCTCAGTACGTCGTCCACCACCGCCTTGCACCGGATGGCCGCGCGAGCTCAAGCTAAAGCCACGAGCGAGTCGGTTCGTCTGGGCGAATGACCCGCCGTGCCGGCGGTTCGCTACAAGCCCACCGACACGCGGCCGGTGAAACAATCGGGCTGTGAGGGCCCATCACCGCTGGACCGAGTCGAAGCGTCGCGATGTCCGGGCTTGATGCGTCGCGTGCCCAGATGGGCGTTTCGCTGGCGTTCCACATCGTGTTCGCATCGTTGGGTGTCGGGCTACCGATCTTCCTCCTCGTTGCCGAATACCTAGGCATCCGGCGGAAGGACGAGGTCTGGATGGACCTCGCCCACCGCTGGGCGAAGGCGTTCAGCCTCTTGTTCGCGGTGGGCGCCGTCTCCGGCACGGTGCTCTCCTTCTCATTGGGACTGTTCTGGCCCGGCCTGATGGGGCGGTTCGGATCCGTGGTCGGACTCTCGTTCTCCCTCGAAGCCTTCGCCTTCTTCCTCGAAGCGATCTTCCTCGGCATCTACTTGTATGGCTGGCAGCGACTGTCGCCATGGAAACATTGGATGTCGGGGATCCCGATCGCGGTTTCGGGCGCGGCCTCGGCCTGGTTCGTGGTCACCGTGAACGCGTGGTTCCAGACACCGGCAGGATTCGTGCTCAACACGTCGGGAAAGGTGTCAGCGGTAAGCCCGTGGCACGCGATGTTCAATCGGTCGACGCCGGTGATGACGGCGCACATGTTGATCGCCGCATACATGGCAACCGGTCTCATGATCGCTTCCGTCTACGCCGCCGGGATGCTCCGCGGCAGACGGGACCCGAGCCACCGCCGGGCGCTGGCGCTCGGACTGACGGTAGGACTGGTCCTTGCCCCCGTACAGATCGTCGTCGGAGACATGGCGGCGAGGCTCGTCGCTCGAACGCAGCCGGTGAAGCTGGCGGCGATGGAGTCTCAGTGGATCACCCAACACGGTGCGCCGCTGCACCTCGGGGGGATACCGATCCCGAGCGAGCATCGAACGATCTTCGTCGTCGAGATCCCGAAGGGCTTGTCTCTGATCGCGTACGGCGATCCGAACGCCACGGTCACCGGTCTCGACTCCGTGCCCCCGGATCTGCAGCCGAACACGATCATCGTTCATATCGCGTTCCAGCTGATGGTCGTGATCGGGTTCGCACTCGGCGGCTTGGGTATCTGGGCGCTCGTTTCTTGGCGGCGACATCGTGCCCTGCCTGATCGCCGGGGATTCCTCCGACTCGTCCTCGTCGCCGGTCCGGCTGCCTTCGTCGCGATCGAGGCGGGGTGGATGGTGACCGAGCTTGGACGACAACCCTGGCTGGTCGAGGGATATCTGAAGACGAAGGATGCGGTGACCTCACGCGGCGGCATCGGCTGGGACCTGCTCGTGACCGTCGCGATCTATGTCGCGCTCGGGGTGACGTGCTCGCTCCTGCTGCTTCGTCTCGCTCGGGTCGCGAGGGAGAAGACGTGAGCGAGAACACGCTTCGCATCGTGCTGCTCGTCGAGATCGGGACCGGGCTCGTCTTCTACATCCTGCTCGGTGGCGCGGACTTCGGCGGGGGGATCTGGGATCTCCTTGCAAGGAATCACACCGCCGAGCGGGAATTGATCGCGGGGGCGCTGGGTCCGGTTTGGGAGGCGAACCACGTCTGGCTCATCTTCGTGATCACCGGGTTGTTCGCGGCGTTCCCTCCGGCCTTCGCCGATCTGTCCTTCGCTTTGTTCGTTCCGTTGTCCATCGCGTTGGCGGGGATCGTGCTCAGGGGAGCGTCGTTCGCCTTCAGGACACACGCAGGCTCACCGAGATCGGTGTTCTCGCATTGGCTGACGCGGGTGTTCGGGATCGCTTCCCTCGTCACGCCGTTCATGCTGGGAGCCTGTGCCGCAACGATCGCGTCCGGTCGGATCCGCGTCAAAGCAGTGAGACCGACGGACAGCGTGGTCTCGTCGTGGATCTCACCGATCTCGGTCTTCGCGGGCTTCCTGGCGCTTTCGATGTGTGCGTTCCTTGCCGCCACCTACCTGACGGTCGAAGCGCAACGAACGAAGAAGCCTGCCCTCGTCGGAGCCTTCCGGACGAAGGCGATCGCGTCGGGCGTCGTGTCGGGGGTGCTCGCGCTGATCGGCCTCGTTCTCGTCAGGTCCGAGGCGAAGGTCCTGTGGGACGGCATGGTCCACAAGGGGTGGCCACTTGCCGTTGCGTCCGCGGCTGGTGGGGCCGTCAGCCTCGTCGGACTCGTACGGGGGAGGCTTAACCTCGCTCGCGCCGGAGCCGCGGTGGCGGTCGCGTCGGTCGTGGTCGGGTGGGGGGTCTCGCAGTGGCCGTACATCATCGTGCCGGACGTCGATGCCGCCGACGCTGCCGCCTCGGCGGGTGTGCTTCGACCGCTGGCCATAGCCTCTGCCGTTGGGGGGATCCTGTTGGTTCCCTCGTTATTGATCTTGTTCCGCGTGTTCAAGCTCGCGCGGGACGAGCTGCCGTGAACCTGCAAGAGCCAATCAGGCCGGTCGCAGGGCGACGAGCTGGCCGATGCTCACGCCGGCGAGCGACGCTGTTGCGATGCGCGTGCCCGTAGCGCCGGCCTTCGCTTTGATCTGGTCGGCGCATTCCACCGTGATGTAGGGAACGACGGTGTTCGATGCGCCATCGAAACGCTCCGTCATGGATGCCGGTGGCTCCACGGTGTTGTTCCTCGTGATGTCGAAGAACGCGATCACCGCGTCGCCGGTCCTGGTCGTCGTGATCGAGGGCGCCGTGAGCGACGTCGACTTCCCGTTCGCCCTGCCGTCGTATACGTCGATCGGGTTCGAGCTATCAACGCCGCCGTAGTCGAGGATCCCGCCGGCGGCAGTCACAGCCTCGGAGAACGTCCACGTGTAGCTCGTCGGCTCCGCACCGGTCGCGATCCGGTAGTACACCGACTGGGTCTGCGCGCGGGTGAGGTCCGATCTGAGCAAGACCCAACCTTCGGGCGGGGTGATCACCGGTGTGTCGCGGACAGCCACCTCCGCAAGCAGTACGTCGCCCGGTTGAGCCGCCGAAGGGGCCGGGATCAGCAGGGTCGTGTCGCCGGCGTTCGCAGCTGAGCGCGAGTCACGGAGCGAGATCGGCGATCTCACGCGGATCGTGACGGTCGCGAGATTCGACTCCTTGAATACGCCGTCGTACACCTTGTAGGTGAACGAGTCTTTGCCCACGAAGTCCGCCCGGGGCATGTACGTGACTTCCGCCGTGTCTAGGTTGGGGCTGCCGGGGACGCACGTATCGTCCGTAACACCACTCACCGACCCCCCCTTGCTCGAGCCCGCGGGCACGGAGAACGTCAGCTCGCACGAATCGGCATCTTCTCCGGTGAGGGAGACCGAGGTCGCCAGGTTCCGAGTCGTCGAACCGGCCACGTCCCCGGCTTCTGGTGCAGAGTTCGTTGCTCCGATCTGCAGGCTCACGTCGTCCATATCTCCGTCGTACCAGTCACCTCCGATGTTCTTCGCCCCGACGGTGAGCGGCGCGGAGTTCGCGACCGAGCCGACGTCGTCGTCGGTCACGTAGCTCGTTCCGTCGACGGTGAGGATCACACCGTCGTCATCCTTGGAACACGAAAGCTCGTGCCACGTTCCGTCATCGAGCGTGGACTGCGCGCCCTTCGCCTCCGCCACTCCGGCCGACCCCTGAACGTGACAGAGCCCCATCGTCTGCTGTCCATTCGACGTCGGAACGATCTCGACCTTCCAATCACCGCCGGAGGTGCTTCCAAGGCCCTTCCGGATGAGGTCGAAGTCCCCCCCGATCTCGGTCGTCGGGATCTCCGTGAACCTGACATGCACGGTAACGCTGAACGGAGAGGACCCGGGATCCAGCGATGGATCATCGTTGACGACGATCCTCGAGGATGATCCGTTGAAGTGATACGCGGTTCCCGTCACGCCCGCAATCCCAGCACTGATGTTCTCCCACGAGCCGAAGGTCTGCGTGGGAGACCCGGAGTCGAGCATGGTCCCGCTGCCGGCTGGCTCGTCCATCGACCAGAGGTGGACCGTGATGGAAGCGTGCGCAGCCGGCCCAACCGCGACTGCCGCCACGGCCAGGAGCGCCACGAACAACACCCGCCCAACGCGATTGGCGATGTTCGACCTAACCATCCCCCTCTTATTGCACGGCTCCGACTTCCTTGTCGATACTCCCGCCGATGGGGACGTACTGCTCGGCGTGCCCGAGCGGGGAGAACCAGAAGACGGCGGGGATGAGCACGGTGAGCCCGCCGATCACGCCGTAAACCAGAGCGACGCTTCCCGTCCATCGGATGACGAATCCGCCGAGCAGCGTGCCGAGCGGGATCGCGGACCAGGCCAGGACTCCGGCGATGCTGATCACCCTGCCGAGCAGGTGGTTCGGGACGATCGCCTGCCTCAGGCTTCCCGTGTTGATGTTGAAGAGGATGCCGAGCCCGCCGATGATGGTCCAGATCGGAAGGGCGAGCCAGTAGGCACGCGTGAGCGACAGAGCGACCGTCAGGACTCCCGAGATCATCAGGGCACCGAGCGCCACCGTTCCGAAGGAGAGTCGCTTCCGAAGCGGACCGGCTGCGAGCCCGAACACCACGACGCCGAGGCTTCCCCCTGAGAAGAGCAGCCCGACTTGCACGTCGGTGGCGTCGAGCCTGTGCTTGGCGAACAGCACCAGCTGTGCGTAGGTGGTGCTGCCGACGAAGTTCACCATCGCCATCATCAACGAGATGTTCCGCAGCACGGGGTTCGAGAGGACGTACCGGAGTCCCTCGACGACGTCACTCCGGATCGAGGTCCGTTCGCGCTCCTCGTCGGAGTTGAACGCCCGCCCGATCGTGGCGAGCGTTGCGGCAGAGATCAGGAACGAGGACGCGTCGACCAGGAGCACCTCTTGCACGGCGAAGAAGGCGACGAGCAGCCCGGCGAGCAGTGGTCCGGCGATGGCGGCAGCCGAGTAGCTCGCCTGGATGCGACCGTTCGCCGTGACGAGGTCCTCCATGCCGACCAGGCTCGGGATCGCGGCGAACTCGCCGGCCTCGAAGAAGATCGTCAGCGTCGAGCTGAGGAAGCCGACCCCGTAGATCCACCACACAGACAGGACGCCGAGCGCCGCCATCAACGGGATCGTGGCGATCACCGCAGCTCGCGCGATATCGACGACGATCATCATCCGCTTGCGGTTCACCCGGTCGACGTAGGCCCCGATCACGAGGCCGAACATCAGGTACGGCAGGAACACTGCCGCGGTCGCGATGCCGAGATTCACCGAGGACCCGGTGAGTTTGAAGATCAGGAGCGGGATCGCGAAGTTGGTGAACGAGCTTCCGAGTTGCGAGATCGTCTGCCCCGCGAAGAAGGCATGGAAGTCACGAGGCAACCGGCGCCGGTCGCCCGACGCCGGCTCGGAGGCGTGCGGTTCAGGCACGCCGCTCATCGTAAGCGCAGACCCGCTTGAGGGGCTACCACCCTCCCGGCGCGAGGTAATGCCTCAGCAGGCAAACTGAGGCACTACCAAATCCTGGGCCGTCGGGCACTATTACGACGCCAGGAGGGCCCGGTATACGTTGCTTCTGCGCTGCAACAAGGCCAATTGCCGGCAGAGATGAGGCAGGCGTAGATCAGTCTGGACTGTTCCACGGATCGGAACTGAGTTCCATGGACCGGACCTAGGGTCGATCGAGCGGGATCCGTGCTCTCGTCGTCGCTCGGCCGGGGGCGCAAACTCACCCGCTACCACCCGCGGGATCCGCATGCTGCCCCCATCCCATCCCGGCCGTTTCGGTGACAGGATTCCGGCATGAAGACTTCTCGGATCACTGGGGGCGCTGGACTCGCCTGTCTGCTTCTCGGTGCGGCGATGTTCCTGACCGGCGTCACGCCCGGAACGATCTGGATCGGGATCGGCGCGTTGTCAGTCGCGGGGGTCCTGATGGTCGTGACCCTGCACCTCGTGCGGAAAGAGATCGCGACGACGGCGACTCCCACGTCAGAGGAACAGGGCCCGGTGGCTCGAAGGACCTTCGCAGCCATCGCGCCGCTCTGTGTGCTCGGGCTCGCGGCTGCGGGCGTGGCGGTAGCAGTAGCCGAAGGTGAAGCACGAGGTCATGCCGTCGGGCACCTGCTGACCGGCATCGTGTGCTTAGCGCTGTTCGCGGCGCTCGGGCGGTGGTGGCGATCCTCGACCAACTCGATCAGTGCAACGGTTCGAGGACCCTTGCTCGCCCTTCTATGGCTCGCCACGGCCGGCTTGTTCCTAGAATCGCTCGGTGGCGCAGGGTACGACGCGGCGAACGAAGGCCAGCGGATCGCATTCCTCGCTGCTCTTCACGGCATCGCCGGCCCGCCTGCCGCACTCTTCGTGCTCGCGGCACCTCTGAGCCTGATCGCCCTCGTTGCGGTTGCCGCTTCCCGCGGACTCGCTCGATTCCGCTCACCCGCGTAGGGGGGAGTGTTACGGCACGGGTCTGCCTGGCACTCCGATCGGGATCCTCAGCAACGCCGGTTCCGGTACCGCCGAGAAGATGCCGAAGTTCACGGCGTAGAGGCTCAAGCGGTCTCCTCGTCCCGTGCCGAAGACGAGGCTGGAGGCGCCAACGATGCCGTCGCTCGCGTCCACTAGCGTCGTGACGGAGCCGCCGGAGACGCGCACGATCTTGTTCTGAGCGATCACGGCGACGTACGGGCGACCGAAGACATCGAGCGTGATCCCATCGCTTCCGAACAACGCGGGACCCTCGGCGATGATCTGCGGCGTGCCTGCGCTGCCATCCACCCGGATCGGGATGCGCATGAGCGAAGCCTTCTCGCTGTTGTCCACGACCAGGGAGTGGCTCGCGAACGTGATCCCGTTCGCCCCGATCGGGAACGCCATCCCGAAGGCGCCGTTCCCCTCCAGCAGCGGGTCTTGGATCCACTCCTGCGCAGAGCCGCCCGGCGGGATCTTCCACACGGCTCCGCCGATGGAGTCGGTCGCGTACAGGTTCCCCAATTTGTCGAAGGCAAGACCGTTGCAGAATTGGAGCGCCTCGGTACCGGGCAGGCGCACGGACGTTCCGTCTCTCGAGACTCGGTAGATGCCTCCGGTCGATGGGTCGAACGTGGTCAAGCACACATAGACGTTCCCCGGTGCGTCGACGGCGAGGCCGAGCGGGCCCAACCCTCCCGTGGGGAAATCGGTGACGACTGTCTGCGTTCCGTCCGGTGCGATCTTCCTGAGCTCGGAGACGGGTGAGATGAAGTCCACGTACACGTTGCCGGACTTATCTTCTGCGACGCCTTCGGGAAGCTGGCCTTTGGTCGCGTCGAAGCTCACGACTACTTCGACCTTGTCACCCGCGAGCGCTATGTTCGGGATCAACAGCAGCACGCCCAGAAGGGTCGCAAGGAAGATCGAGGGAATCGTCCTGAGCCGCACGGGGGCCTCCTTCGGTCGTCAGGTTCCTGGCCTGAGCATCGCACGATGCGCGTCGAACGGGCAACCCCGGGAAACGCCGTCTTGCCTTGTGCAACAATCCAACGGCCCATCTCATCGGGAGGTTGCATGGGCGAGAGCCCGACCTCCGATCTCGAACGGCCGGCGGCATCGGTGGCCGACACGAAAGACCCAGGCCGCTTCATGGCGGCGATCAGGTCCGGTGTCGTCATCGGCGTCGTCGAGGTCGTCGGTGCGACGTCGTTCGCCGTGCTGATCTTCCCGGGGAACCTCTCCGGGCACGTTCCTGCTGGGATCGGGCTCGCCTTGTTCACGGCCATGGTCACCATGGTCGCGGTCGCACTCCTCAGCACGCTCCCCGGCACGCTGGGCAGCACGCAGGACACCACGGCTGTGATCCTCGCGCTGGTCGCGGTGTCGATCGCGGGCAAGATGGGAGCGGGCGACCCGCGCACGTTCTTCACGATCGTCTTGGCGCTCGGGCTGGCATCGGCCTTGACCGGGGTGGCCTTCTTCATCCTCGGGTTCTTCCGATTGGGAGACTTCATCCGGTTCGTGCCGCACCCGGTCATCGGCGGCTTCCTCGCAGGCACGGGGTGGCTGTTGTTCAAGGGCGGGATGGGAGTCCTCGCCGGGCGAGAGCTCGCTTTGTCGGGTCTCTCCGACTTCGCCCGAGTCGCGGTGGCGCAGAAATGGCTCCCGGGCCTCGCGTTCGCGGTCGTCCTGGTGGTCCTGTCCAGCCGAAACGAGCATCCACTCGTACTCCCGATCGCACTTCTGGCCGGCATCGCGCTCTTCTTCGGGATCATGCTCGCGTCGGGACAGACGATCGAACAGGCGCGCGCTGGTGGCTGGCTGCTGCCCGCCCTTCCCCAGGGGCAGCTCTTCAAGCTCTGGACCATCGAGGCCCTCGGGAAGGCGGATTGGGGAGCCATCGTGTCGCAGGCTGCGAGCCTCGTGACGCTGATCATGGTGGCCGTGTTCTCGCTGCTTCTCACGGCGAGCGGGATGGAGCTTGCGATGGGCGAGGACGTCGACCTCAACCGGGAGCTCCGGGCTGCCGGTGCCGCGAACGTGGCCTCCGGTCTGGGCGGAGGATTGGTCGGCTTCCAGGCGCTCAGCCTCACCACATTGGCACGCAGGGGCGGCGCCGCAACGCGCCTCGTCGGTCTGGTCGCCGCGGTCGTCTGTCTGTTGACCCTCCTGTTCGGTGCGTCGCTGGTGTCGCTCTTCCCGCAAGTCGTGCTCGGAGGTCTACTCGTGTTCCTCGGGCTCTCGTTCTTCGTCGAATGGGTCTACGAAGCGTGGTTCAAGCTCCCGCGCGCGGAGTACGCGATCCTGCTCCTGATCTTGGTCGTGATCGCGGCGCTCGGCCTGTTGCAAGGCGTGGTCGTCGGCGTCGCCGTTGCGATCGTCCTGTTCGTCGTCAACTACAGCCGAACCGACGTGGTGAAGCACAGCCTCACGGGAACGTCGTACAAGAGCAATCGAGACCGACCGTTGCGCGAACGGGAATCGCTCCGGCGACAAGGCGACCAGCTGCACATCCTGGAGCTGCAGGGCTTCATCTTCTTCGGAACGGCGAACGCGTTGGTGGACCGGATCCGCCAACGTCTCGGGGATGGATCGATTGCTCCGATGCGCTTCCTCGTGCTCGATTTCCGGCGGGTGACGGGGCTGGACTCTTCCGCCGTTCTGAGTTTCGCGAAGGTGCTCAAGCTCGCGGAAGTGGGGAACTTCGAGCTCGTGCTGACAGGACTCTCCGACGACGTCAGGAGCCAGCTCGAGCGCGGCGGCCTGACCACGGACGGCGAGGGGCGGGTTCGGTTCTTCCGAGATCTGGACAGAGGGCTCGAGTGGTGCGAGGACCGGTTACTGGCCGATGACCTCGGTCCTGCCGATGCGAGCGCACCGAGCATCTGGAGCGAGTTCGAAGAAGGCCTGGACGACCCGGTCGATATGGCGAACCTGCTCGCTTCTCTCGAACGTCTGGACGTACCGGCCGGCTACTTCGTCATCCACCAAGGCGCCGCCGCCGACGATGTCTTCTTCTTGGAGTCCGGACGTCTCACGGCGACCCTCTCCGGCGACGCTGGCGAGATCATCCGCCTGCGGACGATGGAGCCCGGTACCGTCGTCGGTGAGCTCGCCTTCTACACGGGTGGCACGCGAACCGCATCGGTCGTGACGGAGTCGCCGAGCGTCCTCTACCGCCTCTCGCGGGAAGCCTTCGACGACATCGAGGCCCGAGACCCCCAGCTCGCGGTCACGCTGCACCGGCGATTCGCCACGATCCTGGCGGAACGGCTCGCCGACAACCTCGCGACGATGGCCGCACTGCTGGATTAGACGCCTCGAACGCACGAACGACCGAACATCCCTAAGATGGGCCATCCGCCGGCGCACGACACCGTGCCGGGAACACCGAGTCACAGGAGGCGATAATGGGCAACCCGATCAGTTGGTTCGAGATCCATGGACCCCAGCCCGAGCAGACATCCAAGTTCTACTCGGAGCTGTTCGGCTGGCACACCGAGACGATGGAGGGTGGCTACATCGTCATGGACACGCACTCGGGAGCCGGGACGAACGGCGGCGTCAGTCAGCCCCCGCCCGGCGGCAAGCCCGGCTTCGTTATCTACGCGCAGGACGCGGATATCCAGGCGCTGCTGGAGAAGGCCGAGGCACTCGGCGGCAAGACGGCGATGCCGGTGACCGAGATCCCCAACATGGTCACCTATGCCACGTTCAGCGACCCGTGGGGCAACGTCATCGGCTTGATGAAGGGCGACGAGAACAACGCGCACGTCTCGCCCGGCGACAACGCCCCGATGGATTGGTTCCAGATCTCCTGCGCCGAGCCCAAGAAGGCCTGGGACTTCTACCGCGAGCTCTTCGGGTGGACGATCGAAGGCGCCGAGGCGGGGGACATGGTCCACGGCTCGGTCGACACCGGCTCATTCGGAGCAAGGGGAGGCATCGGCAACTCGCGAGACGGCAAGCCGCGCGTCGACCTGTACGCGAAGGTGGACGACCTCGACAAGTACCTGGAGCGGGCGGAGAGCCTCGGCGGAACGATCGCGATGCCGAGCATGAAGGTCGACGACCACACGGTGATCGCGATGTTCACCGACCCCCAGGGGACGACGTTCGGCCTGTACAGCTATACCGAGTGATCGCGGATCTGCTCGGTCGGCCCCACCCATAGCGCGCTACGCATCCGTTCGAACGCGCGATCCGCCGGGTTCGCCTAGAATCGCGACCGGTGGGATGTTTGGGGGACGCCGGGGCGGGTACACCTTCCCCACCAGGGGACGTGGCGGGGGCCCGATGGCTGAGAACGCATCGCGACAAGGCAGAGTGGGGCTGATGTGACTTCGGACTCCCGATCACCAAGCTCCCACCCCCTTCAGCCCACAGGCACCCGTCACGTCCTCGTCCAATAACCCAACTGCGACGGAGGAACGACGATAAGGGTTCAGATGAAGGGCGGCCCGCTCGACGAGGACGTGGCGCTCGCGGGGTGAGCCCCCAACAAAAGCGAGAAACCGCCGGAACCCGGAGGCCCCAGCGGTTTCTCAACTACGAGCCTATTCGACCGGACTTCCGCCAGTCAAGAGGGAATCCTCGTGTTCGGCGATCTTCACGCCGGGGGAGCGGATCCAGCTTTGGAACTTGTCCGCCGGCATCGGCCGGGCGATGTGATAGCCCTGCGCGATATCGCAGCCCATCGTCCCGAGTTGGTCGAACGAGTCCTGATCCTCTACGCCTTCTGCCACGACGACGAGCCCGATGTTGTGGCCGAGGTCGATGGTCGAGCGCACGATCTTGGCGTCGGCCTCGTTCGTGCGCAGGCGCGTGACGAACGAACGGTCGATCTTCAACGTCTTGACGGGCAGGCGCTGTAGATAGGTGAGTGAGGAGTAGCCCGTCCCGAAGTCGTCGATCGCCAGACTGATCCCCATCTCGAAGAGCCTGTCGAGCACCGCGATCGAGCGGGCCGGCTGATCGATGATCGAGCTCTCTGTGATCTCGAGCTCCAGCAGCTCGGGCCGTACGCCGTGTCGCTCGAGCAGCGCCGCGACCTCGTCCGGCAGCGTCTCGTCCAGAAGATCGCGGGCCGACAGGTTCACCGCGATCGCCAGGTCGAGACCGTCGTCCTGCCACGCTCGGCACTGCGCCAGCGCAACGCCGATCACGTGTGACGTCAGTTGCCTGATCAGACCCGTGTGCTCGGCGAGCGGGATGAAGACATCGGGTGGCACGAACCCACGCTTCGGGTGGTTCCAGCGAGCGAGCGCCTCGGCCCCGACGACGCGGCCGGCGAGGTCGACTTTCGGCTGGAAGTAGAGCTCCAGATCGCCCTGGGTGACCGCCCGCCGCAGGTCGCCGACGAGCTTGAGCCGGTCCGTCGTGTTGTGGTCCTGGTCGGGGGAGTAGGTCTCGAACGGCACCTTGGCGGCCTTCGCCGCATACATCGCGACGTCGGCGTGGCGCATCAACCCGTCCGCGTCGTCCCCGTGATCGCGGTAGACGGCGATCCCGATGCTGGCACCCACCTCCAGCTCCATGTCCTTCAGGCGGAACGGCTCTTCGAGGGCCGCCGTGATCTTCTCCGCGACGACAGTGGTCTCGTTGCCACGTCGGAGCCCACCGAGCAGGATGCCGAACTCGTCCCCACCGAGCCTCGCGACCGTGTCCACACCTCGGAGCACGGTGGTTAGCCGGGGTCCGACCTGGGTGAGCAGCGCGTCCCCGTGTTCGTGCCCAAGCGCGTCGTTGATCTCCTTGAAGCGGTTGAGGTTCATCACTAGGACGCCGACGCTCGTCCCTTCTCGGTTGGCCGCTCGGATCGCCTGATCACATCGATCCCGGAACAGCATGCGGTTCGGGAGATCGGTCAACCGGTCGTGCTGGGCCAGGTACTCGTTCTCGTCGGCATGGCGCTGCAGCGCTTCGCTGTCTCGTTGCAGCTGTCGCGACGCCGCCCGCACCTTCCGGAAGAGCACTACCCACAGCAGAGCGAGCCCCACGACGACGATCAGATACAAACGGAGCGTGTCCGATCTGATCTCGTTGGCGATCGGCTGGTAGGGCACGTAGAGCTCGAACGCGCCCACGGGCTCACCCGTGGTGAACCGAAGGGGCAGGTAGACCTCCAACAGCTTTCCGAAGCTCCGCTCCCCGACGTTCTCCGCCGCGTCGAGCGAGCTGACGTCCGATGACGCCTCCCCGTCGATCGCCTCCCGGAGGTCGCTCGAGAGCTGGAAGGTCTGTCCGATCAAGCTGTGGTCGTCGGAGTAAACGACGCGGCCTGTCGTCGACCAGATCTTGATCCGCGCGATGCTGTCGCTCTGGACCCCGGAGCTGAAGACCTTGTCGAGCTCGCGCATCTGGTCGGGCGCGACGGTGCCGTTCAGGTCCTCAGCCGTGAGGTGCGACTGCACTCCCACCTGGGCGAGCAGGGTGGCCGACTCGACGGCGTTGGCCAGGGCTCGGCTGCGGATCTGCTTGGACTCCACCACGCCGAGCACGACCGCGAGCACGACGAAACCAACCCCACTCGCGAGCGCGAACCTGCCGACCAAGCCGAACCGTCTCAACCTGCCACCCCTCGGGATCCAGACGAGTCCCTTGGGCAGGTATCGGCGCCTGGTCAGAGGCCTTTACTCGGGGCCGAAGCGGGGGGAGAAGACGGAGGGGGCACCTCTCGGTGCCCCCTCGTCCTTGACCTGCTGCCTTCGGGGTGGCAGCAGCCGCGGCGCACTTATAGTCACGCCGCCGTTCGGATCCATATAAAAGCATCTCCCGGCGCCGTACGCCTCACGGAGTACAGCGTTCGAGGGCATATCCTCACCTCCGTCCGGAGATTTGTCATCCCCCAGTTGGGCGACGACTGTGGTCCGAGGAGCAGAAGGGCGACTGTTCCGACCTGCAACTTCGGCACTTATGACGTAGTGCGATCGGCCTATTGGGCCATTGACTTCGGGGGATACCTCCCCGTATCTTCAACCTCCCCTAATTGACGCAACTCCGATCCGGGACGGCGTATCCCACGAGACATTCCAGGAAACGTCGAGGGGTGGCGCAGCAGAGTCGGCGACGGCTCCGCAAGCTTCCTCTTGACCGGTCCCATGACAACCGAGAGGAGACCGATCCCATGCTGCGATCCGAAGCCGTTGATGGCGGCACCGGCGTGGCTCCTGGCCAGTCGCAAACCTCGGTGAAGGTTCTTCTGGGCGATCTGCTGGTCCAGCGGGACCTCGTCACGCAGAGCCAGGTTGCTGAAGCGCTCCTTCAGCAATCCGCATCGGGCAAGCGTCTGGGGTCCCTCCTCGTTGAGCTGGGCGCCGTCGACGAGCTCGAGTGCACGCGCGTGCTGGGGGAGCAACTCGGGATCCCCCTCGCCAACCTGCGGCAGGACGCGCCCGAGGACGCCGCGATCGTGATGGTTCCCGAAGCCACGGCGCGAGCCAGCACAGCCATCCCCGTGCACCGGAACGAGTCGACACTCTCCGTCGCGTTCGCCGACCCTCTGGACGAGGAGGCTCTCAAGCAGGTCCGCGACGCCGCCGGTGTCCAGATCGTTGCCCTTCTCGCCCCGCCCTCGGACATCCGACGCGCCATCGAGCGCTCCTATCGGGCGTTGGTCGGTGTCGAGAGGCACGTCGAGGCCTTCCTCGCCACCGAGGCGTTGACCGCGAAGGCGTACGAATCGCACGAAGCGATCGAAGCAGCCCCGGTGATCCAGGTCGTGAACCTGATCATCACACAGGGCGTTCGGGACCGGGCCTCCGACATCCACATCGAGCCACAGGACGCCCGCGTCCGGATCCGCTATCGGATCGACGGCGCCCTCCACGACGTGCTCGCCCTCCCGGCCAACATGGGCCCGGCCGTCATCAGCCGCATCAAAGTCCTGGCCGGCATGGACATCGTCGAACGGCGCAAGCCCCAGGACGGCCAGATCGCGATGGAGATCGACGGCCGACCGCTCGACATCCGCGTGTCGACCACCACGACGATCTGGGGCGAGAAGGGCGTGATGCGCCTCCTCGACAAGAACCGCTCCTTGTTCCGCCTGGGGGAGCTTGGCATGCCTCCCGCCACGCACGACCGGTTCTCCAAGCTGATCAAGGCCCCCTTCGGGATGGTGATCTGCGCCGGTCCAACCGGCAGCGGCAAGACCACGACGCTCTACGCCGCGCTCACCGAGATCAACCAGAGCGAGAGCAACGTCATGACCATCGAGGACCCGGTCGAATACGTACTCCCGTCGATCAACCAGATCCAGATCCAGGAGGGGACCGGTGTCACCTTCGCCGGGGGACTGAAAGCGATCCTCCGCCAGGACCCCGACATCATCCTCGTGGGCGAGATGCGCGACGCCGAGACAGCGCGGATCGGGATCCAGTCGGCCCTGACAGGCCACTTCGTCCTGACCTCGTTGCACGCGACCGACGCGTCGGGCGCCCTGGCCCGGTTCCTCGACCTCGGGATCGAGCCGTTCCTGGTCGCCTCCTCCGTGGCCGGGGTTGTCGGGCAGCGGCTCGTCCGGAGGATCTGCCGGTCCTGCCGTGCTCCGTACAAGCCCTCCGCCGAGGAGCTCGACTTCTACCGGGCGTGCGGTGGACCACCGAAGGAGTACTTCTGGCAAGGAGAGGGCTGCAACTTCTGCCTCCGCACCGGTTTCGAGGATCGGATCGGTGTTTACGAGCTGCTGCTGATGACCGGAGAGATGCGACAGCTGATCTCCGGAAGAGCGCGGCACGAGCAGATCCAAGAGCTCGCGGTACGCCAGGGGATGCGGACCCTGCGCGACGGCGGCATCCAGCTGGTGGCGCAGGACGTCACGACGATCTCCGAGGTCCTTCGGAACATCTATTCGGTGTGAGAGGAAGACAGTGAAATTCAAGTATCAGGCGGTGGCGGAAGGCGGCAAGCGCGTCCGAGGCGTGACCAGCGCCAACTCGGTCAAGTCCGCGATGGCCGGCCTCGTGCAGCAGGGCTACGACGTCGCCCACCTGAAAGAGAAGAAGAGCGTCCTGAGTTTCGAGATCACGCGGAAGAAGCTGAAGCAGGCCGAGCTGATGCACTTCTCCCGGCAACTCTCGGCCTTCGTACGCGCCGGCATCCCGCTGATCGAGGCGCTTGAAGTGATCGAGGAGGAGAGCGACGACAAGGTGCTCCGACAGATGTTGGTCGCGGTCCGCGACGCGCTGATCACCGGGGACACGTTCTCGGGTGCGCTGCTGCCGTACGAGAGCATGTTCCCCAAGTTCTACATCGACATGGTGCGGGCGGCCGAGCTCACAGGAAGCCTCGACAGCGTTCTCAGCGAGCTGGCACGCTACATCAAGCGCGACATGGAGGCCCGGAACAAGGTCAAGAGCGCTTTGGTCTACCCGGCCGTCATCTTGGTCATGGCGATCGGCACTGTGATCGTGCTTTCGACCTTCGTCCTACCTCGCTTCAAGACGTTCTTCGAGTCGTTCCACGCGACGCTGCCGCTGCCGACGCGGATGCTGATCGTTTCCACCAACTTCATCGCAAAGGACTGGTACCTGATCCTCGCGGGGCTGGCCCTCCTGATCGCGATCCCGATGCTCCTCGTCCGCACGCGCAGGGGTCGCCGAAGGAAGGATCGGATCGTGCTGCGCCTGCCCGTTGTTGGACAGGTGATCCGATTCGCCATCGTCGAGCGCTTTTGCCGGCTGCTCTCGACCATGATGGAGGCCGGCGTCCCGCTCCCCGAGGCCATGGGCGTCCTGGGAGACGGGACCAAGAACGTTCTCTTCCAGGAGGGACTCCTGGAGGTCCGCTCGGCCATGATGCGGGGCGAGGGGCTGGCGAAACCGATGGGGGCGACAAAGCTGTTCCCCGGCGCGGTCATCCAAATGGTGCGGGTCGGTGAGAATACCGGAACTCTGGACACTCAGCTGCAGGTCGGCTCCGACTATTACGGGCAGGAATTGGAGTACAAGCTCCAGCGGCTCACGGCCCTATTCGAGCCCGCGGTGATCCTCTTCATGGGTGCCGCCGTCGGATTCGTGGCGATCGCCCTTATCTCAGCGATGTACGGCATCTATCACCAGGTGCAGATCTGATGCCACCCACGGGACGTGCCGTCGAACGGAGTGGGGGGCGGAACGTGGCGTCGCCCGCGCCCGAGGGAGGGATGCCCAACGCGCGGACTTCCCCATAGCGATTGTCAGCACAGTCGAATCGAGTAACGAGAAGGAGGCAAGATGAACAGATCCATCCAGCGAGCTCGAAGTGAGTCAGGATTCACCCTGATCGAGCTCATGATCGTGATCGTGATCCTCGGCGTTCTCGCCGGCATCGTGATCTTCGCCGTCGGCGGGATCACCGACACCGGGAACGTGGCGGCGTGCAAGAGCGACGTCAAGACCGTCGAAGTCGCGGTCGAGGCCTACAAGGCTAAGAACGGCAGTTACCCCGCAGCGCTTGACGGTGGGGCGACGTCGACCACGGACGTCGTGCACACACCGAACCAGTTCCTGCGTCCGCAGACTGGCCTGGGCGCGACCACGCTGAACAACGCTTCGGCGGGATACACGGTCACGTATACCCCCGCGACTGGGGACGTTACGGCGACCGCCTGTTAGTCGGCCGTGCGGAAAGGAAAGTGGGGG
>JALYLV010000027.1:20786-26781 GCA_030774035.1 Actinomycetota bacterium
GGCCGGGCATAGCCCGGCCCCACTTTCATTCGGATTCAGGCTCCGATCGCCGCGTCGGCACCCGTGCCCGCCGACGTACGCGCCTCCGAGGGCTTCGCGACTTCCTTAGGGTAGAGGCTCCGCCCGAGGGCCTCGTCATACGTGACGACACCCCGAGTCACGAGGTCTGACAAAGCCATCTCGAGCGTCTGCATGCCATCCTTTTGCCCGGTCAGCAGGACATTCCGCAGCTGGGTGCTCTTCCCCTCTCGGATTAAGGCCCGGGTGGCATGGGTTGCAGCCAGGACCTCGAAGGCGGCGACCTGCCCGCCGCCGATCTTCGGGAGGAGCTGTTGGTAGATGATTCCAGTCAGCGAATTCGCGAGCTGCACCCGAATCTGCGCCTGACGACCCGTCGGAAAGACATCAACCAGCCGGTCTACGGCCTGGCTCGTATCGTTCGTGTGAAGTGTGCCGAGCACGAGGTGTCCGGTCTCGGCCATCGTAAGCGTGGTCTGGATCGTGTCGAGATCGCGCATCTCTCCAACCAGCAGGACGTCGGGGTCGGCCCGTAGGGCCGCGCGGATCCCGCGCACGAAGGAACTCGTATCCACACCGACCTCGCGCTGGTCGACGGCAGCCTTGTTGTGACGGTGAACGTACTCGATCGGGTCTTCGATGGTGATGATGTGGCAGTGGCGCTGCTGGTTGATCTGGTCAACCATAGAAGCGAGAGTCGTCGACTTACCGGCGCCCGTCGGCCCCGTTGCGATGACCAGCCCGCGCGGCACCCGAACCCAACTCTCCACGATCTCGGGCAACCCGAGCTCTTCCATCGAGGGGATCCGGAACGGGATGAGGCGGAGCGACAGACCCATCGCGCCGCGCTGGACGAACGCGTTCGCCCGGAACCGCGCGCGGTCCTCCCATCCGAAGGAGAAGTCAGCGTCCTTTTCCCGCAGGAACTCCTCTTGCACTCCGGGTGGCAGCAGCGAGCTCACGATACGCTCGGTGTCCTCGGGCCCGAGCACGGCCGCATCGTCGGCCGGACTCATCTGGCCGTCGACCCGAAGCATCGGCGGGATCCCGACCGTGAAGAGCAGGTCAGTGCCTTTCCGCTCCCACAGCTGCCACAGGAAGCGCTCGACCTCAGCGGTACTGATCTCATCCATTAGGAGGAGTATGCCAGGCAGGGCGGGTCGGCTGAATAGGCCTTTCGGCGAGGAACTACTTCTGGTAGGTCCAGGAGGTGACGTCGACGGGCGTGCCAGCTGCAAGATCGTGATACGTCGCGATCGCTACTACCGTGGGGGTGCTCGCGGCCCCTACGAACGTTTGGAACTGCACCTTTCGGTTGACGTCCGTTGGGTTCGCCAGCGAGCTGCATTTCACGGTGGCCGTCACTCCGTTGAGGGTCGCACTGAAGGCCGTGAACGGCGGAGTGCCGAAAGCTCCGACGGCGGCGTTGCCGCGCGCGTATTGGATCGCGGCATCGGTGGCGCCGTCGGCGGCGTAGACCGTGTTTCGCTGCTCGCGAAGACGCTCGCTGGCCAGGACGCTCGCGTTGGCGAAGCTCAGCAGGGCGGCGATCACGATCCCGAAGAACACCAGGAATGCGAGCGCCAGCGGGAGCACCTGGCCATCGTCGCTTCGAAGCTTCATCGTCATGGAGCCGACCGCTTCATGACCTCAACCGTCTCGGTCGCACTACCGTCTGTCGACGTGGCAACGATGGTGATCTTCTGAAGCCCTTTGTCCCCACCAGCAGGGCAGGCCGAGCCGAAGGACACCGGATTCGAGGAGGTGCCGTTCCAAAACAGCACGCCGCCGCTCGTCGGGATATTGACCGCGTACCCGCTGGGCACCGTGAGTCCGCTCACGGTGTACATGCTCGAGCCGGCACAAGTCGTGCTGTAGGGATTCCTCACGCTACTCTTCACCCATTCGCCCCCGTCCCGGGCGAGGGCGTCGGCGGTCGCCTCCTTGCGGTGCAGGGACGAAACTGTGATCGATGTCATCAGTCCCCCGAGGATCGCCGTGAACGTGACGGAGATGATGACGATCGTGATAAGGATCTCTGCAAGCGAGAAACCGTCCTCGCGCGCGAGTCTGTTCTTCATGGGCATGGCGAGGGGTTGCAGCCGATCGTGACCTGAGCGCTACCGCCGACCTTGATGGCTCCTGCGACCACAATCGCGGTTACGTGCATCGCCGCGCTGCCCGTTCCGAGCGTGACCCCTGAGCTGCTTGGCGCGTAGATGATCCCGACCGGTGATACCCCCGTGCCCCCCGCCAACGACATCGCCGTCGTGTTTGTGCGAGCCTGGAACATGAGGATGCCCTTGTACTGGCCCGATGTCGGGGGCGAGAGGCTGATCGTGGACGTCCCCCCGAAGCTGATGCCACCGATCTTGTTGTACAGCATCACGCCGCTGCCCGATATCGTCGAGCTTCCTGTGACCGAGATCCCGTTGTTCAGCACATAGGTGCCGGCTGCGAAGGTCGTCGCCGAACTGATAGTGAGCGTGCGAGTGTCGTAGACGCCAGGTCCGTGATAGTTGCCGTCGGAAAAGTGGGAAAGACCCGTCTCATCCGGAGCCGCCATGAATCGCAGAGGATCGAGAAGGGCGGGCGAATATGAGCCGGGCGGTGGGGTGGTCGTGCACGCAGGGCACACAAGGGTTTGGTTCGTGCAGCCTGAACAGGTTCCCCCGGTGAGGATCTTGAAATCGCCGCCCTCCACGTCGAGCTTCACAGAGCTCTTCTTGCCCGAGAGCCGGACCGCGCCAGTCGTCGTTGAGTTGACGAACAGGTTCCCGTAGACCGTGAGCTTCGGGAGCGTCGGCTGTCCCCCACCGCTCTCCGAGTCGGACGTGCAGAGGTTGTTGGGATTACCTGGATTGGAGATCTGCCCAGGCGGACAGCTCCCCGAGACCCAGAGCTGGCTCCCGCCGCCGAGAACGAGGAGCGTTACCGTGCCTGACGAGCCCGTCCCCGACGTGGAGCCCGAGGCGCTCAGTCGCTTCGAGCCGACCAATGTGTAACTGAAGCCGCTCGCCTCGGTGAACCCGATTGTTACCTGGTCGGGTGTCGAGCCCGGGCCAGTGCCCGTGGCCGAGCACGGTGACGGGGGGGTGGAGAAGCAAGTGACGGTCGGTCTCCCCGTGCCGGCGAAGTGAGCAACGACCACCGTTTGGCCGCCGTAGCTCCTCGTGACCTGTGTCTCGCCGCCGGACGGCCCACAGAAATATGAAGCCGTCCCACTCGCATAGTTGAAGTCGACGAGTCGACTCGACGCGGTGCAGTTCGACCCCCCAGGGACTGCGACCGAGGCCGCGCTCTGGACGTCGTTAGCAAGGTAAGCGGAGCTGATCTGGGCATCGTGACTTTCATTGAACCGCGCACTGGTGACATCCGTCGTCCGCAAGCTGACGACCAGGGCACTGCCGATGGCGCCGACTAGCAGACCGACGATTACCATGCCGATAATCAGCTCGACCAGCGTGAAGGCATCTTCGCGCTGCAGTCCGGGGAAGCGCGCTTTCATCCGAGCATAGTCGTTGCTTGACAGTGCATGTGTCAAGATGCCGAAGGTCCAGTCTTGTGGTCTTTTCGCTGCGTAGGGGCTACAAGGTGCCCCAATTGAGTGAAGGGGATGAGCGAGGAGCCATAGCGCCTGGCTCTTCGATGGCTTGTATTGGTTTAGCTCGTCTCGACCGGCTCCCCGCACTGGGGACAGAGGAACGGTCGGCGCTTGGCGAGCCATCGGGTTACCGCATAAACGATGAATGGGAACTGGAGCTTGGGGATATCCCTCGTCGCCTGGACCGTTCCGTGTGTCTGGCACCGACCGCTGCGGGTCTGCACCTCAGGGGTCATGCCGTTCTCCTTCCGATGAAGACCTGATGCGCGTGACGGATACTACGCGGCTGTCCGCTGGGTCAGGCGCCGGTTGGCAGGGCCTGCCACGACACGCCGTACCAAGCGCCGGGCTCGCCGAAGTCCTTAAGATCGCCGCTCGCCACATCGAGCAGGTAGACGTTGCGGTCGTCGCCAGCGCCTCGGATGCTCACGACGACCATCTCTGCTCCGTCGGGCGACCAGGCCATTCCCAGGTTCGCGGGGCTTGGGTCGGGGAGCTCCTCTCTCACGCCGGTGCCATCGGCCCCCATGGTGTAGATGCCGGGATCCCCGGCTCCCTCTCGGGTGAAGGCGATCTGGGTGCCGTGGGGGGACCAGGCGGGCTGGTCCTCGTGAGAGGGGTCGTCGGTGAGGCGGGTGATGCCTGACCCGTCGGCGTTCATGACGTAGATGTCCGCGTTGGTGTGGTCGATCGAAACGAAGGCGATCTTGGTGCCGTCCGGCGACCATGAGGGTGACCAGGCGGGGAAGGGATGTGAGGGGTCTGTTTCGAACGTGAGTCGGTGTGGGTCGGAGCCGTCTGCGTTCATCACCCAGATCTGCGGGTCGTCCGTTTCGTGGGTGTAGGCGATGTGCTCGTAGGCGATCTTGGAGCCATCGGGAGACCACACCGGGTTGTAGTCGACCTTCTCCGACGTGAGCCGGACCGGATCGGTGCCGTCGGCGTTCGCGGTGTGGATGTCGCTGTTGCCGCCTTCGGGAGCAGGCTGGTCGTACGAGGTGACGTCGAAGGCGATCCGCGTGCCGTCGGGCGCCCAACTCGGGACGCCGACGCCGCCGGGAACATCGACGTGGACCTCGGTCTTGCCTGTGCCGTCGGGGCGGATCGTCCAGAACCCGTGCTCAGCTTCGATGCTCGCGTACGCGATGACGCCGTTGGTGACCGCCGGAGCTGCGGGGGCGATCGGGTTCGGTGGCGCGGCGGATCCGCCGAACGCGCGAACCAGGAACGTCGTCGATGCGGCGGTGACCGCGAGGGCGACGAGCACGATCCCGGCCCGGCGGTACGGCGACGGTCCGAGGTTGGGCGCTGGTGCGGGTTCGCGCCTCGCGGCTTCAGTAAGGAGGTCGGGCATGTTCTGCTGCGCCAGACGGCGATCCAGGTCGTTGAAGCGTTCGCGAAGGTCAGGCATCAGCGTCTCCAAGGAGGTCTCGGAGACGCCGGCGGCCTTGCATCAGGTGCACGCGGACGGTGCAGGTCGTGATGCCGAGCGCTCGGGCGATCTCCGAGTTCGGAAGGTCGGCGAGGTAGTGCAGGATCAATGCGGCTCGTTGTCGTGACGGGAGCTTCGCGAGGGCGGTCATCAGGTCGGCTTCCTCCTCGGGTGCGTCGGTGGCGTCGTTGGCCGCTTTGTCGTGGGTCGGCGAGTTGCGGCGGCGGGCCTTGAGCTGCCGGCGGCGATGCGGTACGCGGCGCGCCACACCCAGCGTTCGGGATCGCGGACCGCGTCGCCTCGCGCCAGGACCTGGGCGAAGGCTTCAGCGACCGCGTCGTTCGCGAGCTCGCGATCACCGGTGAACGCCATAAGTGAGCGCTAGAGCCGAGGTACCTGCTCACGGTAGATGCGTTCGACCTCGCCCTGCGTGCGTACCTCCACGGCCGCATCCTGCACCACACGAACAGGGGGCGTGCAGAGCCATATCGCTTAGCTCCAGCCTGAATCGCGTACCGTCGACGATCTCGTCGTGTCGGCCTGAATCCCAGATCCCCAGGCCGCACGTACTATTCTCGCTAGAGGCTCCTTGTTGTGGTCCGGCAAGAAGGTGGCCGAAGGGAGGACGCCATGAACAGGTCGTCGGGCATGGGACTACTGGTGTTCGGCATCGTGCTCGGGGTCGTGGGCGCGATCATGAGGTTCGCCGTCAAGGTGCATACGACGGGGTTCAACATCCACACCGCAGGGGTCATCCTGCTGATCGTTGGGATCTTGGCCGCAGTTGTCGGCCTGGTCCTGCTACTCGGCGGCAGCAGAAGCAAGAGTTCGATGAAGGAGAGCGTTCAGCAGACGCCCGGCGGTCAGGTGCGGACCCAGGATCGGTTCGAATCTGGTCCAGACGTCTAGAGCGTTCGACGTCTTCGTCATCGGCGGAGGCG
>JALYLV010000028.1 GCA_030774035.1 Actinomycetota bacterium
GCCTTTACGGGAAGGCCGTTGCAGCGGCGCCGAGCGCCGCGGTGCCGGTGCAGGGGGTGCCGGTGCCGTACCGGGTACCCGGTCCGGTAGCCACGTCCTTGATCCAGTAACACGTGCCCGAGGCCGACATGCGAGCCGCGGCCCAGGTGGTGCCGTCCGCGGCCAACGTGGCCGTGAGCAAAACGCTGACACCCTGAGTCGATGTGACCGCTGTGTTGTCGACGTAGGTCAGCGAGGGCTCAACCGTCGCAAGACCCGCGTTGTTGGCGGTCGCGTAGGTGCTGTTGTCCGTGTACAGCGTCTTCGCTGCCACCAGTGCGTTGCGAAGGTCAGCTTGAGCCGCCCGGTTCTGAGCCCTGGTGCGAGCCCCGAGGAACGTTGGCAGTGCGATGGCGATCAGGATGCCGATGATCAGAACGACCACCATCAGCTCGATGAGGGTGAACCCTTGGTCCTCCTCAGCACGCTTCATAAAGCGCTTGAGCATCTGCAACGCCTCCTTTCTTTGCTCAGGCGCGCCGATCAGTCGGCGCGATCTCAGCAGATGTCGGCACCCCGCCTGCGATCCTTGATAGTGCGAACCCGAATCGGTCGCGAAGTACCCGAAACCGAGTAGGCGCGGGACGCACCCACACCTCGATCTTGACGCCGCCCTACTTGATCAGCTTGATGATGTTGAACATCGGCATATACAGGGCGATCACTGCCGCCCCAACGCAGCTGCCGATCAGCGCGATCATGATCGGCTCGATCAGGGAGGTCAGCGCGTCGACGGAGGCCTCGACCTCCTGGTCGTAGAACTGTGCGACCTTCTCGAGCATCGTGTCGACCTGGCCGGTCTCTTCACCGACCGCGATCATCTGCACGACCATCGGCGGGAACACCGGGTGCTTCGAGAGCGGCTTCGCGATCGACTCACCTTCCCGCACGCTGTTCTGGACGTCGGCTACCGCTTTGGAGAGGACCCGGTTGTTCACGGTGTCGCTCACGATGTCGAGGGCTTGCAGGATCGGCACGCCCGAGTGCATCAACATCGAAAGGGTGCTCGCGAAGCGAGAGAGCGCGGTCTTGTGCACCAGCATTCCGAACACCGGCATCCGCAGCTTCAACGCGTCGATCACGTTGCGCCCGCCCTCGGTCCTCTTGTAGCGACGGATAGCCCAACGCGCGGTGAACGCGGCGGCGATCACGATATACCACGCCTTCTTGAAGATCTCGGACATGATGAGCAGCACCTTCGTCGGCAACGGCAGCGAGCCGCCGAGCTGCCCGTAGATGCTCTTGAACTGGGGGACGACGAACAGCAGCATCGCCGTCATGATCAGCACGACGAGCGCGACGACGGCGACCGGGTAGGTCATTGCCGACTTGATCTTGCCGCGCAGGTGAACCTCGCGCTCCAGCATTGCCGCCAGGCGCATCAGAGTATCGTCGAGCGACCCGCCGGTTTCCCCCGAGCGGATCATCGAGACGTAGAGGTCGTTGAAGACCTTCGGATGCTTGACGAACGCCTGAGACAGGGATGCGCCCTGCTCGACGTCCATCCGGGTCGCCTGGAGCACGCGGGCGAGCTCCTTGTTCGATGATTGCTCGGCCAAGATCGACAAGCCGCGGAGGATCGGCAGCCCGGAGTTGACCATCGTGGCGAACTGCCGCGAGAAGACCGCCAACTCCTTGAGCTTGATCTTCTTCTTGCCGAACTCGATGGAGCCGAGGCCCTTCTTCTCCCTCGTCACGATGAGGGGCGTGTACCCCATCTCGCGGAGACGCTTCAGAACCAGCGTCTCGCTGTCGGCGATCAGGCTGCCGGTGATGAGGTTCCCGCTCCTGTCGCGGACCTTGTAGGCAAAGGTGTCGGCCATCTCAGTCTCCGATCATGAGGTCGCAGCCCAGCGATCTCGATCCATCAAGGTCGAGTACCCGTCGTTGGGGTCGAACCCGCCCGAGTCGCCAGCGCCCTTGCCGACCAGCCGTTGGAGCTCCTCGGGGTCGTGACAGCGTTCGAACGCCATCTGCTGTGTGATGTCGCCCCTCTTCACGAGATGCGCCAGGGACATGTCCATCGTCTGCATCCCGAAGCGCCCGCCCGCCTGCATCGAGGAATAGATCTGGTGGACCTTTCCTTCGCGGACCAGGTTCCTGATGGCCGGTGTGGCGACGAGGACCTCGCACGCGGCCGCCCGGCCCTGACCGTCGGCTGTCGGGATGAGCTGTTGGGTGACTATGCCCTGCAGCGTCGTCGACAGCTGCACCCGCACCTGCTGCTGCTGGTGCGGGGGAAACACGTCGATGATGCGGTCGATCGTCTGCGGAGCGTCCTGCGTGTGCAGGGTCGCGAACACGAGGTGACCGGTCTCTGCGGCGGTGATCGCGGTTCCGATCGTCTCGAGGTCTCGCATCTCCCCAACCAGGATCACGTCGGGGTCCTGACGGAGCACGTGCTTCAGCGCCGCCCCGAAGCCGTGTGTGTCGGCCCCGATCTCGCGCTGGTTAACGATGCAGCTCTTGTGCTTGTGCAGGAACTCGATGGGATCCTCGACGGTCATGATGTGGCCGTGTCGCTCGCGGTTCACGACGTCGACCATCGAGGCGAGCGTGGTGGATTTGCCCGAGCCGGTCGGGCCGGTGACCACGACGAACCCGCGCTGGAACCGAGCGAGGTCCGCGACGACAGGTGGCAGCCCGAGCTCTTCGATACCTTTGATGTCGAAGGGGATCACACGGAAGACTGCGCCGATCGAGTCGCGCTGCTGGTAGACGTTCACGCGGAAGCGCGCCCGCCCCGGCAACGAGTAGGACATGTCGAGCTCGAGCTCCTGCTCGAAACGCTCCCGGAGCTTCTGCGGCAAGATCGCGTAGATCATGCCCTGCAACGCTCGCGGGGTCAGCTTCGCGTAGTCGTCGACCGCTCGGAGGTCCCCGTGAACCCTGACGGTTGGCGGCGCTCCGGCGGTCAGGTGCAGGTCCGATCCGTTCAGGTCGAGGAGCCTCTCCAGAAGCTCCGGAACCGGAACCTGGGCCTCGCCCTCCTCTTGCACCACGGTACTCATCGTCACTTCACCACCCTTGCGACCTCTTCGATGGAGGTGATTCCCATCCGCGTCTTCTCGAGTCCGTCGTCGCGGAGCGTCATCATCCCTTGGCTGATCGCGACGGCTTTGATCTGGTCGGCCGACGCGCGTTCAACGGTCAATCGCTCGATCTCCTCGCTCATCTGCATGACCTCGTACATCCCGATACGGCCGCGGTAGCCGGTGTTCGAGCACGCGGAGCAGCCAGCGGGGCGATACAGGGTTTGGATCTCGGCGAACAGCCACTCCGGGTAGCCCGCCAATCTCAGCTCGCCCTCCGTCGGCTGGTACGCCTCTTTGCAGCGCTCGCAGAGCTTGCGCGCCAACCTCTGGGCGACAACTGCGTCGATCGCCGAGGCGACCAGGAACGTTTCCACATCCATTTCGGTGAGACGTGTGATGGCCGACGGGGCGTCGTTCGTGTGCAGTGAGGTCAGCACGAGGTGACCGGTCAAGGCGGCCTCGATGGCGATGGTGGCCGTCTCCCTGTCGCGAACCTCACCGATCAGGACGATGTCGGGGTCGGCGCGCAGGATCGACCGCAGCGCGCTCGAGAAGGTCAGGCCGGCCTTCGGGTTCACCTGGATCTGGTTGACGCCGTTGAGCCGGTACTCCACCGGGTCCTCGACGGTGATGATGTTCTTGTCGACCGTGTTGAGGATGTTGAGGGTCGAGTACATCGTCGTCGACTTGCCCGATCCCGTGGGGCCGGTGACGAGGATGGCGCCGTAGGGCTTGCGGAAGGACACCGCGAAGCGTTCGTACGCGTTCTCCAGGAAGCCGAGATCCTCCAGCCGCAGCAGCGCGTTCGACTTGTCGAGCACACGGATCACGACCTTCTCGCCGTAGACCGTGGGCAGAGTCGCGACACGGAGGTCGAGCGCCTTGCCGCCCACCTTCATCGAGATGCGGCCGTCCTGAGGCACACGCTTCTCCGCGATGTTCAGCTCCGCCATCACCTTGAGGCGCGAGATCAGGCCGCCCTGGATGTTCTTCGGCGCCGGCGGCATCGGCTCGTGGAGCACGCCGTCCACCCGGAAACGGATGCGCACGTTCTTCTCCGAGGGCTCGACGTGAACGTCGGAGGCGCGATCGACCACAGCTTGCGTCATGATCGCGTTGACGAGCTTGACGATGGGGGCGTCCTCGAGCGCCGCTTCCACGTGTTCTTCGTCGCCCTCGAACTGTTCGGCCGCGGCACTCGCGAGCGCCTCGACCTGTCCGTCCATGCTGGCGTACTTCTGGATGGTTTGTTCGATGTCGCTGGGCGTCGCAACGACCGGCTGAACCTCTCGGTTCGTGATCGTGCGGATGTCGTCGAGGGCATAAACGTTGGCCGGATCCGACATCGCCACGAGGAGCTTGCCGTCGCGTTCTCCGACCGGGATCGCGCGGTAGCGGCGAGCCAGCACTTCGGGGAGCAACGCAGTGGCCGAGGGATCGATCGGATAGTCCTGGAGGTCCATGAACTCCAGACCGACCTGCTCGGCGAGGGCGCGGATGAGCTCGCTCTCCTTGACCATCCCGAGGTCGATGACGACGCGGCCGAGCGACTTGGGTGTGCGGCGCTGCTCTTCGATGGCGAGCTCCAACTGCTCGGGCGTGATGTGCCCGAGCTCGATCAGGATCTCGCCGAGCTGTTTGGCCTTGCGTTTGACCTTCGTCATCGCTGTCCCTGATCGCCTATCTGTCCAGGTCGTCAGGAAGAACCTTCGTCATCGTCGTTATGCACCTGAAGCAATCCCGAGAACTCTTTGGCGAGCAGGACCCGGTCCACCTCTGACTCGTCCTCGGAGTCGTCATCGGACCCTCCATCGCCTCCCGCGAGCTTCTGCGGCTCACGCTTCAGGGCAGTGGCAGGCTGATCCGGGACCGGGGTCGACGCCGGATCCCGGGCGGTCGAGACTTCCTCGGTGCCGTCGTTATCGCGACCCTCGGCCGGGGTGTCGTCGCTGCCTGCGGCCTTGCCCTCACGCGTGGGAGCGGGAGCGGCCGACCCAGCGATCCGGGGTGCTTCCGAGCTTCTCCGTTGATCTGCCTGGGCCACGACCTGCACGGGATCCGGCTTGGCCGTCGGCGGGTGCAGCGATGCCCGCGGCTTCCCTGACGGCGCCGATGCGATATCGGGGACCCGGAAGGCCTCCCGCTTCGTCCGACCGTCCTCGGCCGTGAGGAGCGCCTGTTCCAACTGGTCGATGAGGAGCCCTGGGCGAACGCCCGCCTCGGCCACGGCGAAGGCCGAATACGGACCGCGTTTGACGAACACCCAGGTTTGGTCGGGGTATTCGACGAAGCTCTTGTCGGGTTCTCCCAGGGCGCAGAAGCGCAGCCAGGCGGGCTTGGCGACCGTCTCGTCGTCATCCGGAAAGGTGCCGAGAACGAGGCCGTCTCTCGACAGCACGAGGCAGCCCCGCACCTCCTGAACGCTGACCGCGATCCGCTGTGCGAGCGCGGAGTAGTCATCCATCTGTCCGATGCATCGTCGGGGAACGGCACACCCTTGAATCAGGCAGCTGGGAACGCCCTCGATCGGGTATGCCGGCCGAGCCTCGCGGCTGATCTCGCGCTTGGGCTACGCCTGCTCCGCGAGCTCCGTCAGAGCCGCAGCCGACATCACGTCCAGGGGGGGTTGCTGCCCCGTCCAGAGCTCGAACGAGAGAGCGGCTTGGTGCAGCAGCATCCCGAGCCCACCGAAGGTGGCCGCGCCGGCGTTCCGCGCGCTGGTGAGCAGCGGCGTCACCGCAGGGTGATAGAGGAGATCGATGACGAGCACCTCGGGCCCGAGCGGCGGAACGGGGAGCTCTTCTCCCCTTGCGCCAAGCGGCGTCGCGTTCACCACGAGATCCGCGGCGACCTCGACGGAACCCCCGAACGCGATCACCGAGATCTCGGTGTCGAACCCCTCGAGCGTTTCGCGGAGCCCCTCCGCCCGCTCGGGCTCACGCACCACGACGGTCAGAT
This sequence comes from Actinomycetota bacterium, assembly GCA_030774035.1. GTDB lineage: Bacteria > Actinomycetota > UBA4738 > UBA4738 > HRBIN12 > JALYLM01. The sequence goes on from JALYLV010000028.1 coordinate 6,033, forward strand.
GCGCGAGCCCACCGCGTGCCAGCGCCAAGCCGCACGCCCTGGCCGCCCCTCCGGCTCCGAACATCAGAGCCGACCGTCCGGCGGGTTCGAACCCAACGTCGCGACGGAGGAAGCGGTCGAATCCCGGCGCGTCCGTGTTGTGTCCCCGCAACCCGGCTGGTTCCACCACGATCGTATTCACGGCCCTGAGCCGGAGCGCGTCGTCGGCAACGACGTCGACGATATCGGCGCAGTCCGATTTGTGCGGCATCGTCACGTTCGCACCGGCGAACCCGAGTGCCGCCAATCCCCCCAGGGCGTCTCTCAGGCCGCCGGGCTCAACCGGAAGCGGCACGTAGACCCAGTCCAATCCCATCGCAGCGAACGCCGCGTTATGGATCGCGGGAGACAAGCTGTGCGCCACCGGCCAGCCGATGATCCCGACCGTTCGGCTACTCCCCCGAACCCGATGCGGCCCCAGTCCGATCGCCTCAGCCAATGCACGCCTTGTCGTTGAGGAACTCGGCGTAGGTCTGGCTGAACAACATCCGGGCGTCCCCGGGGCAAGCGACGAAGTAGAGGTCATCGGTCGCCGTCGGTTGGAGCGCCGCTTCAAGGGAAGCCTTGCCCGGGCTCGCGATCGGTGTCGGCGGCAACCCCGCGTACAGCCGCGTGTTGTACGGACTGCGGATGCGGAAGTCGGATGAGGTCAGGCCGTCCGACGGATCTGGGTCGATGTAGGCGACCGTCGCATCGATCCCGAGCTTCATGTCGATCTTCAATCGGTTGTAGATGACGGCGGCGACAAGCGGCCGGTCGGCCGGCGCCGCTGCTTCCTTCTCGACCAGCGACGCGATGATCACGGCCTGATACGGCGTCACGCCGAGCTTCTCAGCGTTTGCGAAGGGCATCTCGTGAGCGACGGTCGCGAACCGATCGAGCATCTTCCCGATCACGTCATCTGCCGTGGTTCCCTTCTTGACGAACTCGTACGTATCCGGGAACAGGAATCCTTCGAGCGTGGGCTTGCCCGCGGGGAGGTAGGGGGGAAGCGCGTATCCGCCGCTGTGAGCCCGAGCGAGGAACCGCGCTTCAGGGATCTTCAGGGCGTGCGCGAACGCACCGGCGATCTGGGTGAGCCCATACCCCTCCGGGATCGTCGTCGTGATCGTCGGTACGGCCGGCGTCGGCGCCGTCAAGACCGCCATGGCTTCGTCCAGCGTCATGCCGGTCGTCAGCTGATACGTGCCCGCGCGGATCTGTGACCCCAGTCCGTTCTTCTGCAGCAGGATCCGACCTACCAATCCGCCGCAGGCGATGACGTCGTCGTCGGCGAGGTCGTTCACGACCTGCGACCCGGATGCGCCCTCCGCGACGGTGAAGGTGAGGGGTCGCCGCTGGTCGCTCCCGCTCTTGCAGTGCTGGTAATACCGGCCGACGGACACGACACCTGAGACAAGGATGAGGAACGCGACCAGCAGAGCGATGAGGGTGGCACGTCGGGGACGATCATCGGTGCGGGTGGGGGCTGCGCCGCTCGTGGGCTGCTCCATCTGGAGAAGGAGGATACCGTCAGGCGTGGGCGTCGAGCCACGCCTGCAGGATCACGGCGGCGGCGGTGCGATCGACGACGCGGCGCCGGTCACGTCCCTTCACACCCGCGTCGCGGAGCACCCGCTCGGCTTCTCTCGTCGACAAGCGCTCGTCCTGGAGCTCGACGGGCACCACGATCGCCTGCCGCAGGGCATCGGCGAACGCCTCCGCATGCCTCGCGCGCGGACCGGATGCCCCCGACAGTGAACGAGGGTGCCCGAGCACCACCACGCTCACGGTGTTCTCGGCAACAAGGGCGGCGATCGCTCGCAGCTCTCCCGGCGGCTGGCCGACGTGGATGGTCCCGAACGACACGGCAACGTGACGATCGGGGTCGGAGATCGCAACGCCGATGCGCGCGTCCCCGAGATCGAGCCCCATCACGCGGCCGGCGACCCCGCTAGTCTCGGTCATACTAGTTCGGGTGGAGGAGCTCGCGCAGGCGGGCCGGGATACCACCGAGCGCTTCGCCCACCGCGCCAGCGTCACGCCCTCCGGCCATCGCGAGGATCTCCTTGCCGCCCGCTCCCCCGCCGATCGCCCGGGCTGCGGCCTCGAGCAATGCGGGGGCCCCGACTCCGAGAGCCACGGCCGGGCCCGTGCACGCGGCAACGAGCTGCGCCTTGCCGCCCTCGCGCCCACCGAGCACCACCGCGGCCGCGCCCTGGCCCGCCAGCCGGTCACGAACCCGTTGTGCGAGGTCCCGCAGTCCGGTCGCGTCCTCGCCCGCAACTTCGGAGACGACGAGAGCCACGCCATCGATCGCCGTCGCGCTCTCTGCGAGGGAGGCGGCGATCGATTCGCGGTCGCCCTTGCGCAGCTTGCCCATCTCGCTCTCGAGCCGCTTCACCCTCTCCACGAGCTGACGTGCACGATCTTCTGCGCCCTTCGCGTCGGTAACGCCCAGCGCGTCGATCACGCCACGCAACAGCTCTCGTTCGACGTTGATCTCGCGGAGCGCGTCGGGACCGACCAACGCCTCGACCCGCCGCATCCCGGCGCCGATCGAGCCCTCGTGCGAGATCCTGATGATCGCGACGTTCCCGGTACGTTCGACGTGGGTGCCACCGCACAGCTCCCGTGAGTAGTCACCGATCTCGACGACGCGAACGCGCTCGCCGTACTTCTCGCCGAAGAGCGCCACGGCGCCGAGACGCTTCGCTTCATCCATCGACGTCTCGAGGACGTGGATCTCGTCGTCGCGAGCCAGACGCCGGTTCGCCTCGAGCTCCGCTTCCTGGAGCAGCTCGAGGGGCACCGCGCTCGGGTGCGGGAAATCGAAGCGGAGCCGGCCCGGGGCGACGAGCGAGCCGGCCTGGCGCGCGTGCTCGCCCAGCAGGTGCTTCAACGTCCAGTGCACGACGTGGGTCGACGTGTGGGCGCGGGCGGTCGACTCACGCCGGCCTCGGTCGATCTCGGCGGTGGCGTCCTGGCCGGCAACGATCTCCCCCGACTCGACAACGCCGAGATGCATGATCGCGTGGGGTCCCGCCCACTGGGCATCACTCACGCGCAACGATCCGGTCACGGTTCGGATCTGACCCTGGTCACCGACCTGGCCGCCCGATTCTGCATAGAACGGCGTCGCGCTCAGGAAGAGGCGGACCTCGGCGCCCTCCTCGGCGCCAGCAAGCTCGCGGTTCTCCGGGTCGAGCAGCATGACGATCCGCCCGCCGGCCTCCGGCTGCGCGTAGCCGACGAACTCCGTCGGGGGGACGGCCCCGGCGTCCAGGCCGATCGCGACCTTCTTCGCTGCCTCGCGGGCCCGCGTCCGCTGTTGGTCGAGCAGCTCCGCGAACCGGTCCGTGTCAACGGCGAGTCCCGCGTCGGCCGCCATCTCCTCGGTCAAGGGCAGTGGGAAGCCGAACGTATCCGAGAGCTTGAACGCATCTTCTCCGGAGACGCGGCCCTCGCTTGCCCTGCCTCGCGCCTCGTCGAAGAGCGCCATCCCTTGACGGAGCGTGGCGGAGAACCGCTCCTCCTCCGAGGCCGCCACCTGGAGGGTGAACGCTTCGTTCTCGCGGAGCTCGGGGTAGACGTCACCGAACCGTTGCGCGGTCAGCTCGATCAATGGGGGCAGCACCGCGCCCTCGATGCCGAGGCGGCGTGCGTGAGAGACCACCCGTCTGAGCATCCGACGAAGGATGTACCCCCGGCCCTGGTTCGAGGGCTGGACGCCGTCTGCGATCAGGAACGTCGTGGCGCGACCGTGCTCCGCGATCACCTTCAGAGAGACGTCGTCACGCGGGTCGCGACCGTGTGTACGGCCCGACATCGACTCGACCACTTCCAGCAACGGGCGCATCAGGTCGGTCTCGAAATAGCTGTCGGTTCCCTGCAGGAGCGTCGCGACCCGCTCCAGGCTCGCCCCCGTGTCGATGCTCTTCGCCGGCAGCTCGCTGACGATCTCCAGGTTCTTATCCACCTGCTCCTGGATGAACACGAGGTTCCAGATCTCCATGAAGCGTTCCTCGTCGACATCGGGGCCCCCGTCCGGCCCGTACTTCGCGCCGCGATCGACGAAGATCTCCGAGCACGGACCGCCCGGTCCTGCGGCGTGGGTGTGCCAGTAGTTCGCCAACTGGCCGTCGGCGTCGACCCTGCCCCGGCGTACGATCCGATCCGGTGCGACACCCGCGGCGTCGATCCAGATCGCCTCCGCCTCGGCATCCTCCTCGTAGACGGTGACCCAGAGCCGGTCGTGGTCGATGCCGAAGCCCTCCGTCACCAGCTCGTGCGCCCACGGGATCGCCTCGGCCTTGAAGTAATCGCCGAACGAGAAGTTCCCGAGCATCTCGAACATCGTGAGATGACGGGCGGTATGGCCCACGTTCTCGATGTCGTTGGCTCGGAAGCACTTCTGCACGGTGGTAGCCGTGCGGAACGGCGGCTCCGCCTGGCCGAGGAAGTACGGGATGAACTGGTTCATGCCCGCGTTGGCGAGGAGCAGCCCCGACTCGGGAGGTGGGATCAGCGACGAGGACGGGACGCGCCTGTGCCCGCGCGCCTCGAAGAACTCGAGGAAGGTCTCTCGGATGCGGTTCCCTTCCATCGGCTCAGGGGACGGGCGAGCCGTCGGGCTCGTCGCGCGATCGGGCGGGCGACGGCACGTCGAACTCACGGCGCAGCTCGGCCTCGCGTTCGTCCATCGCGCGCTTGCCCTCCGCGATGGACTCGCTGACGAGTTTCCCCAGTTCGAAGACGCCACCCTTCGCCTCGCGCGCGATCGTCGCGGGAGCCACTCGGTGGGCTTGTTTCTTGGTCCAGCGTGAAGCGAGGACCGCCCCCGTGGCCCCGGCACCGAGCCCGAGCGCGACCCAGAACCCTCGCCGCATCTACCTCTTCTTCCCTCCGGCAGCCCTGCGCGCAGCCTTGCGCACACCGGCGCCGAAGCTGAGGATCTTCACGAGGGGGCTGGCCGCTGCCTGCTCGACGAGACCCGACAGCTTCTCGACCCTTGCGACGATGACGCCGGCGGACTCGAGCATGCCGTCGACCCGGTCGAGCTCGCGGTTCGCGCGCTCGACGCTGCCGACGACCTCTTTCAACAGGGGCACCGTCTCCTCGCGGAACGTGTCGATCGTCATCTTCGTGCTGGTCAGCACGTTGAAGGTGTTGAGCAGCACGACGCAGAGGGCGAGAACCAGCAGGCCCCAGAAGGCCGCCAGGACCACCAAGGCGGTGTCACCGCCGCTCATCGCGAGGAGCGTCATCTCGTGCCTCCGTTGTCTGGGTCCGCGTAGCATACCGAGCGCGCCGTCACGGCCGTTCCTCTGGCGGGGTGGGATCGCCCTCCTCGCCTTGGTCGGACGGCTCGTAATACCGCTTGCCTTGGAAGCGGACCGGGCGATACTCCTGCTCGACGACGTGCCCCGGGAAGTCGTGCGGATACCGGTAGCCCTTGCCGTGTCCGAGCTTTCGCGCACCCGGATAGCTCGCCTCGCGCAGATGGGTGGGGACCGGGTCCGCGCTCACCGCGTCTTCCATGGCGGCGTTCAGGGCCGTATACACGCTGTTCGATTTCGGCGCTCGCGCGAGATAGATCGCCGCCTCGGCGAGATTCAGTCGAGCCTCCGGGAGCCCGACGTGCTCGACGGCCTGCGAGGCTGCGACCGCCACGAGCAGGGCACGAGGATCGGCGAGCCCGATGTCCTCGCTCGCGTGAACGATCATCCGGCGCGCGATGAATCGCGCGTCCTCACCGGCCTCGAGCATCCGCGCGAGCCAGAACAGGGCGGCGTCAGGGTCCGAGCCACGGATCGACTTGATGAACGCGCTGATCACGTCGTAATGCGCGTCGCCCTGGCGGTCGTAGACGATCGCTTTGTGTTGAACGGCATCGGCCGCGAGGTCTCGAGTGATCTCGCCGTCGCCCGTCGCCTCCGCCGCGAGGGCGGCGGCCTCGAGTCCGGTCATCGCCATCCGCGCGTCACCTCCGGCGATCTCGACCAGATGGTCGAGCGCATCCTCGGCGATCGTGAGGCCCAGTCCGCCGAGTCCGCGCTCCTTGTCCTCGAGCGCTCGCAGCAGCAGGGATCGCACGTCCTCGTTCGCGAGCGGTTCCAGTCGAAGCAGGATGCAACGCGAGAGCAGTGGCGAGTTCAGCGAGAAGTACGGGTTCCCAGTGGTCGCGCCGATCAGCGTGACGTCGCCGGCCTCGACGGCCGGCAGCAGGACGTCCTGCTGCGCCTTCGACCAGCGGTGCACCTCGTCGACGAACAGCACGGTTCGGAACAGGCCGCCCTTGGCTCCATCCATCACCTTGCGCGCATCGGCGACGCCGGAGGAGACGGCGGACAACCGCATGAGGTCGGCGCCGACCGCGTCGGCAAGAAGGTGAGCGAGGGTTGTCTTCCCTGTCCCGGCGGGACCCCAGAGGATGATCGACTGCAGGTTCCCCTTCTCGACCAGCTTCGACAGCACCCTCCCCGGGCCGATCAGGTGGCCCTGCCCCACGAACTCGTCGAAGGTCCGCGGGCGCATCCGAGCGGCGAGCGGCTCCTGCGACATACCGCCTACCTCGAGCGAACGACCTCGTCGGGCCGGATGTGCAAGATCAGTCGCTGCTGGCCGGCGACGTACTCCCAGGCCTCGCCGTCGTGATACCTCCGGTTGAGCCGATCGATGTGCTCGTCGGCAGCGGCTCCGTCCTCGATCGACACCACCGTCCCCCTGATGCTCACCCAGGAATACGGATCCTGGTGGGCGGTGATGCTCACGGCGACCCGCGGGTCGCGCAGGACGTTGCGATGTTTGCGCCTCCCGGCCGCGGTGTTGACGAGCACGGTGCCCTGGTCGTCGACATCGATCCACACGGGCGTGGCGTGTGGCGAGCCATCCTCGTTCAACGTGACGAAGTGCGCGAAGTCGCGATCGCTCAGCATCGCGAGATCCTCGGGCAAGAGGACGGCGTCAGGCAGGCGGATCGCCCCCGATCACCCGGAGGGCCAGCTCGCGGAGCTGTTCGTCCGATGCGGACGACGGAGCTCCGGTGAGCGGGTCGGCTCCCGACTGCGCCTTCGGGAACGCCGTGACGTCGCGGATGGCGTCCTTGCCCGCCATGAGCATCACGATCCGGTCGATGCCCATCGCGATACCCCCGTGCGGCGGCACCCCGTACCGGAACGCGGAGAGAAGGTGACCGAACTTGTCCTGGATCTGGTCCTCGGACAGCCCGAGGACCTCGAACACGCGGTGCTGAACGTCGGCTCGATGGATGCGGATCGATCCTCCGCCGACCTCGAATCCGTTCAGCACCAGGTCGTAGCCGCGAGACGTTGCCGTCTCGGGGTTCAGGTCCTCGGATGCCGGAGCGGTGAAGGGGTGGTGTGCGGAGACCCACTTGTCTTCTTCGTCGCTCCACTCGAACAATCGCGGCTCGATCATCCAGCAGAATGACCACGTGTTCTCCGGGATCAGCTCCAGGCGCACGGCGAGCTGTCGTCGCAGACCGTCGAGCGCGACGTTGGCACGGTCCACGACATCGGCCACGATCAGGACGAGATCGCCTTCGCCGGCCCCTGTAGCCCGAAGCACGCCGGCGACCTCGTCGGCGGACAAGAACTTCTCGACCGGCGAGCGGATCGCGCCGGCTGCCTCGACCACGATCCACACCAAGCCGGTCGCGCCGCGTCCCTTCGTGTCCTGGACGAGCCGGTCGAGCTCTTTACGCGACAGTGCGGCACCACCGGGTGCCGCGAGCCCCTTGATCGTGCCGCCGTTCGAGAGCACCGACGCGAAGGCGTTGAACCCGGTGCCGGCGAAGGCCTCGCTCAGCTCGGCGAGCTCCATCCCGTAGCGGAGGTCGGCCTTGTCCGAGCCGTAGCGCGCGGTCATCTCGGTGAACTTCATCCGTGGGAAGGGCGTCGGCACGTCGACGCCCTGTGTCTCGCTCACGATCCTGGCGTATAGCGGCTCGATCACCGCGAACACGTCCTCTTCGTCGACGAACGACATCTCGACGTCGAGCTGGGTGAACTCGAAGCTGCGGTCGGCACGAGGTGCCTCGTCCCGCAGACATCGCACGATCTGGTAGTAACGGTCCTGACCGGCCACCATCAGCAACTGCTTCAGCTGCTGGGGCGATTGCGGCAGCGCGTAGAACGTCCCGGGCCACAGACGCGACGGCACGAGGAAGTCGCGCGAGCCCTCGGGCGTGGAGCGCGTGAGGAGCGGCGTCTCGACCTCGAGGAAGCCGTGTGCCTCCATGTGCTCGCGCATCAGGGCGTTGACGCGGTGGCGCAGACGAAGGGTCGCGGTCATCTCCGGACGGCGCAGATCGAGGTAGCGGAACTTCAGCCTGAGGTCCTCACCCGCCTCGACCCGGTCCTCGATCGGGAACGGCGGAGTGTCGGCCGCCGACAGGAGCTCGAGCGTCGAGGCTGCGACCTCGATCTCCCCGGTGGGGATGCTTGGGTTCGCCATGCCCTCGGGACGTACGCGCACGACGCCGGTGACGCGGATCACGTCTTCTGCCCCCAGATGCTGCGCTGCGGCATGGGTCTCCGGTACCTCCTCCGGATGGAAGACGAGCTGAACGACACCCTCGCGATCGCGCAGGTCCACGAACGTCACACCCCCGTGATCGCGGCGACGCGCGACCCAACCGCAGAGGGCGACGTCGACATCTGAATCCTCGGCACGGAGGGCGCCGCATGCGTGACTGCGCATCGCGGTTCGAAGCTCCGGCACGGGCGTCTGAGTCGGGGTTCCGCTCATCGCTGCGCCTCTTCGGGTTCATCGCGCCGAGAGATCAGCCGACGGACGAGGTCTCCTGTCTGGACGGACATCTGCGTGCCGTCGGCGAGTCGCCGCAGCGTCACGGTGCCAGCAGCCAGTTCGGCGTCGCCGATGATCGCCGCGAACTCGGCGTCGGCCTTGTCGGCCATCTTGAGCTGCGCCTTCAACGGCCGATCCTCGAAGGCGACGCCCGTCGGCACACCGCCGCTCCGCAGGTCCCGAACGAGCGACCCCGCGGCGGTGCGCGCCTGTTCGCCGACGGTGACGACGAAGCACCGAACGACGCGCGACGGCGGCAGCGCAAGCCCCTCGTTCTCCATCGCCAGCAGGACGCGATCGAGACCCATCGCGAATCCGACGCCGGGTGTGGGGGTGCCGCCGAGCACCTCGGCGAGGCCGTCGTATCGGCCGCCCCCACACAGGGTCGCCTGCGCCGGTGACAACGCGGAGCTCACGAACTCGAAGGCCGTGCGCGTGTAATAGTCGAGGCCGCGCACCAGCCGCGGATCATGGTCGAAGGCGACCCCTTCGACCGACAGACCCGTCTTCACCTCGTCGAAGTGCGCTGCGCACGCCTCGCACAGGTGATCGCTGATCACCGGCGCGTCGAGCACGAAGTCCTTGCCGCCGTCGACCTTGCAGTCGAGCACGCGAAGGGGGTTCGTCCGAAGCCGCGCCTTGCAGTCCTCATCCAACTCGGACTCGTGCGGTTCGAGGTGGGCGATCAGGCGTTCGCGATACGCGGGACGGCAGGTCTGATCTCCGATGGAATTCAGACGCAACGAGGTTCCGGAGAGCCCCCGCTCACCGAGGTATCGGTCGGACAGCGCGATCACCTCGACATCGGCGACCGGGCCCTCGGTGCCGATGACCTCGACCCCGAACTGCCTGAACTCCCGCAGCCGCCCGGCTTGGGGCCGACCGTGACGGAACTGAGCACCGACATAATACCCCTTGTACGGCGACGGCAGCTCTTGCGCGTGTTCGAGGTAGGCCCGCACGACGGACGCCGTCGACTCGGGACGAAGGGTTAGCGACCGCCCGCCCTTGTCCTCGAACGTGTACATCTCTTTCGTGACCACGTCGGAGGTCTCGCCCGACGTGCGAACGAAGAGCTCCGTGTGCTCGAACGTCGGCGTCTCGACGTAGCGATACCCGAACAGGGATGCGCTCCGATGCGCCTCGTCGTAGAGGCCGAGTATCGCGTCGGCCCTCGGAGACAGCAGGTCTTGGGTTCCCCGCGGCGGAGCGAGCTCCATCAGCCGAGCCCCACTAGGAACGGGTTCCTCGCGCGCTCGCGCCCGACCGTGGTCCGCGGCCCATGGCCCGGCAGCACCGGGAGCTCGTCCTCGAGCTTCAGGAACCGGACGAGACTCTCTCGCATGGCCGCCGGGTCGGAGTTGGGCAGATCCGACCTCCCGATGGAGCCCGCGAAGACGAGATCCCCGCTCAACACGATGGCATCCGTCACGAAGACGCAGTGACCGGGCGTGTGTCCCGGCGTGTGCTGCACCTCGAACGAGAAACCCGCGAAGTCGAGCACGGCACCGTCGACGAGCGTCCGAAGGTCCTTCACCGGAGCCAGCTGGTTCTCGAAGCCGGGATTCCACAAGGCGGGGTCCGTGAACGCCGGCGCGTCGGCCTCATGGATGAAGACGGGCAGGTCGTCGGCGGCGAAGTCACCGGCGGTGCCCGCGTGATCGACGTGCGCGTGGGTCAGGAGCACCGCAGCTGGGCGGATCCCTGCTGCCAAGAGCAGGGCGCGAACGGCAGCCGGTTCGAAGCCCGGGTCCACGACGACCGCCTCATCGGATCCGTCGGCGGCGAGCAGCCAGCAGTTGGTGCCGTATGGGTTCGCGTCGAAGACGTCCAGGTACATGAGGGCGTCATCTTACCGGCGGGCGTCGGCGCACCCGGTTCAGAGATCCACGGTGTCGAGCAGCAGCGTGACCGGGCCGTCGTTCAGGAGTTCGACCTCCATGTGAGCACCGAAGATGCCTCGGCCGACACGGACCCCGCGTGCCTCGAGGGCTCGAGCGAACTCCTCCACGCGCGCGGCTGCGAGCGCCGGCTCGGCGGCGCCGATCCACGACGGACGCCTGCCCTTGCGGACGTCGCCGTAGAGCGTGAACTGCGAGACGACGAGCGCCTCGCCGTCGACGTCTGCGAGCGCGAGGTTCATCTTTCCGTCGGTATCGGCGAACACGCGCAGGTTGACGATCTTCTCGGCGAGCCTGTCGACATCGCTTGACTCATCTCCCGCGCCGATCCCGACGAGCAGCAGATATCCCGGTCCGATCGCTGAGACGAGCTCACCGTGGACCGTCACGGAAGCGCGGGCGACCCGTTGCAGGACTACGCGCATCGGGGCGCCCTCACCCGGTCGCCATCTCGCATCCGCTAGCTCGGCACCACCCGATAGGCGTCGAAGACACCTTCCACCCGCTTCACGGCGGCCAGCACGCTCGACAGATGGGTGATGTCGGCCAACTCGAAGGTGAACCGCAGCCGCGTGATCCGATCACGTCCGGTCGACGACGTGGCGGAAAGGATGTTCACGTGTGAGTCCGACAGCATCGACGCGACATCGCTCAGCAGCCGGACGCGATCGAGCGCCTCGACCTGGATCGCGACGACGAACGAGGTCGGTTTGCCCTCCGCCCACGTGACCTCGATCAACCGCTCAGGCTCCTGTCGCAACCCGCGGACGTTCGGGCAGTCGGTTCGATGGACGCTCACACCCTGTCCCCGCGTGACGAAGCCGATGATCTCGTCACCGGGAACCGGCGTGCAGCACCGGCCCAGCCGTACCCAGACGTCGGGCAGACCGTGGACCACGATCCCCTGTGACACGTCGGGCTTGCCGATCTTCACGGGGCGCGCCAGCGGCACTTCGGTGACGTCCTCCTCGGGAGTCCCGCTCACCAACCGATTGAGACGCGCGACGATCGACTGCGGTGAGACCTGCCCTTCTCCCACCGCGACATAGAGCGATTCCAGGTTCGCGTGGTGCAGCTCTTCGGCGACCTGTTGCAGAGCCTCCTCGGTCGCCAGTCGTTTGAACGGGAGGTTCTGCTTTCGCATCAGGCGCTGCAACAGGTCGCGGCCCTGGTCCATCGCGTCCTCCCGGCGCCCGCGCGAGAACCACTGCCGGATCTTGTTCCGTGCGCGCGGCGTCTTCACGAACTGGAGCCAGTCGTGGCTCGGTCCCTCCCCCTGCGCCTTCGACGTCAGGATGTCGACCGTGTCACCCGTGCGCAGCTCGTAGTCCAGCGGCACGAGCTTGCTGTTGACCTTCGCGCCGATCGTTCGGTGGCCGACCTCCGTGTGGATCGAGTACGCGAAGTCGACCGGCGTCGCACCGGCGGGCAGGTTGACGACGTCGCCCTTCGGCGTGAAGACGAAGACCTGGCCGCCGTAGAGGTCGATCTTCAGCGAGTCCATAAACTCGCGCGGGTCGGCCATGTCCTTCAGCCAGTCCATCATCTGGCCGAGCCACGCGAGATCGGCCGCATCACGTTGCTGTTTCGGTGACTCCTTGTAACGCCAGTGCGCGGCGATCCCGAACTTGGCGGTTCGGTGCATGTCCCGTGTGCGGATCTGGATCTCCAGCGGCTTGCCGCCCGGTCCGACGACCGTCGTGTGCAGCGACTGGTACATGTTCGACTTCGGCATCGCGATGTAGTCCTTGAAGCGCCCCGGGATGGGCTTCCACAGGGCGTGCACCGCGCCGAGCGCGCCGTAGCAGTCGCGCAGGTTCTCAACGAGGATGCGCACCCCGACGAGATCGAAGATCTCGTTGAACTCTTTGCCGCGGATCACCATCTTCTCGTAGATCGAATAGAGGTGTTTCGGGCGGCCCTCGACCTCCGCCTTCACGCCGAGCTCCTTGAGCTGGGCGCGAGCGGCGCCCGTGACTTCGTCGATCAGGGCTCGTCGCTCGCCGCGGCGGCTCTCGACCAGCTCCGCGATCTCGTGGTACGGACCGGGGTGCAGCGTCTTGAACGACAGATCCTCGAGCTCCCACTTCATCTCCTGGACACCGAGGCGATTCGCGAGCGGCCCGTAGATCTCGAGGGTCTCGGTCGCGATCCGCTCCTGGCGGTCGGGAGCAAGGGCCGAGAGCGTGCGCATGTTGTGAAGTCGATCCGCGAGCTTGATCAACAACACCCGGATGTCGCCCGCCATCGCCACGATCATCTTGCGGACGTTCTCCGCTTGCTCCTGTTCCCGGCTCTTGAACTCGAGCCGGTCGAGCTTCGTCAGTCCGCCGACGATGTGCTCGACGTCGTCGCCGAACTCCTCCCGGATCTCGTCGATCGTCACGTCGGTGTCTTCGACCGTGTCGTGGAGCAACGCGGCGACCAGGGTGGTCGTATCCAGATGGAGGTCGGTAAGGATCTCCGCAACGGCCACGGGATGCGCGATGAAGTCCTCGCCCGACTTCCGCTTCTGCCCCTCGTGGGCGGCTTCCGCGAACTCGTACGCGCGCTGGAACTCCTTCAGGTCCGCCTTCGGGTTGTAGAGGCGGATCTTCCGGACGACGGGCTCGATGCGCGCCGGGCTCGACTCACCGCGACGCAGGCGTGGGATCGGCAGGCGACCGCCCCGACGCTGCTGCTCGGCCTTGACCTCTTCGCGGCTGTCCACACGTGCCTCCTGAGGGCAAGTGTACGAAGGAGTGCAAGGCAGCGGTGGACCCGTGGGCGTTCGTGGACGATGCGGAGATCTCTAGTAGCGGATCAGCGTGAAGACGTCGTGGTCGGTGAGCTTCTCGCGCCCCCTCAGGAAGCCGAGCTCGATCAGGCAAGCGATGCCGTAGACCTTGCCCCCGATCTCCTCGACGAGCGAGGCAGCCGCGCGCGCGGTGCCCCCCGTTGCGAGCACGTCGTCGACGATCAGCACGCGCTCGCCCGACTCGATGCCGTCGCGGTGCAGCTCGAGGGTTGCCGTCCCGTACTCGAGGTCGTATTCCTCCCCCACGGTGTTCCAGGGGAGCTTTCCCTTCTTGCGGATCGGGACGAACCCCGCGCCGAAGTGGTACGCGACGGGTGAGGCGAGGATGAACCCGCGCGCTTCGATCCCCACGACCTTGTCGATGTTCCCGCGTCCGAAGTGGACCACGATCAGATCGGTGATCGTGGAGAAGGCGATCGGGTCCGCGAGCACAGGCGTGATGTCCTTGAAGACGATGCCAGGCTCGGGGAAGTCGGGGACGTCCCGTATCAGCTGCTGGATCGCCTCGATGTCCACGACTACCTCCGCTTACGCCTGGCGGGAGGCTTTCGCTTGCTCTTCGGGCGCGGCCGGGCGGACGTGCCCGCTCGGGCGGTCGCCCGCGTGGCGGCCGCGTCTGTCGTGGCGGCGATCGCAACCTGTCCCTCGGCGGCGGCAGTCGCTGTGGCGCCCACAGCGGCGGGCTTTCGTCCCTCCACCTCGCGCTGTGTTCGCCGCGCGTCCATCTGGCGGTACTTCGCCTCGCGGCCTTTCAGGATCGTGAGGATCGGGGCCGCGATGAAGATCGAGGAATAGGCACCGGTCGTGACCCCGACAAGCATGGCGAACGCGAAGTCCTTCAGCGTGGTGCCCCCGAAGAGCAGCAGCGTCAGGATGGGCAGAAGCACCACGAGCGAGGTGTTGACCGAACGCATCAGCACCTGGTTCAGCGACATGTCGACGACGCCCGTATAGCCGAGCCGTGCCACGAGCGCCGTCGACTCCGTGTTCTCGTTGATCTTGTCGTAGATGACGACGGTGTCGTAGAGCGAGAACCCGAGGATCGTCAGGATCGCGATGACCGTCTCGGGCGTGACCTGCCTGCCGGTCAGCGCGTAGATGCCGCCGGTGATGACGAGGTCGTGCAGGAGCGCGATCATCGCGCCGATCGCCATCTTCCATTCGAACCGCATCGTGATGTAGAGCGTGATCGCGGCCAGGACGATGATGAGACCACGGAGCGCCTTCTTCGAGATCTCCGATCCCCAGGTGGCCCCCACGGTCCTCTCGCTGATGGCCGTCGTATCGATCCCCGTCTGGCTCGAGAGCGCCCCGAGTACGGTCGTGCGATCCTCCTGGCTCGAGAAAGCCTTCGTTCGGATCGTCACCGTCGCGCCACCACCGGTGATCTGCACCGTGCTGTCGTTGTGACCGTTCGAGGAAAGGACATCGTTGACCTGTTGAGCGGTTACCGGGGTCTTCATCGCGTACGTGACTTCCGTGCCGCCTTTGAAATCGATCGAGTAATTCAATCCACGGATGAAGAACCCCACGAGCGAGAGCACGATCACGATCCCCGAGATCGCGAACCAGATGTTCCGACGCTTCGTGAATGGGAAATGCGGGATCGAGTGCCCGCGGTACGTGTCGACGGCCTGTTGGTAATTCACGAGCCGCCCCCGACGCCCGTCGCGGGAACCGCCGCCTCATGCGACTCGGCAGCGACGCCGCTCGAGAGCCCGAAACCGCGCATGTTGACCAGGCGTTCGTTCCTGGCGATGAGGAACACCGTCGGTCGCTTGAAGAACCACACGACGAACAGGTCCAGCCCTGTGGCAACACCGAGCGTCAGCGCGAACCCGCGCACGGAGCTGACGGCCGTCACATAGAGCACGACGGCCGCGATCCCCGTGACCAGGTCGGCCGCGACGATCGTGCGATACGCGCGCTTGAACGCCGGCTGCACCGCCGAACGCGGCGACTTCCCGTTGCGGACCTCGTCCTTCAATCGTTCGAAGAACACGATGTAGGAGTCGGCGGTCACACCGAGGGAGATCACGAGTCCTGCGATGCCGGCGAGCGACAGGGCATAGCCGAACTGTGACCCCGCTACCGAGATCAGCGCGATCGCGAGGATCGCCCAGATCGACATGCCGACCCACGCCACGACCCCGAGCAGGCGGTAGTAGAAGAGGAGGTATGCGAACAGCGCGATCAACCCG
This sequence comes from Actinomycetota bacterium, assembly GCA_030774035.1. GTDB lineage: Bacteria > Actinomycetota > UBA4738 > UBA4738 > HRBIN12 > JALYLM01. The sequence goes on from JALYLV010000028.1 coordinate 21,782, forward strand.
ACGATGCCGGCGACGATGCCTTGACGGAGCGACTCTTCCCCGAGGGTCGGACTCACGGTCGTCACCGACTGACGCGTGAGCTCGACCGGCAGGGCGCCGGCGTTGAGCTGCGTCGCCAGGTCCTTCGAGCTCTGCTCCGTGAAGCTTCCCTCGATGAAACCTGAACCACCGGTGATCGCGCTCTGAACGACCGGCGACGAGATGATCGCGCGGTCGACGACGATCGCGATCTGATTCTGGGGCGGCGTCGCGGTGACCGCTTTCTGCGTGATGATCGAGAAGGCGTCGGACCCCGAGCCGGTGAGGTCGAAGTTCACGACCCATTGGGTGGTGATCTGCGTTTGCGTCCCACCTTGGAGGGCCGCGGTCGCCTTCTTGATGTCGGCGCCGGTGATCACGACCGGGCCGAGCTGGTACTTCACGCCGCTGTCGTCCTGGTAGTAGACGTCTTTGGAGTCGAGTTGCGCAGGTTTGCACGCGGCCGTGGCTTGCTCCTCCGGCTTCGAGCACGTCAACGGCGTAGTTGCGTAGCTCGGATCTGACGGACCGATGACCCGCAGGACCTGGCGCTCTTCCAGCCTCGCGGTCTGCCCGATCACATCGAGAAGGTGGCCGATCCCGATCTCCTTCAGATGCTCCTGCGCATCCGACTGACGGATGTAACACCCTTCGTCGTTCCCGCCGGAGCTCGTCACGCAGTACTCGATCGTTTCCTTCTTCACGGTGATCCCCCCGAGGGCCGTGGTCGCTTCGTCGTTCGTCTTGAGGCCGCAGGGAAGCGTCGCTGCCGTCGAGCGGTCGAGCCGGCTGAAGGCACTGCCCACCGGGCTTGGCGATGCCGAGGGGGAAACCGATCCGGATGGCGTGATCGAAGACGACGGGGAACCGGACGGGGTGGCTCTCGGAGTCGCCTTCGCCTTGCCCGTCCCCGACGGACTCGCCGACGGTGAAGGCGTCGGGGTCGGGGACGGCGCCACGCTCGCCTTGTCGATCAAGCAATAGGTGTTCTCGGTGACCTTGGTCTTCAAACCGTCTTTCGCGGTGGTCGCGGCTGCCGCATTCCGGTAGCACGTGAGCTCCTTGCCCGTCGGGTCGACGAGGCAGGAGGGCTCGGAGCCAGACGGGCCCGGCGGGGCGGGCGACGAGGAGGGTGACGCACTCGCGCTCGGTGATGCGCTCGCGCTCGGCGAGGTGCTCTTCTTGGCTGCCACCGTGAGCTGGGTCTGCGCCGAATCCGCCTCGGCCTGCGTGCCGAAGCATTCGACGTGCGTGCCGGCCGGATCGACGATGCACACCTGCGACGGCTGGGGCTCGACCTTCAGGTCCTTGAGGGCCTGGTTCGCGAGCTCCACGTCGGTGGCGCACCCGTACGGGGAGCCGTCTGATCCGATCAGGCAGTACTGAACCTTGTTCCGCTGTTCGACCGTGCCGTTGCCTCCGCCGGGGATCTGCACGGTGATCGTGTTGCCCGATACGAACGACTGCGACTCGCCGACGCCGAACGCGTCGACGCGGTTGCGGATGTTTTCGAGCGCCTGCTCCATCACGTCTTTGGGTGTGCCCTCTGGCGCTGAGAGGATCACCGCGACGCCACCCTGCAGGTCGAGGCCGAGCTTCGGCTTCGTCTTGCCGCTGGCGAACCCGCCGAGGGAGGCCAGGACCAGCACCGCGACGAAGATGATCGATACCCACAGACCGCGCGTCTTCCTCACGCGAGCTCTGCCCCATTGATCACGAGCCGGAAGCGCGCGTCGAGGCACGCAGCTGCGTGCCGGCACATCTGCATACGACCCAGGAAGATCTCGAAATACTCCATGACTTGGCTGATCTGCGTGTCGATCGTCAGCTCGAGGCTGACCGTGCGCGCGTGGGAGTCTACCCGTAGGAACGACTGTTCCACGGCATGGTTGACGCGATCGTGGATGTCGGCCGCGATCTGACCCGACTTGCGCACGCGGCTGCGGTGCACATCGGACTTGTCGGCCAAGATGACTGCCGCCGAGATCATCGAGACCGCCGTTCCCTCGGTCTCCTCGTGGTTCGCGATCGCCGCCAGGATCGGCATCAGGTCGGTACCTGCGACCGACTCGCGAAGCGCGTGGTACACGAGGAGCGCTCCCGTCTGCCCGTGCGCGTCGCGAGCCAGGGCGTTCCCCACATCGTGGAGGTAGCCCGCAACGCAGGCGAGGTTCGCCTCGCGCTCGCTGTGGCCGAGCCGGTGCAGGACCTGGTACGCGATGTTGGCGACGAGGTTCGCGTGGCGGAAGCCGTGCTCGGTGAAGCCGATCGCCTCCATCACGCGGTCGGCCGACGCGATGTAGAGCGAGAGCTCTTGGTTCGCCTGCACGTCCTCGAGCGTGACCGTGGACGCGACGACACCCAGCTCGGCGGGTGCGGGAGGATCGATCGATCCGTGCTCGCTCGGATCGCTCACATGTTCGGGTTCAGTCACAGGTCCTTGGACTGCTGGGGCTGGTCGGGTGCGATCGGCTCTTCGTCCTGATCCTGGTCCTCTTCCGCATCTTCGTCCCAGGCTTCGATCTTCCGCCCGATCCCCCCACGCATGATCTTGATCTGCACGTCGTCGGCGATCTGAAGGGTGACGACGTCCTCGTCCTCGTCCATGTCGATCACGTGGCCGAAGATGCCCCCTCCGGTCACCACCTCATCCCCCACCTCGATACTTCGAAGAAGTGATTGCTGAGCCTTGGCGCGACGCTGTTGCGGCCGGATCAACAGGAAGTAGAAGACGAGTCCGAGCAGCAGCAGGGGTGCGAACGCAACCAGTGAGCTGCCGCCGTTCTGGGAGCTCTGAGCGATGAGCATCAAGGAACAACCTTCCGTTCGTGGTGTGCAGGCGGCGAGTCTACCCGCCCGAACCCGCAGGTGGCGCCTACAGGGGCAACGTCCCCGGCACGCTCGATCCGAGGTGCCGGTAGGCCCGCTCGGTGGCGATGCGCCCCCGCGGCGTCCTCTGAAGGAACCCCAGCTGCAGGAGGAACGGTTCCACGACGTCCTCGATCGTGTCGGGCTCCTCCCCCACCGCGGCGGCAAGCGTCGAGAGCCCAACCGGCCCGCCGCCGAACTTCTCCACGATGCTGCGCAGGATCGCGTGATCGAGGCGGTCGAGCCCCTCCTCGTCGACCTCGAAGACCTCGAGGCCGGCTCGAGCGATATCCCCGTCGATCGAACCCTCGTGCCGCACCTCGGCGAAGTCGCGCACCCGGCGCAGCAACCTGTTCGCGATGCGTGGCGTACCGCGGGAGCGTCGAGCGATCTCGGCGCCGCCCTCCTCGTCGGTGCTCACGCCGAGGATGCCTGCGGAACGACCCACGATCTTGGTGAGGTCGTCCACCGAGTAGTAGTCGAGACGCGGCGAGAATCCGAACCGCTCACGCAGCGGCAACGTGATGCGTCCCGGCCGGGTCGTCGCCGCGATCAGGGTGAATCGCGGCAGGTCGAGCCGGATCGATCTGGCGGTCGGACCTTTGCCGAGCACGACGTCGAGCCTGAAGTCCTCGAGCGCGGGATACAGGACCTCTTCGACGGGACGCGGCATCCGGTGGACCTCGTCGACGAAGAGCACGTCGCCGTCGCCCAGGTTCGTGAGGATCGCTGCCAGATCGCTCGGCCGGTCGAGCGCTGGGCCGCTGGTGGGCTGGAAGCCCGCACCCATCTCGTTCGCGACGATCTGGGCGAGCGTGGTCTTGCCGAGCCCTGGCGGTCCGCTGAACAGCAGGTGATCGACCGGTTCCCCCCGGCGGCTCGCCCCGTCCAGGAGCAGCGCCAGTTGCTCCTTCACGCGCTCCTGACCCACGAACTCCGCCAGCGTGCGAGGTCGCAGCGCGACGTCGTACTCGCGGTCCTCCGGGTCGACCGCGGCGGCCTCGATCACACGGTCGTCGTCCATCGCGTTCAGCGTCCCACCTTCTGGAGCGCCTCGCGCAGCAGGTCCTCTACCGCCCCGGCGTCGGGCTCGAGACCGGCCATCGCCTCGGTCGCTTCCTGCGGCGTGAGTCCCAGTGAGAGCAGCGCCTCCCTGACATCGGCGAGCGGACCTCCGGACTCGAGCTCGCCTTCGCCGCCGAGCCGGTCACGCAGGTCCAGCACGACTCGCTGCGCCACCTTCTTCCCGACCCCCGGAACGATCGTCAGGGCCGCGGCGTCTCCCGCGACCACGGCGCGACGCAGCGCCTCGGGTTTGAGCGATGAAAGGAACGAGAGCGCGACCTTCGGCCCGACGCCCGATACCCCGGTGAGCAGATCGAACAACCCGCGTTCGTCGGTCGTGGTGAAGCCGTACAGGACCATCGCGTCCTCGCGCACGATCAGGCGCGTTTGAACCCTGGCCTGCTGGCCGACCCCCGGCAACCTCCCCAGCACCGACGTGGGCACCGAGATGTCGTATCCGACGCCTCCCACGGAAAGGACGATCCTGCTCCCAGACTTCTCGATGATCTCTCCTTCGAGGAATGAGATCATCGAGCCACCGATCTGGCGACGACGGCTCGCAGCCGCTCGCCGGACAGGTGGGTGATCGCGACCGCCACGGCGTCGGCCGCGTCGGGC
>JALYLV010000029.1 GCA_030774035.1 Actinomycetota bacterium
GGGGTGGGGGCGGCGGCGCGAGCGCGCTGACCATTCCTCGCCCTACCCCGCGCGCTCACACCGCCGCCCCCTTGATGCGTGAGGCGTCGGTCCTTTGGCCGTACCGCGGGGGCCGCGCGCTGGTCGACGCACTTTTTTCGAGCGACGGCGACGGTGGATTCCTCGTGCGGCCGGCGGCCGCGGATGAGGTGACCGTCGCGGTTGAGTCGGTGGCGGCTTGCTTGGGGTCGGGGCGGGGGGCGATCGTGGTTGTGCCTGAGGCGGATCCGGTGCCGGCGACGGCTGCGGCGATCGTCGAGGCGTTCGGCGAGCGGGTCGCGCTGTTCGTTGGGGGGTCGAAGCGGGCGCGGTATCGGATGTGGCTTGCTATCCAGGCGGGGCGCTACGACGTCGTCGTGGGTACTCGTCCCGCGGTGTTCGCACCGATGGCGGATCTTGGGCTGGTGCTCGTGTCGCGTGAGTCGCATCCTGCGCACCGGGAGGATCGTGCTCCGTACTTCCATGTTCGAGACGTTGCGGTCGCTCGCATGCAGCTCGCGCAGGGCGTCTGTGTCCTGGAGGCGTTGTGTCCTTCCTCGGAGGCTGCTTCGATCGGCTTGCCCGCGGTCGCGCCCGCTTCACGCCGGTGGCCGCCTGTCGAGGTCGTGAGGCCGGGGCCGGAGGGGCGGGCTCCGCGGCTCGTTCGCGCTTTGGCGGAAACTCGGCGTGGGTTCATCCTGTCGGCCGTTCCGGGGTACGGGATCGCCGCGGTCTGCCGGGCATGCGGCGCCCCGGCGGCGTGTGCTGCCTGCGGCGGGATGCTTCGATCGGAGGAGGGCATGGTTCGGTGCGTCGTATGTGAGGCGCCGGGGCGGTGCGCGTCGTGCAACGCCACGAGCTTCGGTCTCCGCCGAGGGGGAGCCGAACGGGTCGAGGAGTGGGCGTCGAGGGCCGCGAGCGTTCCGGTCCGCCGGCTGGGGGCCGACGATCCTCCGACCCTGCCCGCCCCCGGCGAGATCCTCGTCGGCGGGCCGGACGACGTTCGCGATCTGGGGCCGGGAGGACTGGACCTGGTCGCGATCCTCGACGCGGACCTCGCTGAGCGCCGTCCCGGCATCGCCTCGAGGGAGCGCGCGCTCACCACGTGGATGGAGGCGGTCGCATGGGCCGCTCCCGGGGGGCGAGCCATCGTCCAGGCGACCCGGGCGAACGACCCCGCCGTACAAGCGCTCGTCCGGGGACGGCCGGACCGCTTCCATGCGGATGAAGCCGATCGCCGGTCGGCGGCCGGATTCCCTGTCGGTGTCGCCGTCTTCAAGGTGGAAGGCTCCGCGCAGGTCGAGGCAGAGCTGAGGACGCTCGAGCCGATCACCTTGCTCGTCTCATCGCTCGGTGAGCGAACGGTATGCTTGCTCGCCCTCGAGGCGGGCCACGTCCCGGGGTTCGGCCGAAGGCTGCGCGAACTCGCCGAGCTCGGCGTGGTCACCCGCGTGGAGGCAGAGCCGCATCTCTAGTCCGAACCGCCTCTCGAGCACGACCCGGAGCAGCGATCCGTGATCCTTCCGATCCGCACCCTCGGCGACCCCGTTCTGAAGACGCCTGCGAAGGCGGTCACCGAGTTCGAACGTGGGCTCAGCAAGCTCGCCGAGGACATGTTCGAGACGATGTACGCGGCACCGGGTGTCGGTCTTGCCGGGCCACAGGTCGGAGTGTCGCTTCGGCTGTTCGTCTTCGATGACGGCGACAGCGGACCGACGTTCGTCGCGAACCCCGAGCTCTTCGACTCCGATGGCGCCGTCGTCGAGGAAGAGGGGTGCCTCTCGATCCCCGGCCCCTTCTACCCAACGCGACGATCAGCCACGATCTCGTGCCGGGGCCAGGATCTGCGCGGGGACCCCTTCGAGATGATGGGGGAGGGGCTCTTGGCGCGCATCTTCCAGCACGAAACCGATCACCTCGACGGCACGCTGTACATCGATCGGCTCGACGAGGCGGGACGTCGTGAGGTGATGGCCGAGCTCCGCCGGATCGAGCTGGGCATCACTGAGCCTCGTCGACGAGGCGACGGCTCCGACGGATGACGGGCAGCCCCGCTCGGATCGCTCGCCGCTATCCTCGCGAGCGATGACCATCCGGCTCGCCTTCCTGGGCAACGATCGCTGGTCGGTGCCGTCTCTCGAAGCGTTGGCCGCATCGGATCGGGTCGAGGTCGCCCTCGTCGTGACGAACCCACCCCGACCCGCAGGCCGGGGCTCGGCGGTGAGGGCGACGCCGGTCGCCGATGCGGCGCGCGCGTCCGGTCTGGCGTTGCTCGAGACCGCGGGGGTTCGAAGTGGAGAAGGGTTCGCCGCGCTCGAGGCCGCCGCCCCCGATGCTCTCGTCGTCGTCGCGTACGGTCAACTGCTCAGCGGAGCGGTGTTGCGCCTGCCGCCGCTGGGTGCGGTGAACGTGCATTTCTCGCTCCTCCCGCGGTGGCGAGGTGCGAGCCCGGTCCAGCGAGCCCTGATGGCCGGCGACCCGACGACGGGCGTGAGCGTCATGGTGGTGGACGAGGGACTGGATACGGGTCCGATCCTCGCGACGCACGAGGTGCCGATCGCCCCCGACGACGATGCCGGCTCCCTCGGAGCCCGGCTGGCAACCCTGGGTGGCATTCTGCTGGTCGGGGCGTTGATCCAACTGGGGGCGGGAACGGCGACGCCCCTGGCTCAAGGGGAAACGGGGGTCACGCTCGCTCCGAAGCTGACGCCACAAGAGCGGTGGATCGACTGGACGCAGGACGCCTCGGCGATCGTCAGCCGTGTGCGCGCACTCTCTCCCGAGCCGGGTGCGTCGACGCTGGCGAACGGGGCGACGCTGAAGGTGTTCCGTGCCGAGGCAGGGCGAACCGCGCTCGAGGCTGGAACCCGCCCGGGAACCCTGCTCGGCGTGGGCGCGGATGGCGTCACCGTCGCAGCGGCTGGAGGAGCGGTACGGCTGCTCGAGGTCGCCGCAGCCGGGCGGAAACGGATGTCGGCGGCCGAGTGGTCGCGAGGAGCCCGGGTCTCGGCGGGCGATCTGCTCGGATGATCCCCCGCTCGAACGCTCGCGGGGTCGCGCTCGAGGCGGTGCGTCGGGTCGTCGATGACGGCGGGTACTCGACTCTCGTGATCCCGTCGGCCCTTCGGCGTTCCGACCTCAGCGACCGCGACCGGGCGTTCGCGACGGACCTGGCTTACGGGACCCTTCGGCATCTCCGGTCGCTCGACTGGGCGATCTCCCAGCGGGCATCGAGGCCGATCGACCGGATGAGCCCCGTGGCGCTCGGAGCTCTGCGCCTCGGCGCGTACCAGGTGCTGTTCACAGGGGTTGCGTCGCATGCCGCCGTTGGCGAGAGCGTCGAGCTCGCTTCTGTCCGGGAGCGCGGGTTCGTGAACGCGGTCCTGCGCCGGCTGGCGGAGGATCCACCCGAGTGGCCGCCCGGCCCCCGGGAGGAGGACGTCGCCGTGCGAACAGGGCTCGCGCCGTGGATGATCAGGGAGCTCCGCCACGTGGTTGGCGACGATGCCGAGGTGGCAGCAGCCGCTTGTGCCGAACACGGCCGGCTCAGCCTCCGGACCAACACGTGTGCGATCGGGGTCGATGCGTTCGAGGAGGCACTGCGCGCGGGTGGTCACGTCGCGGTGCGGTCCTCGCTCGATCGCGACTGCTTCCTGCTCGAGGGCGGCGACCCGGCACGCCTGCCGGGATTCGCCGAAGGTTGGTTCGCCGTCCAGGACGAAGCATCGGTCTGCGTCGTGCGGGCGCTCGACCCGAGACCTGGGGAGCGTGTGCTGGACGCGTGCGCCGCTCCCGGCGGCAAGGCGAGCTTCATCGCGTGCGTGGTTGGGGAGGACGGGACAGTGATCGCGGCCGACAACCGCGCGAAGCGGTGCGACCTGATCCGCAACGGCGCGAGGCGATTGGGAGTGAGTCCACTCATCCTCGCCCAAGACGCCACCCATCCTGCGCTGCGCGGGCCCTTCGACCGAGTGCTGGTGGATGCCCCGTGTTCGGGGATCGGGTCCGCGCGACGACGTCCGGAGTTGCTCTGGCGCCCGCGCGCCGATGAGCTGAGCGCGCTCGCGCGGCTGCAGGTCGCGATCACAGCGTCTGCCGCCGATCTCCTGAAGCCCGGGGGCAGGCTCGTCTACTCGGTGTGCACGTTCCCACGGGCAGAGACCGACGCCGCTGCGGATGCTATCTCGCGCCATCGCCCGGGATTGGTGCCCGATGCCGTCGCGGGGCCCGACGGCGTCGCGGAGCGATTCAGGCTCTGGCCGCACATCCATGGTTGCGACGGGATGTTCGTCGCGGGCTTCACGAAGCGGCGCTGAGCCGGCGGGTACGATAGCCGCCGTGGGATCGCTGTCCGCGTCGATCTTGGCTGCCGATCTGTCCCGTCTCGGCGAGCAGGTCAAGCTGGTCGAGCCGTATGCCGAAGCCATCCACATCGACATCATGGATGGACACTTCGTACCCCCGATCGCCCTGGGCGCCGTGGTGGTGGCTTCGCTCCGGCCTATCACCGAGCGCAGCCTCCACGGCCACCTGATGGTGGACGCCCCGGATGCCCTCTTCGACGAGCTCGCCGAGGCGGGGCTCGACACCGTGTCGTTCCACCTCGAGGCGGTTCGGGAGCCGGAGCCCGTGATCCAGAAGGCCCGCGGCGCCGGCATGATGGTTGGCCTCACCATCAATCTCGAGACGCCCCTGGAGGATCTGACCCCGTATCTCGACCAGGTCGACGACGTGATGCTCATGAGCATCCGCCCGGGTTGGTCCGGCCAGACCCTCAACCCCGAGGTCTACCCGAGGCTCGAGGCGGTTCGGACCGAGATCGATCGACGGGGCCTCGACGTTCCGCTCGAGGTCGACGGCGGCGTGAAGCTCGAGAACGCGCAGCGCGCCGTCGACGCCGGCGCCACGGTGCTGATCTCGGCTTCCGGCATATTCCACGAACCCGATCCCGCCACCGCAGCACGACGCCTCTCCGAGATCGCCCGCGGGGAGGTGGCTGCCTGATGCCGGAGACGATCCTCGTCGTCGACGACGACCCCGACATCGCCCGCTTCGTCGAGGTGAACCTGCGCTCGGCCGGCTACGACGTGAGCGTTGCCAGCGACGGCGCAGAGGCGCTCGAGAAGGCCAGCGACATGCGTCCCGACCTCGTTCTGCTCGACGTGATGATGCCGCGGATCGATGGGTTCGAGGTCGCACAACGCCTGAGGAAGAACCCGCAGACCGCGAACACGTCGATCATCATGCTCACGGCGAAGGCGCTGTCCGCGGACAAGGTGACCGGCCTCCAGTCGGGCGCGGACGACTACATCATCAAGCCGTTCGACCCCATCGAGCTGCTCGCTCGCGTGAAGGGGGCCCTCCGTCGCGCGAAGGAGATGCGCAACCTCTCACCGCTCACCGGCCTGCCCGGCAACATCAGGGTCCAGGAGGAGATCGAACGTCAGGTGGGGGAGGAGCACCCGTTCGCGGTGCTCTACTGCGATCTCGACAATTTCAAGGTGTACAACGACCAGAAGGGGTTCGTACGGGGCGATCGGATGATCCAAGCGACCGCGCGCATCATCCAGGACGCGGTGCTCGAGTTCGACGGGTCCCGAGGGTTCGTCGGTCACGTCGGCGGCGATGACTTCGTCGCGGTTGTCGAGCCGGAGGTCGCGGAGGACGTCGCGAAACGGATCTGCGAGAAGTTCGACGAGACCCGAAGCGATTTCTATGAGGCCGAGGATCTCGAGCGTGGTTTCGTTCGTATGGAAGATCGCAAGGGCGTGATGCAGGACTTCCCCGTGGTGGGTGTGTCGGTCGGCATCGCGTCGAGTTCGAGACGCGCCTTCGCTCACTACGGCGAGGCCGTCGCCGTCGCGACCGAGATGAAGCAGTTCGCCAAGCGCCAGCCCGGTTCGTCCCACGCCATCGACCGACGGACCCCCTGACATCGGGGTCCGCCGGGTCGAACGCGTCGGAGGAGCTCAGCCCTTCGCGAAGTACACGTTCGGGTCGTTGCGACCCTGCGGCCACAGGACGTTCGTGACGACGTCCCGATTGTCGCCCCACGCGAGATAGCTGTGCGTGCCATCCGTGACGTTGGCGATGTAGTCGCCCATGTACCCCCAGGCGATGATCGGGTCGAACTGGGGGAACGTCGGAACACCGGGTGAGCTCTCGGAGCTGACCCGGTGCGCGGTCCAGCTGTCGATATCGGTCGCGTCCGCCTCGTAGACGTCGAGGGTCGACCCCGTCCGTCCGTAATAGAGCAGGTGCAGGCCGGCATCGTCGGCCGTGATCGCAGGCTGGACCTCGTCGCCGCTTCCCTGCGTCACGAACCGGAGGTTCCAGGACCCGCCGCCGTCGGAGGAATCCGCCAGGAGGATGTGGCTGTGCCCGGTCAGTCGACCGTCGTTCCACGCGACGTACAGCACGCCGTCCTTGAGCGCGAGCGACGGGAACTCGATCGTGCGCATCAGCTGGCCTGTCCCGAGCTTCAGCGCTCCATGGCGGAACGCGGGGGCGACGTCGGAGATCCGCCTGCCGCTCGAGAACGTGAGTCCGCCGTCGGTCGACGTGAACAGCACCTCGCTGAAGGAGAGCGACGCACCGTTGCACTTCGGATCGTTCACACCGATCTTCTCGGCCGCGATGTAGAGCGTCCCGTCGTCGGGGTCGACGAGCGGTTGCGCTCCGATGTACTGGCTGAACGAACACCCTATGTCGTCGAACGACTGAGCCGCATACGTGACCTGCCACGTATCGCCGCCGTCGGTGGACCGCGCCACCGGCAGGCCGGAACCGCAGCCCTGACGAGAGCACGAGAAGTCGTCCCAGGTGTCGTAGAGCGCGGTGCCGCCACCCGGCGCCGGACCGGACGTGATCGCCGGCTTGTCGCCGAAGTAGAACCCGCCTCGCCCGGGCTTCGGCGATGCCTGGGTGGGCGTCGACCAGTTCGCGCCGCCGTCGGTGGAACGAGCCACGCCAACGTTGAGACTGAACGTCCTGAAGTCCAGCATCAGGGTCGAGTAGTACATGGTTCCGTCGGGTGTGCTGGTGAGCCACGGATCCCCCACGTTCATCTGAGCCGCGGCGTTGGGGATGGTGCCGCCGTCGCTCCAGGTCGATCCACCGTCTGACGAGTAGGAGTAGCCGGAGAGGTCGGTGGCGGCCGTGAGGGCAAGCAACGTCTGCTGGGAGTCGTTGTACCCGACGACGACGTGTTGGCCGTCGACGGCGATCGTCGTTTCGCTCTGGGTGGTTTGGTCGAGCTGTGAGTCCGTTCCCGAGTGGTTCACACGGACGTTGTTCGGGATCGATACCGCCGTCGCCCTGCGGACACGAAGCGTCGAGCTCTCTGCGACCTGGTCCGTGGGCTCAGCGTCGGGCTCGCCGCCCAGCACGGGGGCCGCACCGAAACGAAGGTCGCCATCGGCGATCATCGTCAGCGCCGATCTGGCCGGCGCGCTCATGAAGCGGCTGGTGGGTCGCTGCAGCAGTCTTCTCGCGTAGGACTGCGGTGTGGGTGACGAGCTTCGGCTGAGGGCCGCATACGCTCCCCCTCCCGCGGCCAGGGCGATCAGCCCCAGTGCCATGGGCACGACGAGCTTCCTTCGGATCTGCATTTGCCCCTCCTCGGTGTCGATGCTCGCGATGGCGACTGTCGCACGTCGGACCACCGGGCGCCACCCGACCTCTCTATACTGGCTCTCAGTTGAAGAGCCTGTTTCCGGGGCGGGGTGTAACTCCCCACCGGCGGTGACAGTCCGCGACCCCGCGACAGCCAGTCGTGGGTGGACCCGGCGCGATTCCGGGACCGACCGTGAGAGTCGGGATGGGAGGAGACGGGCGTGACGCCTCGCCGCGCTTCGCGCGGTGGCGGTCGTGACGCGTGTATCGCCTCCGCACCACCACTCCGGAGGAAGGGTGCGTGGTGGACGGACACGAGGTACACATGCGGAGGGCCCTGGAACTCGCGGAGCGAGGCTGGGGTCGCGTCGCTCCCAATCCGATGGTCGGCGCCGTCATCGTGCGTGATGGCGAGGTCGTCGGTGAAGGGTGGCACGAGGGCCCGGGCACGCAGCATGCTGAGGTGATGGCCCTGACGACCGCCGGCAAGCAGGCCGTGGGTGCGACCGTCTTCTGCACGCTCGAGCCCTGCGATCACACCGGTCGAACCGGCCCCTGCACGCGGGCGCTGATCGACGCGCGGGTATCGCACGTGGTCGTTGCTGCCTCCGACCCGAACCCGTCCGTGGACGGCCGTGGGTTCGCGGCGCTGCAGGCCGCCGGCATCACGGTCGACCGCGGCCCCCTGTCCGAAGAAGCTCACCGTCTGAACGCTGCCTACGAGCGGCACGTGAGCACCGGACTCCCGTTCGTCACGCTGAAGATGGCGTCGACCCTCGACGGGAAGAGCGCAGCGAGCGACGGCACATCGAGATGGATCACCGGCGAGGCCGCCAGGGCTGACGTTCAGCGCTCGCGCGCCTGGGCCGACGCCATCGTGGTCGGGGTCGGGACCGCGCTCGCCGACGATCCGGCCCTGACCTTGCGAGATCCGCGGTTCAAAGAAGCACGACCCCCTCTGCGGGTCGTGGTCGACACGACGGGGCGACTGGCCCCCACCGGCCGGCTCTTCGACGAGGAGGCCCCCACGCTCGTGGCCACGACCGACCGGGCGCCTGACGAGAGGGTCGACGGGTGGATCGACGCTGGAGCCGAGGTGCTCGTGTTGCCCTCCGGTCCCGTTGGGGGTGTCTCACTCGGCGCGCTCCTGGAAGCCTTCGGGAAGTGGGACGTGCAGGGATTGCTGGTGGAAGGTGGTCCGACGCTCGCTTGGAGTTTCGTGCGCGAGGGTCTCATCGATCGCGTCGTCGTGTACATCGCGCCGATGCTCGCCGGTGGCGCCACCGCATCGAGCATGGTGATGGGGAGCGGATTCGCGCCGATCGCGCGTGCGATGAAGCTGGAGTTCTCGTCGATCGAACGGATCGGCACCGATCTTCGGGTGGAGGCAGATGTTCTCCGGGATCATTGAGGAGCTGGGTCGGGCGCGCGAGCGCTCGGGGGGTCGGCTCGTCGTCGACTGTCGCACGGTGACGGTCGACTCTCCCATAGGGGCTTCCGTCGCCGTCAACGGGACCTGCCTGACCGTGGTCGAGAACCAGGGCGACGCCCTCGCGTTCGACGTTTCGGAGGAGACCTTCGCCCGGACCAGCCTGGGGAACCTGAGCTCGGGCAGATCCGTGAACCTCGAGCGCGCCGTGACGCTGGTCTCGCGGATCGGAGGGCACTTGGTCCAGGGCCACGTCGACGGCGTCGGTGAGGTCTCCGCCGTCGAACCCGACACGGCGGGGGGGTTGTGGCTCCGCCTCCGCATCCCCGCCGAGATCTTGCGCTATGTGGTTGAGAAGGGATCGATCACGGTTGACGGCGTCAGCCTCACCGTCGCCGAGCTTCACCCCGACGGGGTCACGATCTCGCTGATCCCGCACACCCTCGCGGTCACCACGCTCGGCACGGCAGAACAGGGTCACCGGGTGAACCTCGAGGTCGACATGATCGCCAAGTACGTAGAACGCCTGATGGAAGGACGGGGAGCATGAGCGAGGATCCGCAAGTCACGGTCGAGCTCGACCGCAGCGTGTTCGCGTCGATCCCGGACGCGATCGACGACATCCGGGCGGGGAAGATCGTCCTGGTCGTCGACGATGCGGATCGAGAGAACGAAGGCGACTTCGTCATCGCCGCCGAGCATTGCACGGACGAGGCGGTGAACTTCATGGTGACGCACGGACACGGCATCGTCTGCCTTCCGGTGATCGGATCTCGGCTCGACACGCTCGCGATCCCCCAGATGGTGAACAACGCGAACGGCGACGAGACCGCGTTCACGGTTTCCATCGACTACCGCCCGGCGGTCACGACCGGCACCAGCGCCCACGACCGAGCCGCCACCGCGCGCGCGATCGCCGACACCAGCGCGAAGCCGGGCGACTTCCAGAAACCCGGCCATGTGTTCCCACTGCGCGCGAAGGAAGGTGGCGTGCTCCGCCGGGCGGGTCACACCGAGGCCGCCGTCGATCTCGCTCAGATGGCAGGCTGTTTCCCCGCCGGCGTCATCTGCGAAGTGATGAACGAGGACGGCTCCATGGCGCGGCTCCCGCAACTCGTCAGCGTCGCGTCGGAGCACGGCCTCAAGCTCATCTCGATCGCCGACCTCATCCAGTACCGGCGGCATCGCGAGATGCTCGTCAAGAAGGTCGCCGAGGCGATCCTTCCCACGTACTACGGGGAGTTCAGGACGTATGCGTACGAGTCGACGCTCGACGACCGCACGCACATCGCTCTCGTGTTCGGCGATATCGGAGATGGCGTGAGCGTTCTGACCCGCGTGCATTCCGAATGTCTGACGGGGGACGTGTTCGCCTCGGTCCGGTGCGACTGCGGCGCACAGCTGGAACAGGCTCTCGAACTGGTTGCCGCTGAAGGCCGCGGGGTCATCCTGTACATCCGCGGACACGAGGGGCGGGCGATCGGTCTCACCCACAAGCTCCGCGCCTACGAGCTCCAGGACCAGGGCCGCGACACCGTCGAGGCGAACCTCGACCTCGGACTCCCGGTCGACCAGCGCGACTATGGCATCGGTGCGCAGATCCTCTTCGATCTCGGCGTTCGGACGATGCGACTCCTGACCAACAACCCTTCGAAGCGCGCGGGTCTCGAGGGCTACGGTCTGGCCATCGAGGATCGGATCCCGCTGCAGACGATCCCGACGCCGCAGAACATCGGCTACCTGATGACGAAGCGGGAGAAGATGGGTCACCTGATCGATGGGCTGCCGGAGGCGGAGAAGCGCGCGTGAGGACGTTCGTCGGCGCGCATGACAGCGCGGGCAGGCGGTTCGCGATCGTCGCCGCGCGGTTCAACGACGCGATCACGGGCAGGCTCGTCGAGGGCGCGATCGCCGGTCTGCGCACGCACGGCGTCGCGGACGACGAGATCGACGTCGCGTGGGTCCCGGGCGCGTTCGAGATCGCACTCGCTGCTCACCGACTCGCGGCGAGCGGCAGATACGCCGCGGTCATCTGCCTCGGGGCGGTGATCCGGGGCGAGACCGCGCATTTCGAGCTCGTGGCCGGCGAGGCTGCGCGCGGCATCGCCGAGGTCTCACGCGAGACGGGGATCCCGATCATCTTCGAGGTGCTGGCGACCGAGGATCTTGCGCAGGCCGAGGCACGTGCGGGCGGCGCCCACGGCAACAAAGGGTGGGAGGCCGCCGAAGCCGCCCTCGAGATGGCGGACCTCCTGGCTTCCATGCCTCAGGCCGGTCCGTCGACACCCTGAGCGCCGACCCCTATACTTCCCACCCGACGTGAAATGACAGGTGTCCACCAACACGCACCGGCATGCCCGGTGCTGTTTGTTCGATGGAGGTGATGCGGGGTCTCGACCGATCCGCGGATAAACGACCGGATCCGGGCTCCTCAGGTTCGACTTGTGGGTGCAGACGGCTCCCAGATCGGGGTGGTCGCCACCCAAGAGGCGTTGCGGCAGGCACGTGAGCTGGATCTCGATCTCGTCGAGGTTGCTCCGCAGGCAGCGCCGCCGGTTTGCCGGATCATGGATTACGGCAAGTTCAAGTACGAGCGCGACATCCGTCAGAAGGAAGCCCGGAAGAAGCAGGCGCGGGTCGAGCTCAAAGAGATCAAGTTCAGGCCCAAGATCGATCCGCACGACTACGCCACGAAGAAGGGCCATGTCGAGCGGTTCCTTCGGGCGGGGTCGAAGGTCAAAGTCACGATCATGTTCCGCGGACGCGAGATGGCGCACACCGATCTCGGACGGCGGATCCTCGATCGGCTCATCACCGACCTCGGCGAGACGACCGTCGTCGAGATGATGCCGAAGCAAGAGGGGCGAAACATGATCATGGTGATCTCCCCCAACAAGCGCTATCAGGAGCGGCTCGCGAAGGACGCGGCGAAGCAGGCCGTGGATGACGGTACCGACGAAGGGGCGCTCCCTGTGGAGGCCGTGACCGAGAACGACGAACGACCAGCCGGGGACGAGGAACAACCATGAAGATGAAGACGAACAGCTCGGCAGCCAAGCGGTTCAGGATCACGAAGAAGGGCAAGCTCCTGCATCGCAAGGCCACGGGCCACCATATGCTGACGAAGAAGACGGGTAGCCGACGTCGCCGCATCGAAGGCATGTCGGAGGTCACCGCGGAGCGCAAGAAGATCAAGCGACTGCTGGGAGCCTGAGATGGCACGCGTGAAGCGATCGGTCCACGCGAAGAAGAAGCGGCGTGAGGTACTCGAGAAGGCCAAGGGGTATCAGGGCAGCCGTCGCAAGCGCTACCGCGTCGCCAAAGAGCAGGTCATGCACTCGGGCAACTACGCCTACCGAGACCGCCGCGACCGGAAGGCACAGTTTCGTCGCCTGTGGATCGCTCGGATCAACGCGGCGGTCCGCCCGCACGGCATCTCGTATTCGGTCTTCATCAACGGACTGAAGCTGGCGAGGATCGAGGTCGACCGGAAGATCCTCGCCGATATCGCCGTGCACGACCCGAAGGCGCTCGCGGCCCTCGTCGAACACGCGAAAGCCGCGCGCCCGGCGGCGTAGACGGATAGGCTCTGCGGCAATCGCCGCCGGGGAGCCTCGTGCTGACATCCACCAAGAATCCGAGAGTCGCTGCCGCCGCGCGGCTCAAGAAGCGCTCGTTCCGGGAAGACGATGACCGCTTCCTGGTTGAGGGGGCGCAATCGGTCTCCGAAGCGCTCGAGGAGCCGGGTCGTCTCGAGGTTCTCTTCGTAACGGACGAGCTGGAGCCCGTCGTGGCGAGAGCTCGGCAGGTCGGCGTCGACGTGTTGACGGTCACCGAGGACGTGATGGCGAAGCTCACGTCCACCGTCACTCCCCAGGGTCTCGTGGGCGTCGCGCCGTTCCTCGATGTGGGCCTCGATGCGCTTCCCGAAGAGGGGTGCGTTCCGATCCTGCACGAGGTTCGTGACCCTGGCAACGCCGGGACCGTCCTTCGCTCAGCCGACGCTGCGGGCGCGGGCGGCGTGGTGTTCTCTTCGACGTCGGTCGACGTGTACAACCCCAAGACGGTTCGAGCATCCGCGGGTTCCCTGTTCCACCTTCCGGTGGTTCGAGGCGTGGAGACCAAGGCCGCGGTCGAGGAGCTCCGTGGCCGCGGTTACCGGATCCTCGCGATGGCCGCCGACGGGGCAGACGATCTTTATCGCGTGGATCTGTCGGGCCCGGTCGCGTTCATCTTCGGCAATGAGGCCCGCGGGCTCCCGTCCGAGGCGGTGGCGAGCGCCGATCGCGTCGTTCACGTCCCGATCGCGGGGAAGGCGGAGTCGCTGAATCTCGCTGCGGCCGCGTCGGTCTGCCTGTTCGAATGGGCTCGCCGGCGGGCATCGGAGGAAGGTCCACTCGGCTCGATCATCTCTTCGGCTGCCCACGACATCCGCTCGCCGCTCACCGCGATGAAGGGGTTCGGTTACGCACTCGAACGTCGGTGGAACGACATTACCGACGAGCAGCGAAGCATCATGCTCCGGGGGATCGTCCACGACGCAGACAGGATGGACACCGTCCTGCGCCAGCTTGTCGATGCCGCTCGATTGACCGAGGGCGGCCTCGAGATCTTCCCGGAGAAGACCGACCTGGCCGATCTCGTGCGGTCAGTCTCCGAGCAGCAGGCCGCAGAGCCCGAACAGCCCGGTGTCGAATGGCTGGGCGGCGTCGATGAGGCGTTCGTCGATCCGGCCCGGCTGAAGACCACGCTCCTCGCATTCGTGGAATCGCTCGTCTGGTGGGGGCAGGAAGGGCCGATCCGGGTGGAGGCAGAACAGGTCGGGGACAGACTCCATCTGTGGGCTTCGCGCAGCGGGACGGAGCTCACGTCTGCAGAAGCCGACGCACGATTCGTCCCTCGATCCCCGGGAAGCGGCGCGGGCAGCAAGATCGGGATGTTCGTCGCACGAGGCGTCGCCGAGGCACAGGGCGGACGAGCGTGGGGCGACGTCGTGGACGATCGACTGCGGTTCCACGTTGAGCTGCCGCGGAGTTAGCGGGCGCTATCGCTTGTTATTGGGCGCTACCGCTGCGCTACTTGAGCGTCTCTTGCTTGGCGCTACCGCTGCGCTACTTGAGCGCGGTTGGGGATCACTCGCGTCGATCTGTGGCGAAAAGGCTGCTTGCTAGACTCGGCGGCCTATGAACGCCCGGGAGATGATCGCCGCGATCGAAGCCGAGCGGGTGCGCGGTCTCGAGTTGTTCGCGGCGGCATCGACACTCGAGGCGCTCGACGCTGCTCAGGTCGTCGTGCTCGGCCGGAAGACGAGATTCTCCGAGGTCCAGCGAAGCCTCGGAGCCCTTCCCGAGCAAGAACGTCGGGACGTCGGGAAGGTCGTGAACGAGGTGCGAGAGGCGCTGCAAGTTGCCCTTGCCGCACGCCAGGAGGCGCTGCAGGCCGACGCCGAGGCCGATCTCCTCTCAGCCGACCGGATCGACCTCACCCTGCCGGGCCGCCGTGCCAACCCCGGCTCGCTCCACCCGCTCACCCTGGTCGAGAACGAAGTCGTGGACGTGTTCACTCGGTTGGGCTTCCGCGTCGTCGAGGGACCCGAGATCGAGGACGACTGGCATAACTTCCAAGCGTTGAACATCCCACCCGATCACCCGGCCCGAACGATGAAGGACTCGATCTACCCCTCGGTCCCCGGGCACCCCGAGCTCGTGCTTCGAACCGAGACCTCTGCCGCCCAGATCCGGACGATGCAGTCGCAGTCGCCTCCGGTCTTCATCGTTCACCCGGGTCGCGTCTATCGACGCGAGACGCCCGACGCCACGCACCTGCCCGTGTTCCATCAAGTCGAATGCCTCGCCGTCGATGAGGGGATCACGTTCGCCCATCTGAAGGGAACGCTCGAGGCGCTGGCGAAGGCTCTCTTCGGGGAGCAACGCCGTGTCCGGCTGGGGCCTGCGTATTTCCCGTTCGTCGAGCCCGGCGCCGAGGTCCGGGTTTCGTGTTTCCGTTGCGGGGGAGTCGGTTGTCGCGTGTGCGGCAACGGTTGGATCGAATTGCTCGGCGCCGGGATGGTGCATCCTCAAGTGCTTGAGAACTGCGGGTACGACAGCGAGCGCTACACGGGCTTCGCGTTCGGCATGGGCATCGAGCGGGTCGCGCTGCTGAAGTACTCGATCCCCGACATCCGGATGCTCGTCGAAGGTGACGTTCGGGTGCTGGAGCAGTTCGGAGGCGTGGCGTGAGGGTCCCCCTGTCGTGGCTGCGCGAGTTCGCCCCCACCGATCTTCCTGTCGACGAGTTGGCCGAGCGTCTCACGCTCGGTGGGGTGAAGGTGGAGTCCGTGCTCTACCCGTGGTTCGACCTCGATGGGGTGATCGTGGCTCGGGTGATCGACGTCCGCGACCACCCGAACTCGGAGAAGCTCTGCCTCGCCAGGGTCGATGTCGGCTCCGGCGAGCAGGAGGTCGTCGTCGGCGTGCGGAACATGGCCCCCGGTGACCTCGTCCCTCTCGCGGGCCCCGGTGCCCGTGTTCCGGGCCTCGGCGAGCCGGTCGGGGCGCGAGAGATCCGAGGCGTCGTGTCGAACGGCATGCTGTGCTCGCCGCGCGAGCTGGCGATCGGTCAGGACCACGGCGGGATCCTCATCCTCAACGACGAAGGCTTGGAGCCGGGTGCTGACCTCAAGGCTTCGCTCGGTCTCGACGAAGTCGTTCTGGACATCGAAGTGGAGCCGAACCGCCCAGACTTCCTGTCGGTCATCGGGGTCGCCCGCGAGGTAGCCGCGATCACCGGGGTCGCCCTCCACTCGATCGCGCCGACGCTTGAGGAGGGATCCGAAGACGCCGCCCCGGTCGTCTCGGTCACGATCGAAGCGCCGGACGGCTGTCCCCGCTACATCGCACGTGTGATCCGAGGCGCCGGAGCGGGACCCTCGCCCCTCGCGGCGCAGATCCGGCTCACGGCGGCCGGCATGCGGCCGATCTCGGCCGTCGTGGACGCGACGAACTACGTGATGCTCGAGCTGGGGCAACCGCTCCACGGTTTCGATATGGATCGGCTCGCTGGCCCGGGGATCGTCGTTCGGCGCGCAGCCGCAGGGGAGAAGCTCCGAACCCTGGACGATGTCGAACGAACCCTCGATGAGGACGACCTGCTGATCTGCGACCTGAAGCAACCGGTCGCGATCGCGGGCGTCATGGGCGGGGCCACATCCGAGGTCTCGGATGCGACGGCCGACGTCTTGTTGGAGAGCGCGTACTTCACGCGAACGGGGATCCTGCGAACCGCACGGCGGCTCGATCTTCATTCCGAGGCGTCGTACCGATTCGAACGAGGGACCGATCCGGAAGGGCTCGAGGCGGCGGCGGCCCGTTGCGCGGGGCTCATCTCCAGCTGGACAGGAGCCACGGTGCTGCGCGGGGCCGCCACTGCCGGTGAGCTCCAGGCACGGCGTTGGGTCTCGATGCGCCCCGCCCGAGCCAGTGCCCTTCTGGGCTACCAGGTCTCGTCCGAGGATGCGTCCGAGGTCTTCGAGCGTCTCGGCATGGCGGTGAAGAACGACTCGGAGGATCGTCTCGACGTCGAATCACCCGGTTACCGGGTCGACCTCGAACGCGAGGTGGACCTGATCGAGGAGGTCGTCCGACTCCAGGGCTACGACCGGGTCGGCGCAACGTTGCCGAGACCGTCGCATCCCGGCGGCATGCCCGAGCCGTACGCGTTCGTCCGAACCATCAGAGAGGCGCTCGTTCGTGCCGGCCTCCGCGAAGTGCGGCCGATCCCGTTCTGCTCGGCCGAGGACGTCGACATGACCGGCGATGCCGACGCGATCGCGATCGCGAACCCTATCAGCGTGGAAGAAGGCTTCCTGCGAACGCGGCTCACGCCGGGTCTGCTCCACATCGTGGCGAGCAACCAGGCGAGGGGCGTGCGACGGATCAGCCTGTTCGAGGTCGGCACCGTGTTCCGCCTCGCGGATCCGGTTCAAGAGCGGAGGAAGGTTGCCTTCGCACTCAGCGGCTCGGCCGATGAAGGATGGGCTGCCGCCGAAAGGGAGCTCGATGTGCTCGACGCTCGCGGCGTTCTCGAGTCGCTCATGGAGGAGCTCGGCGTGGCGAGCTGGTCGTTGGGTGACGCGCTCGAGGGGCCCTTCCACCCGGGAAGATCGGCGTCGATCACCGTCGAGGGGGCACGGGCGGGCGTGTTGGGTGAGATCCACCCGCGACTGGCGAGATCACTCGATATCTCGGGTCGCGTCGCGGTGGGAGAGCTCGAGTTCGACGCCCTGCTGGACGCCGCGGGCAAGGCGTTCGTCTTCCACGACGTCCCTCGCTTCCCTCCGCTGCGCAGGGATCTCGCGTTCGTGGTCCCCGACGGCGCCGCTGCGGGTGACGTCCACGCCGCCATCATGGAAGCGGGCGGTGCGCTCGTCGACCGGTGCGTGCTGTTCGACGTCTTCCGCGGGGGCTCGCTCCCTCCCGGCACGAAGAGCCTCGCGTTCGCCGTCGACTTCCGGGCTCCGGACCGAACCCTCACCGACGACGAGGCCGAGGTGGCGGTCGCCGCGATCGTGCAACGCCTCAGAGACCTGTTCGGCGGCGAGCTCCGAACCGGGTAGCGCCAACGGCTCGCTTCGAGCGGCTTCGACTCGAGCCGATGGCGCGGGATAGACTCCCCGCCGATGGAGCGCGATTACCTCTCCGTAGATGACCTCTCGCCGGCCGAGCTCGTGGGCCTGCTCACGCTGTCGACCGCGGTGAAGATGGAGCCTCAACCGTACGCTGGCCGTCTCGCCGGCAAGACGATCGCGCTCATCTTCGAGAAGCCGTCGACGCGCACGCGCGTTTCGTTCGAGGTCGCGGTCGCTCAGCTCGGAGCGCACCCGCTCGTTCTGTCGGCTGCTGAGTTGCAACTTGGCCGCGGTGAGACGATCGAGGACACGGGACGCGTCCTCAGCCGGTACGTCGATGCGATCGTTCTCCGCACCTTCGAGCAGGAGCGTCTCGAAGTGCTCGCCGGAGCGGCGACGGTGCCCGTCGTGAACTCTCTGTCGGATTTCGAACACCCGTGCCAGGCGCTCGCGGACCTGCTCACGATCCGGGAGCGGCTCGGTGGGACCGCCGGCCGAACGCTCGCCTACCTGGGCGACGGGAACAACGTCGCGCACTCGTTGCTCCTGGCGGGCGCGAAGGTTGGGATGAACGTTCGGGTGGCCACACCGCCCGGTTTCGAGCCGATCCCTCAAGTCGTTCACCGCGCCCACGAGATCGCGGCCGAGACCGGGGGAACGGTGACCGTCGAGACCGATGCGGCCGACGCGGCGGCAGGCGCCGACGTTCTCTACACCGATGTCTGGGCAAGCATGGGTCAGGAGGCCGAAGCCGAAGAACGCTCCCTCGTGTTCATGCACTACCAGCTGAACCAGAAGCTCGTGGAGATCGCCTCCGACGACGTCGTGGTCATGCACTGCCTCCCCGCTCACCGCGGCCAGGAGATCACCGCCGAGGTGATCGACGGCCCGCGCTCCGTGGTGTGGGATCAAGCGGAGAACCGGCTCCACACGCAGAAGGCCTTGCTGCTGTTCCTCTTCGGCCTGGCCTGAGGTCGACCGTGGGTAGAACCAACGACGAGGTGGAACAGGTGCTCCTGGAGTTCGCCGACCTCCTTTCGATCCTTTCCGACGATCCATTCAAACCCCGGGCATACGAGAAGGCCGCGCGCGCGGTCGGTGGATATCCGGGCAACATCGATGGCAGAGACCTCGACGCCATCATGAAGATCCCCTCGGTCGGCAAGTCGATCGGGGAGAAGATCCACGAGTACCTGACGACGGGCGAGATCCAGCATCTCGAGGGGCTGCGATCGCAGATCCCGGCGGGCGTGCGCGAGCTGATCGCGATCCCCGGGCTCGGGCCGAAGAAAGCGATGGCCGTGTACCGGGAGCTCGGGGTTGCTTCCCTCGAAGCGCTCATCGAGGCCATCGACGCCGATCGAGTTGCCGCCCTCAAGGGCTTCGGGAAGAAGACGCAGGACAACATCACGCGCGGCATCGAGCAGCTGTCTGCGGCGGGAGGGCGGGTTCAGGTCAGCGTGGCGCTGGATGTCGCCGAGTCGCTCCTCGCCGCGCTCACCTCGCTGCCGCAGGTCCAGGACGCGACGTACGCGGGCTCGCTCAGGCGTATGCGCGAAACGATCGGTGACATCGACCTGCTCGTCGCCAGCACGGATCCGATCCCTGTGATGGACGCGTTCGTCGCGCTGCCGGCGGTGTCGCGGGTGATCGCGCACGGCGACACCAAGACGTCTGTCATCGCCGATCGAGGGCTGCAGGTCGATCTCCGGGTGATCGAACCCCCGGTGTGGGGAGCGGCGCTGATCTACTTCACCGGCTCCAAGGCGCACAACGTCCGGATCCGCGAGATGGCCGTCCGCAAGGGCCTGAAGCTCAGCGAATACGGCCTGTTCGAAGCGAAGAAGGGAACCCTGTTGGCCGCCGAGACGGAAGAACTGGTGTACGAGCGCCTCGGTCTTCCGTTCATCCCTCCGACGCTGCGAGAAGACCGAGGCGAGGTAGAGGCCGCGCTGAACGGGGAGCTCCCGGACGTGCTCGACGCGGATCAGGTGCGCGGAGATCTCCATACCCATACGAACCTGACGGACGGACTCGCGTCGATGGATGAGATGGTGAAGCACGCCGCTGCTCGACGCTATGCGTACTACGCCGTTACCGACCACGCACCGAACCTCTACATGCAACGCATGACCGACGAGAAGGCGCTCACCCAGCGCGCCCAGCTCCGCAAGCTCCAGTCCCGTTACCCGAAGATGCGTCTGCTCCATGGGTCGGAGCTGAACATCGACCAAGAAGGGGGTGTCGACTGGGACGGAGCGTTCCTCGAGGGGTTCGATGTCACCGTCGCGTCCGTCCATTCGCATTTCAACCTCTCTCGCGACGAGCAGACGCGGCGGGTCATCCGTGCGATCGAGGACCCGTACGTGAACGTGATCGGGCACCTCACCGGCCGGAAGATCGGTGCGCGGCCACCGATCGATCTCGATCTGGACGCCGTCTTCGAAGCCGCGGCGAGGACCGGAACCGCGCTCGAGATCAACTCTCACCCTGACCGGCTCGACCTGAAGGACGAGCACGTCCTGTGGGCCCGCGGGCACGGCGTGAAGTTCGCGGTGAACACCGACGCGCACGCGCCGGTGCATCTCCCGTTGATCCGCTTCGGGGTCGCCACGGCTCAACGGGGCTGGCTCACCAAGGAGGACGTCATCAACGCGTGGCCGCTGGGCAAGCTGCAGCGCTTCTTGCGCAAGGGACGGCCAAAGGGACGGAAGGACTGATCTCGGCTCGCAGGCGGCTGCCGCGAACGTTCTACGCGAGGCTCGCCTCGGCGGTGGCGCCCGATCTGCTCGGTCATGTGCTCACCCGACGCCTGACGGACGGCACGCTGCTCGCCGCCCGCATCGTCGAGACCGAGGCGTATGAGCCGGATGACCCGGCGAGCCATTCCTTCCGAGGCGAGACGCCACGCAATGCCGTGATGTTCGGGTCCCCGGGCAGCCTGTACGTCTATTTCACGTACGGCATGCATTTCTGCATGAACGTCGTCACCGCACGGCGAGGCGTCGGGAGCGCGGTACTGCTTCGGTCTGGCGAGCCGCTGGAGGGCGTGGAGCGGATGGCGACGCACCGAGGTCGCGAAGCGGTCCGGGAGTTGTGCTCCGGGCCTGCCCGATGGTGTCAGGCGTTCGCGGTGGATCGAGCCCTCGACGGCGAGGATCTCGTCGCCGGGTCGGCGGTGTGGATCGAGCGAGGCGAACGCGCCGCGGCGATCGTCTCCGGCCCTCGCGTGGGTGTCACCCGTGGAACCGATCGGGACTGGCGGTTCAGCATCGAAGAGGATCCGTTCGTTTCGAAGGGTCGCCCGGCGCGGCGCTCGCCGAACTGACCTAGGGGCGCGCGACAGAGATCGTCACGGTGCTCGTCTGGTACGCCCCGACGCCCGCCGATGGCGTCTGGTAGACGACGGTGTTCTTCGGTTGCGTGGAAGTAACCGTGACGACCTTCACATAGAACCCGGACAGGTTGAGCTGTTCTTCGGCGGCCGACAGAGGGAGGCCGATGACCGATGGGACGCTCACGGATTGCAGAGCGGTCGGCGCCGTGCAGGTCAGTCTCGGCTCCATGCCGTCGATGAACTGCAGGGTCTCGATGTTCTGGGGCAACGTGAACTGGTTGGGAAGACAGTACGTGTCCTGCGTGACGTCGACGGCCACCGACACGTATCCGACCTCTGGTCGCGGGAATCCCTTGACGACGAGTGCCGCTGCCGCCCGCTCCATGAATACCCGCCAGATCTCAGCCGGCCACGTCCCGCCAAAGACAGTGATGCGGGTCGTCGGAGGCACCATCGACACCTGGCCGCGCGGGAACCCGACCCACACCGCCGCCGTCAACTGCGGGATCGCTCCAACGAACCAGGCGTTCGAGTGATCCATCGCAGTGCCGGTCTTTCCGATCTGCGGCCGGCCGATGTTGGCCGCGGTCCCGGTGCCGTACAGGACCACCTTCTGCAGGATCCGGTCGACGACGGATGCGATCCTCGGATCCACCACCTGCCGAGGGTCGGGGCTCGCTTTCCACAGGCTGTGCCCGGATGCATCGGTGACGCTCAAGACGGGAACCGGGGCCACGCGCGAACCGCCGCTCGCGAGGGTGCTGTATGCATCGGCCATCTCCAGCGTGTTGACCTCGTTGGTCCCGAGAACCGCGGAGAGATAGGGACGAAGCGGATGCGTCGGTTGGCTCACATCCTTGCAACATCGGATGCCCATCCGTGTCGCAACCGAGACGACCTTCGAAGCACCGATCCGGTCGATGAGTTGCGCGTAGACCGTGTTGACGGAGTCGATCGTCGCGTCTTCAAGGGTCATGCTTCCGAAGCTGCTCGGCTCCGCGTTCGTCACCGACCACACCTTGCCGTTGCCCATCGGGATATCGATCGATGTCGGGGACGGGAACATCGTCGAGGGGGAGATACCGTCCTCGAGCGCGGCGACGAGCGCGTACGGCTTGAACGACGAACCCGACTGGCGTCCGGTCCCTCCCTCGTCCGTTGCGAGGTTCACTCTGCCGCCCTCGTGGTTGTTCCAGTAGTCCGCGTCGTTGCCGCCGACCATCGCTCGCACGAACCCCGTGCTCGGATCCATCACGGTCATCGCTCCGGCAGGGTCACTCGGGTACGAAAGGACCGCACCCACCGCGGACTCGGCAGCTGACTGCAGTCTCGGATCGATCGTCGTCGTGATCCGGAGGCCCCCCGTGAACAGCAGCTTGTAGCGATCCTCCCGCGTTTCGCCGAACGCGGGATCTGAGAGGAACCAGTCCTTCACGTAGTCAACGAAGTACGGGTAGGGATAGCGGGTCGACTTCACGCTCGTTCGATGGACGTTGACTGGCTCGTCGACGGCTCGCTGGTACACAGCCTTCGTCAGGGTGCCCTGTTCGAACATCAAACGGAGCACGACGTCTCGTCGGCCGCGAGCGTGATCTGGGTGCCTGAATGGATCGAAGTGACCTGGGGACGAGATGAGGCCCGCCAGCGTGGCGGCCTGCGCGACATCCAGATCCTTCGCATCGACGCCGAAGAACGTCCTGGCCGCTGCCTGGATCCCGTACGCCCCCAGGCCGAAGTAGACGGTGTTCAGATACTCGGTGAGGATCTGGTCCTTCGTCATCCGATCCTCGAGCTGCCACGCGAGAGCCGCCTCGTCGAACTTCC
The DNA here is from genome assembly GCA_030774035.1 of Actinomycetota bacterium. Lineage (GTDB taxonomy): Bacteria > Actinomycetota > UBA4738 > UBA4738 > HRBIN12 > JALYLM01. The sequence continues at coordinate 22,849 of JALYLV010000029.1, forward strand.
GCCGGAACGTCTCGGCGTCGCCGGTGTAGAGGTTCTTCACCAGTTGCTCGGTGATCGTCGAGCCGCCCTCGACGATCTGGCCTGCCTGGGCGTTGTCATATGCGGCTCGGACCACCGCGCGAAGGTCCACCCCGTGATGCTGGTAGAAGCGCCGGTCTTCGATCGCGACGGTCGCATCGCGGATCGACGCGGGCATCTGCCGGAAGCTGAGGACGACGCGATCTTGTTCCGCATGCAGCTGCGTGATCAGGCTCCCGTCGGACGCCAACAGGAACGACGTTTGTTCGAGCGGAAGCGTCGGATAGTCCTCGAGCCGTGGCAGACCGCCGCATCCGCTGAGCAGGGTCACAAGCACGAGGGATCCGGCCGCGAGGGGAAGGCCCCGGCCCTTCGTCATCGTCGGCGAGTCTACCCCTGCGACCCCGCTATTCTGGGTATCTTCGCTGGTAGCATCCGGTCGCCATGGCTCCGGACCCGCTCACGATGCTGAGGAGCGGCGCGGCTGAGATCCACCCCGCGGGCGGCCTCGAGGAAGCGCTCGCTCGGGGACGACCACTTCGGGTGAAGCTGGGCCTGGACCCCACAGCACCGAGCGTGACGCTGGGGTGGGCCGTGGTCTTGCGCAAGCTCCGGCAGTTCCAAGACGCAGGACACACGGCAGTTCTCATCGTCGGCGATCTCACGGCTAGGGTGGGGGATCCCTCCGGTAAGTCGGAGACGCGTCCGCAGCTGACGAAGGAACAGGTCGACGGCTACGCGGAGCGGCTCTTGGGGGGTATCCGCAAGGTCCTGTCCGACGACAACCTCGAGATCCGCTATAACTCGGAATGGCTGGAGTCGATGGCCATCGACGACATCCTCAAGCTCACGGCCTCGTACACGGTCGCTCGCATGCTCGAGCGAGACGACTTCGCAAAGCGCTATGCCGCAGGCAAGCCGATCTCGGTCATGGAGTTCCTCTACCCGCTGCTGCAGGGGTACGACTCCGTCGCGGTCGGCGCCGATATCGAGCTGGGAGGCACGGATCAGCTGTTCAACCTGCTCGTCGGCCGAGAGCTGCAGCGCGACCGAGGCCACGAGCCGCAGATCATCTTGACGATGCCGCTGTTGGAAGGGCTCGACGGCGTCCAGAAGATGAGTCAGTCGCTCGGGAACTACGTCGGGATCGATGAGCCGCCCGAGGAGCAGTTCGGGAAGCTGATGTCGATCCCCGACGGGCTGATCCCGAGATACATGCGCCTCTGCACGTCTCTCGAGCCGCCCGTGGTCGACTCGGTGGAGAAGGGACTCGCGGACGGCTCGGCACACCCGAACGACGAGAAGCGGCGGATGGCTCGCGAGATCGTCGACCTGTACCACGGGGCCGGGGCCGGCGCTGATGCCGAAGGCCGCTTCGACCTCGTCTTCCGCGAACACCGGATCCCGACAGATGTGCCGACCGCGGCGATCCCCGACGACGCCCTTCGAGACGGACGGGTCTGGTTGCCGCGACTCCTGCTCTCCGTGGGGATGGCGGCGTCCAACGGCGAGGCCAGGAGGTCGATCGAGCAGGGTGCCGTGCGGATCGACGGCGAGGTGGTCACGGACCCCGGCGCCGAGTATGAGCCCGATGACCTGCGCGGGCGGGTCCTGCAATCGGGCAGGCGACGGTTCATCCGCCTGGCCTGAGGGAAGGTCCGGTTGACGGCTCTTCGCTCCCTGCTACGATAGCCAACGGCGCGAGCCCCCTCTGCGAGGTCCCACACCAAGCCCGAGGTGGCGGAGCGCCGTTTGCCGCACCTTGAGAACTGAACAGTGTGTAAGAAAGCCAGTGCATTTCCCGTCAGCTGGGAGGTGCGGTTTACCGTGCCTGGAACCCAGCAGACGAGTAGTACTGAATCCGTCCGGACAAACGGGCGGGATCAGCTGAAGGCCGGTCGAGGGCAGTGCCTGCCCGAAGCCGGTCGACTCCAAGACAGAAAAGAGCCCCGAGCCTTCGGGTTCGGGGACTTCGATTCTCTACGGAGAGTTTGATCCTGGCTCAGGACGAACGCTGGCGGCGTGCTTAACACATGCAAGTCGAGCGGTGAACCGGGCTTCGGCCCGGGGATCAGCGGCGAACGGGT
>JALYLV010000030.1 GCA_030774035.1 Actinomycetota bacterium
GGCGCCAGCGCCTACGTGCACCAGCGCAACCGCCAGCGCGAGGAGATCTCGGTGCTCCGAGAGTGGGCCGGCGGACCCGAGAGTCAGGTCGCAATCACTGGCGGGAGCAACTGTTCGACGCCGACGTACAGGGTGGGATACGCGGACGTCACCGTGCTACAGGTGTTGAAGTACAACGGAGCCTGGCTGCTGCATCTTGTCGTCCAGGGCAACGGGCACCCATTGGCGATCGGCGGGAAGCCCGGAAGCCACGAGGTCTCCCACACCATGACGATCGTGCCGATGGTCCAAGGCTCGACGGCTGCCAAGGTGCGGATCCAGGACACAGGCTGGACCTCGGGTGAGGCCTACGTGCAGGTCCCCGGGTCGTCCTCGAAGGTGGGGCTGGAACTCCGCGACCCGACCGGTTCTACGGTGGGGATGTTCGCTGTGGACACGAGCCGTCTCTCGTGCGGGTGATGTCCCACGACCGAGGTCGCCACGAGCGCAGCGAGGAACCGAATGCGGCGGGATGACATGAACTCCACCGTCTCGCGCAGGCGACGGAATGTCGGAGGACGAAGCCGTGTAGGGGTAGCGATGCCGCATCTTCCCGAAGTGGAGGCGACGAGCGTCGCGTCTACGCGATGGGTCGAAGCAGACTCATCGGCTTCGGCTCGCGCGACCCCAGGGCCGCGATCCCTCCGGCGATGATCGGCACGACCAAGATCGCGACCGCGATCGCGGCCCACGGCACGACGATCGGGTAGTCGCGAGCCTGTGCGACCCGGAACACGACCACGGGCGCGAAGCCGGCCGGGACGGCGAGTGCTCCGGCGACCGCGGCGACGACCCAGGCGGATGCGCCGGCGAGCGAGCGCCTCGTCCGGGGTGCGGCGCCGACCGCCGCGAGGATCGCTCGGTCCTTCCTCGACTCCGCTCCGAGAAGTCCTACGACCACCCCGACGATGGCTAGCGCGAGAACCGCTCCCGCGACGTTGGCGGCCCATCGACCGGTACCGTTGTGGCTGCCAAGATCGGCGGCAGAGACGACCGAGGCGCCGGCGTACTTGGACGCGATCTCCCGGGCGCGTTGGATGTCCTCTCCACTGAGATCTCTGGGCGCGCGCAAGACGATGTGGGGGTTCGACATGGAGGACTTGGTGATGACGAAACCGTGGGCGGCGGCGGCGTCGGGGGAGATGACGTAGACGTATTGGCCGTCGCCGAGCGACGAGTACCTCGTACCGCCCGCCTCGACGGCCGGGAGATCGAAGTACGACCCTGGCACGCCCGGGCCACCTCCATCGCCCTTCGTGATGTGGACGACCCCGCGGTCAATGGCGCCTGGACCGACCGCGACGATCGATCCCGACTCAAGCGCACTGATCCCATCCTCGGCATGGAACGCGCGCAGAACATCGGAGTCACCGATCAGCAGGTCTCCGTCCACGCGGGAGGCTTGTCCCTGCGATTGGAAGAGAGGACCCTCGATCAATATCGGCTTCGGCTTCCGCCTTCCCGGTTGCGTCTCTGCTGAGGTCCGCAGCGGCACGACGAGCGATCCGGGGAATGCGGATCGCAGATCGCTCACGAGATGATCGCTCTCGCCCGGCCCCGGCCCCAACATCCCGTCGAAGAACCCGATCGACAGCTGGTCGGCGGCCATATACGGAACCCGTGCGTATTGCGCATCCTGGCTGAGTGTGAGTGCACCAACGCTGACCGGAATGGCAAGCGCGATCGTGGCTGCGGCTAGTGCTGCAGCGGTCCTTCGACCGTTCCGAGCGAGATCGCGCACCGCGATCCTGGGCGCCGTCGGCAGGTATCCGGCGCCTCGACCGAACCATGTGACCACGAGCGGGATCGCAACCAGGAGTCCGGAAAGCATCCCGATGAGACCGACAGCGAGCGAAGGCTTTGAGTGTGCCTTCGTGGCCCACGAGACCAGCGCCCCTCCGGCTACGGCGATCGCGAACCCGGCCGCGGCGAGCCGTCCTGAGGCCTTTGGCGGGGGAGTCCGTCCCGCGAGCGCTTCGACCGTGCTGAGCTTCGCCGCAGAACGCGCCGGCCCGTAGGCGGCCATGGTCGACGCTGCGGTGCCGAGAGCGAGCGCGCCCAGGAGGGGGAGCGCTGGGATGCGCACCGGGCCCATGATCCGCCCCGCCCATCGATGTAGCTGTGGTTGGATCGCGAACGCCGCGGCGATCCCCAACGCGAGGCCCACGCACGAGCCGATGAAGCCCAGGACTGTTCCCCCGAACAAGACGGTGGCCCGCACATGACGCGGCTCACCCCCAGCCGCGCTGATGAGACCTAAGGTCCGCAGCTGCCGCCTGGCGCCCACCACGAAGGCGGCGGCAGCGATCAGGCCAGTCGCGAACAACGCCACCGCCGTTGCAGCGAAAGATCCGCCCGTAGCGACCGTCCTGCCCCAGGGGCCGTTCGCCTCGAGGGATTGCCGCGTCGTAACGGCCACCTCCGCCAACGAAGACAGCCCAGCGGCTGCCTGCGACGACGACACGCCGGCAGGAAGCCCGACCAGGTAGGACGGGGCCAGATGTTGAACGTCCTTGGGCGCCAACGTGCCAGGCCCAAGAAGAGCAACCTGGGAATCGAGCTGTTCTGGATCAACGACCGTACCGGTGACCAACACCGTGATCTTCGCCGCGTCCGCGAATCGAACGCGATCACCGATCCGAGCGCCGTAGGCGCTAAGGACGTGAGGCTGGAGAGCGGCTTCACCCGGCCCCGTTGGTAAGCGTCCTTCGAGCAGGTGGAACATCCCGGCCGCAGGCGGAGTATCCGCCGGCGCCGATAGCTGTATCAGGTTGACGTCAAGGAGCTGGCCTCTTACGACACCGAAGCTGGCCGCCTCTCGGCGCTCAACAAGAGTGGCGCCTGCGGGAAGATGCGCGGATAGCTCTCCCGCCCCCAGGACCTGAGGCGGGAACAGCCACAGGTCGGCCGAGCCCATCTCAGCACGCACCCTTTCCTCGGCGGTGGGATAAGCCGTCCGGATCACGGTCGCGGCCCCCACGAGACCCGCTACGGGAAGGGCGACAAGAACGGCTACGAGCGCGCTCCTCCACGGCGCCCGACGTGCCTGACGCCACGCCACCCTCGCGACGGCGCGGTACGCGGAGCCACTCATCGGCTGACTGGATCGCGGAGCAGGGTTTCGGGACCTTGCGTCGGCTGGGTCTCATCGACGATGCGGCCGTCACGAAGGAACACGATGCGATCAGCCCACGCGGCGAACCTGGCGTCGTGGGTGACGAGCACGCCGGCTCCCCCGCGGTCGCAGTGCCCTCGAAGGAGACGAAGCACCGATTCCCCGGTTACGGAGTCGAGCGCACCGGTCGGCTCGTCTGCCAGCAGCAGAACGCGATCGCCGACGACTGCCCGCGCGATCGCGACACGCTGTTGTTCTCCCCCGGAGAGCTCGTCGGGGAATCGGTCGGCGAGCTCACCCATCGACACCAACTCCAGCGCCGACGCGGCGGCCTCCCTCGCGTCACGCCGACCTCGTCCGTCGAGCTCGAGCGGGAGCGATGCGTTCTCGATGGCCGTGAGTCCCTCGACGAGATTCATCTGCTGGAACACGTAGCCGATCGAACGACGTCGCATGCGCGCGAGATCGGCCCGGCTCAGATCCGAGAGATCAATGCCCTCGACCGACACCGTTCCGCTGCTCGGGTGATCGAGCCCTCCAGCGAGAGACAACAGGGTGGTCTTGCCGGAACCGCTCGGGCCCATGACCGCGACCAGCTCGCCGGCGGCGGCCGAGAGCGACACGTCCGTCACCGCATCGACCTCCAGGCGCCCTTCGCCGAACACTCGGGTGACTCCGGTCATCTGCAGTGTCGGGGTCATCCGAGCACCTCGCTGTGGTCGCTCGTCGACACGTCCTGCGATGTGGGGGCCGCACGCGAAGGTGGCGTCGACCGAGCGAGGCGAGCTTCGCATGCGTCGAGCCAGCGGACGCGTGCTTCCGTCTGGAAGATCAAGGAGTCGAGCAGGAAGTGCCACCCCAGATCCGCGCCGGTGTCATCACTCTTGAGGCGCGTGTACTCCTGCAAGAGCTGAACGGCGCCTTTGCGCTCGATCTGGATCACTGCGGACGCTTCTACGCCGGGATGCCTCGCGGCCATCACGAGCTTCAGCACCAATCCGTCCCGCGGCGGAGCGCCCATGAGCTCGCCGATAGAGAACCAGTCCCGCACCTTTGCCCGGCCTTCGTCGGTGATCTCGAACACCTTCTGCTTGCCGCCCTCTCCTGCTTCGCTGACGGACCGAGCAAACCCGTCACGCTCAAGGCGATCGAGTGTCGTGTAGACCTGACCGACGTTCAGAGGCCAGACGCCGCCGGTCCTGCCTTCGAACGCAGTCTTCAGCTGGAGCCCGTAAGAGGGTCCTTCCTTCAGGATCGCCAAGACGCTCATCGAAACAGACATGACCCCTCCTATACCGCGTATACATACTCGGTATCTAAGGGGTTGGGGAACGAGACGTCAAGTCCTTCCAATCCGAGTGGGAGCGGAAGGAGCAAAACCCGATATCTCAGCTCACGGCTGTGTTGAAGCGCTCACGTGTTCTTCGCCGTCTACCGAAGTGACGCTCCAGCCCATGGGGTTCAGTCCCGACCTATCCCGCTCCGAGGACCGACCGGACCGTCGAGGGATACCAGCTGCGCCCCCCTTGGGCCGTCGGCACGCCGTCCCGGTTCAGCTCGTCGGCGATCGCCGCGAGGGAAAGACCCTTTCGCCGGAGTCGGCGGATTCGTTGACGTACGGGATCAGGCAGCTGGCGGGGTCTTCCGAGGCGCACACCCTGGGATCGCTTCACCGCGAGCGCGTCGCGGGTTCGTTGTCCGATCAGGCGTCGTTCGAAATGAGCGAAGACCGCCAGCACATTCGCCATCATCTCCCCCGCCGGCGTGGTCGTGTCCACCCCCAGGTCGAGCGCGACGAGTGCCCACCCCGCCTTTCGGCTGCGCTCCATGAGCGAGGAGAAGTCCAGCAACGAACGCGAGAGCCGGTCGAGCTTCGCCACGACCAGAGCCTCGGCCCGGCCATCCTCGACGGCTGCGAGGGCGTCCTTGAGGCCCGGACGCTTGTTCATGCTCTTGCCCGAGGCTGCGTCCTCCAAGATGCCGATCAGCGTCCAACCGCGGCGAGAAGCTTCCTGCTCGATCGCCCTTCGCTGCGCCTCGAGACCCGCTCCCGAGTCGGCTTGCTCCTCGGTCGATACCCGGATGTATCCGATCGCCTTCATCTCTCGGTGCCCGTGGAAGGTGTTCCCATAGCTCGAATATACAGCAAACCCACGTTTACTGTATGAGACCAAGAGGCAACTTGGACCTAATGCCGGGTCTTCCCCACCTTTCGAACGGCGGTGAGGAGGCGAATCAGGCGTTCGGGAGCGTCGAGCTCACCACGGCTGATTGCCCTCAGGAGCCTACCTGCCAGGGCCGCCGCGCCTCGGAGGGCGGACTCCTCCTCCCCTCGCCCGACCACGCTAGAAGAATAGAGCGCATTCGGGCACCAGCTCATCAGCTCGAGTGCAAACACCGCCCGACTCGTACTCCTGATCCCGACTTGGGTCGATGCGGTGGAGCCAAGACCTCTTCCGTGTCGGTAGTGCCTCAGTTTGAATCAGGCAGGGCTTGACGCCCTTGGCCTGCGCCTACCGCTTCTCTTTGGAGATGCCCCACACACCAAGGCCGATCAGGGCGACGACATCGCCGGCCCAGCGGGTCCCCCCTCGATAGAGCAACGCGACGTAGAGAGCCGCTCCGAAGATCATGAGCCCGAGCCCGATCTGTCGCACGAACGGCATCCTATCCCGGGCGAGGGGGCGAGATGGCCCAGCCCCGAGGCCAGGAAGGTCGGCGCAGGGACCTTTGGGGGGATGTCCCCCTACGCCGTTTCCGTTCCTGCGCCCAGGGATTCCGCGATGAGGGCGAACTCGGCGAGGGCAGCCTCAAGGTCCTCCACGATCTCCGCCGCGATGACGGCTGGTGGCGGAAGGTTGTCGGTGTCCTCCAACGACTCGTCGCGCAACCAGAAGATGTCCAAGCTCGCCTTGTCTCGGGCCATCAGCTCGTCGTAGGTAAACCGCTTGAACCGCTCGGTCTCCCTCCGCGCGCGCCGGTTCTCCGTGTTGAAGCACGCGACGAAGTCCGCGAGGTCCACGTAACGCAGCGGGTTCTCCTTCAAGGTGAAGTGCTCGTTGGTGCGCAGGTCGTAGATCCACAGCTCCGAAGTCCACGGGTTCTCCGATGCTGCCTTGCGGTCGAAGAAGATGACGTTCGCCTTCACGCCCTGGGCGTAGAACAGTCCCGTGGGTAGCCGCAGCAAGGTGTGGACGTCACACTCGTGCAGCAACTTGCGTCGGATCGTCTCTCCTGCGCCGCCTTCGAACAGCACGTTGTCCGGCACGACAACCGCGGCTCGACCCTCGATCTTCAGCAGCGTCTTGATGTGCTGGACGAAGTTGAGCTGCTTGTTGGACGTTGACGCCCAGAAGTCATCCCGCACGTAGGTCAAGCTCTCCCTCGAGGTCTCGCCCTCGGTGTTGATGACCTGGATCGAGGACTTCTTGCCGAACGGCGGGTTGGTAAGGACCATGTCGAAGCGCTCGCCGGGGTCCGCGCGCAGGGCGTCGTCGACGTGGATCGGGCTGTCAGCCTCAGGACTCTCGATGCCGTGCAGCAGCAGGTTCATCGCGCACAGACGTGCCGTGTTGTCCACGATCTCCCATCCGGTGAACGTCCCTGACTGCAGCGCCCGCGTCTGATCGGGATCCAAGTGAGGGAAGTTCGTCGCGATGGAGTCGTAGCTCGCCAGGAAGAACCCGCCGGTGCCGCATGCCGGGTCGCAGATAAGCATCCCCGGCTCGGGACGCATCACCTCAACCATCGCCTTGATCAACGAACGCGGAGTGAAGTACTGGCCGGCGCCCGACTTGATGTCTTCCGCGTTCTTCTGTAGTAGCCCCTCGTAGGCGTCGCCCTTCACGTCAGCGCCTAGGCTCATCCACCGCTCCTGGTCGATGAGGTCGACGATCAGGCGACGAAGCTTGGCCGGGTCTTGGATCCGGTTCTGCGCCTTACGGAAGATGATGCCGAGCATCCCCGGAGACTTGCCGAGCTCGTCCAGCAGATGACGGTAATGGACCTCGAGCTCGTCGCCGTCGCGCTTGAGAAGCGAGGGCCAGTCGAGGTCGTTTGGGACTACCGGCCCGCGGTTGAACGGCGGGCGGGTCTGCTCGTCCGCCATCTTGAGGAACAACAAGTAGGTGAGCTGCTCGACGTAATCGCCGTAGGACAGGCCATCGTCACGAAGGATGTTGCAGTAGTTCCAGAGCTTGTCGACGAGCGCCTTTGGATCCGTCACGCGCCCACCTTCTCATTCAGGTTGGACCCCGCCACCTGGGGAACCAGTCGACCAGCGAACGCCTCGCGGAGGATCGATCTTCGTACTGCCCGACTCTGCGCAGCGGTTGAACGAACCCCGCCGACGATGCGCACGGTCGAGTCTCTGAGGCGCTCAGCCTCCTCGACCATGCGTGCCCTCTCCGATGCGGGAGGAAGAGGAACCCGAACAGCCCCCAGTTGCTTCAGGTTCAGGTTCTGCAGTCCTATTCCTCGTCCATCTGTGCGGAACCGGCTCTGTGCGATGGGACCCGCCAGCCATGACGAGACGAATGACGCGAGTCCGGCGTCTCGAAGACGCACGACAGCGACTGCCTGGTTGGCGTTGGCTGGCGTGTCAAGGTCGCGCACCACACCCACACGGCCCAAGGTCCCCGCAATCGTGACGAGGACATCACCCGAAATGAGCTGGGAGCGAGCGCCTCGTGGGCTTCGGGACTGATGTGTGCGCACCTCGAACTATCTATTCGCCCTTGGGCCAGAGACTCCGCTTTGACGAAGAGAATCCCCTGATCAACGAACTTGAACCCCACAGAAGTGGGGTTGGTACCCTTCGTGATGGTCTCGGTCAGGTCGCCAAGGGAACCCATCTCCCAAGCGCCTGCGAAGATTTGAAGCAAGGCCGCAGACTCGTACGCGTCCAGCCTGTCACACACTCGGAGAAGAGTGTCCTCAGCGGCGTCGAGGCGGGAGAACTGCTCCTCGATCGCCTCCACGATCCGCCGCTGCTCGGGGGGCGGGGGAAGCAGCACAGGAAACTCGAGCATGTTCCGGCGCCCGAGGTGGTTGATGCCCACACCAGTCGAGACACTTGCTAAGGCTCCGGACAACGCAGCGTGCAAGAAGTAGTAACGGAGGAAGGGTGGCTCAGGGCCCTTCGTTCTAACGCGAAGAAGGGTGTTCTGGAACCCGCACAAAGGGAGTTCACCGTTCCACGTGACCGGTTTGCCAACCTCGGATGCACTTCCCGAACCCTCGTTCAGCAGAACGTCGCCAGGCTCCAGTCGATACTTAGCCACCTCGTCGGGAGTGAAATGCATCTCGTTGACATCGGACAGGTCCAAACCTCTCCATGTCACGTTGGCGGCCCGCAAGTAAGGAATCATGTTGGGACCCGAATGTGACTTCGGCGACCTAGTCTTGCCCAGGGTGACTTCGGACACCTCACCCAGAGCTCTCTGGGCCCATCCGGCTGGCAGTGTCACGCCACCAGCTCCTGCGCGAGCTCGTCGAGCAGCGTGGAAAGCTCGTCGCCGAACAGATCAGTGGCCTTTCCGAGCCCACCGAGGGGAGCGAAGGGCGCGTATGCGAAGTCCTCCATGCTGATACCGAGGCTTGCCGCTACGTGATCGCGGATGCGCTCAAGCCACAAGAGTTGCTCGTTGGTGAACTCCCGGCCGGCCTCGTGCTGCTGCTGCAGCCACGCCTCGTAGCGGTCCACGACCTGCTCGGGGTAGGGCACCAACTCCTCTTGCTGATGAACGGCGTAGCGCACCAGTGAGATGAGATCCGTCAGCACGTGCTGCGGCGTGCCACGGACCTTGGAGCGATCGAGCGTCTCGTACGCCTTCCACAGGGCTTCCGGCGTCCATCGGCGCGGAGGTCGCTCAATAGCCTGCGCCAGCTCCTTGATCTGCCCGAAGGTCAGCTCCTTCGCGCCGTACGGTTGGCTGTACAGGATCTGCAGCGCGGTGATCTCGTCCTTGTTCTCCTCGATGAACGCCTCGAAGCTCTCGATCGTGTGCCTCGCCCGGTCGGTCGCCGCCTTCGAGTAGCCGGTTCCTTGCTCGATCACCTCATCCACGCTCACCTCGTCGATCATCTGGTCGACGGCCCGGCGGATCTCGACGAGCTGCTCCCGGAAGGAAGGGTTGTCGGCGATCACCGCCACTGCCTCGTTCGTGAGCGTGTCTGCGGCGTGCACGATCTCTTCGTCGCTCGGCTCGCTCTTTCCCGTAAGGACGCGCGCAGTATCCACCTGATTGTCCGGGTTTAAGGATGCGAGCAACCTCTTTACGAGCTCCGGCATCGTCACTCCTGCAGTAGCGGCGAGCGCGTCCTGGTCGACGTCGGTGATCTGGGCATCCAACCGAGCGATACGAGATGCGACCGAGGAGATGACGTCCGGCTCGCGGTTGCCAAGCGCGATCTGGTGCAACAACCTCTCGAGCGGCACCCCAACCCGACGCTCGATCGGGGCGGTGTCCATCAGCTCGGTCTCCGTCACCCCGACGGCATCGACGAGCACGAAGCGATCCTTCGCCCTCGCATCCGGGGTGACCGCCCGAAGGTCGTTGTCGTTGATGACCCGGACTCCCCTACCCTTCATCTGCTCGAAGAAGTTGCGTGAGCGCACCATGCGCATGAAGAAGACGCACTCGAGCGGCTTCACATCGGTGCCCGTCGCGATCATGTCTACCGTCACCGCGATCCGCGGGTTGTAGGAGTTACGGAACGACGCGAGCAGGTCTTCCGGCTTCTGGCCTTGGGAGCCGGACTTGTAGGTGATCTTGGCGGCGAAGTCATTGCCCTTGCCGAACTCCTCCCGAACGATCTCGACGATGTCATCCGCGTGGGCATCAGACTTGGCGAAGATGAGCGTCTTGGGGACCTCGGTGCGTCCCTCGAAGATCTCGGGGAGTCGGTCACGGAAGGCGCCGATGATCGTTCGGATCTGATCCTTGGCCACCACGGCGCGGTCGAGGTCCTTGGCTTCGTAGTCGAAGTCCTCATCGAGCCCAACCGCTCCGCACGGGTCTCCTTCTCGCGGAACTTGGTGACGATGCCCGCCTCGATGCTCGAGCCCTGCTCGGTCACCTTCGTCTTGATCCGGTATACGTCGAAGTCGACGTTCACCCCGTCGGCCACGGCCTGCTCGTGCCCGTACTCCATGACGAGGTTCTGATCGAAGAACCCGAAGGTCTGCTTGCCCGGGGTCGCGGTGAGCCCGATCAGGAACGCATCGAAGTACTCGAGGACCTGGCGCCACACCCCGTAGATGGAGCGGTGACACTCATCGATGATGATGACGTCGAAGGCCTCGATGGGGATGTCGGGGTTGTACGACACCTCCACCGGAGCCTCGGGGGCGAGGTCGAAGCCAGATATCTCATCGAGCTCCTCAGCCAGCTCCGGTTCGCCCCGCAGGATCGAATACAACCGCTGGATCGTCGTGATCGTCACGCGGGCCACCGGATCGATGCGGTTGGTGTTCAGGTGCTGCACGTTGTAGAGCTCGGTGAACTTGCGTCCGTCATCGGGGGTGGCGAACTGCTGGAACTCCTTCACGGTCTGACGCCCGAGGTTGGCCCGATCGACCAGGAACAAGATGCGTTTGGCATCGGCGTACTTCACCAATCGGTAGGAGATGTTCGCCGCGGTGAACGTCTTTCCCGATCCGGTCGCCATCTGGATCAGCGCACGTGGTCGGTTGTGGGTGAGCGACGCTTCTAGATTCTGAATCGCCGTCTCCTGGGCGAGCCACAGGTTGTCCGCGATCAGCGGCGGCATGTCATGCACCCGCTGTCGGAGGGTCGCAGTTGCAGGATCCTCGACGTATCGAGCGAGTTCCTCGGCGAGTGTCTCCGGCCGATGGATAGAGAAGACCCTCCGGCTCCTGGGTTCGGGGTCCAGCCCGTCCGTGTAGCGGGTGTCGACCCCGGTGGACTCGAAGGCGAACGCGAGCGGCAGTAAGTGCGCCTTCACGGTGACCGGCATCCCCGATGTGTACTTGGCCGACTGCGGCTCGACCCCGACGAGCGGGGTACCTGCGGGCTTGGCTTCGATCGCGCCGGCGGCCTTACCGTCGATGAAAAGTAGGTAGTCCGCCCTGCCGTGTCCGGGTGCCATCGGGAACTCTCGGACCGCGACGCCTCGAGCCGCTCCGAGCGCGACCTTCCTGTAGTCCTGCACGGTCCAACCCGCTGCCGTGAGCATCTCGTCGATGCGCCGACGTGCCTTGGCTTCAGGAGTCAGATAGGACTCGTTTGAACTCATTCGCCCCCGGCTCTCGGACGCGAAACCTTACCCCGGAGAGCGGACCGGAACGGTCGAAGTCTGCTCAGATCTGGTGCTCGCATATGGAGAGAACCCCACAGATGGTTGGCGATCGCGCTCGTCGAGGGGCCTTTCCTCGTGGCACAGTTCAAGGACTACGTGCTCGACAAGCAGCTCAACCGACTAACCAAGCACGCCGAGCAAGTCGCCTCATACGCCAGCCTGATCCACATCAATCTCCACTAGACGACGGTCGTTGAACTCGTCCTCGACTCGAACAAGACCACATCACTTCGGCAGGTCGAAGTCGCCTACCCTGACCCACTCGGTGCTGACGAGGTTCACCGGGCAGCCAGCGTCTTTCAGTCTGTTGGCAAGTTCCTGTCGGTCTTGGGAGCTGTTGGACATTCTGACTGTGTGACGTCCCCCAACATCGCTAAACGGTCGGAGCTTTCCGAACTCGACCAAGAGGGTCCTATCTGGGTGACGACCCATTGCCATGCCTGCCTCAAAGAGGACGTTCGGCCGAGCCTGCGGAGTTAGCTCCGTCTCATGAGGCGGATCGCTCGGTTGTCGATAGAGCGGAAGTAGCTGGGCCTCATCATCGGGCGTGAAGAGAACGACTACGGCTTGAGCGTTGGCGAAGGCAGCATCAAGGATCTCTCCGACATAGGGAGTCGGCTTTCCTGTCAAAGAGCGTGCCTCCGCCCAGTCGAGCGGGTGTAGACCCAGGGATTCCAAGAACGAGAACATGCTGTCGCGGACACTCAGGTTCCTACCATGAACGACCATGACAACGCGGGGATCTGGGTCGTCCACGGATTGATGAGGAGCAACGGAAGGTTGCTTGCTGCCCGGTGGCCCAGTGATCACATCGTCCGTTACGTCTTGACCGCTCGCCGCGATGTACCAGTTCATCGATGGACCACCCAGCATCACGACGCTGCTTCGCTCCTGCTTCTCCCTTTCCCTGGCTTCGATCACCGGCCTCAATACCGACGACTCCTCGTCCGTGAAGTTGATTCGAAGGCGCCGAATATCAGAAAGGGGGAATGTGCGCCCACCAAGCGTGATAGGCATACCGCTCCGGTACGGCTGAAGAATCCGGGCCTCGAGTTCGCCCTCACTCAGGTCGAGCTTGATTTCGTCGTGAGCTGGATCCGATTCGGATGTGATACGAACATGGTAGGGCACGGGCGCATCATCAGGGAAACGGCTGTCCGCGTCCAACCGCCTCTCTTGTCATCGTTGGTCTCGCTGGCCATCCCGTCGGCAGGTCGAGTTCGTCACCAGCGCCGTCGGAGCCAGACGTGCTCACGCGGGGGACGAACCTCTTCAAATTCTCCGGCAGCGGCAACACGTGATCCTTCCATTCCGCGTACCGCGGATCCTCCGGACCGATCCGAATCATCCCGTCATCGACCATCCCGTCCTGGTGGATCGACATCGGGATCCACAGATCGCCGTTGTCTAGTAGGTAGCCCTTCAAAGCCTTCCCCCACTCTCGTCATCTACGGCCATCGTGCTCATTAGCCGTAGCTCCGCGCAACACTGTCCATCGCCGACAGGAATGCCGCCCTCGCCGACGGGGGCGCCAGCGCTGACAACGAGAAGCTCGGGAAGCTCTTGGCGACAGCGTCCTGAGGGAGCTTCACGTCCGCTATCGCGTTGAGCGCATCAAGCAGATCCCGCCGGACGCTCGCCTCGTCCACAACCCCGCGGATGTTGTTGAAATGCACTTCAACCGTGCCTTTCCCGGTCAAAGTGAACAGCCGGAGGGAGCGAGCGATGTTGCTCAACGTGAACCCCACCTGTGGCACCTCGGTGGCCGTTCCCCGATCCAAGGTGAGCCCCTTTCGCTCCGCCCATCGGATGATTGCCTCGGCCGCTTTCGCCGCGTCAGCTCCTTGACTCGCCCTCAGAAGAGACCCGAGATATTGACTGAACGTAGGGGCGTATGATGGGCAAGCGACCCGTGGACCCCGACCGGGCAGGTCGATTCGGGACGGGGAAGCGGACCGACACGGGCGTTACCCTTTTTGGTCGCACTGATCGCGAGTTCTATGGCGCCCCCCGAGGTCGCGACATCCGTCACGAACTCGATCTTCGTGCAACACGAGAAGAACGACGAGCTACAGAGGAGATGAGGCAGATGGCTGGAGGCAAGGAACAGGCCAAGGGCAAGGCGAACAAGGTGGCTGGAAGCGTCAAGAAGGCCGCCGGGAAGGCCACGAAGAACCGGACACTGCAGGCGAAGGGCACCGTGCAGAAGGCGAAAGGCACCGTGCAAGACTCGGCCGGAAAAGTAGTGCGCCGGGTCACGAAGTAGCACTGCACGCGACGTCGATCTGCCCAACGGAAATGAGGTAGAGCCATGACCGAGCAACCGAACCCGAACCCCGGGCCTGAGCCGGACCCGAACCCAGAGCCCCAACCGGTCCCGGTCCCGACGCCCCCGGCGCCGGACGCGGAGCCCATCCAGGCCCAGTCGAGCTGAGCACGTCCTAGCCCCATCTTCGCAAGATATTGAAGACTAGGCGGTCCCGTCGTCGGCGGCGTCCGTCGTCATCGTCGCGGTGGTCATCGCGAAGGACGGGTTCGCGCACGCCGGGTCGTGCCGATCGAGATCGTCAACACGACGTCGCACGTAGCGTTCGGCTCGGCGCCGTTCACCACGTACTGCTCGTACGCGACCACGTTCAGTCCGTCCGAGTAGCTGGTCCGCACTAGGGAACGTGCGAGACCAAGTTCATTTAGGCAGGCGGGTCGTCAGTGGGTGCTGCTGCCACCCGGGCATGTACCCGATGAAGCTGTCGCGCCCCTCCGAAGACAAGACCCTCCCCATTCGGTAGGTCCACTCGTCGGACCGCCGTCATCGCCGCGGTGGCGAGCGCAGCCGCCTCGCGTTCGGCTTCGGTAGCCTCGCGATCGTCTGCGACCCACGGGAAACGGTTCCGGTCGAGTTCGGCGCGGCACAAGGGATCGCCGCCGACGGATTGAAAGGGAGGTGCGGCAGAAGTGACCCACGTCGCGAGGTTCCACATCGGCCGCATCGAGATCTCGACCGTGTGTCAGGGCTGGGCGCCGCTCCCGCTGGCGGACGAGTGCCCGGGACGCGAGGTGGACTGGGCCGAGGAGCGGCGGGCCTTCCCCTGGGCGTTCGACGGGACCAACCACTGGCGGTGGCACGTCCACGCGTTCGCGGTGCGCACGCCAGCGGGACTCACGATGGTCGACGCCGGCCTCGGTGGGTTTCCGCCCTGGGGGCCGTGGGCGCCGGGCGAGGGGATCGACACGCCCGAAGCACTCGCCCGCGCCGAGGTCGACCCGAACGATGTCTCGACCGTCGTCTTGACCCATCTGCACCCCGACCACATGGGCGGTTCCGTCAGCGGCGGGAAGCCGCGCTTCGCGAACGCGCGCTACGTCTTGCATGACGCCGATCGGCGGTTCTCGCAGAGCGACGGTCTCGACGAGTACACGGCGCTCGCGCGCGACGATCTCGCGAGGCTGGACGAACTCGGCGTTCTCGACGTCGGCACCGAGGACCGCGAGGTCGCACCGGGGATCGAGGTGCTCCATACGCCCGGTCACACACCCGGCCATAGAAGCGTCGTCGTGCAGGACGGTGAAGAGGCGATCCTCCTCACGGGCGATCTGTTGCACCTTCCCGTGCAGGTCGCTCATCCGGGCTGGGATTCCGAGCACGACGAGGATCCGAGCGCGGGCGCCCGTTCGCGGATCGCGATGCTCGACCGAGCTAGGCACGAAGGCTGGACGGTCGGCGTCCCCCACTTCGCGCACCCCTTCGGGCAGGTCGAAGGCACCGGCTGGGAAGAAGCGCCGCTCAGAACGTGAAGCACTCCATGAGGTCGCCGATCGACCGTAGCCCGTCGCGCGGAGGCGGAAGTCGCCGCGTCGGCAACGACAACGTCACGAACCTCATCCCCGCCGACCCGCCCAACGCGGACCGCCGTTCGTCCCGTCTCGGTCCCGTCTCTGTCCCGTGAACGAGCGAGAAACGACCGGAAGCGCTGGGGAACGCTAGGCAGTGTTTCCGCAGTTCAGCGGCCGTTTCAGTAGAAAGCCGCAGGAAGTGAAGCCAGCTTCGCAAACCCTCTCAAGGTGGAGACACGGGTTCGAACCCCGTTGGGACTACCGGGACGAACGCGGCGTCGGGTCACGCTCAGACACCGTTCTCACGCCCGTTCTAAGATTCCTCACCCATGATCTGCGGTCGCTGCGGCGCGGAAGCACCCGACAACGCGCGGTTCTGCCCTGCGTGTGGCAACGAGCTGTCCCTCGGAACCGGGCGGCAGGAGCGCAAGCTCGTCTCGATCCTGTTCGTCGACATTGTGGGGTCGACCGCGCGCGCCGACGGCGCCGACCCCGAAGATGTCCGGGATCGGAACCAGCTCTACTTCCAAGACGCACGCCAACGTATCGAGCGCCACGGCGGGGTCGTCGAGAAGTACATCGGGGATGCGGTCATGGCGGTCTTCGGCGCACCGCTTTCTCGAGTGGACGACGCCGAACGCGCCGTTCGCGCCGGCCTCTCGATCCTGGAGGGGATCCGAGCCCTGAACGCCGCGAACGAAGGGCTCGATCTGCAGGTGCGTGGCGCCGTCTGCACCGGCGAGGCCGTGATCGCCGTGGATCCCGCCCCCGGGGACCCGCTGGCGACCGGCGACGTCGTGAATACGGCCGCCCGCCTGCAGAACGCCGCCCCGCCCGGAGGCTTGATCGTCGGCGAGGAGACGCAGCGCCTGACGCGGCACGCCTTCCGGCTCGAGCCGCTGCCCGCCGTTACGGCGAAGGGGAAGGCATCCCCGGTCGCCGCATGGTCGGTCATCGAAGCGCTCGAGGCACCGGGAAGCCGGCCGACCTCACGTACGCCCCTCGCCGGCCGGGAACGGGAGCTCGATCTGCTCGCCAGCGTCTGGGATCGAGCCGTCGAGGATGGCCGCCCCCACCTCGTGACGATCCTGGGCCCCGCCGGGATCGGCAAGTCCAGGATGGCTCGCGAGGCATCCGAGCGCATCGAGCGCGCGGGAGGCCGTGCCCTGTGGGGTCGGAGTCTTCCGTACGAGGAGCAGACCCCGTACCAAGCGGCCGGTGAGATCGTGCGACACGTCGCCGGGATCTATGAGCGCGACCCCGTGGAGGTCGCTCGCACGAAGCTCGCTGCGACCGCCGAGCAGCTGTTCCCTTCCCCCGAGGTATCCGACGCAACCCGATACCTCAGCCTGCTTCTCGGGCTCGGCCTCGATGCTCCGCCGGACCAGGCGATCCACCTGCTGTTCACGATGCGGATGCTCGTGGAACATCTCGCCCAGCGCGAACCCCTGCTGCTCGTGTTCGAGGACGTGCACTGGGCCGACGACGCCTTGCTCGACCTGATCGACTACCTCGTGTCGCATCTCCGGGACGCGCGGCTCGTGGTCCTCGCGCTGGCGAGGCCCGAGTTCGTCGAAACCGCACACACGTGGGGTGGCGGGATGGTCGGCCAGACGACGCTGCCGCTTGAGCCGCTCAGCGACGCCGACTCGAAGGCGGTGGCGGTCGCCCTCCTCCCGGGGACGGAGCCCGCCACGATCGAGCGCGTTGTATCGGTCGCCGAGGGCAACCCGCTCTTCCTGGAGGAGCTGGTTGCCTCGTTGGCGGACGAGCTCCCGAGCGAGGACCTGCCGTCGACCGTGCGGGCGGCGATCGCCGCGCGCATCGACGCGCTGCCGGCGCCCGCGCGTGCGGCGCTCCTCCAGGCGTCGGTGATCGGTCCTTCCTTCTGGCGCGGGGTGCTGGACGGGATCGGCGATCTGGAGGCTGTGGACGGGGCGCTCGACGCGCTCGAGGCGCGGGGTCTGATCGTCCGGCGCCCGCAAAGCCAGGTCGAGGGTGACGTCGAGTACTCGTTCAAACACGCGCTGATCCGGGACGTCGCCTACGGCACCCTCCCCCGCGGCTCTCGACGGGACTTGCACGCCGCGGTCGCGCGGTTCCTCGAGGAGGCGCTGACGGACCCCGCGGACCTCGGCTGGCTGCTCGCCCATCACTGGCGGGAGGCCGGCGAGGTGGACGCCGCGCGAGGGTACCTGCTCGGGGCCGCCGAGCGGGCGAGGGACGCGCTAGCCGTCGAGGAAACCTACGACCTGTTCACGCGCGCCCTCGACCTGGCGACGAAGGACGAGGACCGACGGCGGATCCGGCTGCGTCGAGGCCTCGCGCTGACGGAGCTTGAGGATTACGCGCGAGCCGACGCGCTGCTGGGAGAACTGCTCCCCGAGCTCGAGGGCACAGAGGAGGTCGAGGCGCTGATCGCCCGGGCCCGGGCGACGACGTGGACGGAGCAGACGACCGAGACGTTCTCCCTGGCCGAGCGTGCCCTGGCGCTGGTCCGGACGGAGGGGCCGGCGGAGCTGGAGGCCGTCGTGCTCGCGCGGCTCGCCCAAGCGCACGGCATGCGGGGCGACGACGGCGACCTCGATCGTGCGCGGGAGCTGGGGGACCGGGCTACGGAGCTGTGGCCGGGCGAGCAGCGCCTGCTGGAGCTCTCGGAGCACTACCACATGCACGCGAACGTCCACTATTGGATGGGCTCGTACGAGCGGGCGCTCGAGCTCTCCGAGCGCGCCCGGGAAACCGGCGGCGTCGAGCGCCGGAGCGCCGAGTTCCTCCTACGAGGCGCGGGGCTGCGGGGGTTGATCTTGTCAAGCATGGGTCGGTACGAGGACGCGTTGGAGGCGGGGGACGTGGCGATCGAGATCGCCCGAAAGCTGGGTCGGTCGGACAGCGTCGTGATGAACTACTCGACCCTGCCGCGGCGCGAGATCTTCTCGCTGGACGAGGCGAGGGAGCGCGCCGAGATCGTCACCGACCGACTGGGCCCATCGGATTTCAACATGCCGTGGATCAACGCGCGGGCGGACCTGGTGGGCGCGCAGCTGCTGATGGACGATCTCGCTCCGGTGGAGCGGACGTGGCCGGCGCTCTGGGAGGATGCGGTCGCGAGCGAGGCGTGGGAGCGGTGGCTGGTGAGTGGCCGCCTCGCGGCGAACCGAGCTGAGCTCGATCTCGCGCTCGGCCGGATCGATGACGCGGTAACGTGGTGCCGCCGGGCGCTGGAGCTCGCAACACGCGTGAGCAGGCGGAAGTACGTCGTGACCGCACTCACGACGCTCGGCCGGGCGCTGATCGCACGGGGTGATGTCGGGGACGCAACGACAGAGCTCCGCTCGGCGGTCATGCTCGCCGACGAGCTGGGGTCGCCGCACCTGCGCTGGCAGAGCCGCGCCGCCCTCGCGAAAGCGGAGCGCGTGAACGGCGCCGGTCAGCGTGCGGATGAGCACGCACGGGAAGCGACGGAGATCATCGACACGATCGCCCGTGGGCTTTCGCCCGAGCATGCCACGACCTACCTCGCCGCAGCGCCTGTGGTGGAAGCCCTCGACCTGGCGCGATGAGCCTTGTTAGTGGACTAGCCTTCGGAACCGTGAGCAACAACGTCCGACTCGCGGCCGTTTCGAGCCTTGTCCCGCTACTCATGCTGACCTTGTCATGCTCGAAGCGCGCTGATTCCGCAACTGAGAAGGCTTGCGTCACGCTGCAAGGGTTCAGCATAAACCGTGCTCATGGCCGCGCCGTTTCGGTGAACTCGGCAACAGCCGTGATGCTCGATCGGGACATCCAAGAAGAGGCCGCGGGATCATCTGACCCGGACATCCGTAACGCCGCGCAAGGGGTCAATGACGCCGTTCGCGCGGGAGAACAGCAGGGTCTAACGGACGCCGTTGTGGCGATGGAGGGCGCCTGTGCCTCCGCGGGGTACATCTCCCATTAACGGGACAACTGCCCTAACGGAACAACGCCATCAGATGCCCGGCAACGTGCCCGCGTACGCCTACTCGGCGGTGTATTTGTGCGGGTTCTTCACCTGAACGCGGAGCTGGCCCCCTCGATCCTTGAACCTTCCCGTCCCGCCTGTGACGGTCACGACGCCGTCGCGGAGGCCTCCGTCATACGGCAGCGACCCGGCCGCGGTCAGGGAATCCTCAGAGCCGTCATCGCCGAAGCGGAGACTGATGTTGAAGATCGCACGCCCGCTCGGCGTGATCACGTACAAGGCGTGCGCCGAACCGACCTCCTCGCCCTTTTCCCATAAGTCCGGTGATACCGCCTCGAACAGCATCTCGTCGAACGTCCCGATGTTGCCCGCTCCGCCGATCCCGAGGTCGACCAGTTCTTCCCCCTGGATGTCGCCGATCACGGTGAACGAACCCTCGCTCTGAATCACGCGTCTCCCCTTCTATCCGTCGGGCGGGCGGGTCGAGCCTAGGTGACGTCCCTTCGCCTCGCAAACCCGTTCGCCGGACGGCCTACACTTCGCCCATGCCGGTCTGCGCCACCTGCGGCCGGGACAACCCGGCCCCCGCCCGCTTCTGCATGTGGTGTACCGCGCCATTGCCGCTCGCGTCGGCGCAAGCGCACGCCCGCAAGGTCGTGACCGTGGTGTTCTGCGACGTGGTCGGGTCGACGCCGATGACCGAGGAGTTAGAACCCGAAACGGTGCGGAACGTGATGTCTCGCTTCTTCGAGGAGATGCGAACCGTCTTGGAGCGGCACGGGGGCTCGGTCGAGAAGTACATCGGCGACGCCGTGATGGCCGTGTTCGGGATCCCGGTGGTGCGCGAGGACGACGCCGTTCGAGCCGTGCGCGCCGCCGCCGACATGCGAAACGCGCTGAAAGCGCTGAACGACGACCTCGGGCGGACGCTCGGCTTGTCGATCGCTACGCGAACGGGCGTCAACACCGGGGAGGTCACGATCAGCGATGCGGAGCGTGGACCGGTGATCCTGGGCGACGCCGTGAACGTGGCGGCGCGATTCCAGCAGGTCGCGGCGCCCGGAGACATCCTGCTGGGCCGTGACACCTATCGGTTGGTGCGTGATTTCGTAACGGTGGGCGAGGCCACGTCGCTCGTGCTGAAGGGAAAGGCCGAGGCTGTGACCGCGTACCCGCTCGTCGAGATCACCCGGACGATCGGTGAAGGCCCGCTGCGAGCGAGACCCCCACTCGTCGGGCGCGCGGACGAACTTCGACTCCTGCGCGAGAGCTTGGACCAGGCTGTGCGCGATCGGGTTTGCCGACTGCTCACCGTCGTCGGGGTGGCTGGGGTTGGCAAGTCGCGGTTGGCCGCCGAGTTCGGGACGCTGCTCGGAGACCAGGCGATCAACGTCACCGGACGATGCCTCCCGTACGGCGACGGGATCACGTTCTGGCCGGTGGCCGAGATCGTGTGGCAACTGGCGGGGATCGACACCCACGACCCTCCCGAGACTGCCCGGACCAAGCTGGCCGCGCTCCTCGAAGGGGCCGACGAGGCCGGCATGATCTTCGACCGCGTGGGTGCGGCGACGGGTCTCGCGGCGGGGACGGCCGCCATGCCAGAAACGTTCTGGGCTATCCGGCGGCTGCTCGAGTGGGTGGGCAAGAAGCGACCGCTCGTAGTGACGCTCGACGATCTGCATCGGGCGGAGCCGACCCTCCTCGATCTCCTCGACTACCTCGTCGGCTCGTCCCAAGAGGCGCCGATCCTGTTGTTGTGTCTCGCGCGACAGGATCTGCTCGAGGAACGCCCCGACTGGCTCATGCAAGCGCCTTCGGCCTCGACGATGTATCTGGAGCCTCTCGGGCACGGGGAGACCGCCGAGTTGATCGATGAGATCCTCCAGGGTGAACGCCTCGATGCCGGTCTGCGGAATGGGATCGCGGAGGTTGGCGGCGGGAACCCGCTGTTCGTGGAGGAGATCCTGCAGATGCTCCGCGACGACGGCGCGTTGGACAGAAAGTCCACCGATTCCGTTCTGATCTCGGTCCCACCCACGATCCACGCGCTCCTGGGGGCACGGCTGGACCGTCTGTCGTCCGATGAGAGCGCCGTCATCCGCGCGGCCGCCGTCATCGGCAACGTGTTCTGGTGGGGCGCGGTGCTCGATCTGGTGGCCGAAGAGCTCCGTCCTCGCGTCGGCTCGATCCTGCAGAACCTCGTCCGTCGCGAGCTGATCGCGCCGGACCGGTCGGCGTTCATCGGCGAGGACGCGTTCCGCTTCCATCATCTCCTGATCCAGGAGACCGCCTATCGAGAGACGCCGAAGGCGTCGAGGGCCGACCTGCACGCCCGGTTCGCGCATTGGCTGGAGCACGTTTCCGGCGAGCGGATCGGCGATTACGAGGAGATCCTCGCCTATCACTTGGAGCAGGCCGCCCGGTACCTCGTGGAGCTCGGCCGTGCCGACGAGGACGTTGACCAGCTGATCGACCGCGCACATGTGAGCCTCGCGGACGCCGGCAGGCGCGCGCTTGCGCGGGGCGACATGGCGGCCGCGGCAAACTTCCTCGGACGCTCCTACGACGTGCTGCCAACGGGAGATCCTCGGCGTATGTCCATCGCGCCGGAGCTGGCAGAAGCGCTCACGGAGACCGCCGACCTCTCGCGTGCCGAGACCTTGCTCGAAGCAGCGCTCGGATCGGGGGACCGGGGCCTCGAAGCCCATGCCCAGGTCGTGCGGCTGATCTTGAAGGAGTTCACGGAGCCGGAACGCCGCTCCGAGGAAGCCTTACAGGTGCTCGAGGGCGTGATCCCGGTGTTCGAGGAACTGGGAGACAACCTCGGGCTCGCCCGTGCGTGGCGCCTCTTGGGCGACGTGCACTGGAACCGATCACGCTACGCCGAGGCCGACCAAGCCTTCGAGCGAGCGATCGAGCACGCGCGGAAAGCGGGCGCGGGCTGGGAGGAGGCCGCGAGCCTCCGCCAGTACACCGGGTCGGCGCTCTACGGGCCCACCCCCGTGCCCGAGGTGATCCGACGCTGCGACTGGGTGACCGAGGCGAGCGACAACCGGAGCGCCGAGGCAGGTGCGCTTCGGACCAGAGGGGTGGCCTATGCGATGCAGGGCCGGTTCGACGAGGGGCGCGCGCTGGTGAGCCAGAGCGCCGAGATCCTCGAGGATCTCGGGTTGAAGCTGCGTGCCGCGTTCGTCTCGGATGCCGCTGGGTTCGTCGAGACGCTCGCCGGAGATCACGCAGCGGCCGAGCGAGCGCTCCGCGCCGGCTATGACACGATCGACGAGCTCGGCGAACGCGCCTACCTGTCAACGGTCTCCGCGCTGTTGGCCCACGCGATCTGCGAGCAGGGCCGGCACGAGGACGCAGACATGTTCTGTTCCCTCGCCCAGGAGGTCGGTGCCGACGACGACATCACGACTCAGGTGCTCTGGCGGAGCGCGAGGGCGAAGGTGCTGGCTGCTCAGGGTGAGCTCGACGAGGCGCTCCTCCTGGCGCGCGAGGCGGTGGCGATGGCAGAGGAAACCGACGACATCAACATGCAGGCCGACGCACTCATGGATCTCGCCAACGTTGTCGAGACGGCTGGCGGCGCGGCGGCGCGGGGCGACGCCCTACGTCGCGCCCACGGGCTCTACGTTGCAAAGGGAAATCTGGCGTCGGCGGCTATCGCCGAACGTGCGCTTGGCACCGCGTAGCGTCATCACTGCACGGGACTTGACGACCTGAACAGGGTTGAACGTCTATTTCGCGGTGCCCGCCTTGGTCTTGCGGGGGCGACCCCGCCGTGCGGGGCTTCCCGCTGCCTTCGCGGTACGGGCTTTGCGCGTCTTCGCTTTGGCGGTGGATCGCTTCTTGGCTGCGCGCGGGGTCGCGGTGGTCGCGCTCTTCTTCGCTGCAGCGGCGAGCACCCGTGGGCGTCCGCGGCGGGGGGCGCGGGTGTTCTGCAGGAGCTCACCGAGGTGCTGGGTGCAGAGGTCCTTCACGTGATTCCTCTCCCCCACCTTGATCATCACGGTTT
>JALYLV010000031.1 GCA_030774035.1 Actinomycetota bacterium
TCCCCCTCGACCGTGGGATCCGGCGCCGGCCGGCCGCTCGACGATTTCCGCCCGACGCGCCACGAGCCCCGGCCCGGTCTTCCTCCCGCTCGAAGGACTCGCGCCGCGCGGAGAAGCCGGTGCCGCGCCCGGGACGTGAGGGGCCGCGCGAGCACCTGTACGAGGGCGCTCTCGCCCTCGTCGAGACCGGTCAGCGCCGCGAGCGCGACTCCCAGAGACTCGTCGCCCGCTCCTCCGCCGAAGGGGAACCACGCAGGCTCCGCGAATCCGAGCTCGCAGGCCTCCAGATGGCCGGCGTGCTGCGCCCCGGCGCCAAGCGGGTCCGTCTCGGTGATCTCGGTCCGTGCGCCGGGAAACGCAACCTCCACCGCCCGCTCGACCAGGCCAGGCGGCATGTCGTGCGGCACCCACAGCGCGACGTCGATCTCCTCTGGCCGCCCGACGATCTCGAACCCGACGTGTGGCTGACCGAAGACGAACCGCTTCCACCACGGTCGCAGCAGGGCGTGCAGGCTCATCCACAACAGCCGCGCCTGCTCCGAATCGACCTCCGGCGGAGGAAGGACGCGGACCCGGCGAGCGCCTTGCCCAAGACGGCGACTCCGCCACGCAAGGAGCACCCGCCAGGCAACGATCAACACGAGCGCGATCGCGACCCCGAGCGCGATCCATGCGATGCGGTCGAGCACGAAGTCCTTCAGGGCATGCAGCGCATCGCGGATCACGTCGAAGGGATCGAGCAGGAACCGAAGCGCGCCGCGGAGCTTCACCGGACCGCGCCCCAACATCATCCGTCCCACCCGATATGGATGTGGTCGTGGTGGTCCTGTGTGAAGGTCCGTACGCCCGCGTGATACATGGGCCACGGACCTCCAAGCTCGTCGGGAAGGAGCAGCGGCGGAAGAGTGAGGATCAGTTTCATCGCGTCGCGAGCCGCCGGGTTGTAGATCGAGACGGCTTGTCCGTCGATGACCGAGATGTCGACGGCCCGACCGAACGAGTGGTTCGAGGGGGTCGTCGTCCCGGCGACGAAGTACGAGTGCCCACTGATCAGCGGACCCACCGAACCGAGGTCGAACCGCTCGGCGAGGACCAGTAACACCTCGAGGACGCGAGGATCGATCCGGCCGGCGGCCACGTCGCCCGCCGCGAGCGACGAGAGCTCGATCCGCGGGTTCGACAACACCATCGCCTCGAGCTCGCCGTCTTGGCAGGGCCGCGTGTGACCCCGCTTCGGAGCGGCCGCTGCTGGGG
This sequence comes from Actinomycetota bacterium, assembly GCA_030774035.1. Taxonomy (GTDB): domain Bacteria; phylum Actinomycetota; class UBA4738; order UBA4738; family HRBIN12; genus JALYLM01. Next base: position 1,255 of record JALYLV010000031.1, read on the forward strand.
TCTCTGAAGGTGCGGGCGAACCGGTCGGTCCGTGACTGCAGAACGCGGTTGCAGTGACCGGAGCGCCGCTCGCGCTGCCACCGCTGACGCTCCCGATGGCGGCCGCGAGGACGAGGACCGGGACGAGCAGGATCGCCCCGACTCCGGCAGCGAACTTCTGCAGCATCAGCGCTCGTCCTCCCCGAGCGCCGCGATCTCGGCCGGATCGGAGGTGGCGAGCCGGTGCTCCGCCTCGGACGCCACGACGTCTAGTGCCGCTCGCTCGGTTCCGACCGCGAGGATCCCCTGCCCCCGGTCGCACGTGAGCAGGTAGCTCTGTTCGCCTGCCGACAGGTTGAAGGCCCGACCGAGGGTCTCCATCGCCTGCGGCGACTGCCCGAGCAGGACCTGATGCGCGGCGTTCGTCACGACCGCCTGTCCGAGCTCGGTTGAGAGGACGTCGGTCACGTCCTGGGTGATCGTGGTGAGACCGCACCAATGCTTCCGCGCCGACTTCGCGAGGCGCTGCAGGAACCGCGCACCGGCGTCGCGGCCCGCGCCAAGGAGCCACCATGCTTCGTCGACCACCACCACGCGCGGTCGATCGCCTCGCGCGACCTTCCGCCAGACGGCGTCGAGGGCAAGGAGCGTCCCGGCGGTCTTCAGCTCCTCGGGAAGCTCCCTGAGAGAGAAGACGCAAAGATGCCCCTCCGCTCGGACGGTCGCCGGTCCATCGAAGAGCGCGCGGTGAGAGCCCGAGACGTACGGCTCGAGTCGATCGGCGAGCGCCGGACCGCTCGGCTCATCACGCAGCTGATCGACGACACCGGCCAGCACCGGCGCAGGCCGAGCGTGGGTTCGAGGGTCCGAGGTGAGCCCCGCCTGCTCGTACGCGGCGAGGATCGCGCGATCAAGGAGTGCCTTCTCCTCGGAGGAGATCTCGCCGAGCAGGCTCGAGACGAGGGTGTGGACGAACAGGGCCTGGTCGGTCAGTGCCTCTGGCTTTCCCGCCTCGGACAGATCCAACGGGTTCAGCCGCTCTCCGGCGGAGCCGAGCTTGACCACGACGCCGCCGACGGCCTCCGCGAGCCGTCGGTACTCGTCCTCGGGGTCGATGACGAGCACCTCGACGCCCTCGTAGAGCGATCGAAGGATCTGGAGCTTGGCGAGGTAGCTCTTGCCGGCACCCGAGCGGGCCAGGATGACCTGGTTGTGGTTCTCCAGGGCGAATCGATCGACGAAGATGAGCCCTCCGGTCGTGGCGTTCCGTCCCAGGAAGATTCCGCCGCTCGATTCGAGCTCGGCGCTCGCGAACGGGAACGCGGCCGCGAGCGCCTTGGTGTCGAAGGTCCGCCGGAGCCGCAGCGCGTCGATGCCGAGGGGCAGCGTGGTGAGCCAGCCCTGAACGGCTCGGAAGGTCACGGGGCGCGTGTCGAGCAGGAGCGAGGCGCACACGGCTCGCACCCGGTGGACCTCTCGCTCCAGCGCCTCCTCGCTCGGCGCCCGGACCGTGACGTAGAGCCCGACCCGGAACAGTCGTCCTTCTCCCCGCGCGAGTTGACCGGCGAGATCGGCGGCGTCCTCGGCAGCGGTTTCCATCTCCGGATCGGCAAGCCGCTCCTGCTTCGCCTCGATGCGTCTCGTCGACTCGAATCGGGCGAGCTGTCGACGGAGGTGGCGAGCTGCCTCGTCGTTCGCGACGGGATCGACGTGCAGAGCCACATCGACGGGCCCCGGGTAGGCAAGCAGCGGAGAGAGCCATCCCGGTGAGACCTCCCTCGGATATCCGAGCACCACGAAGGTCTCGCACCACGTCTCGCCGGCGCGGATGCGGCGAGGAAAGATCTCCATGGCGTCTGGCCCCATCAGACCGGCCGGTGGAGAGGGTGAGGAGCGATGAAGCCTGAACGCGCTCATCAACGTCCCTCCACGACACGGATCGATCGCTCGACGCCCTTCGGAAGCGACTCCGCCTCGGGGTCCGAAGCCGCGGTCAGGACCTCGGTGGCTTCCGACCCCTCCAGGCGCACGAGCCGAACGCCCAGACCACGAAGGAGGGCCGCGGCCTCCTCGATCCGATGCGCCAGCGCCGATGCTGCCTCTTCTTCGTCCCCCGACATGCCAGGCTCGCGGAAGCACAGCAGCACCTGGCGCGAGAGGACGTCCCGCCGCGCGGCGAGCGAGCGTAGGAACTCGGCGTGCTCACGGGCGGCGGCTTCGAGCTGAGGATGCGGGAGTCCCGGGGACCGCTCCTCGATCGCCCCAATCAGGCCGCGCAGGTCCGCTCGGTTGGATCGGACGAGGAACAACACCGGCGCATCGAGGGCGTTCAGGAGCCGTCCGAAACCCTCGATCAACGACTCCTGCTCCGGCTCTGACCGGAGGGCGAAGTTCAACGACGAGGCGCGGCAGATCGCGACCACGCCGTCACCGCCGAGATCGACGTGCCCATCGGTGCTCGAAGAGTTCGCCGGGAACTCAAGTGGGGCCAGCGCTCCGCTCTCTCGGACCCAGGCGGGTGATTCAGGGATCGCCTCCGGAGCGAGCACCCGGCGCCGAGGCTTCGCGAAGTGCCTGAGGGCGGCGAAGCCCAGCTGCTCCCATGTGGTCCCCTGGGGCGACGTGGTCGCCCACAACAACCCGAGGAGACAGACCGGGATCGCCATCACCGCGAGAAGCGCGAGCGGCAACCGTTCCCCCAGCACCGCATACAGCGCCAGCAGGACCAGTCCGTGTGCGCCGAGGATCGCGAGCTGACGGGCGGTGAGCCCCGCGAAGATCCGGTCGGCCATGTCGACGTCGGCGGGGACCCTGATCCTCACGCCGCGCTCACCGCCTTCGTCACGGCGCTTCCGATCCGCTTCGCTTGCGCGATCGCTCGCGTCTCCGCACCCGAGAAGGTCGCGTGCAGCATCCAGAACGGGACCTTGAACAGGAAGTACAGGAGGGTCCCGACGACCAAGATGTCGATGAAGCCGCTCCCGATCGGAAGCCCGAGGACGCCATCGCTCGTCAGCAGCACCCGGAACGCCGTGGCCAGCAGCAGTGACTGCGCAACCGGAGCGACGAGGAGCGCGAGGGTGGCTCGCCACCACGCTCGGGCGTATCGCTCGGTCTGCGGAAGGGTGTGGCCGATGAGCAGTAGCGGTGCCGCCGCGGCCAGGACGACCAGCGCCGCGACCCTGATGATGTAGGTGATCACCACGAGGATCGCGAGCACGATCACGGCGAGCCCGAGGAGGGCCAGGAACGGATTCTGGAGTGCGGCGGCCGCCAGCATCTGGATCATCCGCTGCGCTACGTCGCTAGGTTCGAGCGACGCCCCGAGCAGAGCTGCTGAGAGGGAGTTCGAGAGCTCGATCAGCTGGCGGAGGAGCAAGAGGCTGATGTTCGCCGTGACGGCGGCGACCACGAGCCTGGGGAGGAGCTCTTTGGCCGTGAGCTGCGAGCCGAGCCCACCCCCCACGGTGACGAGTCCCGCGCCGACGAGGAAGAGCAGCAGGAGCAGGGAGTCGGCGATCGCCAGTGAGAAGCCCCAGAGCTGGACGACGCGATCGTTGTCCGCGAGCGGCGGCGTCGAGAAGACGGTGTGCCCGAGGAAGTCGAAGACCGGACGAAGGGCAGACGTGACGAGGTTCGAGAACCACTGGCTGATCGCGTACCGGACCTTGCCGACCAGATCGAAGAACCCCGGCTTGTCCGGCTCGGGGAAGTCCTCGCTGGGCGAGGGCTGTGGCGAGGGGCTCGCGCTCGGGGACTCGCTCGGCGTCGTGGTGATTTCGGGTGACGGGCTCTCATGTAGGTGAGGCCTGGCGAGAGCATCGGAGGAGCCCGCCGCCAAGAGCATCACGCAAACAGCCACGGCGACGAGGGGCCGGAACACGTCTATCCCCCGATGATCCGCTTGACGATCGCGACGATCACCGGCGCGAGGAGGGCGAGCGTCAGCCCGATGACGGCCGACTTGGCCGCCCCCTTCGCCTTCTCGACACCCGTGGCGTCTCCGCCCGCGATGACATAACGCACGCCCGCGTAGGTGAGCGCGACCACGGACAGCGTGACGAGGACGGCGACGAGGGCGTTACGGAGGCTGTCGAGGATCGAGACGATCCTGTCCATCCCCGTGTCGGCTGCGATGACCAGTGCGAGTCTCATGTTCGTTTTCGGGGCGTTCCACGTGTCGAGTGCTTGGGCCGGGACGCGAGACGGGCTCGGAAGGGGCCACCTCCTTTCGACCGTGCGCCCCGAGCCCCTTCGGGTAGCCCGTCTCGCGACGCCGGCACCCCTACAAAGGCCGCTGAGGTGGCCCGTCCGTCGCGCGGGGAGCGGTGGAACCTGTGGGGATTCCCTGTGGAGAACCGGGGAGGGTGGGCCTAACCCCCGAGGAGGTCGCGAGCCAGGCGAGGAGACGACGCTTGGCCCGAAGGCGACGGCTCCGTGCGGCGCTTTCGGAGATCCCCAAGCGCGAGCGCAACGTGGGCATCACGACGCGAGAAGCCCGGAGCAGCTCGGCCTCCCCCGTGGAGATGACGCCGGCTCCTACGCCCTCGGCGAGGACATCGTGCGCGCCTTCCTCGTCGACCGTTGTCATCACCGAGCCCTCCCCGTCTCGCTGGAGGGGTTCGGTTCGTTTAGTCCAGTCTTCCTCGCGCCGGATGGCAGCAAGGACGCGCCGTCGTGCTCCATCGAGCAGACGCGCGGCCACGTAGGGAGTCTCTGGACCCACGCGAGTCGCTGCTTCCCACACCCCGGTGAGCAGCTCGGCGTCGAGATCGTCGCGGTCGAGCCCATCACGCACCATCAACCGCCGGCGAAGCAGCAGCAGGCCCGGAAGCATGAGCCACACGAGCAGGAGCGTGGCTTCATCGTCTCCGCCGGTGCCCTCGACACAGAGCGCTGCGAGAGCCTTGTCCTTTGACTCACGCCGTTCCACGTCCGGCTCACGGATGAAGGCGATCAGGCCACCCGGATCGGCGAAGCCCGTCAGTTCCTCGTGCCGCGTCTGCCAGCGGGTTAGAGCGTGCTCCAATGCGCCCGAGGTTCGTCGGGCCGCGAGATCCGCTTCGACCTTCCCGAGGAGGTTCACGAGATCACCGTGGCCCGCGAGGCTCCACGTCGCGTCCCCGAACTCACCCCCGATCCTTCGCCGCATTCCAGAGGAGCTTTCGTGGAGTCCTCTGGGGTGGTCGGGGAGCAGAGGTGGAGCCTGACCGAAAGTCTCCGACTGGACAGACAGCCGGAAATGGAGTACCTCGGAACGAAACAACCTCAGGAGGCGCCCGTCGTGGCCCGAGAAGGCGCCCTTAGGGCTGGGCCGCGCGACGGGGAGGGGACCGCTTCCCTTTCCGCCTCGCGGACCGTGCTGGTCGTAACCCCAGAGTCCACCAAGGCGGGAGAGGTCGTGGGCGCCTTGCAAGATCGGGGAGTCCCCTCGATCCAGGCATCGACGCCTTCGCAAGCCATCTTCTGGGCTCGACGAGCGATGCCCGCTCTCGTCGTCCTCGACACGAACGTCCGAGGAGCCGGCCTTCTGCTCGGCGAGTTCCGCGGAGAGGGACGGCTTCTGGTCGCTCTGAATGACGACGACAGCGAGAGAGTCCGAGCGTTGGAAGCGGGGTGCGTCGACGCACTCCCCAAGTCGCTGGAACCGGATGAGCTCGCGCTCAAGGTCACCCGGTTGGCCCGCTCGGAAGGTCTTCGTGCTAGTGGGTCGATCGTTGCCGGTCCCCTCACGGTCGACCTCTCCGCGTGCCATCTCCTTTGGTGGGATCAGGAACTTAGGGTCTCCCCCCTCCTGCTCGCGCTCGCCGGGTATCTCGCGTCGCGGGCAGGCCAGCTCACGCCGGCTCGTGCGCTGTTGGCTGACGTCTGGGGGGAGCCTTGGGCGGACCCGAACAAGGTGCACCAGGCGATGTACCGCTTGCGTCGCTCGCTCGGCGTGCCAGCGGGATCACCTTTCCTCGTCGCGAAGCGGGGCCACGGATACGGTCTGTTTCCCGCGGCAATCCGCCCTGGATCCTACAAGTCAGCGATAGCTGCCCATCCGTGAAAGACTTGGATCTGATCCTTTGTTCGCCGAGCCTCGGACCATGTCGCGCGCCTGCCCAGCAGCGGGATGAACCGCTCCTCGAAGTATCGACGCGGAGCGACTCGCGCCGCCCGATGTCAAAATCTACATCGCAGGAAATGTCTAGCCCTGAGCAGGCGAGACTCCCGATGCGTTCTGGCTAGGCTCTTCTTGCCGAGGGGTAAGCGAGGCGAGGTACTGGCGGAGCGGCAACCCGTCATTGAGGTGGGCTGCCAGGTCTCGAAGTCCCGCCTCAGCGAGGCGCTCAATCAACGCATAGGGCCTCCCTCCGTGGTCGTTCCGGAGCGCAAGCACCGACGCCCGAAGCGCCCCAGAAGCGTCCAACACGCCAGCTCCGTAGACGACTGTGCGCCGAAGTTCCTCGGGGGTGGGCGGAAGGTTCTTGGCAAGCGCCACGGCCACTGCGAGTCGGTAGGCGTCTTGCAAGTCGCCGAGCCCCAACGCGTCCTTGATATGTTCCCGGTCGGCCGTGCCTTGTTCACTCAGTCTTATCTGACTCCGGTCCTCGGTGACCGTCGGCTCCCTCATTGCACACTCCGTGGAAGGATTGTGGTCCTATCAGTGTCATCTCGATGCAGATCGAATTGTTCCTCGATGCTGCCAGCTATGGCGCCCAGATCTGCCTCGCTGACCTCGCCGCCGTGCACGAGGAGGAAGACCTGATCAGCCAACTGCGAGAGGAACCGAAGAATGTTCGTTCGATGCTCGGGGTCCAGCCGGCCGAATGGCGTGTCCATGATTACTGGAGCGCGTCGCCGTGCGTTTCTATTCAGGGCCGCGATGAGCGCGAGGGCGACGACTTGCTCCTGCCCCGCAGATCTGCCGGCTACGACATCTCCTCGTGAATCGATAATCTCGAGTCCGTAGCTGTCGTTGATCATGAGGCGCTTGAACTCGGGCTCATTTGTCAAATGGGCAAAGACATCCGTGGCGCTCGCTTCAACGGCAGATCGCAGCTCCTCCCGGAACCTCCCCTTCGCTCCTTCGAACACTCGGCGGAGATTCTCGGCAAGGTCGATAGCTCGCACTAGATCAGCCTGCTCGCCACTCCCAGAGCTCGCCTTACGGATCTCCTCTTGAGCGCGATGAAGGCGCTCCGCGATCTCGCCTTCATCGTTCCCCGCAAGCTCCAGCGCACTACTGAGGCGCCCCAGTTCCTGTTGTGCCGAGTCTCGCTCCTTCTGGGCACGTGTGACGTCGCTTTCGGGAAGGTTCTGGAGCGCCTCGCGCAGCCGCCCACTCTCCTGCTTGAGCGCCAACTCGTCGCTGTCCAGGTCGGCGATCTCCCTATCAAGTTGGATCGCAGCTTCCGCGTGGCCGGTGTTCACGATGCCCGTGAGAATCGACAGTTGCGCGAAGTCTTCGGGGTCCGCATGCTCAGCAATTCCGCCATCGCCTCCTTGCCGAGACAGTTCCTCCGCAATATGACGCTCGTGGTCCAGGTCAAGGGCCTGGTCGCAGAGAACGCACCGCCTGGCCGCCAGGGACTTCTCCAACTGCTCGCGGGTTACCTGCTCCGCGAGTGCGCGCTGACGATGCTCCAGCTTACTTCGCAGCTCCTCTACGCGCGGCAGCACAGCCACGGCGAGGACGTCGCGCCAAGCCTCGCGTAGCTGATCTGCGCGATGCGCCTGAAGCGATTTGCGCCGCTCCCCGAGGTCACTGACCCTTTCATCAAGCGCTTCGAGATTCTTCAGCTGATCCAAAGAGTTCTCGTACTTCTGCAGGAACTCGTCTCGTTCACGAATGACTTCTCGTTGATTCTCTTCCTGTGCATGCAGGTCTGCAATGTCTGCTTGCTTTGAATCGAGGTCAGCCTGCGCCTGTTCGGCGCGCGCTCCGAGCTGCTCAAGCTGCTGAATCTGACGAGCCTGTCTAGCAAGGCGCTTGTTCAGATCGTCGCGAATTGCGCCCAAGTCGTGAAGTGCGTTATCGAGCACAGGAAGCCCGAGGATCCGTTCGATGCTCTGCCGTATCAGCTGCCCCGCCGTCTCCTCTTGGGAGAGCAGGGTCTCGTAGCGCTGAAGCTGCTCCCCGTCGAAAAGGAAGAACTGGGACACCGATTCGCTAAGTAGCTGCTGAATCGTTCTCTCGCGATCACCTGCCGTAAGCGGCTGCGAATTGCGCTCCATGTAGATCTGCGAAGAAGCCGGACCTGCTGCGCTGATGAATTGCCTCCGCCGAAGCAGGTACTCGTCCTGACCATCGCGGAGTGTCATCTCCACGGAGAATTCGCCCCGCCCCTCCCGGCCTGCCTGGCGGTTCAGCGTGACCTCAGCAGGCACGGGTCGGCCCTGCCGATCTGTGTAGTGACCATACAGCGCCCAGCGAACCGCGTTTAGAAGCGTCGTCTTTCCTCGACCGTTGCGACCGTGTATCACGTAGAGACCTTGTTGGAAGCTCAGAGGCTGAGACCCGTAGAAGATTCCGAAGTCCTCGAGCTTGAGGCTCACGATGATCATGTGGCCTCCCGCGCGCTTGATTCGATGAGCGCTCGCAGTCTTGCCTGCACTATGGACCTCGCTGATTCGTGTTCTGCTGGCTCCGACTCGAGCTGCAGAATCTCCTCAAGCAGCCCTTCGGGAAGCGCTACTCCAAACTCCTCAGCTGCCGAATGGAGCGCTCCGAGTGGGTCCGGTCGCGCGTCCTCCATCACTCTTCTCCTTCTTCTTCGAAGCCCTGTCCGTTCACGGCGGCTCCACCTGTGTCTGGCTCTAGCCCCAGCTCAACGAGTCGGCGCTCCCACCGATCGAGCACTAGTCGTGCCGCAACTGAGTCACGCGCGCTACTCGCGAACTCTCGTGCCCTCGCCACTTCGTTTCGCAGGAACGTAGCCGCAACGGCTTCGTCGAAGCCTTCAGCATCCACGAGAAGATCGTGAATCTCGGCTTGGTACTTCCGATCTGCCCGACGAAGGATGCGGCCACGACGCTGAATGAACTCGCGGCGAGTCGTGGACGAGGCGAGAACAAGTGCGTGGTCGATTCGTGGAATGTCGACGCCCTCATCTAAGCAGCGGATTGCAAGCATGATGCCACCGCCTCGCTCGAACTCGCTGAGTGATTCCTCTTCGGCGCCCGCAACCTGGCGGTGATACTCCATACACCGAAGGCCGGCTGTCTCGATTGCGACGCGCGTCTCACCAAGCTGCGCAGTGTCGTCGCAGTACACAAGCCATGCATCGCCCTCCCGGTACTCAGCCCGCAGCACTTGAGCCGCAATCTGAGGCTTCCCCGCGGCCTTCTTGATGATTCTTGCCCGACGTATGAGCAACTGCTGAATCGAGTCCGTGATCTCCCCGTCGGCCCCCGCAATAGCCCTTCCGATGGCGGCACTCTGACGCTCCCACTCTCCGCGTTCCTGCTGTGTGAGCGACAGCGGATGCACAACGTAACGGTACGGAGAGAGGAAACCTGCATCCAAGGCATCTCTCAGCGTGTACACGGGGTCAAGCACATGCTCGAAGTAGGCGAGGATCGCCGCGGTCCCTGTATGGTCACCCTCGCGCTGCCAGGTCGCACTCAACCCGAGACGCCAATCCGCCTCGACCTCCTCCAGAAGTCGGCCCCGCAGAGTGCTGCCTGCTCTATGAACCTCGTCGACGATGACGCACAAGGGATGCAGCTCCCGCAGTCGGTGCGTGAAGTCGTCCATCGACGCGGTGTCGATCGTGGCAATCACGAGCCGGCGGGAACCCGGCTCCAAGAAGTTCCGTAAGGTGGCGCCCGATCGCCACTCGTTGTGGCCTGAGCCTGCCAATAAGACGGGAACGGCGCCGCCGAAGTACTCCGTCACTTCTCTCTGCCACTGATCGAGCAGCGCAACCGATGGGGCAACGACCAGCGTGGCGTATCCTGCGTCGAGGGCCTCTTCTGCGCCCCTCAGCGCCGTGATTGTCTTTCCGCTTCCAGTCGCATGCTCGACGATTCCTCGATGGGAGCGTGCCGCCCAATCTCGGAGAACGGCTTCCTGGTGCCGCCTGAGCACCGGCCGACCCGATGAGCGGGCGCGTCGCCGCTCATCGATGGCGGCTTGCACTCGTTGCTCCGCATGAGAAACACCCTCCGGGTCGACAAGGACTTCGAGAGCGTTCTGAGCCACATCCGGGAACGGGACGACCTCCAGCCCGGGCTCCCCATTCCGCCACAGACTCTCGAAGTACTCGACGTCGTCCTCAACGCGCTCAGGGTCATTCCACGAGCTGAAGGCATGGAACGCTTCATGATTTCCCGCATCGGACCAGGCGGACCATGACTCGTTTGCTGACCCGTCGAAGCTCACCCGCTCGCCATCACCATCGGCAAAGATGCCGACCTTGTCGTGATAGATGCCGGCCACACCGGGCCTGAAGGCGATCCGCAAGTCAAGGGTGCCGTGGGCGATAAGCGTGGCCAGCAGCCGGCCGACGCCATCCCCCAATGGATCTTCGAGGCACTCTTCCAGTTCCCGCACGACTGCGCTGCCTGCGGTCCGGGCTGCATAGCCTTCTCGCATCGCGGCGATGTCAGCATCCGATAGGCGAGGGCAGCAGACCACCCTCATTCGCCCGCCCCGGTGGGCGAAGTCAGCCATCGTTACCCCGATCAGCAGATAGAAGGTGCTGCTGAAGAAGCCCACGGCTCTGTCATACGCGACCGCAACGTTCAGGCATGGACGGAAGAACTCTTCAACCAGATCAGCACGGCCGGTGCTGTACCGCCGCTGCAACGGCACCTCTCGGAGGTGGCCCTTGGTTTGTGCTGTTGCCGCCGCCGTGCCAACCTCGCTCATGGACTCCCAATCCGCTGCTTCACCGCTTCGATGAGATGGTCGCCGCGCGCAACGATAACCGTCTCGAGGCCCGTCGCCAGATTTCGTGTACCCGTGGCCATGCCCGACACGCTCGCATCCCAGAGGAGCGGTCCACGCACTTGGACGTTCCTCGACCAGGCAAAGTCCTTGTACTTGTAGGCGTCCCAAAGCACGAAGAGATCCTCGCTCGGATGGACCCCCACCAATAGCTTGAAGCTGCCGACTGGACCCTCAAAGTTGCCCGGCTCACCGCGCCCCTGCCCTGGCATGATGAGCTGGATCTTGGACTCAGCTGGATGCCGCCCGCCTGGCGGGTTCGTGAGCGTGAAGGCCCATATCGCCAGCGGCACCGCTATCCGGGACACCCCGATCAGCAATGGGACATCGAGCGACCCCGGCTCAGCGCGCGCACCGAGCGCGACCACCAAGCGCTCGTGTAACTCGGCCTTCGTCAGTCCCGGCACGACGCGGACTCCGACAAAGGCTTACGTCCCCGAGCTCTGCCCGGATCGTCCTGTCTCATGACGCCCTTTATGCATGGGTGACAGTTGCGCCGGGGAAGTCCTTCCGACATCCCACCGACCGTGGCCGTCGACTTCGAGCGATAACGCGCAGAGTTCTCGCACGCGACCGTAACCACGTTCTGTTAGGCCTATGTCACCGTTGAAGTGCGCCTGCAAGAGCACCGCATAGAGGTATGGCAAGGTCCTCTGTCGATCCGCGACTGGCGAGGTTCCCACGGGCGGTAGCGAGGCTAGGTGCGTCTCGAGCACTGACACGGCGTCCTGGACTCGCCGCTTATCCGGCTTTCGCTTCCCCGACTGACGCCGGTGCCTCACGGTGAGGACCATGTCGAGCCCGGCGACGTCCTCCGCGCCGGACCGGCCTTTATACCCCTTGTGTGACTGCTGCGTCTTGTCAAGTGTGCTCGCCCGCTCACATCCCAGGCCAGCATCGCCGAGCGCGTCCTCCAGCGCCGTCCACACGTCGGCGTGCGTGTTCTGAAACACGACAGTCACCGTCCCACCCGGCTTGAGGACGCGGGCGATCTCAGCGAACGACAAGGTCATCAGCGACCGATAGTCGGCGACGGTCTTGCCACCCGACTCGGGAGAGAGCGAGCGGTTTACGACAGCCTCCTCGCGCGTATCCGTGAAGCGACCCAGCCAGCTCTCGGCGATGATCGCACAGTCCGCATAGAAGATGTTGGAGCCGAACGGAGGATCGGTGAACACGTAGTCGACCGATCCCGACGGCAGGTGTTCGAGCCTGGTGGCCGAGGCTAGGCACGTCTCGATCTGCCCATTCGTGGACCAATCCTCTGAGGCGAAGAACCGCTCCAGCTGTCTCAACTTGTTGCGAAAGACGTTCGCGACATTCACCTCGATCGACATCTGCGGGATGTACAGGGTTCCCGTGAGCGGTCGTTGGCCGCCGCGAGCGTTGTAGCGGCGCATTCGGGTGCCATGCCACGCCGTGTTGGTGAAGGCAAACGCCAAAGCTTGCCGGATTCGGCGATCGGGCCACGCCTTGATCTCCGCCCATAGCCGAGCCAGCGCGCGCAGATTTCGCGGCGTGTAGAAATCGGCGATCCGCTGGACCCCGTGGAGTGCCAGAGAGGAACGGATGAACATCTCCCTCTCAGGCTCTACCAACCTATCCGGGTACCAGTCTGCAACCGGCTCCTCAGCTATTGCCGCGCTTCGTGCCGCCTCGCCATGCAAGGCTGGCCGCTCCATCCGCCCGCAGTCCCCTAGGCACGTGACGCTCGCCCAGACTGGAGCGGACTCGATAACGGAGGCGCCTCGTCGCGGAAACTCCTCCTTGCAGTAGGGGCAGAGAACCCCATCGCCGGACATTCGCCCTGACACCGGGTCGAAGCCGCTGTCCCACAGACGCACCGGGCGCGCACATGCGGAGCACTGCACGGTCTCGCCCCAGACCAGCCAGTCGATGCGCGCCTGGCCGCCGCACTTGGTGCACATGCTGGCATACCAATCGTTCAGAGCGTTCGCCGCCCTCGACAGTACTTCCTGTGCAGCGTCGCGCAGCGCAGTCGGATCACACCCAGTCGTCACGTTCTTGGTCAGATGAACAGACAGCGGCGATAGGTCGCTGAGAACACCGTTTCGGCCGAGTCGACGGGCCGCCACTCCTGTCATCCCGCTGCCGGCGAAGGGATCGCACACGAGATCTCCAGGTCGCGTGTAGTGCGCGACGAATGGCTCGATCGCCTCCGGTGGGACCTTTGTTGGGTAGCTGTGTGCGAGATACACCGGAGTGCCCTTCCCACCAACGGCAGGTTTGCTGATCTCGCCACGCGTCCTCTTCGGGCTGCGATCCGTTAGCGCAAGGCTAGGAGGATCAATCTCGTACAGATCCCTAAACACCGCTGTGCGTCTCCATCAGGTGCCACCCATCCTCGCGGGGCTCGCAGTTTTCGTTCAGCCATACCTCAAGGGCAGCGAACGTGGTCCCGGTCGCGGCGATTCCCGCATTGATCGCCGCGGCGACGGCAACCGCATACAGGTGTCCAGTGGATCTCTGCCGTTTCGAGATATCGATGCGCTTCAACTCGCTCGATACCGCGTCCCAGATTGGTTCGAACCCCGCCCCTTTGGCCCTCGCAACGGGCCTCGCAGCGCGCCGCAAAGTCAAGACGACATCGCTCGCCGCGACACGCTCGCCTTCCTCTTGGGCCTTGACCCCCTTGAACGACGGCTGCCTTTTGTGGAGAACCTCGACCCCTTCCATCGAGAAACCCGCTTCGACGGTGGACGTCAGGAGCGCGTCCCAAACAGCCGCATCCGTGTTCTGGAACATCACCGTTGCAGCGGCGCCGGGCTTCAACACCCGATGGACCTCCCGAAACGAAGCCGTCATGAGTTCCGAGTATTCGTCCAGCCCTTTGCCCGTGTGGCTGATGACTGCCTCCGCGCTCCTGTCGGTGAGATGGCCAAGCCATGCTTCCCAAAGGATGGAGCAATCCGAATAGATGATGTTGCCGCCAAACGGGGGATCAGTGAAGCAATAGTCGATGCTATGCGATTGATAGGGCAGCGCGGTGGCCGATGCTTGCGTCACGTCACTTCGAGGACTGAGCCCGGCGGTTTCCTTGAAGAGCCGTCGAACCGCCGCCACCTTACGACGCCACAGTCCGAACACGTTGAACTCATAGCGAAGCGACGAGACGTAGAGCGTCCCGCCGAGCACGTTGGTCGGGCGCTTCGCGTTCCACTGGTACCGTCGCGATGCTCGATTGACGATCGCCGTAAAGGTGAAGGTCAAGGCGGAGCGGAGCCGAGGGTCAGGTTCCTCCTGTATCGCCGCCCATAGTCCGGCGAGGGCCCGGAGATTCCTCGGCGAGTAGAAGTCCGCGACCTCGCTGATTCCCAGCTCTCTGTGTCCAGATCGCCACATGGCGCGATCTGCACCGAATGGAACGCGGGGGTACCAGTCCGTTGTCTCGTCCTGGCTAGTGTGGGCCTTCGCGATGTCTTCGGCGGTCGGCTCGCGGTGAAGGCGGCCACACGTCCTGCAGTCGATGTTGACGCTGACGGCGACCTCTCCACTAACACTGGCGGCCCCCTTCCGGAAACTTGCAGCGCACGCTGGGCACGTGAGTTGTCGCAACCCCGTCTCCCGCTGATCCCAGACGCACATCTCGTGGGCGCATGCCGGGCATCTCCTGATGTCAGACCAGACGACGTATGCGGTGGTCGCTTGCTGCCCGCATCCATGGCACTCCGTTCCGTACAACGTATCGGGATTGGCGTCGACAGCAGCGATCACTCGCTCGACCGCGACGTCGAAGGCGCCTGGATTGCATGGTCGTGAGTAGTTGCTCGCGATGTGGACCGCCGCCGGTGAGAGGTCCGAGAGCATCGGCCGGCGGCCCAGGCGCAATGCGGCGAGTCCGGTCATCCCGCTCCCACAGAACGGATCCATCACCGTGTCACCGGCTACCGAATGCTGCCGAATGAAGGGCTCGATGCCTTCCACCGGCACCTTCGTGTGGTAGGCGTGGACGCTGTACACCGTCGTCGCCCGACTTACACCCGAACCGACTGACGCAGGGCGCTCGGTCTCAGACTCGAAGAGCGTCAGGCTCTCCACGACGCCCCTTTCCGCGGCAGGAAAGGAGTACGCGAGCCCCGCAGCCACGGTGGCGCACTCATCTGCCGTCGTCCATCGGTAGTGGCATCTGCTGAACGGACCTCTCCTGATGCTCGCGCAACGCTTCGCGGACGATATCCGCCATCGACGTGCGCCGCTTGAACGCGGCTTCGCGTAGCCACTCGTACAGGTCCTCCGGAAACCCGATCGGAACCTTGGTCAGCTTGGCTGTTGTCTTCTCGGCTTGGCCACTCGCGCTGCTCTCATCCCATCCCATGTCCAGCGTGACGATATCCTGATACTCCTGAGGTATCAAGATATCGTGATATCGTTACTTGCGCCGTGCTCGAACACATGTTCTGGCCAGACGATACCTCAGGCAGGTGACATGGGAGGTCTCAGACGACGCATACGGTGAAGGGGGATACCAGACCAGGGAACATGCTGAGACTGCCTGGAGAGCGGGGTAGGCCACGGCGCGCCGCTCGATCTTGGCTTCGCTCTCGAGGAGGTCGATGTCGCAGTAGCTCCCAGGCGGCGGAGTGGCGAGCTTCGCCAGGCAGATGACAAGCTCGCTGATCGCCTTCAGACCTACACTCCTCTCATGTTCAGGCAGCGAATCCCGGACCTGGGCTTGTCGATCGAGATGGGCACGGATGCTGTGCCCGATGACGGTCAGTACTACGTGACGCTGAACCAGGACTTGGTGTTCTCATCAGGGTCCCAGGTCAAAGCCTTGTCGAGGTATCGGGAGTTGCGGGACGAACTCACGCGCGGCCGGTCGAGCGGCAAGACTCCTCACCCTGCCGAGATCCTTCGGAAGCTGAAGGCGGACGCTGAGATCTCGGCTCTCCTGGCAGCATCTTCTCAGGCCAAGCGTTCGCACGCGACGCACCGACGCGGCGGAGTCGCTCGCTGGAAGTCGGGTTGATTTAGGGAGTCGCCTGCCGAATGCGACAACGGTCCCCGGTCCCCGTTCGGCAGGACCCACTCACGTACAGACCGGAGCGGAGTTGTCAGGCGTTCCGAAATCGGCACAGTCCGTTCCGGGGTGCACCGGAAGCTACATGTGAGCTGCCCCGACGTGCTTCGTTCGGCCCTGAAGTCGCCTTGGACCAGACGACTACGTAGTAGCCTTCACTCGATCCACTGCAATCAGCGGCGGACTTACCTTGCCCCCTCCGGGCGGACGCCGCAGCTCCTCGACCAGCGCCTGCGTCTTGGGATCGGGTTCGACGCTGAGCTGTTCGTCAAGGCTGACTTCAAGCCTGCGATACCTTGCCAGGGCTGCTGCACGTCGACCGAGCTCTGCTTCAAGCGCCATGGCTCGTCGAACGAGATCCTCACACAGGGGGTCAGTCTTGATCGCACGATCTAGTACAGACAGTGCTTCCTCATACGCTTCGGCATTCGACAGCAAGTAGGCGAGCCGGGCGGATGCTTCAACGAACAGATCCCTGAATCGTTCCCGGATGCCATCCAGCCAAGGGTAATAGGCGTCGTCGCAAATCTCGCCCCGATACAGGGCAACTGCATCGCGGAGCCTGTTCACGGCCTCAAGCGCATCCTCGGAGCGCTCCGCGTCAACGATGAGGCGCTCGAACTCCCATGCATCGACCCACCAGGCTTTCTGCTCGAGCCGGTAGGAGGACTCACCCATCCGCTCGATGTACATCCGTGAGTCTTCGGTCCCCCGTGCAATTGATCGGACGAGGGTCGCGTATCGGTCGAATCGGGCACCGGCGGTCTTCGGGTCGATCTCCGGCCAGAGCTCGTCGATGATCCGCTCCTTCGGCGCTCCGGAAGGATTGGCTACGAGGTAGGCGAGCAACTCTCGACCCTTCGCCTTCCATCCCGTACGTATCGACGTGTCTCCTCGAGAGATCTCGAATGGGCCCAGGCACCTGATAGCCATCATGTCGGGCGCCGGTCCCGGCGGCTCGGCGAGCGGCGGCATCGGCCGCTCCATCTCCACGACCGGCCGGGAAGACGTCACCGCTCGCCCGGTTGTGGGCGGCAGCTCGTTGAACTCAATCGCGTCGAAGGACTCCTCGGCTCCCTCGTCCGGCTGAACGGGATACGCCGCGCGGATCACATCGATGGCCTCCTCCTGCGCCGACACATCGAGCGACAGCGGCTCAAGGTGGGTTGGCAATGGGAGGTCGGTCTCGAGATCGATCGATGTACCTACGCGTACAACCAGTCCCGTGGCATTCGGCACCGCTCCGGATGTCAGTAGCGCGACTCCGAGGTTGTCGGCCTGCTGGCCAAGCGCGTCGAACACGCCCACCTGCGTCGGGGGCGGTTCGTCGCAGACGACGATGAGGGCAGGAAGCTGCTCATCGGAGTGCTCGGCGAGGTGGGCTCGCATGTCGATGACGCCCTCCTGGAGGAAGAGACGAGCCCTCCGCATGAGCTCGAGCTCGACCTCTCGCATGGCAGGCGCGGCTTCCTCCCCGCGGCCGCCAGTCTGCACCTGAGGTAGTCGGCGCAGACGCGTCATCTGCTCGCCCTCTCCGACGACCACGAGATTCAACTCTTCCGGCCCGCCCTGGGTTGCTGCGGCGAGAACGAGTTGAGCCACGAGGTCCGATGCACTCGAACCGACCACCGCAATTCGCCCGAGCCCCGTCATCGAGACATGTACGACAGATCCGTCGGACGCGCGGCCAAGAGGGACGAGAAGGCATCGTTCGAGCGGTGTTCTTGACCGATGCAGCCGAGGAGGGAATGGACCGTCGACATCAGCGAGGACGAAGCGGTCCCTTCGCGCGAAGCGGATCCGGGGAGAAAGGGTCCCGCCGGAGTTCGCCGGAAGCTCAACATCGACATCCGCGAGGACGACAGAGACGTGCTTCACCGATTCGACTGCCCCGATGACATGTGGCCAGCACCCCGCTCGTTCGATCCATGCGTCGATCACCGCATCCAGCGCGACCTCTATGGGACCCGCCATCTCGGACGCGCCAGATCTCCGAAGATCGCGGATCAGGTCTGGCGAGGCCGAAGGCTCGACCGACTCGATCCCCGTGAGCCGCCGCGATCGGCGCCGGTGCAGCCTTCCGAGAAGATGAGCGGTGAGGAGCCCGGAGGCAAAGGACGCGGCCACGAGGAACCCTGACGGGAGCTCGACCGTCGTTTCCGGCGAAGGGGACGTGTCCGTCTGATCCTCATCCCGTCCGGAGTCGCTCGACGGCTGAATGTGCGAGATCGGTGACTCATTTGCCGGAGTTGGTCCGTCGCTCGGAGGGACCGTCGAGGACGTGGCCGGTTCAACTGATTCCTTCGCAGGTGGCTGTTTCTGTCCAGCCTGATGTCCAGCATGTGACGCAGGTTCACCCTTGTCCGGCAGCTCAAGCACCCACCCGGGGTAGATCAGGTGCGGGTCGGTCAAGGACCTGCCCTCGGAGAACCGCCTTCCCTCGTTCAGTCGATAGATCTCGCGCCACCGGAAGCCTGAACCGAGCTCCCGTTCCGCGATCCGCCAAAGCGAGTCTCCCGGTTGCACTCGATAGGTCTCCCGCTCCGGCTTCCTTATTGTTGCGCCATCGAAGAGCATGACGCCGGGACGGGAGGAACTGGCGTCGGCGAACGATGAGTGGCTCACAGCAGGAAGCGCCGAGGACGCATGGACCGCTACCGACGTCGTCACCAAGGCGCTCCCGATCGCGAGCTCAACCAGAGCTCGCACCACCTTCGGAGTAAGGACCGTGCTCGCCGCGAGCAACGCTCGCTGCCCGGGCGCGTTCAACGAGACGGTGGCGATCGCGAGGCTGTGCAGAAGAACGGCCAGTGCGAGATACGCCCACAGGGCCCACGTGAGGAGCCCGAGGAGCCCCAGCACGGCATCGAGAGGCACGTATGAACCCGACAACCCATCCGAACCTTTGAAGGTCGGAATCACCGGCGACACGACCAAGAGTCGGAGTGCGATCGGCGCCCCCACCAGGACGGTCAGCAGTCCCAGCCGCGCCAGCGTTCGCTTCATTGCTCGATCACCGACTGCGATTCGCGCACCGGGTACGAGGTCTCGGCGACCCGGCTGATACCTGGGAGGTCGATCCACCCGCCGCCGTCGATGCGGTATCGAACGGTGAAGGAGAAGCTCACCTCGACCCGGTAGCCGGAAGCCAGGCCTGCGGAAGAACGCTCGTAGACGTGCCGGATCTGGGATCGGTGCGGGTACGAGCGCCCCACCGTCTTGGCTACGAGGGTCTTGCCATCCCCGAAGGACCACTCGTATCGCGTGACGCGGGCTTCGACCTCGACCCGTTGTCCGAAGGCATTGGTCGACTCCTCGATCGGGGAGCCGTTGTAGCCATCGATCCAGAACCACGAATCGACGCCAACGAGCCCCCGGTTCGGGTTGATCTTTATGTCCGCGTTCGGAACCGGGATCTCATCGCGGAGGTGCATCGCGATGGTCTGCGGATCGAGCGCTGGCCCAGCACCGCCTGCATTCGGGTCCAGCCACACGAGGCCTTGCATCTCGTTGCCGCACCACAGGAAGTAGGGATCAAGGCCCTGGTCAAGCTGAGCCCCGAAGCTATCGACGAAGATCTCGCCGATCGTCCCGTTGGGCTCAAGTCGGCAATCGGACCCACCACCGACCGACCCAGCCGTCCCCGTCGTCGTCGCCTGGGCGTCACTGCTCACGACGGCTCCATTCGTGTTCGTGTGAACCACGGTTGTGGGGTTGAAGTCGAACTGGTCATCATCCGGGCCATCCGCCATCGCAACCGGCCCGAGAAGCACGAGGACCGCTGCCACCAGCGCGACTACTGGTATTCGATGATCTCGGCGATCATCCATGTCGAACCCACCAACTTGAGCGTGAAGCTTCTCCGGACGTTGGTCTCCTGGTCTGGCTCGACCGGCTCTAGGGTCTCCGGATCGAGCCGAACGTTGTGATTGATGTACCTGTCTTCCACAGAAGCGGTCTGCGGATCGATCAGTGTGATCGTGTAGTTGTGCTCCGCACTGATCCGCACAGGCTCGTTCTTCCGTTTCTGTTCCTCCACTTGGCTGGTTACGACGTTCAGCGCTCGCCCGGTGAACGTCTCGCTCAGGCGGGACGTGTCCAAGCTCGTTAACGCGTCGGCCCAAACATCCCAGGCGTGGAGGTACGCCTGTTCCACCTGGGCGCTGGGATCGCTCGGCGTAGCGCTTGTCGTGACCGGGGGAGTCGTCGTCCCAGACGACTGGTCGTCATTCCCGAGAGCAAGGAACCCAACGAGCAAACCCGCCACGAGGACGGCCAGGATGACTCCACCCACGGTGAGCGTCCGGCCCCGGGAGCTCATCTCACCCTCCCGCCTCCTCGATGCCCACTCGTGGGCGCGC
>JALYLV010000032.1 GCA_030774035.1 Actinomycetota bacterium
GAGTCCCAGGTCTACATCCTTTCCAAGGACGAGGGAGGCCGCCACACCCCCTTCTTCAACGGCTACCGTCCCCAGTTCTACTTCCGCACCACCGACGTCACCGGCTCAGCGGCCCTTCCCGAGGGCGTCGAGATGGTGATGCCCGGAGACAACGTCGAGATGACCGTCGAGCTGATCGCACCGATCGCCATGGAAGAGGGCCTGCGCTTCGCGATCCGCGAAGGTGGGCGCACCGTTGGTGCCGGGCGCGTCACCAAGATCTTGAAATGAGCTGACCGACCAAGCGAACCAGCCAAGCGAAGACCATAGAGCGAGGCCAAAGAGCAAGAAAGTAGGCACGCGAAAGTGGCAGGACCCAAGATCCGCATCAAGCTCCGGGCCTACGACCATCGGATGCTGGACGTTGCTGCGCGCGACATCGTCGAGCACGTCACGCGGACCGGCGCAAAGGTCGTCGGCCCTGTACCGTTGCCGACCGAACGGAACATCTACACGGTGATCAGGTCGCCGCACAAGTACAAGGACTCGCGCGAGCATTTCCAGATGCTGACGCACAAGCGCTTGATCGACATCGTCGACGCGACCTCGAAGACGGTCCAGGAGCTCCAGCGGCTGAACCTCTCGGCCGGCGTAGACATCGAGATCAAGCTATGAGCGCTCAAGCAGCCGAAGGCGGTAGCGCAAGAGATATGAGCGCTCAAGCAGCCGAAGGCGGTAGCGCAAGAGATATGAGCGCTCAAGCAGCCGAAGGCGGTAGCGCACCAAATATGAGCGCAGCAAAGGCGGTAGGGCGATAACCATGAGCGAGGTGAAGGGCATCCTCGGGCAGAAGCTGGGCATGACCCAGATCTTCCAGGAAACGCGGGCGATCCCGGTGACGGTGATCCAAGCTGGACCGTGCCTCGTCGCGCAGGTCAAGACGGAAGCTCGCGACGGCTACAACGCCGTGCAGCTCGTGTTCGGCCAAACCCGCCCGCGCGATGTCACCAAGCCGATGCAGGGCCACTTCGACAAGCACGGTGCCGAGCCGGGCCGCCACGTCGTGGAACTTCGAACCGACGACGCTTCGACATACACGCAGGGTCAGCAGATCCACGCTGACGTGTTCCAACCCGGTGATCGGATCGACGCCGTTGGGGTTTCCAAGGGCAAGGGTTTCTCGGGTCCGATGAAGCGCCATGGGTTCGCCGGCCTCGGCGCGGGTCACGGCACCCAGCGCAAGCACCGGGCGCCGGGATCGATCGGCGCGTGCGCCACACCTTCGCGCGTGTTCAAGGGCATGCGGATGGCCGGCCAGTACGGCAATACTCGGATCACCGTCTTGAACCTCGAGGTCGTTCAGAGCGACCCCGAGCGCAACCTCTTGCTCGTGAAGGGCGCTGTACCCGGTCCCGCAGGCGCCCTCGTCATGGTGCGCTCGGCCGTGAAGTCGCCGACGAAGCGGGGTGCCGCCTGATGCCGAAGATTTTCATCCTCGACCCCGCGGGGAGGAAGACCGGCTCGCGCGACCTGCCGGCCGACGTGTTCGATGCGCCGGTGAACGTGCCGTTGATGCACCAAGTCGTCGTCGCGGGTCTCGCAGGGTTGCGCGCCGGCACGCACTCGACCAAGACCCGGGGCGAGGTCTCGGGCGGCGGGAAGAAGCCGTGGCGCCAGAAGGGAACGGGTCGCGCCCGCCAGGGTTCGAGCCGTTCTCCGCAATGGGTGGGCGGCGGCATCTCCCACGGCCCGATCCCCCGCGGCCACGAGATGCACGTCAACAAGAAGATGAAGAAAGGCGCGCTTCGGGGAGCACTCACCGATTCGCTCCGGAGCGGGAAGATCGTTGTCGTGTCAGAGCTCGGATTCGATGAGCCGAAGACGCGCGACGCGGTGACCCTGCTGGAGGCTCTGGAGCTGCGGGGCAAGGTGCTCATCGTCCTGCGTCAGCCCACGGATACCGGCGGCACGGAGAAGTCGTTCAGGAACCTGCAGAACGTGAAGATGGCTTACGCAGGCGGGCTCGGGGTGTATGACCTGCTGCTCGCCGACCGGATCGTGTTCACGGACGACGCGCTCGACGCACTGGTGGGCGGTGCAGACAGCGGGTCGAAGGTTGGTGCTGAGAAGGCGTCCCGCCCGGCCGGCAGGAAGCCAGCCACGAAGACGGCAACGGCGACGACGGACGAGATGGCAACATCCGACGCCGCCCCGGAGACCGCTTCCGAGACCGCGCCCGGCGTCGATGGAACTGCGTCCGACGCCCAGGTGAACGAGGAGGAGGCGCCATGAAGTCTCCGCGCGACGTCATCATCCGCCCCGTCGTCTCCGAGAAGTCCTATTCGCAGATCGAACGGAACACGTACACGTTCGTCGTCGACCCCCGTGCCAACAAGACGGAGATCAAGGAAGCCGTCCAGAAGATCTGGGAGGTGCGCGTGCTCTCGGTGAATACGCTGCACCGGCTCGGAAAGACCAGGCGTCGTGGGTTCACCAAGGGCAAGCGTCCCGATCACAAGCGCGCGATCGTCACCCTCGCCGAAGGCGACGCGATCGAGATCTTCGAAGGTGGGAGCTAGCGATGGCTATCCGCAAGTACAAGCCCACGACCCCAGGCCGACGCGGCGCCAGCGTGTCGACGTTCGACGAGATCACGCGCGCGTCCCCGGAGAAGTCGCTGGTCGCGAAGGGCCGTAACAAGGCCGGACGCAACAACAAGGGCCGGATCACGACGCGGCATCAGGGCGGCGGCAACAAGAACCGCTACCGCATCATCGACTTCAAGCGGAACAAGGACGGAGTGCCTGCGAAGGTGGCGCATATCGAGTACGACCCGAATCGGAGTTCCCGGATCGCGCTCCTCCATTACGCGGACGGTGAGAAGCGTTACATCCTGGCACCGCAGGGCGTGCAGGTCGGGGACATGCTGATGTCCGGGGCCGATGCCGAGATCCGCCCGGGTAACTCGCTGCCGCTGCGCAACATCCCCGTCGGAACAGTGATCCACGCGATCGAGTTGAAGCCCGGAGCGGGCGCGAAGCTCGCCCGCTCTGCGGGCACCAGCGTTCAGCTGATGGCCAAGGAGGGGAGCTACGCCACCCTTCGCTTGCCGAGCGGGGAGATGAGGCTCATCCAGGCCTCATGCAAGGGAACGGTCGGCGTCGTGGGCAACCCCGAGCACGAACTCCGATCGTTGGGGAAGGCGGGCCGTGCGCGTTGGCTGAACAAGCGCCCCTCGGTTCGAGGTGTCGCGATGAACCCGGTCGATCACCCCTTGGGCGGCGGCGAAGGCAAGTCTTCGGGCGGCCGTCATCCGTCGTCTCCGTGGGGGAAGAAGGAAGGCAGGACGAGGAAGAAGAACAAGGCATCGAACAAGTACATCGTTCGCCGCCGCGGAAAGGGTCGGGGTTAGGGATGCCGAGGTCGCTGAAGAAGGGTCCGTTCGTCGACGAGCACCTGATGGTGAAGATCGACGAGATGAACAAGAAGGGCGACAAGCGCGTCATCAAGACGTGGTCGCGCCGATCCACGATCGTGCCCGAGATGCTCGGCCACACCCTCGCCGTCCACGACGGCCGCAAGCACGTGCCGATCTTCATCTCGGAGTCGATGGTCGGGCACAAGCTCGGGGAATTCGCACCGACCCGCACGTTCCGATCGCACTCGAGAGACGAACGCCGGACCGGGGTGAGGTAAGTGGAAGCGAGGGCCTCGATGAAGTACGTGCGAACGACACCGCGCAAGATGCGTCGTGTCGTCGACCTCGTGCGGGGCCAGCACGTCCAGGAAGCCAGAAGGATCCTGCGGTTCTCACCCTTGGGCGCGTCGAAGGACGTCGAGAAGCTGCTGAACTCGGCCGTTGCCAACGCCGAGCAGACGCCCGGGATCATCGCTGAGAACCTGGTGGTATCCAGCGCTTGGGTCGACGAGGGCCCGACGTTGAACCGGTTCCGGATGCGTGCCTACGGGCGCTCAGCGCGCGTTCGCAAGCGCACCGCCCACGTGACGCTGGTGTTGCAGACGATGGGAGAGGAAGGCTAGTGGGTCACAAGGTCAACCCGTACGGGTTCCGGCTCGGGGTCATCTACCCGTGGAAGTCCAATTGGTTCGCCGACCGGGACTACGCGAGCCAGCTGCACGAGGACATCTGGATCCGCAAGCACATCCGTTCGCGGCTGTCCCGCGCTGGCATCTCTTCGATCGACATCGAGCGCAAGGGCGACCAGATCTGGGTCTTCATCCGAACCGCTCGTCCCGGCATCGTGATCGGGCGCAAGGGCGCCGAGGTCGATCGGATCCGCAAGGACATCGAGCGCTTCACGAAGAAGCGTGTCGACGTGAAGGTCGAGGACATGAACCAGGCCGCCAGCGAATCGCGACCGGAGACGGACGCCGCGTTGCTGGCGCAGGGCGTTGCAGAACAGCTCGCGGGCCGCGTGGCGTTCCGCCGAGCGATGCGTCGTGCCGTGCAATCCGCGATGCGAGCCGGTGCGCTCGGTGTGCGCGTCGCATGCGCCGGCCGGTTGGGCGGCGCAGAGATGGGCCGCCGCGAGTGGTACCGGGAAGGCCGCGTGCCACTGCACACGCTTCGCGCCAAGGTGGACTTCGGGACGGCCGAGGCACGCACGACGTTCGGCCAGATCGGTGTGAAGGTGTGGGTGTATCACGGGGACGAGGTTCCGCACCGTGAGCAGGAAACCGAGCGCGCGCTCGCCCGGGCCCATGCCAGCGCCGCTCAGGTGGACAGACCGGCCCGCCCGAGCGCACCCCCCGAGCCCGTTGTTGCTGCGCCGCCCGCTCCCGTCGAACCGCCTCTCGTCGTGGAACCAGCCGCCCCCGAGCCCGTCGCAGCCGTGCCCGAGGCAACGGAAGGCGGCGACTCCTGATGCTCGCGCCGAAGAAGGTCAAGCACCGGAAGGTTCACCGCGGCAATCGTCGTGGCGTGGCGACCGGCGGCACCGAGATCCACTTCGGTGACTACGGCCTCGTCGCGCTCGAAGCCGCCTGGATCACGAACCGCCAGATCGAGTCTGCACGTGTCGCGATCACGCGCCACATCCGCCGCGGCGGGAAGGTCTGGATCAACATCTTCCCGGACAAGCCCATCACCAAGAAGCCGGCTGAGACTCGGATGGGTTCCGGCAAAGGCAATCCGGAGGGCTGGGTCGCCGTCGTGAAGCCGGGTCGCGTCATGTTCGAGCTGGCCGGAGTGCCGGAGTCGCTCGCGCGCGAAGCCATGACGCGCGCGCAGCACAAGCTTCCGATCAAGACGAAGTTCATCACCAGGATGGGGGACTAGCGGTGCCCAGCAAAGCCGCAGAGCTGCGCGAGCTTCCGGAGGAGGAGCTCCTCGCCCGGATCGATTCGGCGAAGGAAGAGCTGTTCAACCTGCGCTTCCAGATGGCAACGGGGCAGCTGGACAACTCCTCGCGGCTCCAGCAGGTTCGCCACGAAGTGGCACGCATCGCAACGGTATTGCGGGAGCGCGAGATCGAGGCTGAGCTCGACGCGATCGCGGCCGGAGCAGAGGTCGAGGAGGAGACGTGAGCGACGAGCAGATCACCGCCATCGAGCGGGGCGACCGCAAGGTCCGCACCGGCGTTGTCGTGTCGGACAAGATGGACAAGACCGTTCTCGTCCGGATCGATCGTCAGGTGCGCCACGCCGCCTACGGCAAGGTCGTGAAACGGTCCTCGAAGCTCGCTGCGCACGACGATGCGAACGACGCCCACGTCGGCGACACCGTTCGCGTCATGGAGACCCGTCCGCTGAGCAGGTCCAAGCGCTGGCGGGTCGTCGAGATCGTCGAGAGGGCGAAGTGATCCAACAGGAAACGCGATGCAAGGTTGCGGACAACACGGGGGCCAAAGAGGTCCTGTGCATCCGCGTGCTCGGCGGGTCGGCCCGTCGGTATGCGGGCGTGGGCGACATGATCGTCGGCACCGTGAAGGATGCGCTGCCGGGTGGAGCCGTGAAGAAGGGTGAGGTCGTCCGGGCGGTCGTCGTTCGCACCGCGAAGGAGCGTCGGCGTCCCGACGGCTCCTACATCCGCTTCGACGACAATGCCGTCGTGATCATCAACGAGCAGAAGAACCCGCGCGGCACCCGGATCTTCGGGCCAGTCGCGCGCGAGCTTCGCGAGAAGAGATTCATGAAGATCATCTCTCTCGCGCCGGAGGTGCTGTAACCATGCCGGGCGTCGATATCAAGAAAGACGACAGCGTGCGGGTGATGACGGGCAAAGATCGCGGCAAAGAGGGCCGCGTGGTCCGGGTTATGCCTGATAAGGGCCGCGTGATGGTTGACGGCGTCGCGCTCGCGAAGAAGCACGCACGCGCCACCGGCCGTGCCTCGGGGAGCAGTCAAGCCGTACAGCAGGGTGGGATCATCGACGTCGAGATGTTCATCGACATCTCGAACGTGCAGCTCGTCTGTAAGAGTTGCCACGAGCCGACCCGCGTCGGACACCGGGTCATCGACGGCGAGAAGGTCCGGATCTGCAGGAAGTGTGAGGCGGAGCTGTGATGGCCGACGACTACGCCCCGCGGTTCAAGACGAGGTTCCGGGACGAGCTCAGACCTGCTCTGAAGGACCAACTCGAGCTGACCAACCTGATGCAGGTGCCGCGCCTGGAGAAGATCGTGATCAATATGGGGATCGGCGACGCCGTCAAGGACGGTCGTATGCTGGATGCCGCGTTGACCGACCTGCAGATCATCACCGGCCAGAAGCCGGTGGTGACGAAGGCCCGGAAATCGATCGCCGGCTTCAAGCTCCGCGAGGGCATGGCGATCGGAGCGAAGGTGACGCTGCGCGGCGATCGGATGTGGGAGTTCCTCGACCGGCTCGTATCGTTGGCGCTTCCAAGGATCCGCGACTTCCGAGGGATGGACGCGAGCGCGTTCGACGGGCACGGCAACTACACGATGGGCGTTACCGAACAGTTGATCTTCCCGGAGATCGACTACGACAAGGTTGGGAAGGTGCGGGGGATGGATATCACGATCGTGACCACCGCTCGCACCGACGACGAGGGACGCGAGCTCCTGACGGCGTTCGGCTTCCCCTTCGCGGGGCAGCCCGCGGTCACCGAGCAGGCGAGCTGAGGAACGGACATGGCCAAGAAAGCATTGATCAACAAACAGGAAGGCAAGCCCAAGTTCCGCGTTCGCGCATACACGCGCTGCCAGCGATGCGGGCGTTCCAGGGCCGTCTACAAGAAGTTCATGCTCTGTCGCATCTGCTTCCGCGAGCTCGCGCACCTCGGTGAGCTCCCGGGGATCACGAAGTCCTCATGGTAGCCACGGCCAGGAAGTTCTCGAGCAACGTCTCCGATCCGGTGGCGGATCTGCTGACGCGGATCCGCAACTCGAACCTGGCCTACAAGGACGAGCTCATCGCGCCGGTCTCGAAGCTGAATGAAGCCGTTCTGAAGATCCTCGCGACCGAGGGGTTCATCGATGGGTTCGAGCGTGAGGGTGAAGGCGTTCACCAGGCCTTCCGGATCCGGCTGAAGTACGGCAAGGATCGGCAGCGCACGATCACGGGCCTCAAGAGGATCTCGACACCGGGGCGCCGCGTCTACACGGGGCGTCATCGGCTGCCTCGCGTGCTGGGCGGGCTCGGTATCGCGATCATCTCGACGTCGCGCGGGGTCATGACCGACAAGGCAGCCTCTCGCGCCGGCATCGGCGGAGAGATCATGGCGTACGTCTGGTGAGGATTATGAGCCGAACGACCGTTGGCCAAAAGAACATGAGGTGGACGCGATGAGCAGGATCGGGAAGCAGCCGATCGAGATCCCCGCGGGCGTCGATGTCGCGGTCGCCGAGGGGAACGTCGTCGGCGTGAACGGTCCACGCGGATCGCTCTCGGCGACCATGCATCCCGACATGCGCATCGTCGTCGACGGCGGCGTCGTGCGCGTCGAGCGTCCCGACGACGAAGGATTCCATCGCAGTCTGCACGGGCTGACACGCACGCTGGTGGCCAACATGGTTATCGGCGTCACGACCGGCTACGAGAAGCGCCTGCAGATCGTCGGCGTCGGCTATCGAGCGGCGCTGAAAGGCTCGGACCTCGAGATCCAGGCGGGGTACTCGCATCCGGTCCTGGTTCCGGTTCCCGAGGGCGTCGAGTTCGAAGTGCCGACCCCGACCCAGATCGTGGTGCGCGGCAACGACAAGCAGGCGGTCGGCGAGATCGCCGCCAGGATCCGCAAGGTGCGGAAGCCTGAGCCCTACAAGGGCAAAGGCATCCGTTACGAGGGCGAGTACGTCCGGAAGAAGGCCGGAAAGGCCGCGAAGGGTGCTGCGTGATGGATGCGAAGACGAAACGCAACGCCAGGGTGCGCCGCCACACGCGCGTGCGCAAGAAGATCGCCGGCGACGCCGAGCGCCCGCGTCTGGCCGTGTACCGATCGAACCGACACATCTATGTTCAGCTGATCGACGATGGGCGGGCGGTGACGCTCGCACAAGCCTCAGACCGAGAGGTCGGGGGAGACGACAAGACGGCTCGTGCGAAGGCGGTTGGCGAACTGATCGCCACCCGTGCGAAAGAGGCCGGGATCGAGCGCGTCGTGTTCGACCGCGGGGGGCGCCTGTATCACGGGCGCGTCGCCGCGCTCGCCGACGGTGCGCGTGAGGGAGGACTGCAGATCTGATGCGGAGATACGACGCGAGCGCGCAGGACAAGAGCCCCTTCGAAGAGCGGGTGATTTCGATCAATCGCGTTGCGAAGGTTGTCAAGGGCGGTCGCCGCTTCTCGTTCGCCGCGTTGGTGGTGGTCGGTGACGGTGCCGGGCGGGTCGGAGTCGGGTACGGCAAGGCCAAGGAGGTGCCCGCGGCGATCGCCAAGGGTGTCGAGGAGGCTCGGCGCAAGATGTTCGACGTGCCGATGATGGGAACGACGATCCCCCACGAGATCGTGGGCGAGGCGGGCGCAGGGGTCGTGCTCCTGAAGCCGGCTGCCCCCGGTACCGGGGTGATCGCCGGCGGCGCCGTCCGGGCGCTCGTCGAGTGCGCGGGCATCAAGGACATCTTGTCGAAGTCGATGGGCTCGTCGAACCAGATCAACATCGTCAAGGCCGCGGTCCAGGGACTTCGCGAACTCCGTCGTCCGAACCAGGTCGCTTCGATGCGCGGTCGCGATGTGCACGACATCGCGCCCAAGCCGATGCTCGAAGCGGTGGCAGCGGCGGACGTGCGTCTGCAGGCCAAGCGCACGGCGGCGCTCGAAGAGATCTACGCCGATCAGGCGTCCGAGCGGCCACCGGCCCGCGGGCGACCTGCTCCCGCCGGAGGCCGCCGATGACCAAGCAGTCGAAGACGGATCCGAAGGCGAAACAGCTCAAGGTCACCCAGCGCCGCAGCGTGATCGACCGGCCGAAGGATCAGAAGGACACGGTCCGCCGGCTGGGTCTGCACCGCATCAACGACTCCGTGATCAAGGAGAACCGCCCGGAGATCCGGGGCATGATCGCGAAGGTGCGCCACCTGGTCGACGTGGAGGAGGTCGGATGAAGCTCCATCACCTGCACGGCGCCGAGGGTGCGAAGAAAGACAGGAAGCGGGTCGGCCGAGGTCGGGCCGGCGTCCGCGGCAAGACGGCGGGACGCGGCACCAAGGGAACCGGTGCGCGCAAGAACGTGCCGGCCGGGTTCGAGGGCGGTCAGATGCCCCTGCAGCGTCGCGTCCCGAAGCTGAAGGGATTCACGAACGTCAACCGCGTGGAGTACAACGCGGTGAACGTCGAGGTGCTGGGGAAGTACTTCGCGAACGGCGAGGTCACCCCACAGGCTCTCTACGAGCACGGCTTGGCGCACAAGAGCAAGCCCATCAAGGTGCTTGCGCGCGGCGAGCTCGACCACGCGCTCACCGTGAAGGCCCACGCGTTCAGCGCTGCGGCGAAGGCGAAGATCGAGGCGGCTGGCGGCACGGCCGAGGTTCTCGGCTAGTCGCGGTACGATAGGCCACCGTGCTAAAGGCTTTCCTCAACGCGTTCCGGGTTCCGGACCTCCGCAACAAGATCCTGTTCACGCTGTTCATCGTTGCCGTGTACCGGTTCGGGTCCCATGTGCCGGTTCCGGTTATCAACCTTCACCTGCTCACCCAGGCGGCCTCGGCCACTAACAGCGGGTTCCTCGCATTCATCAACCTGTTCTCGGGGGGCGGGCTTTCCCGGATGGCCGTCTTCTCGCTCGGGATCATGCCCTACATCACGAGCTCGATCATCATGCAGCTCCTCACCGTGGTGATCCCCAAGCTCCAGCAGTGGCAGGACCAGGGTGAGGCCGGCGTCAAGAAGATCAACCAGTGGACACGCTACGTCGCGGTGGTGCTGGCTCTCCTGCAATCCACGGGCCTCGCCTTCCTCTTCCATTCGGGTGAGTCAACGACCGGCATCCCGGACGTCTTCAAGAACGCCGCCGGGCTGAGCACGTTCACCTGGCAGAACGTCAGCTTGATCGTCATCACGCTCACTGCTGGCACCGCGTTGATCATGTGGCTCGGGGAGCTCATCACTCAGCGCGGCGTGGGCAACGGCATGTCGATCCTGATCTTCGTAAGCGTGATCTCGCGGCTGCCAACGCAGGGCTACAACATCTTGAAACAAGGTGGTACGGGTCGCTTCACGGCATTGCTGGCGCTCGGCATCGCGATCATCTTCGCCGTCGTGTTCATCGACCAGGGGCAGCGGCGCATCCCGATCCAATACGCGAAACGCGTCGTGGGCCGCCGGATGACTAGCGGCGGCAGCACCTACCTGCCGCTCAAGGTGAACCAAGCCGGCGTGATCCCGATCATCTTCGCGACGTCGATCCTGTACTTCCCCTCGCTGCTCGCCAGCGTGATTCACGCGACCTGGTTCACGAACGTGGTGAACAACTATGTCCAGAACCAGAAGAGCTTCGTGTACATGTCGATCCTCACGCTCCTCATCGTGTTCTTCGCCTATTTCTATACGGCTATCCAGTTCGACCCGGTCCGCACGGCCGACCAGATACGCAAGCAGGGTGGGTTCATCCCTGGGATCAGGCCCGGCGAGCCCACGGCGAACTTCCTGAACGACATCCTCGTGCGCATCACGCTGCCCGGCTCTCTGTTCCTAGCGGGTATCGCGCTCGCTCCCTCGATCGTGCTGGCGTACTGGGGTTTCAACCAGTTCCCGTTCGGTGGGACGTCGATCCTCATCACGGTCGGCGTCGCCCTCGAGACGATGAAGCAGATCGAGTCGCAGCTGCTGATGCGTCATTACGAGGGTTTCCTGAAGTAACTATGCGTCTCGTGCTGCTTGGGCCGCCCGGCGCCGGCAAGGGGACGCAGGCGGCCCGGCTGGTCGAGCGTTTCGGCATCCCGCAGATCTCAACGGGGGACATCTTGCGCGAGCACGTGCAGGAGGGAACGAGGCTCGGGATCCGAGCCCGTTCCTACATGGACCGCGGTGAGTACGTGCCCGACGCGGTCGTCGTGGAGATGGTGATGGATCGGCTGGACGAACCCGACGCCGAGAAGGGCTTCATCCTCGACGGGTTCCCACGCACGGTGCCGCAGGCCGAGGCGCTGGAGCGATCCCTCGCCGGAGCCGATAGCCCGGTGACGGCCGTGCTCGACTACGAGATCGGCGACGAGATGGCGGTTCGGCGCCTATCGAACCGATGGACCTGTACCAACTGCGGACGGACGTACAACCTGGAGTTCAAGCCGCCCGTTCAGGAAGGCATCTGCGACGCATGCGGGGCACCCCTCGAGCGTCGCGCCGACGACGACGAGCTGACCGTGCGCCGGCGTCTAGCCGTGTACCACGAGCAAACGGCTCCCCTGGAACGCTTCTACGCCGAACGTGGCCTCCTGTGCGTCATCGACGCCGAAGCCAAGGAGAGTGTCGTCGACGATCGCACGAAAACTGCGCTCGAAGAGTGCGAGCAGTGATCGTTCGCAAGTCCACGCAGGAGCTGGAGAAGATGCGCCGCGCGGGCCGAATCGTCGCTCGCACCATCGACGCGGTCCTCGCTGCGGTCGAGCCGGGCAAGACAACGGCCGACCTCGACGCCGTGTCCGCGGCCTCGATCGCGGAGCAGGGAGGGGTGCCGTCCTTCAAGGGCTACCGCGGGTTCCCGGCCACGATCTGTGTCTCGATCAACCAGGAGATCGTCCACGGGATCCCGTCTCCGAGCCGCGTATTGAAGGAAGGCGACCTGCTTTCACTCGATTTCGGGGCGATCTGGGAGGGGTTCCACGCAGACTCGGCCGTGACGGTGTTCGTCGGGGGACATGCGCCGGGTCCGGATGCCGAACGGTTGGTTCGCACCACGGAGGCGGCGCTCTCCGCCGCGATCGCCGTGATCGAGCCCGGAGGGAAGCTCTCAGACATCGGACACGCGATCGAGTCCGTCGCAGAGCCCGAGGGCCTGGGTATCGTGCGCGAATACGGGGGCCACGGGGTGGGACGCAAGCTCCACGAGGATCCCTTCATCCAGAACTTCGGGCCGCCCGGACGCGGTCCCGAGATGCGCCCCGGGCTGGTCATCGCCGTCGAGCCCATGTTGAACCTCGGTGGCGACGAGACCGAGATCTTGGCCGACCACTGGACGGTCGTAACGGCCGACGGTTCGCTGAGCGCCCATTTCGAGCACACGATCGCGGTCACCGAACACGGCCACGAGGTGCTGACGGCCCGTGGGTAGCGCCCGTATACTTGGGGTTCGCCCCTCCCGGAGGCCAGTTCCGGCTGGTCGTGGGTCAAGGGCGCGACAACCCGTTCGAAGGAATCCGCTGGAGCGTGCCGAAGAAAGACGCCATCGAGATCGAGGGTACGGTCATCGAGCCGCTGCCCAACGCCATGTTCAGGGTGGAACTCGAGAACGGACATAAGGTCTTGGCCCATATCTCGGGCAAGATGCGGATGCACTACATCCGGATCCTGCCGGGGGACCGCGTCCTGGTGGAGCTGTCCCCGTACGACCTCACGCGTGGTCGGGTCGTATACCGGTACAAGTAAAAGGGCGCTCAAGCAGCGAAGCGGTAGCGCCCCAAGTAAAAGGGCGCTCAAGCAGCGAAGCGGTAGCGCCCCAAGGAAGAGGGCGCTCAAGCAGCGCCAGAACTAAGGGGAGAGTCATGAAGGTCCGGCCGTCGGTGAAGCGCATGTGCGACAAGTGCCGTGTGATCCGTCGGCGTGGGCGTATCCTCGTGATCTGCACCAACCCACGACACAAGCAGCGACAAGGCTAGGGTCCGAGAAGGAGACGGGATCGAGATATGGCACGGATCGCAGGCGTCGACCTCCCCAGAGACAAACGACTCGACATCTCCCTTCAGTACATCTACGGCATCGGGAGCACGCGCGCGAACCAGATCGTCGCCGGCGCCGGTGTCGATGCCGCAACGAAGGTCCGAGACCTTTCCGAGGACGAGGTCCTAAAGATCCGCGCCTACATCGACCAGAACTATAAGGTCGAAGGAGATCTTCGCCGTGAAGTCGCGCAGGACATCAAACGGAAGATCGAGATCGGTTGCTACCAAGGGGTCCGCCACCGCCGGGGCCTCCCGGTTCGGGGGCAGCGCACGCACACGAACGCGCGGACGCGCAAGGGGCCCAAGAAGACGATCGCCGGAAAGAAGAAGGCGGCCCTGAAGAAGTAGGCAGACGTAGGAACAACGAAGGAGCTCCGCACGCATGGCGAATCCCAAAGCGAAGAAAGCGAAGCGTCGCGAGAAGAAGAACGTCGTTCACGGTCAAGCGCACATCAAGTCGACGTTCAACAACACGATCGTCACGATCACCGATCTGCAGGGGAACACGATCTCCTGGGCAAGTGCCGGCAACGTTGGGTTCAAGGGCTCGCGCAAGTCCACCCCATTCGCGGCGCAGCTCGCGGCCGAGAAAGCGGCGCGCGCCGCACAGGAACACGGGCTGCAGAAGGTCGACGTCTTCGTCAAGGGCCCGGGCTCGGGCCGCGAGACCGCGATCCGCTCGCTGGCGGCCGCAGGGCTCGAGGTTTCCGGGATCTCAGATGTCACGCCGGTGCCGCACAACGGCTGCCGGCCGCGCAAGCGCCGCCGCGTCTAGCACGCGGCGACACCCCGGCGCCTCGTACCGGCGCGCGGGACCGATAGGGCGGGGTAGGAGTGGATGATCCCCCGTCGGAGGAGGAAGCACGTTGTTCATCGTCGCAAGGCCTCAGATCACTGAGAACGAGATCAATCCGACCCGTTCGAAGTTCGCCATCGAGCCGTTGGAGCCGGGGTTCGGCTACACCATCGGCAACTCGCTCCGTCGCACGCTGCTCTCATCGATCCCGGGAACCGCGATCTCGGCCGTGCGCATCGACGGGGTGCTGCACGAGTTCTCGACCATCCCGAAGGTGACCGAGGACGTCACCGACATCATCCTGAACCTCAAAGAGCTCGTCGTGCGATCCGAGCTCGAAGAGCCGACCACCGTGTACCTCAGGGCCAAGGGGCCCGCGGAGGTTACGGCGGGCGACGTGGCGCCCCCGGCCGGCGTCGAGATCCTCAACCCCGAGCTCCACATCGCGACCCTCGGCAAGGGCGCATCGATCGAGATGGAGATGACCGTCGAGCGCGGCGTTGGCTACCGCATGGCCGACAAGAACAAGAAGCCGCGTGACCCGATCGGCGTGATCCCGGTGGACTCGATCTTCTCGCCGGTTCGGAAGGTGTCCTATGCCGTGGAGAACACGCGCGTCGAACAGATGACCGACCGCGACCGGCTGATCCTCGACGTCGAGACCGACGGTTCGATCACGCCGCGCGAGGCCGTCGCGAGCGCGGGTGGAACGTTGCTCGAGCTCGTGAACCTTTTCGCGGAGCTTGCAGAAGCGGCCTCCGTGACCGTCGGCCCCGCAGACGACGAAGAGGTGCCCGGTGACTACGCGATCACGATCGAGGAGTTGAACCTGTCCGTGCGCTCCTACAACTGCCTGAAGCGCGAGGGCATCAACGCGGTCGGTGACCTGGTGCTGAAGAGCGAGTCCGAGCTGATGGACATCCGCAACTTCGGCCAGAAGTCGATCGACGAGGTGAAGGCCAAGCTCGAAGAGCTCGGCCTCGGTCTGCGGGAGGAGTAGCCGGTGCCGAAGCCCAAACAGGGCGCGCGTCTGGGCTCCGGTCCGGCGCACCAGAAGCTGATGCTCTCGACCCTTGCCGCGCAGCTGTTCACGCACGAGGCCATCAACACGACCCAGGCCAAGGCGAAGATGCTGCGTCCGTACGCCGAGAAGCTCATCACGAAAGCCAAGAAGGGCGACCTGGCGTCACGTCGCGAGGT
This sequence comes from Actinomycetota bacterium, assembly GCA_030774035.1. Taxonomy (GTDB): domain Bacteria; phylum Actinomycetota; class UBA4738; order UBA4738; family HRBIN12; genus JALYLM01. The sequence continues at coordinate 15,271 of JALYLV010000032.1, forward strand.
GCTGAAGGACATCACCGACCGCGACGTCGTCGCGCGGCTGTTCCACGAGATCGCTCCTCGGTTCGAGGAGCGTGACGGCGGGTACACGCGGATCATGAAGCTCGGGCCGCGCAACGGCGACGGGGCTCCTATGGCGCGGATCGAGCTCGTCGAAAAAGAGGCCTAGAGACAGGTAGGGGCTGACGCACGGCGTCGGTGGGCGGGTCGTCGTCCTCGCTGCTCGGACTCCCTCGCTTCGCTCGGTCGCCTCGTCGACGCTGCGGCGATCGACCCGCCCACCCGTTCCCGTCAGACCTATCCCTCGGGTTTTGGCTTGGCTGGCGCGTACCTTGGGCCGGTAGGGTCGGGGTGTGGAGCGGGTGGTTCGGTTGTTGGTTGCTTATGACGGGACGTTGTTTCGGGGGTGGGCTCGGCAGAGGGGGCCCGGGGTGCGGACGGTCGAGGGGGTTCTGGTCGAGCGGCTCGAGGACGTCTTGCAGGAGACCGTGCGGTTGTCTGTGGCGGGGCGGACCGATGCTCGGGTGCATGCTCGGGGGCAGGTGGTTTCGTTCGTTACGGGATCGCGGGTGACGCCCGGGCGGGTGCAGAAGGCGTTGAATGCTGCGTTCTCTCCGGAGATCGTCGTTCGGGGCGCTTCGTACGAACGTTCGTCGTTCGATGCTCGGTTCTTCGCGTCGGGGAGGGAGTATCGGTACGTGATACGGACGGCTGCAGTGGCGGATCCGTTCTCGGGGAGGTTCGAGTGGCATCGACCGGGTCCCTTGTCCGTGACGGCGATGCGCTTGGGGGCTCGGTCGTTGATCGGGGAGCACGATTTCAGCTCGTTCTGCCGGTTGCCTGGCTCGGGGCGATCGACGGTTCGGCGGCTGAAGCAGGCGAGCGTTCGGCGAGAGGGCGAGCTTATGGTGTTCAGGTTCCGGGCGGATTCGTTCCTTCATCAGATGGTGCGGGCGATGGTGGGCACGCTCGTCTTGGTCGGCGATGGGCATCTCGCTCCTGAGGAGATCGCGTCCCTGCTCGCAGCGAAGAGCCGGGCGGGAACGGGGAACCTCGCACCGGCGTGGGGGCTGACGCTCGAGCGGGTGATCTACGGCAAACGAGACCGATCCCCTCATCTTTGACGGGGTTGCGTTTCCGCAGGTACCCTGGTGCGTCGGTCCGTCTGGGCCGACCCTTTTCACGCATGAAGACCTACTCTCCGAAGCCCGAGCACATCGAGCACCGCTGGTACGTCATCGACGCCGGCGGAAAAGTGCTGGGCCGCGTGGCATCCGAGGCCGCTGCTCTGCTACGAGGCAAGCACAAGCCGATCTTCGCCCCGCACATGGACACCGGAGACAACGTGATCATCGTGAACGCGGCCAAGGTCGAGCTCACCGGTGGCAAGGACCTGAAGAAGTTCGAATACCGGCATTCCGGCTACCCCGGCGGCATCACCGCCACGGCGTACGGCAAGCTCATGCACGAGAAGCCCGCCTACGTCGTCGAGAAAGCCATCCGCGGAATGCTGCCGAAGAACCGCTTGGGCCGCGCGATGATCAAGAAGCTCCACGTCGTGCCCGGCCCCGAGCATCGACACCAGGCGCAGCAGCCCGTCGCCTACACGCTCGGCCACCCGCCGATGTGGGAAGGGATCCCGGCGCCGAAGCCACGCCGTTCATCCAAACCGTCGGTCGAGAAGCCGGCCGCGGCCGAAGGAACGGCCGAAACCACGAAGCCGGCCACGAAGAAGACGACGGCCCGCAAGGCAGCTTCGAAGCCGAAGTCCACCGCGAAGTCGACGGCCAAGTCGACGGCGAGATCCACCGCCAAGTCGGCCGCGAAGTCGCCGGCGAAGAAGACCTCCGCTCGCAAGCCTGCGGCGAAGAAGACGCAAACGAAGACCGACGAGGAGTAGCCAGTGGCCGCAGCCCCTGTGAAGATCATCACCGGACGCCGTAAGGAGGCCGTCGCGAGGGTTCGACTCGTGCCGGGGACGGGGAACTTCGCTGTGAACGGCCGCACCCTCGAGGACTACTTCGCGACGCGCGTGCATCGAATGGTTGCGCAGTCATCGCTCCGCCTCGTCGGACGCGAGAAGGATTTCGACGTCATCGCGACGATCCGCGGCGGCGGTACGGCCGGGCAGGCGGGAGCGCTTCGCCTCGGCATCGCTCGCGCCCTCATCGACCTCGACCCGGAGTTGCGACCCCAGCTGAAGGCCGAGGGATATCTGCGGCGCGACGCTCGCGAGAAGGAACGTCGCAAGTACGGCCTGAAGAAGGCGCGCAAGGCCCCCCAGTACTCCAAGCGGTAGTCCCTGTCGCTACGCGCTCGGTTCGACCGGTGGTTGCGGCTGGCCGTCTGCACTCGGATCGTCATCCTCGGCGAGAGCGAACGCGCCTGACTCCACGGCGTCGATCACGGCCCTGGCCTGGGTCTCCTGCGCCTCCGGAACCCAGAGATAGACGGGACCCATCCGGTACGGCCCCTCTGCCTCGCCCTTCAGCATGACAGCGATCCCCTCAGACTCGAGGCGCCCCTTCATGAGCTCCCCGGCGAAGGAATCACCCGAGGCATAGACGCGAACCGCTCGATCAGACATGCATCGATTCTGCCACGCCACACGATCTACGAACGGTTCGTGGATGCACGCACTCCTGGTTCGCGCTTTCCCGGGTGCGCTAGCCTTGCGCCCTCATGGGGCGACTGTTCGGTACCGACGGTGTGCGCGGGCTCGCGGGCACCGAGCTCACGGAAGACCTCGCGCGGCGATTGGGCCGAGCGGCCGTCGTCGTGCTCGGACAACACGGAGCGGGCCGTCCGATGATCGTCGTTGGGCGCGATCCGCGTGAGTCGGGGGAGTGGCTCGAGGAAGCGTTGGTCGCCGGCATCTGCGAGGCGGGCGGGGACGCGGTCCTGGTGGGGGTCGAGCCGACACCCGCGATCGCCTATCTGACGGTCGACCTCGGCGCGTCGTCCGGGGTCGTGATCAGCGCGTCGCACAACCCCCCCGAGTACAACGGGATCAAGTTCTTCGCATCCAACGGCATGAAGCTGCCCGACGAGCTTGAGGACGAGATCGAGTCGATGCTCGAAACCGAAGACGTTCGTCCCGCCGAGCCGGGGCACGCACGTCCGCTGGAGGAAGGCAAGGAGCGTTACCTCGCGCACCTCGTGGGGGCCGCCGACGCGTCGCTCGAGGGCATGACGGTCGTCGTCGACTGCGCCAACGGGGCGGCGTCGGCTCTTGCACCCGAGCTGCTCCGCCGTCTCGGAGCCACCGTCCAACCGATCAACGCAGACCCGGACGGAAAGAACATCAACCAGGAGTGTGGCGCGCTCTACCCGGAGGTCGTTGCAGCGGAGGTCGTCCGCTTGGGTGCAGACGCGGGGGTCAGCCACGACGGCGACGCCGACCGGGCACTGTTCTGCGATGCCAGAGGCGTTATCGTCGACGGTGACCAGGTGCTGGCAGCCTGCGCCCTCGAGCTGAGCGGATCCGGCTCGCTCGCGGGGAACACCGTCGTGACGACGGTGATGGCCAACCTCGGGTTCCACAAGGCCATGCGCGAAGCCGGTATCGACGTGGTCTCCTCGAAGGTCGGGGACCGATACGTCCTCGAAGACATGATCCGCACGGGCGCGATCCTCGGCGGCGAGCAATCGGGGCACGTGATCTTCCGCGAGCACGCGACGACCGGAGATGGGCTCTTGACCGCAGCTCGGTTCCTTTCGCTGGCGGCGAAGCGCGGGGTGAGCATCGAGCAGCTGGCGTCGGTGATGCGGCGCTACCCGCAAGTGCTTGTGAACATCCATGTGCGCGACAGGGACGCGTTGGCGGGCGCAGATGCCGTGTGGGCCGCCGTTCGCGAGTCCGAGGCGGCCCTCGGCGATGAAGGACGAGTGTTGGTCCGCGCCTCGGGTACCGAACCGCTCGTTCGCGTCATGATCGAGGCCGAGAGCGAGGAGCTCGCGGCGATGCACGCGAGCGCCGTGGCGGATGCGGTTCGCGGATCGATCGGCGTCGACGGGAACTGAGGCCGGGCTACCCCTGCTGCTACGCTCGATGCTCATGTGCGGCATCGTGGGTTACGTGGGGCCGGACGAAGCACTTCCGATCATCATCGAAGGGCTTCGCCGGCTCGAATACCGGGGGTACGACTCGGCGGGCGTTGCGCTCGTCGACGGAAACGGTCTCGGTGTCATGAAGCGCGCCGGCAAGCTCGGTGAGCTCGAAGCCGCGCTCGAAACGGCCGAGACCCCCCCGGGCGGATCGATCGGGATGGGGCACACCCGATGGGCGACGCACGGTGCGCCGACCGACCGCAACGCGCATCCCCACCTGGACTGCGGTGGACGGATAGCGGTCATCCACAACGGCATCATCGAGAACTTCCACGAGCTCCGTTCGCGCCTGGAGAAGGGTGGTCATGCGTTCGCGTCCGAGACCGACACGGAGTGTGCCGCGCACCTGATCGAAGAGAAGCTGGGCGGCGGCGGGCCCGTCGGTCTCCCCGATGCTGTTCGCGCGACGGTCCGTGAGCTGACCGGTGCGTACTCGCTCGTGGTGCTGAGCCTGGACGAGCCCGACGTGCTCGTCGGCGTCAAGGTGTCGTCGCCGCTGGTGGTTGGCCTGGGCGATGGCGAGAACCTGCTCGCCTCGGACATCCCGGCGGTCCTCGGCCGTACGCGGCGAGTCATCCCGGTCGATGAGGATCAGGTGGTGGAGGTTCGGGCCGACTCGGTCCGCGTGACCGACCTCGAGGGAACCGAGGTCAACGTCGAGCCGATCGAGGTCACGTGGAACGTTTCGCAGGCGCAGAAGTCCGGATTCGACGACTTCATGTTGAAGGAGATCCACGAGCAGCCATCGGCCATCCGCGACACGCTCGTCGGGCGGCTCGAGCAGGGCCGCCTCGAGCTGGACGAGCTCCGCGTCTCCGACGACGTGCTGCGAGATGTCAGCAAGGTGTTCGTTGTCGCGTGCGGCACGGCGTTCCATTCGGGCCTCGTCGCGAAGTACGCGATCGAGCACTGGACGCGCCTGCCCGTCGAGATCGAGATCGCGAGCGAGTTCCGCTACCGCGATCCCGTCCTCGGACCCGACACCCTGACCCTCGCGGTCTCCCAGAGCGGGGAGACGATCGACACCCTGGAAGCCGCCCGGCATGCGCGTCGTCAAGGTTCTCATGTGTTGGCCGTGACGAACACGGTCGGGTCATCCCTTTCCCGTGAGGCCGACGGCGTGTTCTACACCCACGCCGGTCCCGAGATCGGCGTCGCCGCCACGAAGACGTTCGCGACGCAGATGGTGTCGCAGCACCTCGTCGCATTGCACCTCGCGCAGGTCCGCGGCTCGATGTTCCCTGCCGAAACCGCGGAAGTGCTCGACCGGCTGAGCGAGCTTCCGGACCAGGTCGAGCGGGCGATCGAGCTCGACGAACAGGTTCGCGCGATCGCGGAGCGCTACCAAGACGCGCCGACCGTGCTGTTCATCGGGCGGCACACCGGCTACCCGGCGGCGCTCGAGGGTGCGCTCAAACTCAAGGAGATCAGCTACATCCACGCCGAGGGCTTCCCAGCTGGAGAGCTGAAACACGGACCCATCGCGCTGATCGAAGAGGGCGTGCCCGTCGTCGCGATCGCCACCGAATGCCACGTGCACCCCAAGATGCTCTCCAACATCCAGGAGGTCCGCGCCCGCGGCGCTCAGGTGGTCGCGGTCGCCACCGACGGCGACGAGGAAACCGCCCGCCTCGCCGACCACACCCTCTTCGTCCCCCGCACCCCAGAGCTCCTTTCCCCGGTAGTCGTCACCGTCCCGCTGCAACTCCTCGCCTACCACATAGCCAAGCTGCGCGGCTGCGACGTCGACCAACCAAGGAACCTCGCCAAATCAGTAACCGTGGAGTAGCGCCCGAAGGAACGAACAAGTAGGAATCCGGAGCCTGAGGAATGAAGGGCCGGCGCCCGCACGGAGCGGGGGTTGGGTGGGACT
>JALYLV010000033.1 GCA_030774035.1 Actinomycetota bacterium
CCCCCCCCGAACGTTACGCGCGGATCGATCTCAGTTGCAGGTGTTCTGGAAATCCGCGTCCAGCACCTGACCGGATTCGAGCGCTTGAACGGCGTCGCCGACGCCTGGACGGTCACTCGTGTCCTGAGCAACGCCTGACACGAACTGTCCGAACGTCGAGCCGTCCGACGACGTCGCCCCGGCCGAGAGGCTCGAGCCGACGCACCCTTGCACGGTGGGCGTTGCCGCCGACGCCGTCTGCACTCCCGCACTGACGGCCAGAACACCGGCCAACGCGATCGCTCCCGCAACCGTGCGGGCCTTCCTTCGTAGCTGCTTCCTCATCCCGTCCTCCTTCCGGACTTCCCGGGGGAACCAACGGGTGCGACGCTAGGGAGCGCAGCGGCTCGACACATCAGGGGGCACACCAGGATCCCATTGGGTGCAGACCCTGATGACCGCGCGAGCGTGGAGTGCCACTATCCGCAGATGACTCGCACGCTGCTGATCGTGGATGACCACGCCGGGTTCCGGTCGTGGGCGCGCGAGGTGCTGCGGAACGAAGGCTTCGGCATCGTCGGCGAGGCGGCCGACGGCGCATCGGCGATCCGAGCCGTCGGTGACCTGCAACCCGAGGTCGTACTTCTCGACCTGCAGCTGCCCGACATGAGCGGGTTCGAGGTCGCTGATCGGATCGCGACACAGGCAACGATCGTGCTCACCTCTAGTCGAGATGCGTTCGACTACGGCAACCGGATCGCCACGAGCCCGGCGGCGGGCTTCGTGCCGAAGGCCGAGCTCACCGGCGCCGCCCTCGAGGCGATCGTGAAGGCTAGCCGCGCATGACGGGGACACGCGTGGGCCGACGTCCGACGTGGATCTTCATCGCGGTCGGACTCGCGGGCGTCGCGGTCGCCCTCCAGGCCGAATACTTCTCGATCCGAGCTGCCGCGACTGAGAACCACATGCTGGACTTCGCCGTCGGCGTGACCTACCTCGCGGCGGGGCTCATCACGTGGTGGTATCGGCCGGCCAACCGCATCGGGCCGCTCATGCTCGCGTTCGCGTTCGCCTGGTTCATCGGCAACCTCTACGGCTCGGGGGTGCCGTTCCTCGTCTCGGTCGCGAACGGGTTCGAGGGTACGAACGCGATCTTCATGGTGTGGCTCATCCTCGCGTACCCGACGGGTCGGCTGGCGACGCGGCTCGAGCGCGCGGCCGTCGTGGTGACCGCGCTCGTGACGGTCGTCACGGGTGTCATCGTGGTCCTCACCTTCGATCCGCAACGGTTCGGGTGTCTGGACTGTCGCGAAGCTGGCCCCGCGCTCTTCCCCAGCTTCCGCGTGTGGCACGCGGCGAGCCAAGCGAGCGACCGCGCCGCGTTCGTGCTGGCCGTGATCGTGCTGGTGGCGCTCGTGCGTCGTTGGCGCCGCGCGTCGCCGATCGAGCGGAGCGACCTGCTGCCGCTGTGGATCGTCACCGTCATCCTCGCCGTCGATTACTCCGTCGAGGGATTCACCTCGAACGCGGGCCCGAACGATGCGTTCGCGAACTTCCTGATCGAGCTGCAGAAGGTCGGTCAGCTGCTGATCCCGATCCTGTTCATGTGGGGACTCCTCAAGCGGCGCATGGCACGCGCGGCGGTCGGCGACCTGGTCGTCGAGCTGGAGGGCCCGGTCTCGGCGGGCGGGATGCGCGACGCGCTCGCGCGAACCCTGCACGACGCGTCCCTTCGGATCGTGTTCCCCGCCAACGCGGACGAAGACACATGGATCGACGAGGACGGACGAGCCGTCGACCTGCCCGCGGATCCCTCGGCGGTGACCGTGATCCACCGCGACGGCGAGCCCGTGGCTGCGCTCTTGCACGACCCAGCCTTGGTCGAGCACCAGGAGCTGTTGCGTGCTGCCGGCGCCGCGGCGGGCATGGCGATCGAGAACGAGCATCTACAGGCCGAGGTCCGCGCCCAGCTCCAGGAGGTTCGCGCCTCGCGCGCGCGGATCGTCGCGGCCGGCGACACCGAACGCCGCCGCGTCGAACGCGACCTGCACGACGGCGCCCAGCAGCGGCTGCTCACCTTGTCGTTGGCGTTGCACGCCGCTCGCCGGCAGGCCGATACAACGGCCGATCCCGCGCTCGCCGAGACGCTTCGGCTGGCCGCCGACGAGCTCAGCCTCGCTCTTGAAGAGCTCCGCGAGCTCGCGCGAGGCATCCATCCGGCGATCCTCACGGAAGAAGGCATCGGCCCCGCGCTCGAGTCGCTGGCCTCGAGGGCCTCGGTACCCGTGTCGCTCGTCGGTGTGCCCGAGGAGCGGCTTCCCTCGGCGGTCGAGGCCGCCGCGTATTTCGTCGTGTCCGAGGCGCTCGCTAACGTGACGAAGTACGCGAAGGCGACGGCCGTCGTCGTACGCCTCGCGCGCGACAACGGGCATCTGCGCGTCGAGGTCCGCGACGACGGTGTCGGGGGTGCCGATCCCGCGAACGGCTCGGGTCTTCGCGGGCTGCAGGACCGCGTTGCGGCGATCAACGGACGGCTCGTCATCGACAGCCCTCCAGGATCGGGCACGAGCGTGCTCGCGGACCTGCCCTGCAACGGCGACTCTCGCGTCGACGCTGCCCTATGAACGTCGTGCTCGCAGACGACGCGGTGCTGTTCCGGGAAGGCGTCGCCCGTCTCCTCACCGAGAACGGCTTCGACGTCGTGGGCCAAGCGGGCGACGTCGAGGGACTCATGGATCTCGTCGCCGGGTTCGCGCCGACGGTCGCGATCGTCGACATCCGGATGCCGCCGAACCACTCGACCGAGGGCCTGGACGCCGCCGAGCAGATCCGCGAAGAGCACCCCGACACCGCCGTGTTGGTGCTGTCGCAGTACGTCGAGCCGCACTACGCGCTTCGTCTGATCCACGATCAGCCCGGTGGCGTCGGCTACCTGTTGAAGGACCGCGTCGCCGAGGTGGACCAGCTGACCGACGCGATATCACGCCTCGCGGCGGGTGGGTTCGTCATCGACCCCGCCGTCGTCTCCCAGCTGCTCACGCGCCGCCGGGAGCGCGATCCGTTGGAGGCTTTGTCGGAGCGCGAGCACGAGGTGCTCGGACTCATGGCGGAGGGTCGCTCCAACCAGGCGATCGCGGACCGGCTCTACCTAACGCCCAAGACGGTCGAGTCACACGTACGCAGCATCTTCATGAAGCTCGAGCTTCCGCCTGCAACCGACGATCACCGACGCGTGCTCGCCGTGCTGACCTACCTGCGCAGCGCGTAGCTCTCTCTCAGAAGTGACCGCAACTCGAGAAGCTCCTTCGGCCAGGCGGCGTCCACGCGATGTTTGCGAAGCAGCTCTTTGACCTCCTTACCGGAGGCTCCCAGGCGGACACTGGTCGTCTGAGAGTCATCCATCAAGATCACCCTCCTGAAACGTCGGCGGCAGCCCGCGAACGGTCTTCCGACAGCTCAGCCGCCAGGCTGACCTCTGCGCGGGCAAACCGCGCCCTGAGCCGGCTGAGCACCTCAGCCCGTGGCTTCAGGATGAGGCGGTTTCCGTCCGATCGGATCGTCAGCTCGCTGCCTCCTTCAGGTGAAGCACGCATCGAAGCTCTGTGGGCACGACCAGCCTCCCCCGCGAGTCGAGGCGAACCGAAAAGGGAACCGCTGACATGTCTTCAGTGTGACACAGGGAGGCCGCGACCCCAGGATAGACTCCGCCGGATGACGTACCGAGTGAAGGTGGTCCGCGCCGAGGGCGATGCGTTCAATCGCGGTCGCACGATCGGGCGCGAGTTCGCCGACCCCATCAATCGGTCCGTCGCGTTCTACTACCGGTACTTCGAGCGTCGCGGCTTCGGTCGCCAGGAGCTCGAAGGTCTCGCGCGCCCGTTCGTGCAAGCTGCTGAGTCGATCCTGCCGAGCGAGATGGATGCCATCCGCGGCATGGCCGAGGGCGCGGACGTCGAGCTGATCGACCTGATCGTGCCCAACGCGTTCGAGGAGCTCGATCCGCTCACCGAGCAGGAGCCCGCGCGCCTGCCACTCGAGCGTTGCACCACGTTCGCGGTGACACACCCAGGGGTCACGCTCCTCGGGCACAACGAGCAGTGGATCGCGGGTGACGCCGGCCTGGTCGGTGTGATCATCGAGATCCCCGAAGAGCCCGGCGCAACGACGATCGCCTCGCCGACCGTGCCCTCGTGGCGCCCGGCCGTCGGGATGAACTCAGCCGGCTGGGCGCAAGGCGTCATGTCGCTGACGGCTTCCGACGACGGCGTCGGCGTACCGCGCGTACTCGTATCGCGTCACGCGCTCGAGTCGGTCGACCGCGATGACGCCATCGAGCGAACCGCGATCTGGGGACGCTCCGGGGGATACGCGTACGTCTGCGCACGGAAAGGCGGCGAGGCCTTCACGATCGAGACCACCGCCACGCGACACGCTCTCCTCCCGGACGTGCGCGCACACACCAACCACTACCTCGATCCTGACCTCGCGCAGATCGGCGAACAGCCGTCGGAGGGGAGCCTCGCCAGATGCGAGCGCTTGACGCACCTGCTCGCCGAGCGCCCGCCCGAGACGCCGCAGGACGTCATAGCGATCCTCGCCGACCACGGCTCGAACCCCTCGATCTGCCGGCACGCCGACCCCGACGAGGGCGAAGAGGCCGACGCCGTCCTGTTCGGGATGGTCTGCGACCTCGAGGCCAAGCGCATGTGGGTCGCGCCCGGCTACCCCTGCGAAGGCTTCGAGCAGATCGACCTCGCCGGCGCAATCTGAATGGCCCGCATCCTCGTCCTCGGGGGAGCGGGGGAGATGGGTTCGGTCGCCGTCCGCGACCTCGTCGAGCACACCGACCACGAGGTAGTCATCGCCGATCTCAGGCCCGACGCGGCCGAGGCGCTCGCCAACTCGCTCGTCTCCTCCCGCGTGAGCACTCGCGCCGTCGACGTCGAGGACGACCGTTCGCTCCGCGAGGCGATGACCGGCGTCGACACCGTGCTGAACGCCACGTACATGCGCTGGAACGTCCAGGTCACGCCCGTCGCAATCGGGGCCGGCGTGCATCTCGTGGACCTGGGCGCCTACGTCGCCGACACGGCCGATCAGCTCGCCATGGACGAGCAGGCGCGGCAAGCCGGCTGCCGGATCGTGCCCGGTTGCGGCGTGGCGCCAGGGCTCACGAACGTGCTCGCCGCCCATGGTGCGCGCCAGCTCGACCAGGTCGAGTCGATCCGGATCTACTCCTACATCACCCATCCGATCACGACCTCGCCCGGCATCGTGTACACGCGCTTCGACGCGAGCAGAGGTGTCTCGCTCGTGTACCGCGACGGGCGGCTCGAAGAGCACCCCTCGTTCGGCGAGGAGGAAGAGGTCGAGTTCCCGCCGCCGTACGGGACGCAGCTCGTGCACCTCGTGCCCCATCCCGAGCCCCTCACCCTGCCGAAGTACCTCGACGTCCAGAACGTCGTGTTCAAGGTCGGCTACCCCGAGGAGGACACGCGCCTGCTCAGGGCGCTGCTCGAGCTGGGTTTGGACAGCGCGGATCCATTCCCGTTCGCAGGAACCGAGATCGTCCCGCGAGACTTCGTTGCTGCTTTCGTCGGTCGCCGGGGACTCGAAGGGAGACGGACCACGAACGTCAAGCGCGTCATCGTGGAAGGGGACGCCGGCGGAGAGCGAACGACGCTCGTCTACGACTTCGCGTGCGAGGCCGTCGAAGGCTCGGCGTCGTCGGTAATCACGGGGACGGTTGCGGCGATCACTGCCGACCTCGTTACGCTCGGCGGTACGCCAGGTGTTCGACCACCCGAAGCCGCCTTCGATCCGGCCGAGTCCCTGGAGGCGCTGAGCCAACGGCGGCTCGGCGTCGAGCGGCGTCTCACGGTTGGCGTCAATGACGCTCCGGCGCGACCCGTCGCCGACGCATCACACCGATGAACTCGCGAGCGATAGTCACGGTCCTCTAGACCGCGTGTCAAGGGTAGAACAGACCGGCACTAGAACCTCGGTGCAATCTGTTTCCTAAACCGGGTGTCGCAGGTCCGATTCCTGCCGAGGGCACAAATGTTCATGGTCGACAAGGTTGCCCAAACATCATGCACCGTCGCCCGCTGGCGCGGAGACAAGGGCCGACTCGAGGGTGCGTTCGCGATGCAGGCGATCCCAATGGTCTGGGATTGGGCCGAGATCAATCCGTTCGCGGACTCTGCCTTGCTTGTTCGAAACGCCAGGACGACCATTTCGGAAGTTGTCCGGCGGAGTGCCAGGGCCTTGCCGGTATCCGCAACAGTCCAGCTGGGTGACGCTCGTTCCTTGCCACTTCCCGACGACGCGGCGACTCTATTATTCACTGACCCGCCTTACTACGACTACATCCCGTATGCCGACTTGTCGGACTTCTTCTACGTTTGGCTCCGTCGAATGGTTGGGCAGGACTATCCCGAGTTCTTTCGCGATGCGCTCGCACCGAAGGATTCCGAACTGGTGCAGCTTGCGGAACGCAACACGAAGTACGCGCACAAGTCACGGACTGCCTTTGAGCAAGGCATGGAAGCAGCCCTGGCTGATGCCAGGCGGGTGGTGGCGCCGAATGGGATTGCCTGCGTCGTCTTCGCCCACAAGACGACTTCGGGGTGGGAGAGCCTGCTTACCGCTTTGGTTGCTGCGGGGTGGACGGTTACTGCCTCGTGGCCGATCGACACTGAACTGACGACTCGTTGGAAGGCGATCGGGACTGCATCGTTGGCGTCCTCGGTGCATCTGGCTTGTCGTCCTCGTGAGACCAGGGCAGGGGAGCGCACCGACTTGGTTGGTGAATGGCGCCAGGTGCTCGATGAACTTCCGCTTCGCATTCACGAGTGGATGCCCCGCCTCGCCGACGAAGGTGTCGTGGGGGCCGATGCAATCTTCTCCTGTCTCGGCCCTGCACTCGAGGTGTTCACGCGCTTCGACCGGGTGGAGAAGGCATCCGGTGAGACAGTCGCTCTGCGCGAGTTCCTCGAGCATGTTTGGGCCGCCGTCGCAAAGGAGGCCCTATCACTCGTCTTCAGTGATGCAGAGACATCTGGACTAGAAGCAGATGCACGACTGACCGCGATGTGGCTTTGGACCCTGGCCGGGCCTGACGATGGATCAGGCGATGCAGGTCCCATGGGAGAATCGGATACCTCCGAGACCATCGCCGGAAGGGGCTTTTCCCTGGAGTTCGACGCTGCTCGCAAGATTGCGCAGGGCTTGGGGGGCGACATCGACGCCCTCCGGCATGTTGTTGAGGTTAAGGGGGATTCTGCACGCCTACTGACGGTTAGGGAGAGGACGGCATTCCTCTTCGGGGGGGACGACCTTAAGGCGCGGCGAGCCAAGAAGGCGAAAGCTGTTCCGCAGTTGAGTCTCTTCGCGGAGTTGGAGCGCATCGAGTCGGAAACCCCCATGGAGCATCACGGCAAACCACAGCTGGGTGTGACCGTGCTGGATCGTGTCCACCAGGCAATGATTCTGTTTGGGGCGGGTCGTAGTGGGGAGTTGCGGAACTTCTTGCTCGAGGAAGGCATCGCTTCTGATCCACAGTTCAGTCGGCTGGCACAGTCCTTGTCTGCCTTGTACCCAATGGGAACGGATGAGAAACGGTGGGTTGATGGAGTCCTCGCTCGACGAAAGAATCTCGCTTAGGTGGTGAGACGGGTATGACTAGCTCGGAACTTAGTCCTTGGTACAAGGTCGCGACCCCACGTGGCGACCTTCGCGACGGCAAGGCGCTGGATGCCGCGCAGTTCGCCATCCATCTTGACCGGATTGCTGCAGATGATGCCCCACCCGAATACCTCGATCCCGAGAGTTTCTTCTCACGTACATACCTGACTGAGGGCCTGCGCCGGTTCGCAGGAGAGGCTCTTCGACGGCTGGCCGGGGAGAGGCAGGGCTCGAACGCCGTACTGAACCTCGTCACCGGTTTCGGAGGAGGGAAGACGCACGCACTGACCGCGCTGTACCACCTTTCCAAGCTTGGTCCGTCGGCCGACACGCTGCCTGGTGTAACGGAACTGCTGAATGGTGCGGGCCTATCTTCCACACCCGGGCCCGCTGCTGTCGCCGTATTCGTTGGCACGGACTGGGACGTGACAACGGGGGCCGGCGCCGAGGGGGAGCCGCGAAGACTTACGCCTTGGGGCGAGATTGGATGGCAGCTGTCCCAGCAGAGCGGTGATCCCTCGTTGTTCGAAGCGGTTGCTGAGCAGGATGCTGCACTTTCACGTCCAGGGAAGTCCGTCATCCGGAAGATGTTGCCGAAGGACCGACCGGTTCTCATCCTCATGGACGAGGTTATGAACTTCATGACCGGTGCCCGAAGTCGTCCGATTGGAGGATCAACCCTCGCATCGCAGTTCTACGAGTTTCTCCACAACCTCACGGAGGAGGCCGATAGCCGCGACGGTTTGTGCGTTGTTGTTTCTCTGCCCAAGTCGGAGGGAGAGATGTCGGCTGAGGACGAGGCGGACTTCACGCGGCTCGAGAACGTCACGAAGCGGGTCGCATTGCCATACGTGCTGGCGAAGGACCTTGATGTGCCAGAGATCGTTCGCCGTCGGCTCTTCGAGACAGTCGGCGACGAGGCCAAGGTGCGGGCGGCAGCAGTTGCCTTCTCCGGATGGATGAAGGATCACCGTGACCAGCTGCCTGGATGGTTCTCAGTCGACAACGCCGAGGACACGATTGCCGCGACGTATCCCTTTCACCCGACGGTACTCTCCGTGTTCGAGCGCAAGTGGCAGACCCTTCCATCGTTTCAGCGGACCCGCGGCGTCTTGAGGCTTCTGGCGCAATGGGTATCGATCGCGTACGAGTCTGGGTTCCGCGGCGCCCACGAGGATGCCTTAATCGGCATCGGAACTGCGCCGCTGGAGGATCAGTTCTTCCGCGCTGCGCTGTTGGACCAGCTGGGGTCTGAAGGATTGCAGGGTGCCATCCTCGCGGATATTTCTGGGGGCCAAGCGCACGCCGTGCGGTTGGACGCCGAAGCTGAGGAGACACTCAAGAAAGCACGCATCTACACCAAGACCGCAACAACCATCCTGTTCGAGTCGAGCGGTGGCATGGCCCGCGAGTACGCGACCCTCCCGGAGGTACGGCTTGCTGTTGGGGAGCCTGACTTGGACATCGGGAACGTCGAGACTTCTATCGATGCGCTGCTTGGTGCCTGCTACTACCTCACAGCGACCGGCACGGGCTACAGGTTCTCCACCAAGGCAAACCTCAACCGGAAGATTGCGGACCGGAGAGCCGCCCTCGGCCCTCAGGATGTAGAGGGAGAGGCGAAAGCGGCGATTGCTAGCGTTTTCGGTGAGAAGAAGGGTGTAACGCATCCATTCGACCTGGTCGTGTTCCCCGAGGAGGACCGGGCCGTACCGGACTCCCCAGCTCTTCGCTTGGTCGTCTTGCCGCCCGAGGATCAGTGGGGCGACGCAACCCGAGAGACGGTCGAGGAGTGGATGGCTTCCAACGGAGCATCCCCGCGACAGTTCAAGAATGGGCTGGTCTGGGCGGTCGCCGACCAAGTGGAATCGATGTACATGGCGGCTCGGAATGCGGTCGCGTGGCGCAGCTTGGAAGAGGAGTCAGGAGGCGATGACTTCGATGACGAACAGCGTCGCGAGCTGGCTGAGAGGACGAGGCATGCCGGCCTCGATCTGAAGGAAGCGGTGTGGAAGGCGTATCGCACCCTTGTCTTCTTGGGTCAGTCGGGCAACCTCGAGGTGAAGGACCTCGGGCTGTTGCACTCGAGTGCAGCCGAGTCCATGCAAGCGCTCATTCAAGGCCGGCTTCGTCAGGACGACGAACTGACGGACGGGCTGTCGCCAAACCAAGTCGTTCGTAACTGGCCGAAGTCCGGCGCCGACCTCGCTTCCCCGGAGTGGTCGACGCGTCAACTTCGTGACGCCGTGTTCGCCTCTCCGCGGTTCACTCGCCTGTCCGACTCCTCGGCGCTCCGCGACACGATTTCGAGGGGAGTTGCTGACGGGCTCTTCGGGTACGCGGAAAGGGGAGCTGAGGACAGCACGATCCTATTCTCAGACCCGATGTCTGCCGAGGACGTTGAGTTCTCGGAGGAGGTGGTCTTGATTCCCGCCAATAGGGCTAGCGCACTCAAGGAGTCGGAGCCCGGGGTCGTACGTCTTGAGGAGTCTGCGCCTGGTGCCGAGCTGCTGCCGAGGTCTTCAGGTGGAGATTCAGAACAGATCCCGATCTTCTCCGGAAAGAAGTTCGCGGGGATCCGTTGGCAAGGGGAAGTCCCCCAGCAGAAGTGGACAACCTTCTACATGAAGGTGTTGTCGCGTTTGGCGCAACAGGGCGGATTGACCCTCAAAGCTAGCTTCGAGTCACGTCCCACGGACGGACTCCTCGAGGAGCGCGTTTCCGAAGTCCGTGAAGCTCTCGCCGAGCTGGGCCTCGACGCCGAGTTGTCCGTGGAGGAGTCTGAGGTGGTGGAAGACTCCTGATCGCAGCCGAGGCAGTCGCCACTGATTTGGTTCCTACGCCAGTGGTTGCGGTGGTTGGTGGTCTTGTCGCGGGCACCGCTGCCATCGGGCGTTGTTTCGGTCACTAGATCAGCCCTTGGACGCTACGGTGTAGGCATCGCCTGCCACCGCACGCCATACACGGCGCTCGCGATATCTTCCTCCATCAGGACGAGCTTGTGGGGCGTGTCCTCCCCGCTCCAATCTTTGAAGTCGCAGCACTGTTCCGCACCGACGAAGAGGACGAACGCTTGACCTTCCGTCTTCGACGACGGATACAAGATGCCGTCCGCGGGTAAGCCAGCCGGGCTTCTATAGACATGGCGGAAGTACTCGGCCACGACCTGGGTTGGCGCGTACTCACTGTGCTCGCGACCATCCGGGGGAATCGGCTTGGCAACATCCTCCGCGAAGCTGCGTAGGAATCCGATGGTCTCCCGGTTGGCGCGACTAGGCGAGAAGAAGCCGGGGACCGGGGGTAGGGTTGTCAGATCGATCAGCCGGAATGATGTGACCGTCCGAAATGTCCCCCAACACACACGAACCTGCGTCGCTGATCCACCCGCGCCAGCGTGTGCCAGCGTCTCCTGCACGGCAGTCTCAAGGTCCAGCGCCCCATAGAACACCGGGATGCCCGCGGAACTCATCCGGCTGGCGCCCTTCGCCAACTCGGGCGTTGGCGGGCCGAGCGTCTCTGCGTCCTCGAAATGCTCATCGAGGTTCCAGGTGTGTCGGGCACGGTAGACGAACTGGCTGCGCTCGATCGTGCTGACCAAGCCGTGCTCGTCCACGAGTTCGTGGATGTGCTTGAGGATTTCACCCGGGGCCACCTCGTCAATACCGACGTGCTCGTCGGTGAAGAACAGGTAGCGGGTTACCCTTCGAATCTGTTCGCTGAACGATTGCCAGCCGGCGAGAAGGGCTTCCTCGTGGTTGAGGTTGTAGGGGCTAGCCTCGCACCACTCTTCATCGGGCAAGAAGGCCCCGACGATGTCGGCCTCAAGGGAAGTGTTCGAAAAGGGGGAGCCGATCGTGAACTCGAGCAGTTCGGCCATCGGTACTCCGTGGGCCATGATGTCGCCGTCGAAGTAGTCCTCGGCTCCAACCCGCCGGTAGGAGAGGCTGACCGCGTCCGCAAATTCGGCGAGAAGGTTATCGACGGGCATGGCGATTGGTGTCTCCGCCTTCTTCTGGCAGTAGGAGCACTGCTTCTCGACCGCGTGGGCGTGGACGAAGGCTGCCAGGTCCGGGTCTTCGACGCATGCCGCGCAGGCAAACTTCGAACCGATTTCGCCATATCCGTACTCGTCCATCTGTATCTGAAGCTCCTTGAAGTGCCCCATGCAGGCAGGATAGGGGATGGCACCCCCGGAGCTGGATTCCTGAGTCCGGATAGTCGCCGGAAGGGGCGAGTGTCTTCTCTTTACTGCAGGGGCGTCGGCCGTCCAGGACCCAGCGAGAGGCTCACACGCCTTAGCTTCCGATCACGGAGGTCAACGCTCGGTTCATAAGGCACCGATCTGGTCAACATCTGGTCAAGGAGCCGACCGCACTCAACGGTACGCAACGACACTCGTGTGACATCGGATTCGATCTTGACCAGCATCGATGCAGGTCAGGGCGTCGCGCCGACATCTCTGACACGGAAGAGGTCTAATCCACCGAGCATCGGCCCCACTCTGATCGGGAGCGTGAGTTGAGCCGTTCCTGTGCGCTCGAGTTCATGAGACGGCGAGCACTTGAGGTCAGGATCGGTGACGAGCCGTCCTGCCAGCTGCGCCCAGTTGTAGGAACTGATTACAACCGGGTGCGCTTCCACCTCGTTGTAGGAACTGATGACGACCGCGTGTCTTTCAGCACGTTGTAGGAACCGTTGCAGGTGCTTCGAGGCGGTTGCAACTGGATGCACCCCTGCGAGGCGGCGGCCCCGAGGGATGTCTGCCGAACTCGCAGGGCTACGAGTCGCAGCAACCTTCCTATGCTATTGGCCCGATACCACACCGATTAACATCCACCTATGTGGACGGCGCTCGTTTGGAACATGGGACTCGGGTCCCCACCTGCCCGGTCCGCGTCGAAGAACTGGGGGAGGCTCGACCAGCTGGTTCGTGAAACTCCAGTCGACGTTGCCCTATTGAGCGAGGCACCGGGTGTTTGCATTCACCGATGCCGTGGGCGCGTCGCCGACATGCGCGACCTCGGTCTTCCCACTCCTGAGCGAGTGGAGTGTCTTCAGCGGGCCCTGTATGTTTGAGCGTTCGTGACGCCGTTCGAGATGGTCCTAGCGGCTTCCAGGATCGAGGTCCTATCCGCTCCCAGCAGCGCTCGACGAGCTCGAAATCTCCAGCAGCCGACTGATGTTCGTCGACAAGACGTGCTGGTCAAGCGGCCCCGACAACGTGACTGTTCTCGATCCGTCCGCACCGAAGAAGATCGTGTCGGGCTGACCGATGAACCCGAAGCTATCCCGGATGTGGCCGCTGGGGTCGAACACGCTCGGGTACGGGATGTGGAATTCCTGCTCGAAGGCGGTCGCCGCACCCGTGGTGTCGATGATGTCGACGCCGAGGAACTGGACCCTATGACCGTAGGTTCTGCCTGCCTGCGCCAGGATCGGCGCCTCGTCACGGCAAGGCCCGCACCACGACGCCCAGATGTTCACGACCACGGGTGTACCCCGGAGCTCTGCAAGCAGCTGTTGGAACTTCTCCGGATCGAAGGTAGGGAGCCCCGGCGCCGTCGTTGGAAGCAGCGCGACGTGCGTGGCGTTCAACGCAGGCGTCGAGTCGGGTGCCGCACCGACGTCTTCAGAACTTGAGCACCCGGCGACGATCAGGGCCGTAGCAAGGGCCAGCGCCACCCTTCGTGTCATCGCCTGCGCCTTCACAGTAGTGGCCGCAGCGCAGCCTCGATCTGGGGGGCGGCGGTCGCGCCGGGTCCCAGGCGACTCCGGATGATGCCCATCCTGTCGATCACGATCACCCACGGCTCATCCTGGAAGCTCCACGCCTTGAATCCGGGGGACAAGTTCTGAGGCGTTGCTGGCGCCGGCTGAAGATCCCTCCCGGGAAGGAACTCCTCGACGTGGATGAAGTTCGCCCTTTGGGGCCCGTATTGCTCGAATACAAGGATCTGTTCGTCCACGACGGGACCGCACGTCTGGCTCTGGCAGAGAAGCGGTGTTGCGAACGACACAACCGTCGGCTTGCCGTTGCGGGTGGCATCGTCGAGCGAGATGTAGTGCATGGCATCGGGTGGCCTTCTCGTGCAGATCTCCTCGAGCCCGTGCATCGTCGTTGCGACCGGAGTTCGCGTCGGCCTGGCCTTGCTGCCGACCGCGGCTGGGAGTTGGTCTGTCGTGACCGGGACCGCGGAGGTACCCGCGAGCGACCTCCCGTTCATCATCACCGAGGCTGCGATGGTCCAGATGCCCGTCGACGTGAGGTCGACATCGGCCACGTAGACGCCGATGGCCAGGGGGCTGCGCGGTGAGGTGTCGTGCGTGGCGTCGTATCCCTGCAGGGGATACCACGAGGACTTGATGGGCCCCGCAGCCTTGCCGGCCGGATCTTTCGCGTACCAGACCGAGGGTTGGGCTCCGGCGAGCAACGACTGCCCCGCGAGGAGGAAGAATGCGAAGGGTTGAGGCCCAGGGTTCACGGGTGTGGTCGGCCCCAGCATGGAGAGCTGGCCGGCGCCTTCGGTGAGCGCGTCGATCGACCCCGGCGCTGGCGTAGTGCTCGATCGAGGATGTGAGCAAGCGCTCGCTGCCACGCCGAGCACGGCTCCGCCGAGGGTCAGGAGCATCTTTCGTCGTGTCAGGTGGTCTTCCATCCCATCTACCTTTCTCTCAAGTGGCCCCGGATCCAACGTTCACGCTCCTTCGAGGTGCTGTTGGATCAGCGGATCAAGCTCGGAAGGCGGGACGTACATCACGCCCCCGTGCTCGGGAGCCCCATAGTCGCGGATCCACGCGACCTTGCCGTTGCGCCCGACGAGGACGAACGTGTGCCCCGGCTCGTTCGTCGGCATCATCCACGCGGGAGTTCCGTAGCGGAGCCACACGCGGTTCTCGGCGTCCGAGAGCATCGGCATCGTGATGCCGAGCTTGCCGCCCTCAGTCTGCCAAGCGCTGAGCGGGTCGGGCGAGATGTTGAGCAGCTGCACGCCGAGCGCCCTGAACTTCGGATCCCTCTGCAGGTCGACCACCTGCTGCATACAACCCCCTCAGCCGGGGCCCATGCTGAAGTAGAGGAGCACCGGCTGCTTCCCGAGGAAGTCGTCGAGCGAGACGTCGCCTCCTCTTGCCGCCGGGAGTGTGAAGCGCGGCGCGACCGCTCCGATGGCGATGGGCCGGTCCGATGTCGACGTCCGCGACGCCTCGCCGGAGCCCCGCCCGCAGGCGGTGCCCACGAGAGAAGAAACGACTAGGAGGATGGCTGCCTGGGTGCGAACTCTCATACGATCAACTCCTTCTGTGCTTGAGCGTGCGGCATGACCGCCGCGATAACCGATCCTGCGAAGAAGAGCCCGCTAGCCACTGTTTCCAGCGCCTCCCGTTAGGGCCCCCGGCGGCGGTTCGATCGAGAGCGGCTTGTTGAAGGCGAAGTAGTGGTGATTCATGAAGTGGCCAAGGGCGCGCATCTCCGCTCGATGCACGAACCCCGTTCTATCGGTCCAGAGCCGGAACCAGATCGGGAGCCCGGAGTTATCACCGAAGAAGGCGACGATCTGCGTGCTGAGGCCGTCGACCTTTGCCTTGCCGATCACGCGCGCGTCGAGGAAGGGCTGGAACGAGTCCCAGACGTATACAGGTACGGTAGGAGCGACGCCCACCTCGACCTGCCAGCTGCCCCCCGGCTCGAGCTGGAGATAGCGAGTCTTGCCGATCCAAACCATCCCTGTCGCTCCGCCGGATTCGACGACTCGGCTCTCGAACGTGTCGGGTGCTTTGAACGCGTAGGAGGCGCGGACGATCGCTTGACCACTGGTCAACGTCTCGGTCTGCCGGTAGGTGGACAAGGCGTGCATCGTCGTCATCATTCGCGCGAGGACGCCGTCACCGGGTCGCGCGTTGAGATCGGGTATGCGGAAGCGTGCGGTCCCGCCGCCATCACCCTCCACGGTAACGTCCACCTCGTCGCCAGCACGGACGGCCTGCGACACGGTCCGGCACGTGGGCGCGCACTGCTGGACGGCGGCCGCGCGGCCGTCGATCCTGACCGCGACCGAGCGCGCTCCGACCTCCACGTCGCTCCCCAAGCCATGGAGATAGATCGCGAGATCTTGCGAGCCGAGGCGGACCGTCAGCCCGATGAGGAACTGTCCGGCATGGCTGCCTAACGTCAGATCACCGAGCTTCGGAAGCGCCGAGGCGGTCTGCGGTGCGGCCTCCGCCGCAACCGCCTGCTCGAACCGCGCTGGAGGGAGCGGATAGGCAGCGAGGAGTGCCGCGACGCCGACGACTGCAACGGCGACGCTGGCTTCGATGCGAGGGCGGATCACGATCCTTCGCCACGCGAAGACCGAGAACTGGACCAACAGCAAGACGAGCAAGCTCTTGATAACGAGCGCCAAGCCGTACGACGACGTGAAGAGATCGTGCCAACTCCCGACCTCCTGCACCCCTCGCAGGACACCTGTCGCGGCCGTGCAGGCGAAGGCAAGGAGCGCGACCGGGGTGAAGCGGTCGAGTAGAGCGCCGCCATCCGGCCCTCGCCAGCCGTCAGGTGGACGCTGGAATGCAAGCGCGAGGATGCCACCCGCCCACAAGCTCGCGGTCAAGAGATGCAGGAACTCGACCGCGATACCCCACCACTGGGGACTGACAGCAGCGCCGTGGCCCGCGGCGGCGAGTGAGATGAGAGCTGCTCCCAGCGGTACCCAGACGAAGCGCGATCCCCGCAACGCGAGGCCGAGCGCGAGGAGCTCTAACGCGGGTCGAGCGAGCCTGGCCATGCCCGGAACCCCGGTCGTGAGATAGGAGGCGATCGGCCTCGCGGATGCCCTCCCCGCGGCCGCGAGCGCTTCACCGAGAACCACCATGGATCCGCCCACGAGCGCAGCGGCGAGCGCAGCGGTCGGACGAGCTCGCACCCAAGACAGAGCGGGAGCCCTCCGGCCGAGCCGTGTCAACAGGAGCAGGCCGATCGCCAACAGGAGCGCCATGTCCTCTGCTACCCGCCCGACGGCGATCAAGAGATCCGTCGTCCTCGGCGATGTCGCGGTCGCGCCTTCGGCGCCCGGACCAGCAGGGACGCCCACCCCGAATCGGAACGAGCCGGTCAGGGTGTGGCCGTCGACGAGGCTCACCGTTGTCCAGGTCACCCCGTAGACGCCCTGCGCGTTGGTGGACAGATCCACCGTGATCTCTTCCCCTCCACTGACCGTGCCATCGACACGGTGGCCGTCTGGGGTCGTCACCGTCGCGCGAGATAGGCTCGCGTTCAAGGGCTCGGAGAACCGAAGGATGACGACACCGGGTGCGGTCCCGAGCTCGGAGCCCGGCTCGGGGGACCCTGAAACGAAACCCGCGTGGGCCATGGCCACGCCGGGCATCCAGAGGAGCGTGCCGACCGAGAGCATCACCACGAGCGCGATGCGCCTCATACCGGCGGCCACCCGCTCCGAGCGAACCACCGGAGGGCGGGCGTGAACAGCCTCGCCCACTCTCCGGTGATCATCAGGGCCCCCATCGCGATGAGCAGCGCGCCGCCCACGATCTCGATCGCGCGACCGCGTCTGCGGAGGAATCCGAACACCCGACCACCTCGCGCGAACCCGAAGGCGAGCAGCATGAAAGGAACGCCGAGGCCGAGCGAGTAGACCAGGAGCAAGGCGCCACCGCGCCACACGCCGCCCGATGTCGCGGCCCCCGCCAGGATCGCCCCGAGGACCGGCCCGATGCAGGGCGTCCAACCGATCGCGAAAGCGACACCGAGCGGGAAGGCCCCAGCTCGCCCGGGGCGAACCCGCCGCATGCCGGGGCGGATCTCCCGGTACATCCACGGGACCCGGAGCACACCCATCGTCGCGAGCCCCATCAGCCCGACGAAGACACCCGCGATCCTCGTCAGTGCCTCGCGGTGGGCCAGCAGGAGCGACCCGAACATCGAGGCTCCTAACCCCATGAGGGTAAACGTCGTCGCGAAGCCGCCGACGAAAAGAGCGGCGGCGACCAGCGTCCGGCTCTGCACGCGCACATCTCCGGCCCGATCTCCGGCTGCTCCGCCCACGAACGAGACGTAGCCCGGCATGAGTGGCAGGCAGCATGGGGACGTGAACGAGACGACCCCGGCGACGAGCGCCAATGCGAATGGTCCGACCAGCGTCACGGCGTCGCCTTCGCCAACACGGCGTTGAGCGCGGTCTGAAGGACCGGCGCGTCTAGGTATCCAACGAAGCGATAGCGCAGGTTTCCCGATGCATCGATCACGAACGTCGTCGGCATGCCGAACAACCGGTAGGCGTAGGCGAGGCGTCCCGGGGGGTCAGACACGCTCGGGTAACCGATCTTGAACTCGGCGACGAACGCCCGGCCGGCTGGATCGTTGTCGCGCTCGTCGACTCCGAGGAACCGCACGCCTCTCGATCGATACGCGGCCCACGTGCTTTCGAGGCCGGGCGCCTCCAACCGACAAGGCGCGCACCATGTTGCCCAGAAGTTCAGCACCGTCACATGGCCCCGGAATGAAGACATCGAGATCGGTTGGCCGTTCGCAAGCGATGGCAGGGTGAAGTCAGGGGCAAGCCCAGCCTGGATCTCGGCGTGAGCCGCGTAGTTGGCGACGTTGATACCGCCGACGCCGCTCGTGCCGCGCGCCCTGTACTCCGCGAAAGCGAGCACGCCGATCAGCATCAGCACACCCACGATCACTAGAGTGCTCGCCAATCGCTTGGCCTGCGCGACGGTCACGGTGCAGCCGGCTCCGGTGGATTCCTGCTGCCCCGATCCGGCCTGCTCGTGGCGCCGGCGGCCTCCGCCTCATCGACGAATTCAGCAGGTATCGGGGGGTGGGGCTCATCTGAGCTGTGGTGGCGTCCCGACATCATCCGGACGCACACGATCATGGTCCCCACGCAGATCATCGCGGGCGCAAACGTCAACAGGGTCCGCATGGTGCCTCCTCGATGTCGTTCTTCGGTCGAGCGCGCCGACGGGCGCGCGAAAGAGATGTCAGACAGTTCGAGGAGGACGTTCGAGACTTCGCGCGAATGCGAGCACCGGAGGTCCCGTGGTCAAGAGGTTGAACCGCCGCGAGAAGATGCATGCGGCAACAATGAGGCCCGCAATGAGAGCGGCGCACATGGCGAGGCCGGCCGGCATGCCCGGTGTCGTGCAATCGGGGCAGACGCCCATCGCCATCCCGATCCCGAGCGGGATGACCAGCAGGAGGATCAGCAACACGAGCATGACGATGGCTAACTTCCTTGGCACGGCACCCAAGGTAGCACCTGCCCCTGATTCGGAGGGCTCGGGAACTTCCGGACTCGCCGTCAGGTGTCAGGAAGTCGGTGGGCCGGCGTCATCGAACGAGCGATCACGGCATCAAGCCCGGCTGATGGTCGTGTCCCGTCAAGTGGAGGAAGGTGGATCAGGTCGAGATCGATACCCACGGCCGAGCGGCTTAATCCGCAGGTTCAGGGTTCGAGTCCCCCCCGGGGGCACCCTCCTATTGCTCCATCGCTACCCGCGAGCGCGGCCGCGCGCGCTCCTCCTCCGGATCGTCGTGCCGACGACCATCGCCGCCGAGATCAGCACGAGGTTCTTCACGACGAACTCTCCCTCCACGGTTAGCAGCAGCGGGTTCCCGTCGCGGAAGGTGACCTCGG
>JALYLV010000034.1 GCA_030774035.1 Actinomycetota bacterium
ACGCTTGAGCCTACCGACGACGAAGCGTCCCTCGAATCAGCGCGACACGGTCGACGTCGGATCGCGTGAGCACGTCTATCAACTCGCGAGCGGCACCATATCTGGCGGCGAGAAACCGAGGTTCGAGACGAACTACGTGGAAGGCTCCGTGTCGTCTTTCATCACCAAAGAGTCGTAGCCGCTCGACTTCAACTCGCGAAGCACCGCTTCGAACCAGCGCACGCCTCCGGGCTCAGGCGTGAGATCAGTGCCGGGCGCGGGATCATCCCTGAACCAGCTCATCCGCTTGTCGCCCAACCCTTCGATGATGCCGGCGATGATCGGCTCAAGTTATTCGCGTTCGGCCGGTTCGAAGTTCCGAGAGACCACCCCTTCTCTCGTCATCATCAACAGGCCGACCAGTTGTCCATCTCGGGTCAACTCGGCTTGCATCCGCCCATCGTTGCACAAGATGGAACTCCCAACCCCTGGACCGTATACCCTCTCAGCAGACTCACTGAAAAGGGAGCAGCGGCATGGCGGACGTTCCACTCGAAGAGCGACTGACGCATCTGTCCGGCGCGCTCAAGAACGCATGGGAAGCTGCAGCGTTCCTCGAGGATCACACTGGCGAGGACGTAACGCCCTTCGCCGAGCAGTTGGCTGAGATGCACAATCGTCTTCTCGCGATCCGGAATCAACTCGACCAGCTCGGGGGGGAGTCCGCCACCTAGGCCGCCTCGCTCGACCCATATCAGAGCGTCCCCGTAGAGCTTCGAAGATCTGCAACCTCGTGATGTCGTCGGGGTCGGACTCGACGTCCATGAGGAGCTCGGCGAGCCAGCGGGCATCATCGCGCTGATGTAGGCGACCGATCAACGCGGCGCGGTCGGCTTCGGATCTCGTGAGGACGTCTAGTAGCTCGCGAGCGGCGGGTTCGCCGCGTCGCTCAGCGGCCGTCCTATACCTCGGGTCGGTCAGGTCGAATCCCCGGCGAACTTCTATGAGCAGTTTTTCACGGTGCCAGGGACTGGCCGCACAAGCCCTCGACCGTCAGACGGGCCGCCTCGATCGAGGCATCCAGTCAGCGACGAGCTCCAGCGTCGCGGCTACGTGGTCGATGAGGCCCGCTTCTGCGGGGTCGGGCTCAGGCTCGGAGTCGTTCGCTGCGAGCTGCTCGGGGAAACGCTGGGCGTTTCGGGAGACGGCAGAAGATCGGGCGGAACTGGCTTAATGAGGAGCGCGAGTATGACCGGTCGGCAATACACGCCCATCAGGAGCGAGACGGTTTGGCGTGGGTACTTGGTCTCGGGAGTGTCCGCGTGTAGCTCGTCGGCGAGGAGGAGGAAGCGGTCCCACGACACGTCACCTTCGAACGCTCGACAGATGTGCGTGCCGTACCACCCCGCATCTACCTCGCTCATCGCGATCAAGTTGCCCGAGAGATGCGCGACCGCACGCTTAGCCTGAGCCTCAGTCCCCTGCATGCGGGAACCTGATGGCGGCGCGGGAAGCAGCGTTCCCGTGTCGCGGCTCCTCACGAGGAACACGACGGCAAGCACGAGGGCGAGCGCCGCGACGACCATCGCGACTCGCCAGGTGAACGGCCGGTGACGCCACGATGAGCCGACGTTCCTGCCCGTCCCTTTCATCAGAGGATATCGTGCCACTCGCTGTCACTTCCGCTGCTACTCGGCATCAGGCGATCCAACCAGTAGGAACAGTCTGCGAACCAGTCCGGTTTGCGTGATGGCCCTAGGTGAAAAGTCCGCGCGCCCCGGCGCTTGCGGCAACGACGTGGTCAAGGTGTTCACCTAGCGACGCATGGGGACGCTGTCCGAGTCGTCTCCGACGAGCGGGAAATCATCGACCGGGGTACGGTTTGCCGATCGCAGTCCCGGCACCATCGATGCTCGGAAAGGAGCAACCCATGACCTCGATCGCGGACACCGCCCAAGGATTCTTCGACGCGTGTGACTCCGGTAAGGGTTGGGATGGGTGCAAGGAGTTCTGCCACCCGGACGCGACGTTCTCCGCCCAGGTCGGCGCCCTAGCCGGCATCGACACCCTCGAGGCCTACACCGACTGGATGAAGGGCCTGCTCACGCCGCTGCCCGACGGCCGCTACGAGGTGCGCTCGTTCGCCGTGGACGAGACACGGAACAACGTGGCGGTGTTCGGAATCTTCCGTGGCACGCACACCGGGGAGGGCGGTCCGGTGCCCCCGACCGGGAAGAGCGCGGAGGCCGACTACGTCTACGTTATGGACTTCGACGGGGACAAGATCCGCCACATGACGAAGATCTGGAACGACGGCATCACGCTGCAGCAACTCGGCTGGGCGTAGCGAGACACGACACCGTGATCGTCGTCCTGTTATCGACCGTGGATCGTCCCGGTATCGACGCCGAGGAGTACGGTCGGGCCGCTGTCCGGATGCGGGAGATCGTGACGTCGATCCCCGGCTTCATCTCCTTCAACTCGTACGTGTCGGACGACGGTGAGGAGCTGCAAGTGGCTCGCTTCGACTCGCTGGAAGCCCTCGAAGCCTGGCGCACCGACCCCGAGCACCTGGAGGCGCAGGAGAAGGGTCGTTCGTCCTGGTTCAAGGAGTACTGGGACCAAGCATGCTCCACCGTTCACGAGTACCACTGGACGCGAGAAGGGGGCTACGAGTCCGACCTCCGAGAGATGTTTGTGGTGGGTTCTGAGATCCAGCCCGGCCCTGGATAGAGCGCGCTCCACACCCGACGAACGCGACAAGGCGAAGTAGCACGGGACTAGCATCGAGGAAAGCTACCGACCCCGTGATTGCCTGTGTGGGCAAGGAAGACCTCATGTTCTTCACAGTTGCCTGACGGGGTCTAATTGCACACGCGCCCCAGCGTGGACTGCCGCCGTAACGATCAAGGCAGGGGCAGCGTCTACGCATTAGGTGCCATCTTGGCGACCTCGGCTCGGGCAGTACGACGTCGTGTACGTGGGGATGGCGCGACAAGGGGTCCGCGCGAGGCTCAAGGCGCGCGCCCGGAAGAAACGGGATCTGTGGACCCACGTCTCGGTGTTCGAGGTGTTCGACAACGTGCGGGGAGAGGAGATCGCCGAGCTCGAGGGGCTCCTGCGCCACATCCATCGGAGCGACCCTCGCGCGAACCGGCTCAACTCCCAACGAGTCTTCGCCAAGCTCGGACGTGTGCGGTCGAGGAGTCTCGCAGACTGGCAGGGGTGGCCGGGCTGACTGTAGGCGAGCAAGGTGTCTGAACTACGGTTTCGCGAGTTGCTTGTACCGGAAGCACGAGAGTATGTGGTCTTGAACCATGCCGGTCGCTTGCATGAACGCGTAGCAGATCGTGGGACCGACGAAACGGAACCCCGCGCGCTTCAGTACCTTCGACATCGTTCGTGATTCGGGCGTCTCTGCGCGTAGGTCTCCAAGCTGTTTCCAGCGGTTCACCTTGGGCGTTCCGCCGACCAGGTTCCAAAGGAACGCGTCGAGGGAACCGTGTTCGCGCTGGACGGCGATCGTTGCCTTCGCGTTCCCGACCGTGGACTCGACCTTCATGCGGTTCCGAACGATGCCGGGATCGGCGAGGAGTCGTTCGACCTTCCGGGCATCGAACTTCGCGACCTTCGCCGGATCGAACTGAGCGAACGCGCGCCGGTACCCCTCGCGCTTCCGGAGGATCGTCGTCCACGACAGACCCGCTTGCGCCCCTTCCAGGGTCAACATCTCGTAGAGGTGCCGGTCGTCGTGCGACGGCACGCCCCATTCCTCGTCGTGGTAGGCGAGCATCAGCGGGTCGGTCGAGCCCGACACCCATCCGCATCGCTTCGGCTCTCGGGCGGTCATCCAGGCGAACCTACCGCGCGCGCGGCGCGTGCGTTTGGTGACTAGTCCGTTATGGACTAGACTGCGTGTTCCCCATCGGAAGGCGCTCATGGCAGTGTCGAAGGTCGAGGTCGTGGTGCTCGGGTTGCTCGCCGACGAGCCCCTGTACGGGTACGACCTGCTGGAGCGGTTCCGCACGCGCAGCTTGAGCTTCTGGGCGCAGGTTGGGAAGGCGTCCGTCTACCAATCGCTGCAACGGCTGGAGTCTCGGGGCCTCGTGAGCGGCAAAGCGCAGGGAGGCGCCGAAGGGCCGGATCGACGGGTGTTCCGGATCACGAAGGCCGGTCGCGATCGCTTGAAGGAAGGATTGGCCGAGCGCTTCGACGAGCAGGCGCGCTTCGAGTCAGAAGCCGGGCTCGCCCTTGGGTTCTCGTACCTGTTGCCGCCGGCCGAATTGCGCAAAGCGATGGATGCTCGCCAGCGCGCGTTGCACGAATCAGTGGGTTCCTTGCGCGCCGAACGTGCTCGTGCCGCGGTCGACAAAGGCGCCGCGAGGACGACGGCGAACGCGATGCTCGACCGCCAAGAAGCATTGGCCAAGGCCGAGCTTGCTTGGCTCGCAACGTTCAAGGCCGGGAGGCGTCGGTGAGCGAGGAACCCGGGCTCAAGTCGCGTCGGTCTTCGGCCGTAGCATCGGTCGAGACGATGGAAGCTGCCTTCTTCGACCTGGATAAGACGATCATCTCGAGGTCGTCCTCACTTGCGCTCTCGCGACCGCTCTACCGGGCCGGCATGGTGTCGCGTTCGCAGCTGCTCCGTGGCGCGTACGCACAGCTCGTCTACCTATTGGTCGGCGCCGACGAGGGCAAGATGGAACGGCTGAAGGAAGGCATGCTGGCGCTCACGAAAGGGTGGGACCGCCACCAGGTCGAGCAGCTCGTCCACGAAGCGCTGCTCGACGTCATCGACCCGTACGTCTATCAAGAAGCGCTGGATCTGATCGAGCTGCACCGCAGTGAAGGGCGGCAGATCTACATCGTGTCGTCCTCGCCCGAAGAGATCGTGAAGCCCCTCGCCGCACACTTCGGTGTGAGCGACGTGATCGCGACGCGCGCCGAGATCGGGAGCGACGGCCGCTACACCGGTGGGCTCGAGTTCTACGCCTACGGCGATCAGAAAGCGGAGGCGATCCGCGGGATGGCGGAGCGGGTCGGGATCGACCTCGAGCGGTCGTACGCCTACAGCGATTCCATCACCGACCTCCCGATGCTGTTAACCGTGGGCAACCCGGTCGCGGTCAACCCCGACAAGGAACTGCGCCGCGAGGCCGAGGAGCGCGGTTGGCAGATCCGTGACTTCCGCCGGCCCGTGCGTCTGCGTGCTCGCCTCGCCGGAGCAGTGCCGAGGACGAAGCCGAGCATCGCCGCCGCTGCGGGTGTCGCAGCGATCGCGGTGTTGCTGGTCTGGGTCGCCTTGCGCTCGCGATCGTCGGCTTCACGCCGCGAGAGCGAGCCCGCGCTCACGCGATGAGCCGGTGAGCCGAACCGGCAGATTGCCGACCCCCGGAACCGGGTGTACGGTCGAGATGGTTGTCGAAAGGCAGCCGCGGGGGAGGCAGAACCCACGCGCGAGTCAGGCCGCGGGAGGCATGCCCAGGCCCCGGGAGCGTTACGCCACCCGGCGCCCGGGCACGTGCAGACAGCGCTTGATACCTGCTTCCCCCGCAACACGTCTCGGAGCGGTTAGGGCATCCCCGGCCAAGGAGCCGCCACGTGAGCGGGCCGGAATTCGAAGTGCATCCCGTCCGGCGTGACCCACAGCCCGCCCCAGGCGAACCCGTTCGCATGCATCACAGCAACGAGCCGCCGGTCTTGGGTCGGTCGCGCCCCGAACGGGTTCTCCGGCGCGTTGATGTCCACCGCGGCACCCCAGGAATGGTGTGAGAGCAGCATGGTCGGCACCCGGTTCACCATCCGTGCCGCGTAGCAACCGGCGAAGCTGTGAACGAGCGATGACAGACCCCGCCGCTGCAGCTCCTGCATCGCAGCTTCCAGAGGAGAGAAGACGACCTTGTTGCAGGTGACGGCCCCCAGCAGCGGGACGATCTGTGTCCGAAGGTGCGAGTGCACGAACGCTGGATCCATCTGGAGGTAGCCGGGATTCGCGGGATCGGGGCGCGCGGCGAACTCGCCGAACCCGACCTTCATCAGCACGTAGGGGTACACGCTGTCGCCGTTCTTGCGGAACTCGGCCTTGCCGGGCGCGCGTACTTGCAGCGCCGACCCTGCCGGGAGCAGCGGGAACACGGAGCGACTGACGGAGGCTTCCGTCGGCGAACTCGAGAAGCGCATCAGGGCGAATCGGTCGTGAGCGATGCCCAGTCGCCAGCCCACCTCGCGCGACACGAGCAGTTCGCTCCAGTTCGCGACGGTGTCGGGGACGATGGTTCCGACCCTCACCGTTCGATTTCCGAAGATCAGCTTCCCGCCGACGCCGATGTGTCGCAGGCGCGCGCTCGTTTCCCCGAGGACCCCTTGGCCTTTGCTGAGACTTGTCACGACGTCGTCGCGGAGCCCGGCTGGAAGGAACGGTGCGAGTGCCCGCGGATCGACATCCTGCGTTTCGAGAGGGATCGCGAACGGAGACGGCGGCGCATCGACGACCGTCCCCTCAGCGTCGACGGAGCGAGTCATCCATGTGGTGTCGTCCCCGACGGTGACGGCCCGCTCGACACCCGGAAGCGCGGCGAGCCTGGGCTGGAGCCCAGGCGGCAGACCGTCGTGCGTCCAGATGAGGTAGGCGGGCGGGACCACGACGGCACCGCCCGGTGCGTCGCTGTGGCGGCTCGCGTTCCCCGACCGATGCGGGACTGTGCCTGAGGACTCGGTGGCTACAGACTGGTTGCACGCAGCGAGCAAGAGCAGGAATGCCAGGGACGCCCAGCGGGCCGATCGCGTATCCAGGATCCGGACAGCCTACGCGCCGTTGCGCCCCAGGGCCGGGTGCTCGAGCAGGTCGGCGAGACGCTCGGCGCGCTCGGCTGCTTCGCGCGGGTCGCCGGCGGAGACCGCCGCGGCGATCGCGGTGAGCTCCCGCTGGACGGAGGGGACGACCTGGCCCTTCCGTCGGACCAAGGGCTCGAGCCTTCCGATCACCACGTCGAGACGCCCGATCGCGGTCGTCGGCTGGTTCCGCCTGCGCCGGTAGTCATCGAGCGAGATCACCTGTGCCATGACGCCACACTAGACCCGGGGTCCGACACGCGAAGGACCGCGGCATGAACTTCTTCTTTCGAAGGCTGGAACCCTGGTCAGGAGGCTCTAACAGACGTCACGGGGGCGAGGTGACGGCGTACCGTGAACCAGCTCTGGCCGGCGTCGGCGGAGCCGAACACATCGCCGCTGGTGGCGCCCAGATACAGGCCGAGGGACGGGCCCTCTCCCTCGCGGTCGAACGCCTGGCGGAGCACGGTGAGGTACGCCTCGGGCCCGGGCAAGCCGTCGCCGCGTGCGGTCCAGCTTCCCCCGGCATCTCGGGTCTCGTAGACGCGCACCCTGCCCTCGGGCGTCACGCGGTCCTCGGCGCCGACGAGCGGGATGACGAACGCGCTGTCGGGATCGGCAGGGTCGACGACCAGCGGGAACCCGAATCCCGAGGGCAGCCCGTCGGCGATCGACGTCCAGGTCTCGCCCGTGTCGTTGCTCCGGTAGACGTTGCCGTGGAACTGGATGAACAGGCGCTCGGGCTGAAGAGGCGCACGGTGCATGTTGTGCACGCAGAGCGTGTCGGTCGATGCTCGCTGTTCTTCGGGCATGTACTCGGGCACGAGGCCCGTGTAGCCGGTGCGCCAGGTCTCGCCGCGGTCCTCGCTGAGCCAGACGCCCGCCGCCGAGATCGCGATCGCGAGGCGATCGGGGTCGCCGGGCCACGGCGCGATCGAGTGAAGCGCCAACCCGCCGAAGCCCGGTTGCCACCCTGGGCGCGCGGGCTGGTCCCAAAGTCCGCGGTTCAGCTGCCAGGATGCGCCGTCGTCGTCGCTTCGCCACAGGGCGGCCGGATCGGATCCCGCGTAAAGCACGCCTGCTTCCTCGCCAGGCCGCACGACCCAGATCCGCTCGATGGTGGCCTCCTCACCCTCGGGGAACGCGGGCCCTTTCGCCTGGGTCCACTCGCCCGACGGATCGTCGGTGAACATCACCCTCGGACCGAAGAAGCCGGAGGTCACGCTGGCGAAGTAGCGACCGGTCCGCGGGTCGCGGATCGCGAACTCGACCACATCGCCGGCGAACGCACGCGCCGCGATCTGGAACGGCTCTTTCTCTCTGGCCTCACCCCGCAGGACGAACAGGCCCTTCTTCGTGCCGACCAATAGCTCGGTCATGTCGCGCTTCCTCCTGAGATCGATGGGAGGACCTGCACCACGTCGCTCGGCGCGAGCGGCGCGCCCTCCTTGGCCCGCTCCCCGTTGACGAAGACGTTCACATGGCGGCGGATCTTGCCCTGATCGTCCAGGATCCACCCGGCGATGCGTGGGTACGAGCGCTCCAACGATCGAAGCACTTCGCCCACGGTCGCCCCTTCGACGTCGAGCCGCCCCTGGCCGTCGACACGATCGCGAAGCGGCGCGCGCAGCGTCACCGTTGCCATACACCCGAGTCTAGGCAAGGTCGCCGACAAGCGCGACCCGGCACCCGAGCTCAACCCGATGGCGGTTCCAAGAACTCGAAGTGCATGCCGTCGGCGATGGCGAAGTCTCCACCCCAGAGGAAGCCCCACTTCTCGAAGATGTGGACGACCCGGGGGTCCTGTGTCGGAGTGGCGCCGAACGGGTTCTCGGGGGCGTTGATGTCGATCGCGGCGCCCCATGCGTGCAGCGAGATCCCCGACGTCGGGTTGGAGGTGACCATCCGCGGGGCGTAACAGCCGGCGGTCGTGTGCACGAAGCTCGCCAGGCCCTTGGTGTCGATCTCCTGGAGCGCGCCGATCAGCTGCGGGAAGATCTCCTTGTTGCAGGTGAGGTCTCCGAGGATCGGCACGGTGCGGGTCTTGATGTGAGCGCTCACCCACGCCGGGTCGATCGCGATCCAGCCGGGCTTCGCGGGATCAGGCCGGCCGACGAACTCGCCGAAGCGCTCCTTCATGAACACGGGGGGCACGGTGGTCGCTCCGACCCGCTCGTACGGGCTCTCGCCGGGCGCGAACACGCGGAGCACCTGGCCCGACGGAACCGATGGCTGGATCCTCGCCGCGAGTGCGCTGTCCGAGATCTGGTTGGAGAGGTCGAGCAACGCGTATCGATCCTCGGTGAGGCCGAGCGACGCCCCGGTCGTTCGAGAAACGAACAACTCGGACGCGCCGACGACGGCGTCGGGAACGACGAGGCCGATGTCGACCTTCACCGTGCCGAACTGCAGGGTGCCGCCCTGACCGATCCCGCGAAGGGTCGCGCTGGTTTGCCCCAGGACACCTTTCCCGGAACGGAGCACTGTTGTGAACGATTTCTGGAACGCGGCCGGCACGAATAGGGCATAGGAGCCGGGATCGGCCGCGTAGACCTCTATCGGGAAGCCGTCAGGGGCGGTCGGGTCGTCGACCACGGCCCCATCGGCGTCGGTAGAGCGGCCCAGCCACGCTGTTCCCCCGACCACGGTGACCTCGTGCTGCACGTGCGGAAGCTGTGCGAGCCGGTCCCCGAAGCCAACGGGAAGACCTCCAGTCGTCCACACGACCGTCGCAGCGGGCATCTCCGAGGACGGGGAGTTGGACGGAGAGCTCGACGGTGAGCCGCTCCGGCTCTGGTGAACGGCTCCCGTGGGTGTGGGCGGCGGCACCGCGCCGTGGTTGCAGAACGACCACGCGACCGACAAGACGACCACGACGCCGAGCGCTCCGAGGGTTCGCCCGAGCCGCCGAGCTCGGGGGGTCCAGTTCATCCCGGAGGAAGCCATGGTCGTGCGAGCGTACAGGCCGGGACCCCTTCGCGTGTCGGTGCCCCGGTGTAGCGTGCGAAGCCGCTCGGCGCCTCATCCGCCGGTCTCCTCTCCCTCGAGATGTCGTGGTGTTGCACGTTGGGGGGTCGGCGATGGAGAACGCGGCGAGGGTCGTCCTGGGTCTCGAGGCCCACGACGTCGCCGAAGAGGTCATGCACTTCCTGGATCGAGGCGGGCGCGCCCGGGTCGTTGCGACGGCGGCCGACGACCGGCAACTCGCTGAAGCGGTGCGGCAGCTCGACCCCGACACCGTGATCGCGCAGCCCTCACTTGCTGCGTCGCTTTCTCTGCACGGGAGGGCGTTGATCGCCCTCGACACCCGGGAATCCGTCGCGTCGCTTCGCGCAGCGATCGGAGCCGGCGCCCGGGGGTTCTTCCTGTGGCCGTCGGAGCGCGAGGAGCTCGCGAGGGCGGTCTCGGAGTCGGTCGCCCTGCCGCTTGCCGCTACGCGTCGCGCACGGGTCGTTGCCGTGCACGGAGCGCGGGGAGGTGCGGGGGCGCCGTTCGTGGCAACTCACCTGGCCGCGGCCGCCGCGCGAAGAGGTGCCGATTGCGTGTTGGTCGACATGGACCCCGTCTACGGCGACGTCACCGCCGCGATCGGAGCCCCTGCCGATGGAGTCCACACGATCGCGGACCTGCTTCCGCTCGTCGCTGAGCTCAACGTCGACCATCTTCGCGATGCGCTCTGGTCGCACGGTGCCGGGTTCAAAGCACTGCTCGCGCCCGCCCCTGAGGAAGCGGCGCTCGTTCGAGGGCCTGAGCTTCGGGCCGTGATCGAGACCGCCGCGATGGCCTGCGACGCGTTGGTGCTGCATCTCCCGAGAGCGGTCTGCGAGCTGGGTCGTCTGGGATTCGACGTCGCCGATCGAGTTCTCGAAGTCCTCGCCCTGGACGTGCTGTCGTTCCGGGCCGCGACCCGTGCGCTCGAGGCGCTGCGCCCTCAAGAGCTCGCCGGGCGTGTCGGTTTCGTCGTCAACCGCGCGTCAAGGAGCGAGATCACGCCTGCCGACGTCGCGCGGGTGTTCGGTGCGGAACCGCTCGCGGTCGTTCGCTCGGACCGTGCCGTCGAGCGCGCCCAGGACCACGGGAGGTTGCTCCCGCTCAAAGGACGCGTCGGTCGCACCTTCGACCGGATCGCCGAGGCGGTGCTCGATGCCGAGAGCTAGGGGTTGGCAGTGCGCTCGAGCGCCCATCGGGGTTCGTCGCGGGGATGCGTGGTTCATGAGGTCGAGGTTCGCTCACCCGGTAGCTGTTAGCAGCGTCCCCCGACAAAGAGTCGGAATCGGCTGCGCGGGGGATTCACCGGTTCCGCGTGAGGCACTAGCGTTGAGGCATCCCCTCCGGCAAGTGGCCCCGACCGCCAGCCGAGATCGTCTCCCCCTCGAGCGGTTTGTTGGTTCGACGCTGATCGAGAAGCGAACGGTGTGGTTGTCGGAGGTGGGGTTGTGAGCGCCGACGCACTGATGGTGGTTCGCCAGCAACTGAGTGAGCAGTTGCGGCAACGGGTCGACGCGCGGGGCCTAGCGTCTGTGTCTCGAAACGATCGGCGGGTGCGGGTTCGCGAGGAAGCGCTCGAACTCCTCCGCACGAGCGGCGTGATCCTGCCGCAACGCGAACTCACGCGCATGGTGAACGAAGTCTCCGACGAGGTCGTCGGGTTCGGTCCGATCGAGTACCTGCTGAAGGAGCCCGACGTGACCGAGGTCATTCATCTAAAAGACCCTATTGCGCTACAATACTCCCTTATGGCGATCCAGGCAGCGATTTACGTGCGCATCTCTAAGGATTCCACTGGCGAGCGAGCCGGAGTGGAGCGCCAAGAGAAGGACTGCCGAGCCCTCGCCGAGACAAGAGGGTGGGACGTCACCGGGGTCTACTCGGACAACGACACCAGCGCCTGGTCCGGGAAGAAGCGCCCCGAGTACGAGCGCATGCTGGCCGACATCCGCAGCGGGAAGATCACTGCAATCGTCGCATGGCACCTCGACCGCCTGACCCGCTCGCCGAAGGAGCTTGAATCGTTCCTGGATGACTGCGCGTCTGCCGGGGTAAAGCGGTTTGGAACGGTGTCCGGTGATATCGACTTGGGGAGCCGCGATGGGATCGTCATGGCCCGCATCCTGGGAGCCATCGCCCGCAAGTCCTCCGACGACGCTTCCGCGAGGATCAGGGCAAAGTTCGACGAGAAGGCTGCTGTCGGACAGTGGAAGGCAACCGGCTATCCCCCTTACGGCTACGACCAAGTGGATGGCACCCTCGTCATCCGCAAGGAGGAGGCCAACCTGATTCGTGAGGCAGCCAAACGAGTGCTCGCCGGTGAATCCCGCACGGCGATCATTCGCGAGTTCCACGCCAGAGGGCTGAGGACCTCGACGGGAAAGGCGTGGTCCCTTACGAGGCTGGCTGAGGTCCTGCGCTCGCCGACGATCACGGGCCTCCGCATCCATCGCGGTGAGGTGATGGGCGAGGGGAACTGGGAGCCGATCCTCGAACGAGAGGTCTGGGAGCGGGTTGGGAAACAACTTCGCCGGTCTGGGAGTGCTCCTCGCGGGAGGCGTCGCCACCTCCTCACTGGGACGATCATCTGCGGCAGGTGCGGCCAGCGACTGTTTGCCAAGAGGAGGAGCGACGGCACCCGTGTTTACAAGTGTCCCTCGGACTCCGCAGCGGCCTGCGGTTCGCTATCAGTCGTCGCCGACCCGGTCGAACGCATCGCAGCAGACACAGCATTCGCGAACTTCGACTTCGGGAAGGTCGGCCCTCAAGTAGACACTTCGGAGGATGCCGAAGTCCAAGCCGCTCAGGATCGGCTTCAAGAACTCGCCGAGGCCGAAGCCGATATCACGGAACAGAGAATCAACGGGCCTTTGAGGGGCACCGCCTTCGTGCAAGCGATCCAGATGGTTGCCGCCGAGAGGACGGTTCTTGAGAACCAGCTTTCGAGCCTAGAGCGCAAGGCTCGCCCACTATGGACCCTCGAAGCCACCCAGGTCCTCATCGGACCGCCTGACACGTTCAGCCGGTTGCACCCGGACGAGATCGAATGGTGGCGAGACCTGCTGGGAACGGTATTCAAGGAGATCATCATCGAGCCAGCAGGGAAGGGCTCACGGTTTCGACCGGAGCGGATTCGATTGGTTCCAAGAGAAGGGTTCGAAGGGGCGGCGACGCCTGTACTGCGTGAGGGTGAGCAACCATTCTTGGTCTGGGGCAGCCGCAAGGGGCCAAAGAAAGGCACGGTGACGATTCACAAGCAAGGTGGGAAGGCGAGAGTAGTTAGAGTGGAGCGCTCAACGCCCTAGGGAGGCTGTAAGCGTTCGGGCTCGGACGCCGGTGCAGCCCTCGTCCACGATCTGATGCCATTCCTGTCCTGCGTCGCGACAAGTACCTGCGCGACGAATACCCGAAGGACGTGAAGCTGCGAACTTGACAGGCGGGAGGCGTTTGGTAAACGACCCCCGCGCCTTGACACAGCGGTCGTACTTCATGCTGTTCGATGGTGCGTTCTTTGTGAGGCTTGGACTCGAATGACCCGAGGAACGAGGAGTGAGACCCGAGAACTGATTGCCGTAGCAACGGTCAGACGACCCAGTGCTAGCCTTGGCCAAGGTCAACCAAGGGGGGCACAGTGGCCGAGGCTGTTGTCATCGTTTGCGATGTGTGCGGGAAATCCCCGGCAGGGTTGGTGAGCATCCGCGCAAACGGCACCAACAGGGTCAAGGACCTCTGCGCGACTCATCTTCGGGAACTCTTAGAGGGCACCAGGGCACCCAAGCGCGGTCGTCGTGCGGGAACGACGATCACGAAGACCACTGCCAAGAAGACAAGTGCGAAGAAGACAGCGCGTAAGAGGACAACCGCGAAGAAGCGCCCAGGACGCCCCAGGAAGCCCGCAGCAGCCACCAGGAATCCCGCAGCGGACAAGAAGCGGGGGAGGCCCAGGAAGCGGGCGGCCGCTTAGAGACCCGTCTCCCAGAACGCGGAGTGCTACGAGCCTTTCACTAGGAAGGTGCGCTGGCCCCTGCGGACCACCCTGATCTTCCCCACCAGGCCAAGTCCACGGATCGCCCCACGAAGACCCGTGCTGGGCCTTCCTGCCCTCGGTTTCACCGAGGACCTGAGGCACCACCTCGAAGGGAAGGTAGTCACCCGTTCGGTCCTGATCGTGGGGCGGGTGCTAGCCAAGCTGCCTGATGCTTGGCTCGTTCTTCACGATCTTCCACTCGGATCGAATGGGGCGAATCTCGATCATCTCGTCGTGGGTTCACCCGGTGTATTCAGTCTCAACACCAAGAACTTGACGGGCAAGGTCTGGGTAGCGGAGCGAGCGCTGCTGCACAACGGTCACAAGACCGACTTCCTGCCGAAGGCTCGGCGTGAGGCTGAACGGGTGTCGAGGTCTCTGGGCGCGGCGGGCGTGCCGGTCGCAGTTCATCCTGTTCTCGTCCTCATGTGCGACGACTACAGAATGAAGGCGCAGCCTCTCGACGTGGCGGTGGTTCGACGGCGCGAACTCCGTCGCTGGTTGGAGCGTCAGCCGATCAGACTCTCGCCACAGGAAGTGGAGGCAGTTCGTGCCGTGGCGGTACGGGCCGAAACGTGGTCCTGCTAGACCTTTCCTGATTCGCTCGCCGGGCATTGACACGTTCGGGAAGGACGAGAGACCCCAATAGGAGGGCTTCCCTTGCCTTTCTCTCTGTAGGGGCAAGCTGCCCCTACACCAACCACCATAAAAGCGCAGGTCATCATGGTTGTATGGAATCCCCTTGGCTCGAACCACCTCGCGGGAGCTGGAGAAGGGGTCTTTCAATGCGATGACCGAGGCCTTGATCCCGCCTCGCGCTTTGGTCATGCCCAGACCACGCTTGCTCCTGGATCACTACTGCCTGGCTTGACGGCGCGGTACCGTTACAGTACCGTCACTCTAGGGTTCAAGAGTGAGGAGGAGCTGTGGAGATCACAATCAACCTGCGGGGAACCCCGGAAGACCTGCGACGGTTCTTCGCAGGAAGGGTTGGTCCCTTGCGTGACGCCGTAATGC
Source organism: Actinomycetota bacterium (assembly GCA_030774035.1). Classification (GTDB taxonomy): domain Bacteria; phylum Actinomycetota; class UBA4738; order UBA4738; family HRBIN12; genus JALYLM01. The sequence continues at coordinate 14,843 of JALYLV010000034.1, forward strand.
AGACATCGGACGACGGCGCATCAGAGGAAGAGCAGGTACTGGGACTCGCTCGTGACTTTTCTCGTGTCACCGAGCGAGCGCGCGCAGCCTTGCGTTTCATCGCCGAGCACGCGCCGACAGTCGACTTCGACCTTGTAGCAAACCATCTGGGCACGAGCACCAGGGAGCTGAGCGGTTCGATGTCTTCATACGGGCGAAGCGCTCCTGCCATAGGTGCGCTGTTCACGCGCGACTACAACCGGCGTGAGTACGTCATCCAGCCCGAAGCGGCGTCGCTCCTTCTCAGGGCCATGACGGCCTTCGATGCCGAACAGGCAGGGGCGTAGGGGGCCCGTGCGACGAGAGAGGAGAAGGAAATGGCAAACCCAGGAAACATGATCTGTCCATTGTGCCTCCTCGATGAGGGCGTCAGCCCTCCGACGAAGGTTGATGAGATGTGGAGATACACCTGCACTCGCACGCCCAAGCAGCACAAGGATGGGCCCTACTCATGGGAGGTGAAGGACGCGTCGGACACCAGCGAAGCGACTTCCGGGCAGCCGAGTGAGAAAGCGAGTGAGGAAGGCAACTATGCCGAGGAGCATGGAGTCGAGGCCGACCTGTTGGCCTGCCTCGTCCCCGATGAGCCGTTCGTCGAACATGGGATCGTCGAGTACCGCTACTCGAAGCTGAACCCTACTGAGTACGCCGCTATGCTCGAGAAATGGGGACACAAGGCTCTCCCTGGCCCGACGGGGTACACAGCATCGATGTACATCGCACAAACGCTTGAGAGGATGGAGAAGAAGGGGCAGCTGGTTCGTGTCTACGGCACCGCAACCGGCTGGTGGGCTAAGCATGATCCCGGCGTGTTCTACCACGCACTCGTACCAGGCCCGTCCGATGGCCAGCTGCTCTCGTGGAAGGACTTTGCGGAGTCACGAGGGCTTGATCCGACCCGGTGGGAGCTGGCCGGGAGCCTGCTGACCGAGGACTCCAGGGCGTGACGAACTGCACATCTGCTCGGATCGCCCGGGACTGCCCAGTTCAGTTGACCCGAATGTTGAGAGTCTTCAGGCGGCATGAGCGACCTCGAAGATGGTCTCGAACTCAATCGGGGTGAGCACCGCCTACGCCGCTGCTGGGCATCTCGGTAAAGGGTCTTTCAGAAACATGACCGAGGTCATGGTCAACGGACCCGACGACGTGTACGTGGAGCGAGGGGGGCGGATCGAGCGGGCACTCGATGGCCTATTCGAGGGGGAGGAGGCCGTCCTGCACCTGATCGAACGCATCGTAGGGCCATTGGGTCTCAGGGTCGACGAGTCATCGCCTTGGGCGGATGCACGACTTCCTGATGGGTCCAGGGTCCACGCGATCGTTCCGCCTCTCTCGCTCCGCGGTCCAACGCTGACGATCAGGAAATTCTCCCCCGTCCCGATCCGTGCTGAGGATCTCCTGGATGGTGGTGCGCTCGGGCCGCGTATGCTCCGCTTCTTGGAGCTCTGTGTGCATGGCCGTGCCAACGTCATCGTCAGTGGTGGCACCGGCAGCGGCAAGACCACGTTGCTCGGGGTGCTGAGCGGGTTCATCCCTGATGACGAGCGTCTGATCACGATCGAGGACGCGGCCGAGCTCCGCTTGGCCAAACCACATGTCGTATCGCTGGAGGCTCGCCCGGCGAACGTCGAAGGCCGGGGTGAAGTGACCGTTCGCGACCTCGTTCGCAACGCCCTGCGGATGCGCCCCGACCGGATCATCGTCGGTGAGGTTCGTGGGGGAGAGGCACTCGACATGCTCCAGGCCATGAACACGGGTCACGAAGGATCTCTCTCCACGGCGCACGCGAACTCGCCGCGACACCTGCTCTGGCGGCTCGAGACGATGGCCATGATGTCCGACGTCGATCTCCCAGCCGCGCACATCAGGAATCAGGTCGCTGCGGCCGTCGACGTCGTGATCCATCTGGCGCGGCAGCGTGGTGGACGACGCGTGGTGTGGGAGATCGCAGCCATCGAAGGAACACATCGCGGGGAGCCGGTCGTGACACCGCTCTATGCGTTCCGGCCGCGGGCGGGGGCCTTCGGTGCGTTCGAAGCGACCGGCGAGATACCGAAACTTGCAGAGGCGCTCGCTGAGCGCGGCGAGCACGTGCCCCCTGAATTGTTCGAAGCGGGAGCCGACATCTGAGCGCGCTCGTGGGTTGCCTCGTCGGGCTCACGGCCCTGTTCAGCGACAGGGCATTCAGCGCGCGGCGGCGGGAGCGCGCCCTTCAGCACGTGCTGCCGGCGCCCACACGGCCAGATCCCCGAGTAAGGGATCGATCGAAGTTGGCTGGAGCGCGAGGCTGGCAGGCGGCGGCAGCCATCGGGGCTCTGGGCGGGTTCGTTCTCGGAGGCGTCGTTGGCCTTGTTCTGGGTGTCGGGGCGGGCGTCGGACTCGGCCTCTCCTCTGCGCGTCGACGTTCGGCGAAGGTCGCCGCGCGTTGCGATGAGCAACTGACCGACGCTGTCCGTTCGATCTCGGCCGGGTTGCGAGCAGGGATGTCGGTGACGCAGTCGCTCGCGTACACGGCGGACGAAGCAGATGCACCGCTCGCCGGATCGTTGCGGATGCTCGTCGACGGGCTCGACCTCGGTGTCCCACTCGACGATTCGTTGGCCGCCTGGGGTGAGGCCAGCCAGAGCGATGACGCCCGGTTGCTCGCCGGGGTCTTGCGTCTGCACAGGCGAAGTGGCGGTGATCTGCCGATGGTCCTCGACCAGGTCGCGACCACGCTCGGCGAACGTCGGGCGGCTGCCCGGGAGGTGCGGGCTCTCACGGCGCAAGCTCGGCTCTCGGGGGCGATCCTGGGCTTCCTTCCGATCGGGTTCTTCGCGTTCTTGTGGCTGACCTCGCGCCGCGACATCCAAGGGGCGTTCCACAACCCGGTCGGCGTCGCCGCCGTCACGATCGGTCTCGTGCTCGACGCGGTGGCTTTCGTATGGATCCGCCGCCTCCTGGAGGTGCGATGAATCCCGGAGCCGTCGATCTGGTTGCACCCGCCACGGCCGCTGCTGCCATCGTCCTCGCTTTCGCCGCGATCCGTTCGCTCGCGGTTGGAGGTGCATCGATGCGCCTGCCCGCCGCTAACCTCGGTGAGGACGATCCCGCCACATCGGCACGTTGGATCGCCTTTTTGACGAGCCTTGGCGGATCGCGGATCGGGAAGCATCTGCGTCGTGGCACGGCCGATGCGAAGCTCATCCGTACCGGTTGGCCACTCGCCCCCGAGTTCTTCGCCGGTCTGCGCGTGATGTGCGCCGTGATCGGGTTGTCGGCCGGCTTCCTCCTGCCCTGGCCGGGCCCGGTCGTGGCTCCGTTGTTGTGCGTGGTCGGCGCGCGCGCCCCGTTGTTCGCGGCCGGCCGGGCAGCCAAACGGCGGCTCGTGGCCGTCGATGCTGAGGTACCTCAGCTCCTGGATCTCCTCGCAGCCGCCTCGTCCGCGGGGTTGTCGGCACCGCTCGCTCTGAGGCGCGCCGTCGAAGCGGTGACCGGTCCTCTCGCCGAGGAGTTGAAGGATGTGCTTCTGGCGGTCGATCTCGGCGGGCGGTGGCGCGATGAGCTCCGCGCCGCGGCTGACCGACTCGGCCTGCCGGACTTCCGTCGCGCCGTCGCGGCGATGACCCGAACCGAGACCTTGGGCGCTTCCCTCGCGGACTCGACGGCCGACCTCGCAGCAACGGTTCGCCACTCGCGACGTGCAGCCGTGACCGAGCGGGCCCGCACCGCTCCCGTGAAGATGCTCTTCCCACTCGTGTTCCTCATCCTGCCTGCCTTCCTCCTCCTCACGGTGGTGCCGGTCCTGCTCACCACCTTGCAGTCCATCCGCTGAGAGGAGGTGAACCATGCTGTTGCTCTACTCCATCTGGTTCCGCGCGACCGGGTTCCTGCGTCGTGAGGAGGGGCAAACGACCGCGGAGTACGCGCTCGTGATCCTCGCCGCGGCTGCGGTGGCCGTCGTGCTGATCGCTTGGGCGCACTCGTCGGGCAAGCTGCCAGCGTTCTTCGACCACGTGATCGATTCCGTCACCGGGAAGGCCGATGCTGCGTAGTCGATCGCGCGCTGCACGCGACGAGACGGGGACAGCCGCTGTCGAGTTCGCACTCGTGCTGCCGTTGCTCCTGGTCGTCTCGCTCGCGCTCGTGCAGGTTGGGTTGCTCGTGCGCGACCGACTGCTGGTGGAGGAAGCGG
>JALYLV010000035.1 GCA_030774035.1 Actinomycetota bacterium
CCGAGCCGTGGAGCGAGCTCAGGACCTTGCCGTGCCGGTCGTAGAGGAACGTCGACTGGATCGGCGGCAGGGTCTTCGGCAGTTGGATCCGTTGGTACGCGATCACGAGCACGCCGATCGTCAAGAGGAACAGCGCAACCGGAACCGTCACGAACACCCACCAGAAGCGGCGGAAGAACCCCTTCTTCGTTGGGTCCTTCTCTTGCTTCTTCTTCTTCCTCGACCCGGCGTGTCTGGGGACGTGCTTCGCCCGATCGGGGCGCGTGGGAAGGCCGGTGGACACGGTGATCGATTCTATCGGTGGGGTCCCCATGCTTCGGTGAACTACCCCACCGGAGTCGTGTGTCAAACCGATGGAGTTTCAGGGTTGGAACGGCCGAAGCTCGGCGCGACGGGCGGTCGCGGCTGGCGCCGTCGGGTCAGCCGGTCGCGGTGCGACGAGCGGTGAATGATTCGTGGAGGTGGTTCCACTGGCAGTTCGTGCACACCTCCACCACGTAGCAGCATGTGCCCGGGTTCGCCGCGGTCATCCGCAGTCCGGTCTCGATCGACCAGACGCGTCCGTTCTGATCGCGGAGGCCGTCGCCGTAGACGTAGGCGAGGAGCACGAGCTTGACCTTGCCGCAGACGGGGCAGTCGTTCTTCGTCGGCTCGCCGACGTAGCGGGCGGCGCGCATCAGCTCGGGGTGCGCGTCGCAGATGTCGGTGAGCCCGAGCACACCGAGACGCGCGTCGCGGAGCAGGGCTCGCTTCGCGAGCGTGTAGTCGATCACGCCGAGCTCGGAGCGCGGGCTCCTGCCGAGCGGTCGTCGCGTCTGCCGCATCGCCATGATCGGAGAAGTGTACCCCCCGGTCCGGACGAGGGGACCCGTCGAACGACCTGGGTCATCGGTCGTGGCCCGGGTAGCCTGGGGCCGGGCGTCGATGAGCGGAGGAGGCCCGTGTGGATCCGTACGGGTCGCTCGAGCCGGTGGGCGGGAATGCGCCCGAGCCGCTGTTCCACGACGTCGGCGCGGTGCGCGCGCTGATCCGCGGCGGGCGAAAGCGGTGCCCGAGGTGTGCGTCTCGCGACGGCTTCCGATCCTGGTTCCAGCTCAAGGCCCGATGCCCGCGCTGCGGACTCCGCTTCGAGAAGGAGGAGGGAGGGTTCCTGGGGGCGATGGCGCTGAACTACGCCCTGGCCGTCGGCCTGTGGGTCGTGATGCTGGCCGTGGTGTTGGCGTTCACCGTGCCCGACGTGCCCGTCGCGCCGTTGCTTGTGGCGAGCGTCGTCGTGCTGGTCGGCGTGCCGCTGTGGTTCTATCCGAGATCGAAGATGACCTGGGCGGCGGTCGAGTTCCTCGTCGCGCGCAGCGACCCGGACTACCGGCCGCCCGTGAAGCGAGACCCGCGCGCCGAGGAGCTCGAATAGGCCGGACGGCGACGACTTCGCGGAGAGTGATGACTACGCGGACGGCGAGGGTGAGGCCGACGACGACGATGGAAGGTCGACGACGGCTCTTGCGGCCGCCGTGACGGTGCGATCGTCCTCGAGGAGAAGCAGGCTTCCCACGGGCAGGGTGACCCGTACGATCGCTTCCGACCCCCCGGCCGGACAGTCGCAGGACACGATCGACGCGCCGTTGCGGGTGGCGTACTCCGCGGCCAGCTCCGCCGGGTCGCGACCGTCGGCGAGCGCGAGCTCCTGTGCGGCCGCGAGAGCCGCCGCATCCGCCGCGGCTTGCGCATGGGCGCGGGCGACCAACGCCTTGGCGACGTCGGCGACCCCCAAGCTGCAGACGAGGGTGATCCCGATGACGACGGCGGCAACGACGGAAACGGATCCGTGCTCGTCGCCCACCGGCATCCTCGAGTCGCTCACGCTCACCCGAACTCCTGGCGATCGGTCGTGGTCGAGCGCATCGCCACGGCCGAACCGAACAACCACGAGACCAGGGGTACCTTGATCGACGACGTGTACGTGACGGTCACGGTGACCGGATCACCGCGGCCTCCCTGGCGGGTCACACCGACGCCGAGGGCCGACGGATCGAGGTCCGGCGCCGCGCGCCGCGCGGCGCCGGCGATGGCGTCGGGGTCGGACTCGACGGCGGCCGCGCGCGCCCCGGCGCGTGTCCAGGTATTGTCAACTCCAGAGGCTCGGCGAACCCGCCGACAAGGAGTGCACGATGAGTCGCAAGGTAGGCATCTACGCAAGAGTCAGCAAGGCCGAGCGTGACGACCCGACGTCGATCCCCGTTCAGCTAGAGGACTGCCGAAAGCGCGTGACAGACGAAGGCTGGCAAGTCGTGGACGAGTACGCCGACACGGGCATCTCGGCTTGGACTCCCCGCCGCAAGCGCCCGGAGTTCGAGCGGCTGCTCGCCGACATCGAGGCTGGCCGCATCGACACCGTGCTCGTCCGCGAACAGGAGCGGCTCCTGCGCCAGATGCGAGATGCCGTCCGCGTCCAGGACCTCGCTGAGGCCGGAAGCCTGAAGCTCGTAGCCGCGACGATGGAGTCCGACATCAACTTCGGTCGCGCCCGTGATCGGGACGACTTCCGCAAGCGAGCGTCGCAGGCCCAGTTCTACTCCGACTTCCTCTCGGAGAAGGTGCGGGCCACCAAGAAGGTGCGGAAGGTAGCGGGTGCTTACACCGGCGGAGGAGCCGCCTTCGGTTACAGGTTCACGCCGGACGGTCTCGTGATCGACCCTGAACAGGCCGCGCTCATCCACGACGCCGTCAAGCGACTGGCGCGACACGAGTCGGTCTACCGCATCGTGCTCGACATGAACGCGGCAGGACAGACGACGGCAACGGGATCGCGGTGGCGACCCAAGACGCTGAGGCGGATGCTGACCGGCGACCACCTGACCGGTGGCAACGGCTACCCGCCTATCCTCACCGACGTCGAGGCCGCCATTGTTCGCCAAGAGCTTGCCCAGCAGCCCAAGCTGAAGGCCCGGGCGCCAGGACAGCGATCCCCACTCGTGCGGTTCTTGTACTGCTCGGAGTGCGCCCAGAAGCTCTCAACTGGATCATCCGGCTACTACCGGTGTGTCGTCTCTCACGGCGGATGCGGGGCCGTCAGCATCAAGGCGACGCCGCTCGAACGGTACGTCGCGGTGGAAGGACTCCGCCACTACATCTCTGAGCGACGGAGCGGAAGACGGACGCCCCAGCCCAAGCCCCAGCCGGTCGCCGACACGTCGCCGATCCTTGAGGAGCTGCGCAATGTAGAGCGCCGGATCGACGAGGTATCGTCCGGGATCGTCGATGGCACGCTCACGGTCACGGTCGCAGGCTCAGCCTCGCGACAACTCGAACAGCGGCGCCGTTCCCTGACGGAGCAGCTTGCGCGCTCGCTACCTGCAGTCGACGCAGGTCCGACGATCAGAGTCGGTGACATCTTCACGCACGACGAGGTCTTCGACGCCCTTGGCGAGGCCACCGACACGTTCGGAGGGAACTACGCCGACGACGGCTTCCGCGATCGGTGGGAGGCTCGGCAGTTGACCGGAGCCGAGGCCGAGCAGCTTCGGGACCTCTTTGCTGAAGTACTCGAACGTGTCACCATCTCGCCGCGAGCGCGCCGAGGACATGCGTTCGATCCGAGTCGAGTGTCGATCGAGTGGCGCGACAACATGCGGACGGCGATCGACGCCGCTGAGTTGAAGGCGCTCCCGGCATGAGGTTCTACATCGGCGACGTGAAGACGGACGAACGCTGGCGGAACCGCTGGGTCGAGGTCTTGGTTCGGGGCAAGGGACCAAGTCCGCGCAACGCGCTCGTGCGCTTCGATGACGGCTCCGAGGTCGTCGTGGCGACGTACTCCGGTGGACTCGGCGCGACCCTGAGGCTCCGCGATCCGCGCACCTAGTGACACCCGCTTCCTGGGCGGCCGCTACGTGCCTCTTGCGGACCGGGTCTCGATCGTCTGGCGGGGAGGCGTGTCGTCGGCGGTCGCCTGAGCCTCGCGCCTAGCCTCGCGTTGAGCGGACAAGGCGCGCTCCCAAGCGAACTCCAGCGCGCGGACTCGTTCTCGCTGGAGCAGTTCCTTGAATGGACGATCACCCTCGGCCACGGCGTGAGTCTACGCCGGAGTGTCGTTTCCTGTACGAAACGACATCACTGCTGCTCGCAGCGAGCTACCTTACTTCGAGGCCGTTGACGTTTCGCCGCGTGGCGACTGGAAGGGCAAGCCGGGCGTTGGATTCGACGCGTCACGTGTGCGGGTGCGCTGGATGCCGTTCGAGGAAGTGGAAGTGCCCGCGGCAAGCTAACGAGGACAACGCGACGCAGAGCTGCTACTCGGCCTCGACTTCCCCTCCGAGCGACTCGGCGATCAGCGAGAACTCAGCCAGCGCAGCTTCGAGGTCCTCGACGATCTCCGCGGTGATGACCGCGGGCGGTGGCAGGTTCTCGACATCCTCCAGCGACTCATCGCGCAGCCAGAAAATGTCCAGGCTCGCCTTGTCACGCGCCATCAGCTCGTCGTAGCCGAACCGCTTGAACCGGTCGGTCTCCTTTCGGGAGTGTCGGTTGTCAGCGTTGTAGGCCGACACGAAGTCCTCCAGATGGGCGTACTTCAGCGGGTTCTCCTTTCGCGTGAAGTGCTGGTTCGTCCGCAGATCGTAGATCCACAGCTCGGTCGTCCACGGCGTCTCGGAGGCGGGCTTGCGGTCGAAGAACAACACGTTCGCCTTCACACCCTGCGCATAGAAGATGCCGGTTGGTAGGCGAAGGAGCGTGTGCACGTCGTAGTCGTGCAGCAGCCGTCGCCTGATCGTCTCCCCTGCGCCGCCCTCGAACAGCACGTTGTCAGGGACGACGATCGCGGCCGGTCCGTCGATCGTCAGCAGGGTCTTCACGTGCTGGAGGAAGTTGAGCTGCTTGTTCGAGGTCGTGGCCCAGAAGTCGTCACGGACGATCGTTAGGTTCTCGCGCTGGACCTCACCCTCGGCGTTCGCAACCGTGACCGAGGACTTCTTGCCGAACGGCGGGTTCGTCAGCACCATGTCGAACCGGTGTCCGGGATCGGAGCGGAGCGCGTCGTCCACGGTAACCGGGCTCGGCGCATCGGCCGCACCGATCCCGTGTAGCAGCAGGTTCATGTCGCACAGGCGCGCGGTGTTGTCCACGATCTCCCAGCCACGGAACGTATCGAACCGCATGAACCGCTTCTGGTCCGGGTCGAGGTTCGGGGTCTTCGTCAGGTGCTCGTAGGCGGCCAGGAAGAAACCCCCGGTCCCGCACGCGGGGTCGCAGATGGTCATGCCTGGTGCGGGCCGCATCACGTCGACGATCGCTCGGATGAGTGGCCTGGGCGTGAAGTACTGGCCTGCACCCGACTTCGTGTCCTCCGCGTTCTTCTGAAGCAGACCCTCGTAGGCGTCGCCCTTGAGGTCGGCCTTCATCGTCATCCAGGACTCGCGGTCGATCAGGTCCACGATGAGGCGACGGAGCTTCGCTGGGTCCTGGATCCGGTTCTGGGCCTTGCGGAAGATAACGCCCAGCGTGCCGCTCGTTCGACCCAGCTGCTCCAGGATGTGTCGGTACTGGACCTCCAGCTCGTCGCCGTCGCGCTTCATCAGCGACGGCCAGTCCAAGCCCTCCGGCACGACCGGCTCGCGGCTGAACGGCGGCTTGGTCTGCTCGTCGGCCATCTTCAGGAATAGCAGGTACGTGAGCTGCTCAACGTAGTCGCCGTAGGACAAGCCGTCGTCGCGGAGGATGTTGCAGTAGTTCCAGAGCTTGTCAACGAGCGCCTTCGGATCGGTCACGACGTCAGCCTCCCCGTGAAGGCATCTCGCAGGACCACCGCTCGTAGGCCTCCCCTGTGTTGAAGTCGCACCGTGTCGATGTCCACTCCAGTCTTGCGCAACACTGAGACCAGAGCCCCTTCTAGAGCGTCCAGCCGCGAGAACTGTTCCTCAAGCGCCGCGACGATCCGCTCCTGCTCGTCGAGAGGCGGGATGGGGATGCGAATCTGCGCCAGTTTCTTCGCGTTGACGTTCGGCTGAGCCATCCCCGATGACGAAGCCCTAACTTGACGCCAGTAAGCGGGCGACTTGAGGAAACCCTCCAAGAAAGCTGGCATGACTACACCTGTATCGGGGCGAAGACGAATAAGGTAGGAAGCGAAGAGCGCACGTTCTGGGTCGCGAATGCGGATAGATCGTCCGAAAGTCGCTCCGGACCGCGCCACAAGGATGTCTTCATCCCGCAACAGGAATCGGTTCGGGTCGGGCGGGATATCTACGCAGAACGGCACGGTTCCCCAATCGAGTTGTCCCGAAGTCATGTCAGTGATGCGGAGGTAGCGATAGGCGCTCCCCTGCGCCGAGGACCGCGCGCTCCAGCCGTACTGTGGCTTGTCTGAGACGTCTCCCAGGGTCATCTCGGGCCAGTCGCTATGAAACTGACTCACGCCACCAGCTCCGCGTTCAGATCGTCGAGCAGCGCCGTCAAGCCGTCACCGAATGCCCTGTATGCACCACCGATCCCGCCACGCTCTGCGAAAGGCGTGTACTCGAAGTCGTCGACTGTGATGCGGATGCTGGTCGCGATGTGCTCCGCGATACTGTCCAGCCATGCCCGCTGATCTTCGGTGAAGACCCGTCCGGCCTGCCCCTGCTGGGCGAGCCACGCCGCGTACCGCTCGGCGACCTGGTCCGGGAAGGCGACCAGCTCTTCTTCCTGCCCGATCGCGTGGCGCACGAGCGAGACGAGGTTCGTCAGCACCGACTTCGTCGAGCCGTGGACCTTCGACTTCTCTAGCGTCTCGTACGCATCCCAGAGCCGCTCGGGGGTCCAACGCCGAGGTGGCATCTCGATTGCGTCGGCCAGCTCCCTGATCTCCCCGAACGTCAGCTCACGCGCTGCGTAGGGCCGGTTGAAGAGGATCTGGAGCGCCATGATCTCGTCCTTGTGGTCCTCAATGAACGCATGGAATGACTCCACGGTCTGGCGCGCGCGGTCGGTGGCGTCCTTCGAGTAGCCGGACTCGATCACCTGGTCCTTCGAGTACTCGTCGATCGCCTGCTCGTGAATGCGCTCGATGTCCACGACGAGCGTACGGAACTCGGGATGCTCCGCGATCGGCGCGAGAGCGTCTGCCATCAGTCGGCGGGCAGCTTTTGCGACCTGGTCGGACTCAGGTTCGAGCGTCCCTGTGGCCGCACGGGCGGTGTCCAGCTGGTTGTCGGGGTCGAGCGCCGCGAAGACCCGCTGAGCGATCTCGGTGATCGGCTTCCCGGCGGCCTCGGCGAGCCGCGCTCGATCGGCGTCGTTCAGGCGGCCGTTCAGCCGGGCGAGCCGGATCGCCACCGATGACGCGACGTCGGCGTCCCAGGTTCCGAGAGCGACCTGGTGAAGGAGCTTCTCGAAGGACACGCCGCGGTTACGCTCGACGGGCACGACATCGATCAGCTCGGTCTCGGTCACGCCGACCGCGTCGACTAGGACGAACCTGTCCTTCGTCGTGGCGTCGGGCGTGACCCCTTGGAGGTCTGTCGGGTTTACCACTCGGACACCGCGACCGCGCATCTGCTCGAAGAAGCCGCGGGACTTCACCATCCTCATGAAGAACACGCACTCCAGCGGCTTCACGTCGGTTCCGGTCGCGATCATGTCGACGGTGACTGCGATCCGCGGGTTGTAGCTGTTGCGGAACGACGAGAGCAGGTCTTCGGGCTTCTGGCCCTGCGAGCCGCTCTTGTAGGTGATCTTCGCAGCGAAGTCGTTCCCCTTGCCGAACTCCTCGCGCACGATCCTGACGATGTCGTCGGCGTGGGCGTCGGACTTCGCGAAGATCAACGTCTTCGGGACCTCGGTCCGACCGGGGAAGATGTCAACGAACAACCGGTCGTGGAACGTCTTCACGATCGTGCGGATCTGGTCCTGCGCGACGACGGAGCTGTCGAGCTGCTTGGCCTCGTAGTCGAAGTCCTCATCGAGCTTCTCCAGACGCTCCTGGCGGGTCTCGCGGTCGCGGAACCTCGTCACGAGGCCAGCGTCGATCGTCGACCCCTGCTCGCTGATCTCGGTCTTGATCCGGTACACGTCGAAGTCGACGTTCACCGCGTCCGCGACCGCCTCCTCGTAGCCGTACTCCATCACGAGGTTCTGGTTGAAGAACCCGAACGTCTGCTTCCCCGGCGTTGCGGTCAGACCGATGAGGAAGGCGTCGAAGTACTCCAGGACCTGCCGCCACACCCCGTAGATGCTGCGGTGCGCCTCGTCGACGATGATCACGTCGAACGTCTCGATCGGGACGGCCGGGTTGTAGGCGACCTCGACCGGCCTGGAGGGCTCGACCTCGTAGGCCGACTCCTCGTCCAGCTCCTCAGGCAGCTCCTCACCCCGCAGGATCGAGTACAGACGCTGGATCGTCGAGATCGTCACGCGTGCCACCGGGTCGATGGAGCCACCCTGAAGGTGCTGGACGTTGTACAGCTCGGTGAACTTGCGGCCGTCATCCGGTGTGACGAACTGCTGGAACTCCCTAACAGTCTGTCGGCCGAGGTTCGCCCGATCGACCAGGAACAGAATCCGGCGCGCGTCGGCGAACTTGATGAGCCGGTACGAGAGGTTCGCCGCAGTGAAGGTCTTCCCTGACCCCGTCGCCATCTGGATCAGGGCACGGGGCTTGAAGGACTTCAACGAGTCCTCTGTGTTGCGGATAGCAGTCTCCTGCGCGGTCCACAGGCCCTTCGGGTCGAGCGGCGGCAGGTTCAGGAGGCGCCTCCGTAGGGTGGCCTCGCGGATGCTGAGGTCCGGGTCGCCGAGTGCGTCGAGGATGCCAGCGAGCGTCTCGGGCCGGTGGAACGAGAAGACCCGACGACTAGCGGGTTCCGGGTCGAGGGAGTTCGTGAAGGTCGTCTCGATGCCGGTGGACTCGTAGGCGAACGGAAGAGGGCTGCTCCAGGCGTCTATCTCGGGCGGGAGGCCCAGCGTGTACTTCGTCGCCTGCCACTCCACACCCGTGAGCGTCGATCCGGCCTTCTTCGCCTCGACGACCCCGGCGGCCTTGCGGTCGATGAACAACAGGTAGTCCGCGCGTCCGTGCCCCAGAGCCATCGGGAACTCGCGCACGGCAACACCCTGCGCCGCACCGAGCGCCACGTGCCGGTAGTCCTGCACGACCCAACCCGCCGCCGTGAGCATCCCGTCGATGCGGCGGCGGGCCTTCGCCTCAGGGGCCAAGTATGTCTCGCTGGTCGTCACAGTGCCGTCACCAGCCCGAACAGTACCTGGCGGATGACCGTCGGTGCCGGACGCGGCTAACCCTCCGCTATGGAGGAACCGATACGCATACCGACGAGAGGAACGCGATGGATATCCCCGAGAAGGAGTTCGAGCCAGGCGGTGTCTTCCACGACCGTGGCATCGACCGAGAGGTTGCCGACGAGCGCTTCGTCTACTACGACCATGAACGCTGCGCCGGGCACCCCGGTATGAACACTGAGACCAGGTGGCACAGCTGGCCGTGCATCCAGGAGACCTTCGACGTCGGCGAGCGCACGTTCTGGGAGCTGGGCGAAGACGAGCATCGGATGATCCGGAACCGTGTCATGCAGGCTCCCGGAATCATCATGGTCCGCAACCGGGCCAGCGAGGAGCTGCCGCCGGTCATTCCTGAGATGCGTCCCGCGTGGGAAGTTCTGACTGGCAAACTCGCATGGCACCGCCACAGCCCAGCGAAGGTCAAGAAGTCCGAGGCGTGGCAACGACACGTCGCGAAGAGCGATCCTCCCGACCATCCCATCACCGAACTGCTGAAGGCGCGCTACCCGCGAAGGTGGGGACACAAGCTGGTATCGAAGTCGGGCGGGAGCCTCATCGTCGGTCGGCATGGAGGGTGGAACATCGCGGGGTTGCACGGACACCGGCGGATGGCGCGCTACTTGTTCAGCCGTCAACCCGACGCCGAGTCGGAATGGACGCACGTGCACGAGGCCGACTTCACGACACGCGCCTACGGGTCAGCCTGGGGCGCCGCCAAGGCCGAGCGCGAGCACCTTCTCTCGCCGAAGCATGCTGACATCAGAAAGATGAAGCCCGCTACGACGCCGGATGGGGACTTCCCCGGCGGCAAGTTCAGGCGCATCCGGAAGCCCGACGTGAAGCTCCCGACGTTCGCCGGTGACCAAGGCGACAAGGCCAAGAAGCGGCGCGAGTGGATCGCTGAGTACTGGCACACCGTGAAGCACTCGCACACGGACCTGAAGAAGGATAGTGGGACCGCGCTCGCCGCTCGGCTGAACATCAGTCCGAAGGCACGTGAGCTGCTTGCGAAGATCGAGGGCAGCGGGGACGGTGAGGTCTTCATCGCGATGGAGTCATGCTTGAAGGAAGCGGCGATCATGACCGCGATCCTCAAGGAGGACCGGCGCGCTACGGTCTTCAGCTATCCGTCTGTGACCCTGTACCCGGATGAGCTAGACGCCTTCGCCTCCGAGCATTTCCGGGGGCTCCGCGTGTGGCTCGTGCCCGACAACGACTACGCGTCGAACCAGCAAGTACGGACGCAGGCGTTCGCCGCCCGCGAACGGCTCCGCCAGGCCGTCGATGACGCCGGAGGCGAGTTCGTGCACATCGCGGCTCCACCGCTGATCGGGGACGACGAGAACGGCAAGCCCATCAAGCTCGGTGCCGATGACGCGCTTGGACCGCTCCACGGATTCACCCTTGACGACTTCGTCGTGCTGGATCGACCCGAGCCCTACGGCTACGCCGAGTGGAAGTGGTCTCAGCCGGGCATGAAGCCGCACGGCCGGTATGCGGATGGCGATGCCTCGCAGTCCGCCGTGTTCAAGTGGCTCGTCCTCTTCGCGGATGACACGGGCGAGAGCACGGTCACCGACCGGCAGCTGGGGCGGTACGCATTCCCTGAGGAGTGGGCCGACGCTGAAGCGGTGGACCTGGCGCGCGGGCACGATCCTGAGACGAACCGTCCGCATGAACAGCACCGCGACACCCTTCGGTCGAAGGCAGGCCGGGCAGTAGCGGCGATGCGAGACGAGAAGCTCCAGGCCCTCACCGTGACGGGCGAGGACCTAGTTCTCGACGACGACGGAGGCGAAGTCCGGATCAACGGCATCCCGGTGAGGGTGAAGCGCCGCCGGATCAACCCCGACCTGTGGGAGCGATTCCGGGGCTCGCGCTACCGCATCGGCGACGCCTGACGACTAACCCTCCGCCGTAGAAGCAGCTTCCGCTGCGGTCGTGTGCTTCGGCTTGCCGCAGGCACGCGGACGTCCGGTCGCGGCCGTGAGCGGAACTCCCGGTACGCGCGCAAGCGCGTGCCACGCCTTTCGTCGGGCGTGCAAGGGACGGGAGGGCCTTCGGGTCCTCCCAGTCCTGATCCCCGATGAAGGGCCGCCGACGAAAGGTTGAACATGGACGATCCAACGACTCCGCTCGAACAGCTTCGGGCCACGTTCCGCGAACACCTGCTCCTCCCCGATCCCTCTGTCGTCGACTTCACCGTTGCGGTGGCGGTCGCGAACCGGCTCGGCGGTGACCCCGTCTGGGCGTTCGTCGTCGCACCACCGTCCTCAGGGAAGACCGAGACTTTGCAGTCGCTCACACGGCTCGCCGAGGTCTACCCGATGTCATCGCTGACCGCGAACACGTTCCTGAGTGGCGCGAAGAAGGCCGAGAAGGACGGCAAGTCCGCATCGTTGCTGGAGCGCCTACCGAACGGAACACTGCTGATGCTCAAGGACTTCGGCACCATCTTGTCGCTGCGCGAGGATGCACGTGCAGAGATTCTGAGCCAGCTTCGCGAAATCTATGACGGCTCGCTCGTGAAGGACTTCGGCACCGGGCGGCACATCGAGTGGCATGGGCGGCTCGGGTTCATGGCCGGAACGACTCCCGCCATCGACGTTCACCACGCCGTGATCGCGACGTTGGGCGAGCGGTTCTTGTACTTCCGAGCACCGGCCGCCGACCGCAAGGAGACCTCGCGGCGGTCGCTGCACGTCCGCGACGAAGCCGAGATGCGCGGCGAGCTTCAGGTCGCCGTCTTCGAGTTCATGCGGGACCTGGACCTCACGGAGCGCCCCGAGGTTGCGGGCGCCGTAGAGGATCGGATCGTGAACGTCGCCGACATCGTGACGTGGGCACGGACGGCCGTCTATCGCGACCGGTTCACCCGTGACATCGAGGTCGCGCCGGAACCTGAAGGTGCACCCCGGTTCGCGAAACAGCTCGGGTCACTGTGGCGAGCACTGACAGTCATGGGTCACGAAGACCCGCTCGCCCTTGTGTGCAGGGTGGCTCTCGACTCTATGCCACCGGCACGGTCGGCCGCACTGACCAAGCTCGCGACCGCGGGCATCGTCTCCAGCACCGATCTTCGGAAGGTCACGAGGCTGTCCCAGTCGGCGAGCCGCCGCGTCCTGGAAGACCTGGAGGCACTCAGGCTGGTTGAGATCGTCGAACACGGTGGGGCAGGGGTGGCAAGCACCTGGGGATTGACCGATAACGGGCTGCTGACGTGGAAAGAGGGCTTCGCCGACTACCTCGACTCGCTCCCGCAATATCAAGGGAGAGGGGAAAGAGGAGAAGATATAGAGAATGTGGATGTTGCGGGAGCGACTTCCGGCGGTTGGATGAGCCTTCTCGCCCCGTAGACCTGCACGGCCTGAGACGTTCAACTACCCGAAGCCAGGAGGCATGCGAGCCTGCCCAGGTTACGGAGCGCAAGCGAAGCAGGCGGCGCTGAAGACCCCCGCTTCCAGTAGAGGATCGGAGGCATTCGCCTGAGATGCTGTGCAAGGCAGGGCGCCTGCGGGCAGATGCTTGCGCTGCTTAGGAAACGGCGCAGCTAGCTTCGCGCGTGAACAGACCAGCAGATCGAGAACGCGAACGGCAAACAAGTTCAGGAGGGAAAGATGGTCTGTCGAGTCTGCGACGCCCCGCTACCCACCAACACAGGCGGCAGGCCACGCGTCACCTGTTCCAAGGCATGCGCTGCGATCCGAAGGCGCGCTCTCAGTGCGGCCGAAGACGACTTCCGCTACTTCCGCGCGCACGCCGAACAGTGGAATCTGTCGGCTGAACGAGCCGAGGCCGAGAGCGCGACCCACGCCGAGGCGTATCGCGGCTACGCGAAGCAGACAGCGGATCGTCTCGCGCGGTTCCAGCGCGCAGCATCCTGACCCCAAGACGCGCGGCTCAGACCTCCCCTCGAAGCCGCCGCACGTCCCGGGAGGCTCTTCCTCCCGGGCGTGCACCACCTACCTCTCGCTCGACAGCGGGAAGGCAACGCGAAGAGACGGCGCCCGCCGACGGTGGCCGTCGCGGAGGCGCGGGCTCGACCCACCTACGCGGATTTCCCGCTCACTGCCCGTTGCACCGGACCCGCGGGACGTCGTGACCGCGATGGGCGCTGTTCGGTGATTCTGTCGCCTCGCCATGCGAAGGGCCGCACGACGTGCACGACCCACACGGAGTGGCGGCGCACGACGGACAGCGCCACCGACACCGACGAATGAACCTTTGGGCAGCCACGCCCCTTCTCTCGCACCTGCGTTCCCGCGGGTCTGAGTCGTGGCAGGGAAGAGCAGCCGCGCGCTGTCAACGATCCTCTGATCCCGGAGGGAAGACGCGGCTAGGGATAAGGTCGCGCGATTCCTCACCTTTCTGCGCCCGGCTCCTGGGCGTGAAACGCGCAAGGAGTAGTGCAGCGCCGTCCCCGGTAGAGGGGACCCAAAGCACCCCCGGTGAAGCCGGGGACGGTCGCGCACATCACACACAAGGATTTCGCACCGAAGGGCAAGACCGAGGACCTTGACGGGGCACCGTCAGAGGCAAGGTCGAGGACTCATCGGAACGCGAATACGGCAGCCGCTCCGTCATGCGGCAGTCCGCAGCGTCCAAACACGCGACAAGGCGAAAGCCGAAGATCGCGCGTCCCCAGCGCTCGGCATAGACAACGAATGGGGAAACATGAGCAACACAAAGGCAAAGCTCGCACGCCTCCTTGCTGAGGCACGCGAGCTGACCAACATGCCGCGCGCTCTCACGGCTGTCGAGTCCAAGCGACTCAACGACGTGGTCGCTCGGTGCAAGACGCTCAAGGCCATCATCGAGGGCGAGAACGCGGTGGACGAGTTCACCGGTCGTCTCTCGGCTGTCATGGCTGGCGGCACTGGTGAGAAGACTCCGGACGGGTTCGCCCCGGGCGTGGGTCGCATCACCGGCAAGGCACTGAGTTCCGTGTGGGAAGCCTCCAGCAAGAACGGTGGCATTCCCTCCGGTAACGACTTCATGGTGCCTGGCGTGGGCTACAAGGACGTGGATCACGCGGGCGCAGCGCTGACTGCTCCGTACCGCGACCCCGACGAGTACACGTCCCCGATGAAGCCGTCGTTGCTGACGGCGATCGTCCCGGCCAAGATCATCTCGACCAACGAGTTCACCTACCTGGTTCAGCGCACGCGCGACAACCGGGCGGCGGTCGTTGTCGACGGTGGTACGAAGCCGACGTCGATCTACGACTTCGATGAGAAGTCGGACTCGCTCGACGTCATCGCTCATATGAGCGAAGACATCAAGAACAGACTGCTCCAGGACAAGGCCAACCTCCAGACGTGGCTTTACGGAGAGATGGCGATGGGACTCGACCTCGCGGCCGAGTCTGAGTTGGTGGCGGCTGTCGTCGGTGACGACAGCGTCCAGTCGCAGGCGTTCACCACGGACATCCTCACGACCTACCGCAAGGCAGTGACCAAGCTGCAAGCGAAGTACGTCGTGCCGGACTTCCTGGCTGTCAGCCTGGAAGACGCCGAGTCGCTCGACCTAACCTCCGACGGTATCCAGCGGTTCTACTTCGCTGGTCCGCAGGAGAGCGGGGCGTCACCGATGTGGTCCGTGCCGGTCATCGCCAATGATGCCCTACCGGTTGGCACCGCGATCATGGGATCGGCTCAGTCCGGTCTCCGTCGCTACGTCAACGGTCAGGCGATGTGGGCGATCGACACGCTGTCCGGGTTCGAGGTCAACACGACGCGTTCACGGTTGGAGCAGCGCTCGAAGAGCGTTGTCACCCGTCCGTTCGCGCTCGTCGTGATCGAGACCAGCATCGGTTCGTAACACCAAACGGCACGGCGTCACCGTGCCAACCTCGTGTGGCCGGTGCAGGACACAAGCCCTGCACCGGCCCACGGGCCTGAGACGAGGAGTCAAGGTGACTGAAGACCAGATAATCGCACTCAGCGAGTTGGACCTGTTGCTCGGCATGTTGCCTCTCAACGCAGAGCAGACCGAGCAGCTGTTCGCAACGCTCACCGCCTACATGCGGTCGGGAGCCTTCACAGTTGCCCGCCACCGCCCTCGGCTGGTGGCGTGATGGGAGCCGAAACGGGCATCTACATCCGCAAGTACGACGGCAACGAAGGTCCCTCGTCCCTGATGAAGGACATGATCGCCGAACGCGACCGCCGAGGCGCCACCCGAGACGCCACCCGACACGCCAACCCGGAGCCGCCGATCGAACTTCCGAGGGACAAGGTGCGGCGCCTCGCGAGCGAGTTCCACGCGCGAGCGCACGCCCGCGAGTTGGCGCCGAAGCTCGTTGACGCGAGCACCGGCAAGTCGTTCGTTTACATGTTCGGGAAGCTGCCTGCGAGGGCGGACGAGAGCGATGTCGAGTGAACGTGCCGTCGAGAGGTCTGACCCCCAGCTGCGCCGTCGTCGTCACCTATATAGCCATCCAGCCAATCGGCCGATATCATTCCCGACGGACCAAGAAAGGAAATCCGGGAATGCCCAGGCCACGCTCCTCAGAGGACGACACGGACCGACAGGACGCACTCGCGGATTTGCTCATGCAAGCCGAACAGATGCCTGGCGTCGTCGACGCGATGCGCGCGTACGAGAGTCTCGAACGTGCCATGTGGTGGCGTGTGGTGAACGCGAGGGCTGGGCTTCGGTATGCGACCCGAGGCAACGCCCAGTAAGTGCCAACTTGGGGTGAGATTCTCGCTGAGCTGCAAGCATCCGCAGCCGGGAACAACGGTCAGTTCGATTTCGACGGCGTCCGCAGGAAGTACCTTGCTCAGCTCCACTCGCTCACCGGTCGCAGCACCATCATCTACTACACCGACTGGCTACAAACGTCTGGTGAGGTTGTTTCCATCACGCTGGAAGACATGCAAGGCATGATGGAAGTAATGAAGGGTCTACCAGGACCGGACCTCGATATTCTCATTCATAGCCCAGGAGGCAGTGCCGAAGCGACGCGATCCATCGTCCAATACTTGCGGTCGAGGTTCTCGCACATCCGCGCGTTCGTCCCGCTGGCGGCTATGTCCGCCGCCACTATGTGGGCGCTTGCATGCGATGAGATAGTCATGGGGCAGCACTCGCAGCTGGGGCCGATCGATCCCCAACTACTCATGCCGGGCGGGGCCGTACCTGCGCGCGCAATCATTGAGCAGTTCGACCAAGCCCGGAAGGAGTTGAAGGCGGACCCGGCTGCGTTGCCAGCCTGGATGCCTATCCTGCAGCAGTACGCCCCTGCGCTCTTGAAGCAGTGCGAAACAGCTGAAGCGTTGTCACGCCGCCTAGTCCGCGAAGCTCCTGGCCTATATGTTCCGAGGCGCCCCGGACGGCAAGAAGAAGGCAGCAGACATCGCCCGTTACTTCGCCTCCTACTCGCTTCACCAGTCCCACGGCATGGGGATCGGGCGCGATGACGCACGCGGCCGGGGGGTCAACATCACCGACCTGGAGAAGGACGCTGCTCTGCAGGATGCGGTGCTCAGCGTCCATCACGCGACGATGCACACACTGAGCGGAGCGGCAGTGAAGCTTGTCGAGAATCACATCGGGAAGATGTTTGCCAAGCTTCAGCAGGTGATGCAGGTTCAGGTTCCGGTGCTCCAGCCCGGTCCGATGCCTGGGCCGGGGGTGGCCCCGCAACCAACCTTGGCTGCGCCGCCAAGGCAAGTCTGAATCGCGCACGTCGGGTCCGTGACGCCCCATAGCGTTCGATAGTGTGTGCAACGCGATCGCTACCTCGGACCCCCGGTACGGCGACCGCGCCCAACCTGAGAGACCTTGCAAGCCTGGAGGTACTCGTCACGCGCCGGTGGTTCGATGGGCTGGCTCTTCATCACGGAGGAAACGGTGCGACCGCCCGCCCTGACACGGCCCGGAATCGGCACGGGACGGCCCGCGAGCATCCCCCCAGCCTTCAGGGTCTGTTCCTCGGCGCCGTCACCGAGCATCGTCTACCAGGCGCTCTCCAGCAACGGCATCGGGACGTTGCGGAAGACAACGATGTGAGCAAGCCGGTACACGGTGGGGCCGATCGTCACGAACTCATTGGGTTGGGCGAAGGCGATCGTCGACTCTGCCGCGGGAAGACACATCTTCACGAACGCCTCGGTCGCGTTCGAGAAGGATCGGTGAGGTACCGGATACGTGGAGCCTTGGAGGCCGACCGGCTGCCAGACCTCAACACTGCCGGTAGTCGAGATGGTTGTGCCGACGGTCTGCTTCACCGAAGCGGACCAGCTGTCGGTGAA
The DNA here is from genome assembly GCA_030774035.1 of Actinomycetota bacterium. Taxonomy (GTDB): domain Bacteria; phylum Actinomycetota; class UBA4738; order UBA4738; family HRBIN12; genus JALYLM01. Next base: position 17,529 of record JALYLV010000035.1, read on the forward strand.
CCTTCCGTCGACCACAAGCTCACCGGAAACCGTCCCCGTGAAGACGGTGGTGGTCGAGCTGACGACCTGCGTAGCCGTCAGCGACTGATAGTGAACTATCATCGTGCACAAGGTGCTCAGTCCCTTCTGCTCCGCGTGGAGCATCGCGCTCGGCCGTCCCGGCACGGGGAAGGTATGTCGGAAAAGTCTCCTCCGATTAACACGATACCATGTGATTCGCGAACCCACGTTCGAGGCTAGTGTCATCGCACAGGGCTGAATCGTCAATCCTGGACTTGCGCCCCGGCGCGAGCCGCAGCCCTCGCGGCACGCCGACCGGCCGACGTCGGGGCTCCGAGCTACGCTGGGTCGACGAGCATTACACCGCAGCCGCTGGAGCCGGTGACTCCAGTCCAGCCGTGATGGGAGACGGCCTGAATCCCTTGACGATCAGGTAGATGCCGAGCAACAGCTCCCAGAAGAACTCCGGGATCGTCGCGATGGCCTGCACTGAGGAGCCTGGCTCGATGACGTCGAACAGCACGAGGGTCCCCGACAGGATGATCAACGGACCTCCGATCAACCCCAACCAGGTCATGCGGCGCGGCACCAACCCGGATCGGTACATCAGGTAACCCAGGATCAGGCCGTTCCCGACGCCGACGACCCAGCCAGGCCCGAGCAGGAACGTCCAGTCGTGGATCGCGACGAGCGACCGGCCGGCGATGACGAGCGAGTCCCCGCCGGCGGCCCCAACGTCCTGCCGCAACGTCACGACCGCCATGAGGCCGAGGATGCCGACGGCGATGAACACGGATTCCACGACGCGGGCGGTGACGTAGCCGAGAGCGAGGCTTTCGTTCTGCCGCTTGAGGATCGGGAACAACACGACGGCCGTACCGATGTTGGCGACGATGAGGATCATCTCGAGGAGCGCTCCGAGGGCGATGCGGCTGTCAGCGCCGGCGCCGACGATGTAGTTGGGGTGATCCAGCAGCGGCTTATAGCAGATGAAGAAGGCCGGGATGGAGGCCACGAAGGTGACGATGAAGAGCCAGCCTGCAAGCGACGCCATCCTTCTAAGTGGGTTCACTCTGGTGCTCCCTCCAGCAGACGAGACGAATGACTATGGTGCTCTGCCCAACTGAAAGCAACCCAGTCACGGTCCGGTGTGTGCTAGTAGGAAGAACGGGTCATCTGCCCCCAATCGGTCACGCGCCCGGCGCGATCGCCCGCCACAACCACTCGTTGAAAAGTGCCGAACCGGTACTTGCGCCCCGGCGCGCGCGGCCTCCTCCACGAGGAGTCGGTCTCGGATCACCAATCCGACTTGCACGAGGGCGAGCGCGATCACGAGC
>JALYLV010000036.1 GCA_030774035.1 Actinomycetota bacterium
CCAGAGGGAAGCCTTGATCCTTGTGGAATGGCTTGGGCTTTCGGCAGATGAAGCGGGAGCCGTACTCGCCCTAAAACCATCTTCGACTCGGGTGCTCTTGCATCGCGCGCGAGAAGGCATGCGTCAACTTCTAGGAGGGTTCGATGAGTAGGTTACGAGATTCTGTCGATCGGGAGCTGCGACCGGTGTCTTCGGCTGAGGACGCCCTCCTGGGCGTTCGTAATCGCATCCGTGTGCGCGAAGTGAGACGTCGCTTTGCCGCGGGCGGGACCGCCTTCATCGTCTTCGGCCTCGCTGCGAGCTTCGTATGGGTCGCCTTCTCCGGAGTCGGAGGACGGGACGCAGACGAGGGATCTTCCGGTGATCAGACTTCGCCAATTGCCGCCAGCGTAACGACCACCATACCGGTGGGGAACCTCCTCGGACCGATGTCCGCGGAAGATGGGGAGGTGTGGGTCGTTGCTCCGGCAGCACGCGCGGATCAGACGAGCGCTGTGGTGCAGATCGACCCGGCTTCCAATGAGATTTCGAATGCCTTCACGATCGACGGGTACCCGGAGTCGGCGGTCCAAAGTAACGATCGGGTCTGGGTTGGAGTCGAAGGGTCGATTCTCGAGCTCGATGCCCAAACAGGAAGCTCCCTCGCTCAGATCCCTGGTCCTGGTGGGTACCTGGCGTCGACACCTGGAAGGATCTGGGCGCTCGCATCTCGCGACGTCCTCAAGAGCGTAGACACATCAACGGCCGCGGTCGCCTCTACAGTGGACCTCGGCCTCTCTGCCTCGGATTCCGTGTCCGGGGGACCGTTCGCCTCCGGCGACGCGGTGTGGGTCATCGCGTCACACTCCAGCGATAGCGATGTCGGATCGGGTTCGTTGATTCGGATTGATCCATCATCGAGCGCGGTGACGACAAGGGTTGACCTGCCTCGGGCTGTCAGTGTGGTCGCTGTCTCGGCCGAAGCAGTCTGGGTGACTGATAACTCGGGGGAGAACGCCTCACTCACGAGGATCGATGGTCTCACGGGGGAGACATCTGAGCCGGTCAATCTGGACGGTCAGTGGACTCCGTTTGCCGTTGGCGGGGATCGAGTCTGGCTCATGGGGAACTACGGTGATGGCTCTTACGAGATCGGCGGCTTCAACGCAGATGTGGGCAGCATCGACGTTCGCGTCTCGGTAACTGGCACGCCAGCCTACGACGGGAGCGCCATATTCGACGGAACGTCGAGTGCAATCTGGATCTCCGAAAACGGCGGCGGCGTGACCCGGATCGACCTATCGGAGTAGCCATTCCCGGCGGATTCGGATGAATCGAGTGTCGCACCTTGATCTACGAAGGAGAGCCTTGATGGCAGAGATCGACTAGGAAATGTGAACCGAGCATGCTGTTCATGAGACGGAAAACGCGCTCGACGGCGAGTTCTACTCGCAAGGCTGGGAATGACCGCCGAGAACCTGCCTTCTCTGCTGCGATTGACGCTCCAATGCGCAACCAGACTTGATCAAGCCCGCTGACGGAGACGGGGCAACCTGCCTCACGAAGGGAGCAGAGATGACACAAGCAGTCTTGGTGGTCTGCGATGTCTGTGGTGCTCCCGCGGTGGAGACGGTGGCAATCAAGGTCTCGTCGCACGGTTACGAGAAGGACTTCTGTCAACAGCATCTTGATGAGTTGCTCGCTGGTGCTCGAGCGCCAAGCCGCGGGCGGCCGAGAACCAAGCCAATGCCGGCAGCCGGACGCACCGCGACGAAGCGGAAGAAGTCCAGCACGAGCAAGACGCGCAAGGCCAGGCGTCCACGGAAAGGCTCCGCCTAGGTCGTCATCATGATCCCGCCTCGGTTACTCACCCGAAGGATCCGGCAGCGTGACCTACGTGGCCGCCCTCTGCCAATTGCCTAGCGTCGGCTGACGAACAACCCGGCTAGGCTCGCTTCCTGATCGCACGGACCGGCTTGCGCGCCCTTCCCTTGGCGGAGGCCCTAGCCTTCACCGTTCGCTTCACCCCGTTCGATGAGGACGGCGCCGGAGCCTTGGTCCGTGGCCGACCTCGGCGAGGAGCCCTTGCACCAGCCAACATCTCCTCGAGGTGCTTTCGGCATAGGTCCTCCTGGTAGCCGCGAGCCGCCACCTTGATCGCAGCGGTCTCCACCGCGGGAGCACCACAGACATCGCAGACCACCAACACCGCTTGTGCCATTCTCGCGCCTCCTTGATGGATGAATGCGTCCGAAGGGTTGTCGGGTAGCGGCGTGGATTCCGCCAGCATCCTGTCGACGAAACTATCCGACCGCAGGCTGGTCGGCGCCTCCGAGTGGTCCGGTGTTTGCTCTCGACGACATTCAAGATGCCTGTGAATTCGTTGTGAGCCTGCCGTGTCCAAGACCGGTTGCTGTCGGCCGAGCGGCGAGCTACCGTCGACCCAATGGCCCTGCTTCGCAACGACTCTCGATTGTCCGCCATCACTACGCTGGCCGACTACCTGCAGGAATGGCTCTCGCACATGCGGGGGCGGGTCCGACCCCGAACGTGGGAAGGCTACGAGGCCCTCATCCGGATCCACGCGATACCGGGGATCGGTGAGTTGCCGCTCGCCGAGATCCAGCCCCTGGACCTACAGCGCCTCTACGGGCGGCTTCAGGCGCCTGAGCGCGGTCTGTCCGGCGGGACAGTCCTGAACCTGCACCTGGTCTTGACCCAGGCTCTCGGGCAGGCGCAGCGCTGGGGGCTCATCCTTACGAACCCGGCTGGCGGCGCCCAGCCGCCGCGGCCGCGACGGCCCGAGCAGACCGTGGTCGACGCATCGGTCGCCGCGCGACTGTTCGACGCCGTCTCGGGGACGACGCTCGAGATGCCGGTAGCGTTGGCGCTATCAACCGGCATGCGCCGAGGCGAGATCTTGGGGCTTCGCTGGGCCGACCTCTCCGACGACTTCGGTCTGGCGCACGTCCGTCGGAGCCTGCAGACCGACGCACAGCAGCTGTACTTCGCCGAACCGAAGACGCGGCGGTCCCGACGAGCCGTCGCCCTTCCGGAGATGCTGGTCCCGTACCTCGAGCGTCAGCGAGCCGACCAAGCTCGACGGCGTGAGCAGGTGGCCGAGTGGTGCGACGAGGACCTCGTCGTCGATCGCGGCGATGGGCGGCCGATGAATCCTGGAACGCTCTCGTCGGGATGGGCTCGGTTCTGTCGGTTGCAGGGGCTGCCGCACGTCCGCTTCCACGACCTCCGCCATGGCCACGCCACGCTGATGCTCCTGCAGGGCGTGCATCCAAAGATCGTGTCCGAGCGTCTGGGCCACGCGAGCATCGGCATCACCCTCGACACCTATTCGCACGTCCTGCCCGCGATGCAGGCCGAGGCGGTGAAGGCCTTCGACGAGCTGTTCCCTAGAGCCGTCGGGGCGGAAGTTGGGTGACGCAGGTCCCTGCTACGCGATGGAGAGCTTCATGTTCACGTCTTCGCGGCAATCTTCATCGCGGCTGGCGATGCCAGATCCAGCGAGGAGATGAGGAGCAGGGCCCCTCGCTCACCGGGCGCCGCAGGAGCGTAGCGGATCGTAACCGCGACGGGTTGATCCACGGCGAGATCTCCTAGCGCGGGGGCATTTACGAGGGTGAGCCCATCCACTGGCACCGCACCTTGCGGGACGAGCGTCGCCACGGCGTTGGTGATCGTTGCTGTGGAGATGTTCACCACTTGAGTGTCGACGGAGGGCGTCTCCCCAACGGCGACGGTGCCGAAGTCATAGCTCGTTGTCGGGGCTCCATCGATCCGGAACTGGATCGGCGGGGGCGGTGTCACTGGCGTTGCCGCGCTTCCCGGTTGCAGGATGATGTCGGTGACTCGCTTGATCAGCTCGCGGAACGTGGCTTCTCGATATCCGAGCAGGAACGCCAGCGCGTAATAGATCACGAGATCCAGCGCCGTGCTCGTCTGCCCGGGCGTCGTGAAGTGCGGCGGCGTCGACGCGGCATTCAGCACCGCGAGGAACAAGAGGAAGCCGACTACCGCCACAACGCTTCCGAACAGCGGCCGAAGGATATGCCAGTGGCCGTAGGTTGGATCCCACTTTGCCGGGGCGTTGTATTCGAAGATGCCCTGCAGGCTGATGATCACACCGCCGAGAGCACCGAACCAGGGTACGCCGAGCGGTAGGAGGCCAGCGATCAGCCAGGGGACCTCGTCCTTGATCCCGTAGAAGTTGGAGAGGTACAGGATCGCGGCGAGGATCAGCGCGACCAGATAGATCGTCTCGAGCGCGAAGTAGAACGACGGCTGCAGCTTCGAGATAGTGAGTGGTCCCCACATCAGCAACAAGACCGCGATCGCAAGCACCAAGGCGCCGAGCACGGCGACGATACCCCACGCCCACCGAGCGTTCTCGAAGATTGCCAAACTCGTCTGCATGTCGGCTCCTCGCGGGCAATCTCGAGGGCTCGATTCGTGTTAGTTCGCCGGCCGGCTAGCGTCCAACGATTCCGACTCTCGAGCCAACCCTATGCCCTTACCGTATGCGCGGCCACAGGATCGTGTCAAGGCGAATAAGATCCGGTTTCCGCTCACGCAGTGGCTGCGAGGTGGCTCTCCTCGAAGGAGGATCCGGCTTCGCATGCGCCTCCAAGCATTCGCGTGGATTTGCGTTCTCAGAGAATGCGGCGTATAGACGAGGTGCCTCACCTGTCAGAAGGGCGCTAATATGCCAGACGTACACGGAATCCCACCTCGGGGTCTTGAGTTCGCGCCCCGCTCATTCTTCCTCGAAGGCCGGTTCGGACGGCTGTTCCGAAATCTCCCATCCTTCAGTCCAGGTTCGGCGGCGCTGGAGGCACTGGCCGCGGCGATGCTGGAGCCACCCGAGGCCGACGACACGGCAGCCCAACCGGGCGCGGGGAGTTCCAGCTATCCACCCCCTCCTGTGCAAGCGGACGCAGACCCGTTCGACAACCCGGCGATCCCGGCCGGCTACACGTACCTGGGCCAATTCATCGACCACGACATCACCTTCGACCCCGCCTCTAGCTTGCAACGACAGAACGACCCGGATGCCCTCCGCGACTTCCGCACCCCCCGCTTCGATCTCGACTCGGTCTATGGCGCGGGACCGGACGACGCCCCATTCCTCTACCAGCGAGAAGACAAGACGAAGCTCCTCATCGGAACGGGCCCGGACGGCGAGCCTGATCTACCGCGAAACGTCCAGGACCGCGCCCTCATCGGTGATCCGAGAAACGACGAGAACACGATCGTCTCGCAGCTACAGCTGCTCTTCATCCGGTTCCACAACCGCGTCGTGGACGAGTTGGTGAAAGACGGATGGCCAGCTCACTCATCCACCACGTTCGAGGAGGCTCAGCGTGTGGTCAGGTGGCACTACCAGTGGATCGTCGTCCACGACTTCCTGGAGCGCATGGTCCACCCGGCCATCATCGCTGACATCTTCGACAACGAACCGGTGATCGTCGATGACGCCCCCGAACCGCAGAGTCGCCGGAAGATCAACCTCCTCTTCTTCCATTGGCACAAGGACCCGTTCATGCCAATCGAGTTCTCGGTGGCGGCCTACCGATTCGGTCATTCCATGATTCGGCCCGACTACTTCCTCAACGGTAGCCTGGGCACCGAGTTCCCAATCTTCACCGCAGATCCGAACCCCCAGCCAACCGCGGACCTCCGCGGGTTCAAGGCACGGCCCGCTGGATGGACGATCGATTGGTCGTTCTTCTTCGAGCTGGGAGGAGATGGCCTCCAACATGCTCACGGCATCGACTCGAAGTTGGCAGCTCCCCTTCAAACGATTCCCGACGCCGACCCCCCGGCCCTTGCTCTACGGAATCTCCAGCGGGGCGTCGCGTTGGGGCTCCCTTCGGGGCAGCGTGTCGCGAGAGCGATGGGACTCGAGCCGCTGACCGACGCACAGCTCGGCCTCATTGAAATCTCCGAAGAGTTCCGCCAAGGGGCGCCGTTGTGGTTCTACATCCTCAAAGAGGCGGAGGTGCGGGAGACCGGAGTACGCCTGGGCCCGGTTGGCGGACGGATCGTCGCCGAAGTGCTCTGCGGTCTATTGAAGGGCGACCCGCTGTCGTACATCAACGTCGAACCCAACTGGACCCCTCGAGGCCTCACCGGCATCGACGGTAACGTGACCATGCCCGATCTCATCAGATTCGTTCAGGCTTAGATCACCGGAACTATGTAGGGCGGCAGGTGCGCTCAGTCAATCGTTCTGAGACGTTCGGAGGGCGGAGGACTCGGACGCTCGCCCGGTCGCAAGAGTCTTTCCAGGACTGAAGCGCTCGGGCAGGCCTGCGTCATTCAGTACATGGAGATGTGAACCCGATCGTCGTACACGACGAGGTACTCCTCTTCCTCCGCAGGTACCGCCAGACACAGCATCAACGCGTCGGCCTGATCCGGGGAGCTCACGCCGCGAGCACGCATGTCCTCCTTCGACTCGATCTGGATCTGACCGCGGGAGTTGACCTTGTAGCGAATCGAGGCGAGCTGCTCAGCGAGCACCTCATCGCGTGGCTCGAGGTCGATGTCCCCTCGTTCGAACGCGGTGCGGAGGCTCCAGAACCATTCGGCCCGAGCGTTTGCGAACCGCTGAGGTTCCTGGGCTCGAGTCGAACCGACGAGTTCGTCCACCGGCAGCCCCTGTTCCTGAAGCCGATCCACGACGCCGGCACCGATCCCGATCCCATCGACCTGGGCGAGGACCGCCCCGGTCTCACGGATCGCTTGGATCACGTGGCCGCAGGTCTGCATCGTGTCATCGCCGTGGCGTGTGAGCACGACGCGGACCTTCCCACCCTGACAGGAGACAACCACAGTCTCGTCTGAACCGAACCGAGCAACGTCCACCCCGAGGTAGACATGGCCGATCGCAGGAAGGTCCCGCTCGCGTGCCCGCTCGATCCACGACAGCGGGATCAAGGAGTCGTCAGAGCGATCGGGGAAGCCACCCAGGACCTTGGCGGTCCATAGCGGTGACCCCTCCCCCCATCTGGCCCGTCGCTCCTCGACCCAGGTCGGTGACAGCAACTGCTCACCCAGCGGTGCGGGCACCTCCTCGCCGGTGAAGTTGGGAGTGTCGAACCCGGAGATGCCGATCACGTGCCACCCCGAGTTGGGAGCGCAGACCTTCGCGTAGCGTCCCGTGGGGTCATCGGGGTTGCCGATCGCGAGCAGCCGCGACCCCTCGTTCGTGACGAGCGTCTCCGCCGAGGTCCACAGCTGCTCGGGGATCCCCGAGGCCTCGTCCAACACGACCAGCACATATCGGGCATGGATCCCTTGGAAGGCCGCCTGGTCGTAGTCGGACGGTTTGCGGCCGAACCCGACGAGCTCACCGTCGATCGACCAGTCGGTCTGGTTCATCTGTCCAGGGAGCTTGCCCGCGGCGTGCGCGGTATGGAGCTCACGCCACAGGATCCGCTTCACCTGGTCGAAGGTCGGAGCCGACGTCACGACGAGCGCGTCGCCGATCGGATGGGTGTCGATCCACCACGCGGCGATGCGCGAGGCGATCCAGGATTTCCCCGAGTCGTGGCAGGCATGTACCGCGGTGTAGCGATGGTCTCGGACCGACTCGATGATCTCGGCCTGGGCCGACCACGCGAACTCCTTCGGCCGCTCCTGGATCCAGCCGACCGGATCGAGGAGCCACCGCTCGCGTCGGAACGCCTGTGCCCAGACGCGGAGCTCGTCATCGCTCGCCGACCCCAACAGGCCGGTGGATGTGACTTCCGACGCTCGGGTCTTCGGTCGGCGCCTCATCCCGCCTTCCTCCTTGGTGCCCGGCGAGCCTTGGTACCGGTGGCCGCCTCGAACCGTGCGACGGCGACATCGCAATAGGCGGGGTCGAGCTCCATCGTTGCCGCGCGACGCCCAAGCACCTCGCACGCGATGATCGTCGAACCGGAGCCGGCGAACGGATCGAGGACCAGATGATCGCGCCGAGAGCTGTTGGAGACGAGCTGGCGGATCAGCTCCACGGGCTTGGCGGTCGGATGATCGCGTGATGCGGCGGGCTTGGGGATCTCGATCACGGAGGAGCGATCGTTCCCTCCGTACCAGCCACCCGCTCCTCGCCCCCGCCGCCTGGTGCTCCGTGCGAATCCGTAGACGATCGGCTCGTGCGCGTAGTGGTAGTCACCGTGGCCGAGGACCGGGCGGCCCTTGTCCCACACGAGCGTCTGGCGAAGCTGCCACCCCTGGTCGGAGAAGGCCTGCAGGAACGTAATGAGCCTGGGGCCGGCAGGTGCGAAGACGTAGATCGCGGCTCCGTCATCGATCACCCCATCAACGCTGCTGAACGCGCCGTGCAGGAGGTCCTTCGTCTGGGAACCATCGTCGCCGGCGATCCGCAGGGCGCGTTCGGTCTTGCCGACGTAGGACACGCCGTAGGGCGGATCGGTCACGACGACCGCGGCCCGGTCATCTCCCATCAGCTGGTCCATGTCACGCTTGCTCGTGGCGTCCCCGCAGAGCAGGCGATGGTCTCCCAGCAGCCACAGGTCGCCGTGCTCGGTGCGCGGCTTGGGCGAGACCGGGATCTCCTCAGGGTCGCGCTGCAGAGGACCGGCGAAGAGGTCGGCAGATCGCCTGAGACCTTCGAGCAGGTCGGCGATCGCGTCATCTGAGGTCTCGATGCGAGCGAGGAGCTCGCTGAGCGAATCGGGGTCGGGTCGGGCGAGCGATGCGAGCGGATCGAGGGTGGCCAGGAGCATCTCGGCCTCGCGTTCATCCACGTCGAGCACGAGCACCGGAACGACCTGGTCCTTCGAGATGCTCTTGCGGAGGTGTCCGTCGATCAGGATCAGTTTGCCTGCGTCGCGTCGCGCGAGCAGCGCGTCGGCGTAACCGATCTCTTTCAGGAGGCCCCGGAGAGCCGCTCGCTGACCCGCCGGATGCGTCCGCCAATTCGCAGGATGGTCCTCGAGCTCGCCGGCCCGCACCCTGATCAGCTCCACGATCCTGTCCCTCATGCCGACCTCCTCCTCCCCTTGTTGGATGCCATCGCCCTGGTCTTCTCGAGCTCGTCGGTGGTGCGCTCGCGGTGCCAGGAGCAGCGACACCGAGGGCTGAGACACCGGGGGAGCGTGACGGTGGGATCGAGGGAGAGCGCCTCGCGGATGAAGGCCACCGCCAACTCCCTGACCTCCTCGGTGGTCGGAGTGGGGGCAGCACCGTCGTCTTCCCGGTAGCCCTTCCGATCGAGCCACCGTTCCGGGTTTCGCTGGTGCACGCGCGCCTTTGCGCTCGCTTTGGCCTCAGCCTCCGCCTGACGGCAGGCTCGTTCGAACCCTCGAAGCTCCTCGGTGGCTCCCCGCTTGGAGCGTCCAGCCCCCCGGGCCCGCCACTCACGCATGGTCCGGGCAGGTACCCCGGCGGACTCCGCCGCGTCGTCGGGAGTGGCCCCGTTCCGCAGCAGTCCGACGATCGTGGCGAGCCTGTCGGAGGTGAGGGATACGCTGCCTCGCGGTCGCCCCCGCTTGCGGGGAGATCTATCCGGACCGTCGGGTGAGGTAGTCATGACCGGCCTACCCTAGCACTCTGAGATAGCCTTGACGTAACAACCTCATGCGATCTAACGTCGATTGACATGCAGGTCCGAGGGACGATCGACACGACGACGTCAGAGGTCGACATCGACAACGGCGTCATGGTTCCGTCGGGTCTTTCGGTGACCGCCACGGGTGACGACCTGCCGTGCGACATTCAGGTCGGAGTCGTACTCCAAGGGGGACGCATGGTCGCCAACGAGGTGACGTGCATCGCACGTAACGGCGATCGCATCACCGCGGAGGCGCTCCGGGACATCCCAGTCGCGAAGATCGTGCGCCTCGGGGTGCTCAGTGCCCTAGGGACGTTCGCTCTTGCCGGAAAGGACTTCGTCGCCCTCCGAAAGACTGGACCGAGCGAGGAGACCCTCAGGACGGTGGCGGCTGTCTATCGACTTGCGTACCTGATCGGTGACGGTCCCACGGCAGCAGTTCGAGGTGCCTTCGATGTGCCGAAGTCGACAGCCGCTCGATGGGTGCAACACGCACGCGCTCGAGGCTTCCTCGGTGCGGCTGATTCCCGCAAGGCCGGCGAGTCGAACGATGCTGAGGAACGTCGGTGATCCTCGCCTCGGAACGAGGCGTCCGATCGCCGACGATCATCGAGGCGGTAGGGCTCGGGATTTTCTCCGTGAGGGTGGATGGGCTCTTCTGATCCGTAGTCGCAGGTAGCAGGTGGCATGACGACACCTCACGGCTTTGTGTGCCGCGCCGATCCGTGCCTACTCGGTGGCGCACAAATGCCGATGCACGACGTTTCCTAAACCGGGTGTCGCAGGTTCGAATCCTGCTCGGCGCGCCGTGTGATGTCTCGCGACATCGTGCCGAGATGTGTCGGGACATCGTTCCACGTCTCAGGTCCGAGGGTGGGGCTGGTAGTCCCGAGACGTGTCCAGGGAGAGCTCTCGGATCAGCTCTCCGTCCTCGGAGATCACGCGGATCTCAAGCCCGTCGATCAGCACGAGGACTCGCGTACCGATCAGCCGGCGTCCGAGTCCGATGTGGTGCAGCCGTGAGTTGTGGCGGATCGTCACGACCCCGGTGATGTCGATCTTGTCTCGCCGAACACGGAACCCCCCGGGGACCGGCAGCCCGATGCCCGCCGGTGAGGCCGCGGGCCGAGCAGCGAACGCCTCAGTGGGTGTCCACCGCCCGATCGCCCATCGTTCCATGTCTCAGGTCCGAATTCGGAGCTCGGGCGCCGAGCCCCCGCGCGGTCTTCTCCACCAACGGAGCGCATCTCACGTCTTGCACACCGAAAGGCCCTCGTGTGTTACGTTTGGAGAAGCGACCGCGTGAAGGATCAACGTCCATGGACTCAGGCGTTCCGCACCTTCTTGGCGCGGATGATGGGGTTGTCCCCGGGATGGTTCCGAACCCGCTGGCGCTAATTCGTTCCTCGGAGATGCATGTTGCGGTCACGCGGATCGGCGCTGGCGTCTCGCACGTCGAGTTCAACGTGGTGACCCAGGTTGGACATGAGGACCTCATGCACCAGCTGCTGAATCCGGACGAAGGCGAGATCGGTCTGACGGTTAGGCTGGTAGAGGAGAATGTCACTCTCAGGCTACGGGGCCTGGTGTCCACGGTCGACGGCTACTCGCTCATCTCTCAAGGCTCCCGCCGTAGTGGAGGTGTGCTCGTTCAGCCGGTGTTTTTGTCGCCGTTCCCCGCGGGAGACGTCGTTCTCCAGTTTCAGCTGGGAGGACAAGCGGGAAAGCAGCTCCTACGGCGAGAAGCGCTCTCCGCGGCACAAGCGGAGTCCTTTCGGATTTCACCCATCGACCCAGACAAGGAGGATCACACATGATGCCGACGGCGAAGCGAACCTACACACGCCGATGGATTCTTGGCGCGTTACTTGTGGTCGCTGTGCTTGGTTCCAGCGCTTCGGCAGACGTCCCCAAAGTGGGGAGGAACGAAGGCAATGTTGTTTCTCCGTGTCCGCCAGGTCCTGATGACGTCACACCGGGAGAAGGATGGGTCTGCTATGCGAACAAGTAAGTAGGCCCCTAGTAGGAGCCTACATGGGAGGGAGGGGACAGACCATGCTTCGTTTGATAGCTACTGTGGTTGTCGCCGTTGCTGTGATGTTCACCGCGCCCGTTAATGCGTCGGCGAGCGGCCTTGTCGACACTGCGCCACCCTCATTCGACCAGCTCCCAGCCACCTGTATCTCGGCGATTGATGCGCTCCTTGCGGCCATGGGGAGTCAGGACGTCGGCTGGGTTTGCGATCCTGAGACTGGACTTGCGCCGCAATCGCGTGAGCAGCGAACCGTCATGCAGGGGGCTGACATCGATATCGCTCGTGCGAAGGAGGGGACGCCGGCTGCCCCCGAGGTCATCGTTGACCGCCATCATTGGTACGCGGACCCGCCCAGGCTCTACTACGGGATCGGGACGAACGTTATCGGAAGCGGCGAAGAGCTCTACGCCGTCGAGTTGTCTTTCTCAACGTCGGACGTGGACATCGAGGAGTTCACCTGGGAGTCTGGTCCGCAACTCAAACGCCGCGTTTACCACCGCATTTGGAACGACAGCGCCAACGCCGGGACCTTCTCTGATTCTGCGACTGAATTGACGTACAATCGGGGAACATTTGGCGAGTACAACTGGGACATTGTGGTCTACCAGCTACACGGTGCCACTCATCATTACTACTTCCGCATCAGCTTCTGGTCTCTGGCTCACCCCAACCCAAGCACCGGGGACGGCCGTTTCTTTGCACCGCCCCACGATAGTGCACAGTACGTCTGCGGCAACCAATTTGGTTGCGAGTTTTGATCTTCTGACAGCGGCCGCGCCAGGGTGACCTCGCTGACGTTCGGCGGTCCTGGGACGTGGCAGCCTGTCGAGCCTCGGGCGCAGGACCGAGAGAGTGGAAGGAACCACTGCCATCAGGTTCCTAAACCGGGTGTCGCAGGTTCGATTCCTGCCGAGGGCACCATTCTAGAACTGACGGACATCGTGTACACATCGGGTCCTCCGGAAGGAAGGGGAACCGATGACCGAACGAGAGCAGGCCCGCAACGCGGCCCGGCGGCTGGCGATGATCCGATACTGCCAGGAGGTCAGCGGCAACGTGGCCAAGACCTGTCGCCACTACGGGGTCAGTCGTCCCACGTACTACAAGTGGCTGCGGCGCTACGAGGAGGACGGGATCGAGGGCCTCCGGGACACCTCGCGCCGGCCGCACACGAGCCCGAACGCCACCAGGACCGAGGTCGTGGGCAAGATCATCTACCTTCGCCGGCACTATCACTTCGGGCCCCACAAGATCTCGATGTACCTCAAGCGCTACCACGACATCCAGATCTCCCCGTCCGGGGTGTAGCGGATCCTCAAGCGGCTGGACATGAGCCGGCTGCCGAGCTCGCAGCGCTACAAGCGCCACCAGGACCGCTGGAAGCGCTATGAGAAGCAGCTGCCGGGCCACCGAGTGCAGATCGACGTGAAGTTCATCGCCCCGCTCAAGGGCTCACGCAAGAAGCACTACCAGTTCACCGCGATCGACGATTGCACCCGGATCCGGGTCCTGCGGATCTACGACCGGCTGAACCAACAGACGGCGATCCGCTTCGTCGACTACGTCTTCGAGAAGCTCCCGTTCGGGGTCGAGGTGATCCAGACCGACAACGGAACCGAGTTCGGATCGCAGTTCCATTACCACGTCCTCGACGCCGGCGTCGGTCACGTCTACATAAGGCCAGCGACCCCGAGGCTCAACGGCAAGGTCGGACGCTCGCACCGGATCGACGCGGAGGAGTTCTACCGGATGCTGGACGGGTCGTGATCGACGACACCGAGCTGTTCAACGACCGCCTGAAGGAGTGGGAGGACTTCTACAACTTCGACCGCCCTCATGGCAGCCTGGGCGGCCAGACGCCCTATGAGAGACTTCGGCAGAAGACGGCGAGGCCGGTGTGAGCGAACACCGTCAGTCGCACACTGCCGAGGGCACCAACACGTTGTCTGCTCCGGGTGATGCTGGCTTGTCCGTCAGTCCACGCGTCGACGTTCGATGTCCAGGACGCGAACCCCGCCTCAGACGTCGAGGAAGCGACGCATCCCGATCGTCCCGGCGACGAACGCGATGGCGACGGCGGCGATCACGATCCACGGCGTGATGGCGAGCAGATCCGTGTTCTGCACGAAGGGGAAGAACTGCACCTTGCCGCGGAGCGGATCGATCACGCCCACCTTCACGACGAACAGGGCAAGCACCGCGAGGCCCGCGCCCACGAGGCTCTCGACGAGACCCTCGATCATGAACGGGACGCGGATCCGCCAGTTCGTGGCACCGACCAGCCGCATGATGCCGATCTCCTTGCGCCGGCTGAACATCCCCATGCGGAGCGTGTTCGCGATCAGCAACACGGCCGAGATCAGCATCACGGCCGCGAGCGCCAGCACGCCGAGCGACAGCAGGCGCGTGATCGAGGTGAGACGCCCCAGCAGGTCGCGATAGTCCGCCACGTTCTCCACGCCGGGTGCGGTGCAGCTCAGCTTGCCGTCGGCACCCTCGCTGCAGCCCATTGCGGCGGTGACCTGCCCGAACTGCCCGGTGTCGTCGAGCTTCACCCGTAAGGACGCAGGGATCACCTCCGGCTTGACGTTATCTGTATACAACGGCTGGTTCGCGTAGAGGCGCAGGAAGTTCTGATAGGCCTCGGCCTTCGTCTCGTACTGCACGTCGGCGACGGCCGGCAGCTTCCGGAGCTCCTCCATCAGGCGCGGCGGCGTGTCCGCGCTCACCGGGTCCGTGAGGTACACGGCGACCTCCACGTTGCCGGTGAGGTTCTCGATCACCAGGTTGAACTCGCGGTAGATCAGCAACGAGAGCCCGAACAGGAACAGCGCGATGAACGCCGTCGACATGGCCGCGAACGCCACGATCCCGTTGCGGCGCAGCCCGGATGCGGTCTCGCGCAGGAAGTAGTCCAGCCGCGCCATCAGCTGTACACGCCCCGGACCTGATCGCGGATCACGCGGCCCTTGTCCAGCTCCACCACCCGCTTGCGCATCGCGTCCACGATGGCCTGGTCGTGGGTGGCCATCAGCACGGTGGTCCCGATCCGGTTCACCTTGTCCAACAGCCGCATGATGTCCACGCTGGTATTGGGGTCGAGGTTGCCGGTGGGCTCGTCCGCCAGCAGGACCAGCGGTCGGTTGACACAGGCGCGCGCGATGGAGACGCGCTGCTGCTCGCCGCCGGAGAGCTCGTCGGGGTAGCTGTTGAGCTTGTCCCCGAGACCCACGTACTCCAGGATCTCGGGTACCCGCTGGTCGATGACCTGCTTGGGTTTGCCGATCACCTCCAGCGCGAACGCGACGTTCTCGAACACGGTCTTGTCGATCAGCAACTTGTAGTCCTGGAACACCGTCCCGATGTTGCGGCGCAGGTACGGCACCTTCCAGCTGGTGAGCTTCTCCAGGTTCTTGCCGGCCACGTACACGTCGCCCTTCGTCGCCTCCTCCTCCTTCAAGAGCAGTCGGATCAAGGTCGACTTGCCCGAGCCGGACGCACCCACGACGAAGACGAACTCGCCCTTCTCGACGTCGACGGAGACGTCCTCAAGGGCGAGGACACTGTTCTTGTAGACCTTCGTGACGTGTTGAAGACTGATCATGGACAGACCTTGGAGAGGATTCGAGGGGGAAGGATCAGAGGCCCATGCTAACAGGCACCCCCGCCGAAGTTCGGGATGTTACCGTAGGGTGACGCCGTGAGCACGACCGTCGAGGCGGCCGAGGCCCCGGCTCGAGACCCTGGAACCGCTGGCCGGCGGCCTCGTGCGCGCCGGATCCTCCTGGCCCTCGCCGGGCCGATGCTGATCGTGGTGTGCGTGCTGTTCGCGCTCCGTGGTTTCGCTCTCACGCCACACCTGTCGAACGACCAATTCGACATCCTGTCGTTCTGGCTGCCGCGCTTCACGTTCCTGGCGCGAAGCCTGGACGCCGGCCACGTCCCGCTATGGAACCCCTACGAGATGATGGGCTACCGGTTCGCGGCCGACCCGCAGAGCGGGTGGCTGTACGTGCCGGCCATGGCGATCTTCGCGCTCTTCTCCCCCGGCGCCGCCATGCGCGCGCTGATCGTCCTCAATCCGTTGGTCGCCGGGCTCGGCCTGTACTGGTTCCTGCGGAAGGAGTCGTTGTCGCGTGCTGCGTCAACGGCCGGCGGCCTGTCCCTGGGCATGCTCATGTCCACGAGCGAGATGGCGATCTCCATGCCGTTCGCCGGCTTCCTGGCGTGGACCACGGTCGTGCTGGTGGGAGCCTCGGGCTTCCGGCAGTCCGTGCTGTGGTCGCGGAAGCTCGGGTGGCTGGCGCTGGCGGCGTTCGGCTGGTGGCAGGTGGCGAACGCGCACATGAGCCACGGCCTGATGATGTGCACCCTGCTCGCCGCCGCCTACGTGGTGGCCCACGCCGTGCAGTCCGTGCGGTTGGGCGAGACCTCGTGGCCACGGGCGCTCGGCGCCACCGCCCTGTTCCTGGGGTTCCTGCCGCTGGCCGCGGCCGCGATCCTGATCCCGCGGCTGGGCTTCATCAGCACCTCGAGCCTGCAGTCGGGATACGTGGCCGTCGACTCGATCAAGCAGTCTCCGGGTGTCGGTGAGCGTTCGATCATGACGAACGGGATGTGGGCGGCGTGGCCGCTGGCCTACGGGAGCGCACCGGGGGCGTACATGGGAGGCGTGATGCTGCTCGCGCTGCCGTTCGCGTGGCGCGACGTTGCGCGGCGGGCCACCGTCTTGGCGCTGGCGGGATCGTTCGCGATCACCTACCTGCTGATGACGAACCGGCTCGTCACCACGGGGTGGTTCCGGGCCGCCGTGCTCAAGCTTCCCTTCGGCGACGTGTACCTGCACAACCCCGGCCGGCTCCGATACCTCTCCATGATCGCTCTGCCCGCCCTGGGCGCCATCGGGATCCAGTCCTTGATCGACCGCCCCATGCCCGTCCGGCGGGCGGCGAGGTGGCTGGCCGCCGGGGTCGCGGTCTTCCTGGTCGTGCCGCTGGCGGCGGGCGGCATCCCGGTGCGGTTCGCCCTGCTGGCGGTGGCGTTGCCGGCGGGAGTGATCGCGCTGATGCTGCTGATCCGGCGGTGGCACTGGGCGCCGGCCCTCCTTGTCGGCGTCCTCGCCGTGGAGCTGCTGGCCAGCGCCGTGTTCTCCAACATCTGGCAGGGCGGCACGATCTTCACGGGGTTGGAGACCGGCGACCATCCCAACCTGGTGCCGCAGGTGCTGCGCTGGCCCGACGTGGATCAGGACGAGTTCCTGCGTCCGAACGCGTTCGTTGCGGCGATCCGAGCGCAGGCGGACGAGCAGGGCCGATACCTCACGTGGGTGCCGCCCGCCGCGTTCTACGAGAAGGGCTACCTGTACGCACAGGAGCCCCGCGACTGGCCCGCGCTGATGATGTCGCGCGGGACCCTCTTCTCGATCCCGGACGTGCTGGGCTACAACCCGGTGCAGCTCGTCCGGTACTGGACCTACCTGCGCGCGACCAACGAGCTCTCGCTCTTCTACAACGCCACCGTCGTGAATGAGCCTTCGCTCGAGGACGTGCGTCTGATGGGCGTGCGCTACCTGATCGTGCCGCAGGGCGTTGGGCCTCCGGTGCCCGGCCGCGTGGTGACGAGCACCGGAGGGTACGACCTGGTCGAGGTGTACGGATGGGAGCCTCGCGCCTCCGCAGTCCCCGCGTGGACCGTGGCGGGCTCGACCGCCGACGCGTTCGACCGGGTCCTGGAGCCGGGCTTCGATCCCGCGCGGACGGCCGTCGTCGAGCAGGACCCGGGTCTGCAGCCGATCGAGGGCGCGGTGCCGGGCGAGGCCACCTACACCGAGTCGGACCCCGAACACGTGCGCGTCCAGGCGGTCGCGAGCGCACCCTCCCTGGTGG
>JALYLV010000037.1 GCA_030774035.1 Actinomycetota bacterium
GCCCACCAGCTCATGATCGGGATGGATCGTCCTCCGAAGCATCCCGAGACGCGTTCGCATCGTTCTGTGTTCTCGGACTGAATCGGTCGCCCGGCCCTAGACGCGTATCCGCCGCGCATTCCAGGACGTGACGGGCCCGGAGCCGTGGAAGCGTCAGCCTCCCCGGATCGACCCGCCGAACGTCGACGACCAGGAGATCGCGATCCAGGAACACCACGTCGATCGGGAGCCGCATCCCGAACGTGTGCACCGATCGGCATCGTTCGAGCAGCATCGCGTGGTGCGGCCCCAGCGCGCGGGCGCCGATCAGGCCGCGCGTGCGTTCCCGCCACGACTCCGGCACGTCGACCGTCCACGCCACTCCGTCCGGACCGACCAGCGTCGTCTGCCGCATCCGTTGACGGTACCCGTCCCGACCGACGCCCGCCGGTTCGGCACAAGGCGCGCCGCCGACGTTGGCCGGACGTTGGCCGGACAGACGTGGGCCGGACAGGATTCGAACCTGTGGCACGAGGGTTAAAAGCCCCCTGCTCTGACCAGACTGAGCTACCGGCCCCGGGCAGATTCTAGGGAACCAGGCGTAGCCACCGGCATGAGGAAGGGCCGCCGCTACCCGGGATAACGGTTCGTAATCGGCATCCGGCGGTCGCGACCGAAGGCCTTCGGCGTGATCTTCACGCCGGGAGCCGCCTGACGCCGCTTGTACTCCGCTCGGTCGATCATCCGGACGACGCGCTCGGCGGTCTGCCGGTCATGGCCGCGGGCGACGATCTCGTCGAGCCCGAGGTCGTCCTCCACGTATGCCTCGATGATCGGGTCGAGCGACTCATACGGCGGCAGCGAGTCGGTGTCGAGCTGTCCCGGCCGAAGCTCGGCGGAGGGCGGCTTCGTCAACACCCGCTCGGGGATCGGAGGACGCTCGGGCGTCTGCGCGTTCCGCCATGCGCAGACCTCGTAGACGAGGGTCTTCGGCAGATCCTTGATCGGCGCGAAGCCGCCGGCCATGTCCCCGTACAGCGTCGAGTACCCGACCGCGTACTCGCTCTTGTTCCCGGTGGCCAGCACGAGCCCATCGAACTTGTTCGACATCGCCATGAGGAGGTTCCCGCGGATCCGAGCCTGGAGGTTCTCCTCCGCGAGTCCTTCTTCTGTGCCGGCGAACGCGTTCGACAGGGTCTTGCGGTACGCGTCGAAGATGTCGGTGATCTCGATCTCGTCGATGCGCACACCGAGTCGGGTCGCGCAATCGACCGCGTCCTCGACGCTTTCGGGGGACGAGTACGGCGAGGGCATCGCCAGCACGTGCACGGCGCCGGCGCCCAGTGCGTCGGTCGCGAGCGCCGCGACGAGCGCGGAATCCACGCCTCCGGAGAGCCCGATCACGACCTCGTCGAACCCGTTCTTCCTCACGTAGTCGCCGGTGCCGAGGACCAGCGCGCGATAGACCTCCTCGGGCCCCGTCGGCCACGGGGGTCGCTCCTCGGCCCGGGAAACGTCGGCATCGATCTCGACCAGGAGCAGGTCCTCTTCGAAGGCCGCGGCGCGGCATGCCACCGAGCCGTCCGGGGCCACGACCATCGATCCGCCGTCGAAGACCAGCTCGTCCTGACCGCCGACCGCGTTCACGTAGACGATCCAGGCACCGGTCTCCCGGGCACGGTCGCGCAGCACGTCCGCCCGTTGGCCCGTCTTCCGTTGGTGATAGGGAGAGCCGTTGATGTTCGCGACCACGCGGACGCCCGTGTATTCGGAGAAGGGCATCCCCGGGTTCCATGCGTCCTCGCAGACCGACATCCCCAGGGTCTCGCCTGCGAGCTCCCCTCGGTACGTGGCGGTTCCCGGAACGAAGTAGCGACGCTCGTCGAAGACCCCGTAGTTGGGAAGCTGGATCTTGTGATAGCGGGCAACGATCTCGCCATACCGCAGCCACGCCGAGGCGTTGTGGATCCCCCGGTCGCTGCGGTCGACGAAGCCGACGATCACCTCGCAGCCCGAAGCCGTCGCTCTGGCCAGCTCGTCGAGCGCCAGCAGGTTGTCGCGGACGAACTCCGGCCGCAGCACCAGGTCCTCGGGCGGGTAGCCGGTGACGGCGAGCTCCGGGAAGCACACGACGTCGGCTCCCGCCTCGGTCGCTCGCGCCGCCCATTCGGCCATGCGCGTCACGTTGCCGTCGAGGTCGCCGACGGTCGTGTTCAGCTGGCCGAGCGCGATGCGGATCACAGAGCAAGCCTAGCGAACGTTCGCGGACGGGCAGGGTGCGGGGCTAGTCCGTGCCGCCGATGTCCACGTTGTACGCCTCCCAGACGAGGTCGGCTCCGCGCTGCCGGTGTCGGATCACCGTCCCGATGAACCGCTGGAGGTCGTCTCGGGCCGATTCCAGAGGCCACTCCTCGCCGCCGATCTCGACCGCACCGAGCCGTTCCTGCACCTTCTCGATCTGCGCCGTGATCTCCGGGTGCTCGCCCTTGAGCCGCGTCACCGTGCCGTCCAGGCGAGGCGCCCGCGTGATGATCTCCTCGTAGAGCCCACCCGGCTTCTCGGTCACG
This sequence comes from Actinomycetota bacterium, assembly GCA_030774035.1. Taxonomy (GTDB): domain Bacteria; phylum Actinomycetota; class UBA4738; order UBA4738; family HRBIN12; genus JALYLM01. Next base: position 2,547 of record JALYLV010000037.1, read on the forward strand.
ATCACGTGTTGATCGAACGCGTCGCGGACGCCGGTCAGCTCCTTCGTGACGTTCCCGGTCCACTCGGGGATCCGCCCGGCGGCCGGCGACGAGATCGCCATCTCCAGGTGAACGAGCGCTTCGTGCAGGGTCGCACGCCGCTGGCGGGCCTCGCTGAGCGCGGGGGTGAGCCTGTCCTCGGGTTCCATCGGCGAACGGTATCCGCTGCTGCCGCCCCCGTGCAACCCCGCGGACCTCGCCTGGTCCGAGTGACCCTGCTACGTTCCCGTGGGGGGTCCGGGCGGATACACTCCGAGGGACCGTTGCCCCGAAAGAGTCCGGGAGCCGATGTCCCAGGATCTCGACGTCTCCGCCAGGTTACGTCCGTACCTTCCCCGCCTGCTCATCCAGTGGTTGGCGGAGGATCCGGGCACGCTGCTGCGCGAGATCGAGGGCACGCTCGTCTTCGTCGACATCTCCGGGTTCACGGCCATGTCGGAGCGCCTCGCCCGCAGGGGCAAGGAGGGGGCGGAAGAGGTCACCGACGTGCTCGGGGAGGTCTTCGCGCGACTCCTCGAGCTTGCGTACGCCGAGGGTGGAGGCCTCGTCAAGTTCGGCGGCGACGCCCTACTGCTGTTCTTCACCGGCGAGGACCATGCGCTTCGCGGCGTCAGCGCGGCCGCCGGCATGCGCCGGCGCCTCCGCGAGGTCGGAAAGATCCAGAGCTCCGCCGGGCTCATCACGCTTCGGATGTCGGTCGGGGTCAACACCGGCACGTTCCACTTCTTCCTCGTGGGCGACTCGCATCGCGAGCTGATGATCACCGGCCCGGCGGCCAGCAGGACCGTGAACATGGAGGGGACGGCCGTAGCCGGGGAGGTCCTGCTGAGTCCCGAGACCGCGGCGCTCATCCCGCCGGAGAGTCTCGGGGACCGCAAGGGCGACGGCATACTCCTGAAGCGCGCTCCGCGCGCTCGCTCACCGGTGCTCGTGGATGCGACCGAGTCCTCGGCGGAGGGGGTCGACCTGTTCCGCTCCGCTCCGGCGGCGATCCGCGAGCACCTGCTGTCCGGCGAGGTCGATGCCGAGCACCGCCGCGCGACGGTGGCGTTCATCCACTTCGACGGCGTCGACGGCTTGATCGACACGCTCGGCCCCGAGTACGTGGCGTTCGGTCTCGAGCAGCTCATTACCGAGGTCCAGGTCGCCGCCGACAAGCACGGGGTCACGTTCCTGGGGACGGACATCGACCACGACGGCGGGAAGATGATCCTCGTCGCGGGTGCGCCGCGCTCGTTCGGCGATGACGACGAGCGGATGCTGCTGACCGTGCGGTCGGTGATCGAAGCCGAGACCACGATCCCCGTGCGGATCGGCGTGAATCGCGGCGCCGTCTTCGCCGGTGACATCGGCCCGCCGTATCGCCGCACGTACACGGTGATGGGGGACGCCGTGAACCTCGCCGCCCGGGTGATGGCCAAGGCGTCTCCCGGGCAGATCCTCGCCACGGGAGAGGTCCTCGACGGGGCCGAGGTGGTGTTCGAGGTGCAGGCTCTTGAGCCCTTCCTCGTCAAGGGGAAGAAGCTTCCGGTCGAGGCCTGGAGCGTCGGTCCGATCCAAGGTGCGCGGATGGCTGGGGATCGGCGCGAGCTGCCGCTGGTCGGCCGCGAGAACGAGCTGACGCTCTTCGCCGAGAAGCTCGGAGACCTCCGGCGACGTCGCGGTTCGATCATCGAGCTGATCGGGGACCCCGGCATCGGCAAGACCCGATTGGTCGGCGAGCTCCTCGCGATGACGGGCGACATTCCTCACATGACCGCGGCCTGCGAGCTCTTCGAGGCGTCTACCGCATACCTCCCGTTCAGGCGGATGCTGCGGGACGTCCTCGAGATGGGACCTGACCTCGATCACCGGGAGGCGGGCGAGCGGCTACGCGAGGTCGTTGGGGGTATCGTCCCGGATCTCCTGCCCTGGCTGCCATTGCTGGCCATCGTCGCCGACGTCGAGGTACCGCCGACACCCGAGGTCGATGCGCTGGGGGAGGAGTTCCGTCGTCCGAAGCTGGAAGAGGTGACCGACTCCTTCCTCGAGCGCCTCGTGACGGATCCCGTCATCGTGATTGTGGAGGACGCCCACTGGATGGACGAGCCGTCGGCCGGCCTGCTGCGCCGCATCGCGGAGAACGTCACGCATCGTCCCTGGCTCGTCTGCGTCACCCGGCGCGACGTCGAGACCGGGTTCACGGCGCCCGAGGAGACCGACGGCTGTGTGTCGGTCCGGCCCGAGCCGCTGACGGAGGTCGAGGCCGAGGCGCTCCTGGAGGCGGCTACCGAGACGTTCCCGCTTCGCCCCGACGAGATGGCGGTGCTCGCCAAGCGCTCGGGTGGAAACCCGCTGTTCCTGCAGGAGATCGCGGTGGCGGCGCGCGCCCGTCGGGACACGAGCGAGCTCCCGAGCTCGGTCGAGGCGATGGTGACCGCTCAGATCGACCGGCTGGCGCCCGGCGACCGGCACGTCTTGCGGTACGCCTCCGTGCTGGGCGCGAGCTTCTCGCAGACGTTGCTGTCGACGATCGTCGAATCCGACCGGATCCCAGACGAACGGACCTGGCGGCGGCTCGGCGAGTTCCTCGTGAACGACGCCCCGGGCCGCTGGCGGTTCCGTCACGCGCTCATGCGGGACGCGGCCTACGAGGGACTGCCCTACCGGCGCCGCCGCGAGCTCCACGCCCGCGCGGGTCAGGCGATCCTGGCCGACGCCGATCAGCCGGAGGACGTGGCGGAGGTCCTGTCGCTCCACTTCTTCAACGCGCAGCGTCACGACGAATCGTGGATCTACTCGAAGCAGGCCGGCGACCGCGCGCAGAAGAAGTTCGCGAACACGGAGGCGGCGACCTTCTACAACCGCGCGGTGGAGTCGGGGAAGCGGGTGGGGGTCGCCCTCACCGAGCTCGCGGCCGTCTACGAGTCGCTCGGAGACGTGAAGTGGCTCGTCGGGGCGTACGGAGAGGCCGACTCGGCGTTCGCCTCCGCCCGCCGGTTGTTCACCGGCGACCCCGCCGGACAGGCCGCGATGTGGCACAAGGAGGCGCAGACCCCCTATCAGCTCGGCCGCTTCTCACAATCGATCCGCAGGATCCGCCGCGGCCTGGCGGTGATCGAGGGCATCGATGACGACGCCGCGTCGAAGCAGCGGGCCCAGCTGATCGCTCTCTACGCGGGGATCCGCGCCGCTCAAGCCCGGTACGCCGAATCCGAGCAGTGGTGCACCTGGCTGATCGAGCACACGCCCGCGATGGGCGACGACCCTCTCATCCGCGATGCCCTCGGCCGGGCCTACTACATCCTGGATCTCTGTTACGTCGAGCAGGGGAAGGTGGCACAGGCGACGAACTGGCCGATGGCGCTGGCGATCTACGAGGAGCTCGGCCAGCTCGGCTCGCAGGCCGACGTGCTCGTCGCGGCGGGCGGCTACGCGTACTACCGGGGCGACTGGGACGAGGCCCTCGAGCACTGGGAGGGCGCGCGGCAGCTACGAACCCAGATCGGCGACGCGGTGGAGGCCGCGTGGGGCACGAACAACATCGGTGAGATCCGGTCCGACCAGGGCCGGCTGGAAGAGGCCGAGCGTCTGTTCAAAGAGGCGAGTCGCGTGCACCGGGCGGCCGACCAGGCCGAGGGGCGCGCCTACGCGGCCAGCAACCTGGGACGGGTCGCCTCTCGCTCCGGCAGGCCCGACGAGGCGCTTCCCCTTTTCGAGGAGGCTCGGACCATCTTCGAGGAGATGGGCAACCGGCCCCAGGTCCTCGAGACGAACGCGCGGATCGCGGAGTGCGAGCTCCTTCGCGGAGATCTGGAACGCGCGCTCACGCTCGCCGACCTGGCACTCGAGCGGGCTTTGGCCCTCGGCGGCGTCGCCGTGCAGAGCCCGATGCTCCACCGGATCCGCGGGTGCGCGCTGCTGCGCAGCGGTCGGCCGGCCGAGGCGCGGGCCGCGCTCGAGGAAAGCCTCCGGGACGCTCGTTCACGAGCCGCCCGATTCGAGGTGGCGCTCACGCTCGAGGCGTTCGCGGAACTCGACCGGGTCGAGGGGTGTCCCCCCGACGTCCCGCGGGCCGAGGAGGCCGCGGAAATCCTCCGGCAGCTGGGCGTCGTGTTGTCTCCGAGGATCCTGTAGCCCTCCCCCGTTGCGAGGGAGGGCTACAGTCACTCGTTCGTCGGTCGGTCTCCCTATCCCGAGACGCCGATCCTCGGGTCACCCCGCAGCAGCAGGATGATCTGGAGGTCCTTCGCGCCGTTGTTGCCGTTGGGAGCCTGACTCGAGGACATCGCGATCAGGCTCTTGACGCAGGCCGTTGCCGAGGGCGGGAGGGTCGTGCACCAGGGTGCGACATTGTTCGGGCCCCCTCCCTTTTGCACTGACGTCCCGACCAGCGTGCCGTTGACATACACCTCGTATTCATAGGTGCCGTTCCCGCCGGTGCAGGGCCGCTTCACGCACGGATTCCCGAATACGTCGGTCGAGACCGAACGGTCGACGAAGATGTATTGGGTGATGACCACGCCGGCTCCCTGACCCGCCGGGTTCACGTTCACCACCTGGTTCCCGATGCACCCGGGATCCGGGCCGCACGCCCCTGCCTGGAATGGGCCCTCGTTCAACGCCAGCGGCAAACCGGCCTTCGCACTGTTCGACGGGAACTGGAAGCAGCTGACGTACGTGTCGGTGCCTGTTGCTCCGACGCCGTTCTGAGGGCAGGTGGTTGCAGTTTGGCTCCCCGTGTTCAGCGTCACGGTGTTAGTTGGGCTGACCTGCTTGATGATGCAAGTCGTACATGGCGACGCGCTGATCGAGTTGGACGGATCTGAGCTACCCGCGCCGTTGCGGGCTTCCACCGTTACCTGGTAGTTCGTCCCGTTTGTGAGGAAGGGCGTCGACGCCGGGACGATCATCGTGAACTGCGTGCCCGACGTCGGGACGTTCCCCGAGAAGGAGAAGAACCGCGGCGTCCCAGAGGGCAGCGGCTGCACGATGATGTCGTAGCCGGTCACCGAGCTCCCGCCGTCGCTCGACCCTGCCTTCCAGTCCACCGCGATCTGTCCGTTCCCCGGGTCGGCCGAGATGAGGACAGGGGCGTCCGCGACCGTCGGGAAGGAAACCGTCTTCGTGGTGACGACAGAGTTCGCCGGTCCATTCGGCGTGCGGAGCGTCGGCGACGCGAAGGTCACGGTGTTGTTCCCGGTCGTGAGCGACCCTCCCCGCAAGCTTCCGACGACTTGGGCGCGGACCACGACCGTCCGCGATGCGCCGTTCGGCAGGAACTGAGGCGACCCCCCCGTGATGAGGCTGACGGGGGTTCCGCTCGTGTAGGCAGTCGTCGGAGTACAACTCGAACCGGTCGTTACGCAGATCTTCGCCGTCGAGCCGTCGAGCTCGGCCGGCAATGTGTCCGTAACCGTGACGTCGCGTGCGTAGGACGGTCCGCCGTTCGTGACCGTGATCGTGTACGTGATGGTGTTCCGGTTGCCCGATGGGAATGGGGAAATGAATGATGTAACGGCGTCCACGGTGGCCGTCTGCACGGAGCTCGAGAGGTCGGCCCGGGCCACGACCGTCAGGTTGGCGTCCGCGAAGTCGTCGTTGGCGTTCCCGTTCTGGTTGGCCGGGTTGAGTCCGCTGATCGCGGTGTGGAAGGACAGCGGCTGAGTCCCAGGGACGTTGTTGGCAAAGTTGCTCGGGATCGAGACCTCGATCGTGTACACGTCGCTTGCTCCAAACGCGAGCGAGTGCGTGCAGGTGAAGGGCCCGGTTCCCACGCAGGATGGCCCTGTCCTGCTCACGAACGTGGTCCCGGCCGGGACGGGAAGCGCCAGAGTGTAACTCGAGTTGTCGGATGGGCCGTAGTTGTGCACAGTCACGGTCCACGTTTCGTTCGTGCCCGCGATGACTCTGTGGGTGGGCGTACCGTCGGGTGTAGCCGAGGCGGTGACACCGAGGTCGGCCTTGCGGATGACGTTGATCGTTGGGGTTGCCGAGTCCGGATTGCTGTTGGTTCCCTCATCCGTCGTGGGGCTGATCGCAACGGCGTTCGTGAACGTCCCACCATCCGTGAAACTCGGCGAAACGTCGAGCGTAACAGTGAAGGTTTCCGTGGCGTTCAACGCGAGGCCGCCGGAGCTGTTGCACACGATCTGGCCAACGTTCGCGATGCAGCCGGATCCCGAGTGGAAGCTCGTCCCGGCATTGGTGTCGACGCTCAAGGTGTAAGCAGCTGCGTCCGACGGCCCGAAGTTCTTCACGGTTGCCGTGTAGGTGATGGTCTGACCGGCCACTGCCGGATCGCCGAGCGTGCCCAGCGGAGACGTCGAGACGCTGGTGAATCCGAGGTCGGCCTTGGGATGCGTGACGGTTGAGTCCTGGTTCGATGCGTTGTTGGCGGAGTTGGGGTCGGTCGTTCCACCGCCCGCCGGTGCGACGCTCGCCGTGTTCAGCAAGACATCATTGAACCCGTGCCCGTGCGAGGGATCCACGGTCACTTCTACGACGAAGGTCCTGAAGTTCGTGCCGCCCGCGGTAATAGTCGCCGAGTCGGTGCATTTCACATCCTGCACACCCGGGTTTCCCGTCGAACATCCGGCGTCGGTCGAGGAGCCGACACCGGGCGACACGAAGGTGACGTCGGCCGGCAGCGTGTCCGTCACGACGGTCCCTCCGACGCTGTCGGAGGGACCGTTGTTCGTGACCTTGACTGAGTAGGTGAATGAACTCCCACCGGGCACGACCGGCGTCGCCGATCCGGTCTTCTGGATGGACAGGTCGGCCTGCGTGATGACGACCGCGTCCGCGTTCGCAGAGTCGTTGGTGGGGTTCGTATCGACGTCGCCGTTCCAGTCGGTGATCGTCGCCTGCGTGACCAAGTGGGTGTTGTTGCCGTAGTTGGAGGCGATGTTGACGGTGACGTCGAAGGTCTCACTTCCAGGCGAGGCGAGGCCCGTGCTCGTGCAGTCAACCGTCGTGGTGACGGCGCAGCGGCCGTCGTGCGCCCCCACGGCCGTATTTGCCGGGATGTTGAGCGTCACCGTATATCCGGTGGAAGGGTCCACCCCCGAGCTAGCGACGTGGATCGTGTACGTCCACGTGCCGCCTGCGACCGGTTGTGCACCGGGACCGGCCTGCGTGATGTTGACCCCGAGGTCGACCGCGTTTCCGAGGGCGCTCGCGGGCAGGATCGGCAAAACGGTGAATGCCACCACCGTCAGGATCGCGAGGGGTACGAGCAAGCGTTGTTTGAGCGGAACGTGCCTGGAAAATCGACCCATGACCTGGACCCTCCCGAGGGCGTTGGACCGTGAACTGCGACCGGTTGGCGGAGGGAGCATCCCCTCCGGATGGGGGAGTGTCAACCCCCGGTCTACTGAAGAGGACCTAGGTCGGACGGCGCGTCTCCTGTTGCTCAAGGAGATGACACCTCCCCGGGGAGCATCGGCGCGGCTACACTCGTGGGGCTCGAGGGTTCGGAGGCCTTTCGGTGCAACAGGGAACGCTGGACAGCTCTGCCCGGCTTCGTCCCTACCTGCCCAGGATCCTGATGTCGTGGCTGCAGGAGGCGCCGGGCACGATCGCCCGCGAGGTTGACGGGACGGTCGTCTTCGTCGACATCTCCGGCTTCACGAAGATGTCGGAACGATTGGCTCGCAAGGGAAAGGTCGGCGCGGAGGAGGTCACCGACGTCCTCGGGTCCGTCTTCGCCAAGTTGCTCGTGGTGGCATACGAGAACGGCGGGAGCCTCGTCAAGTTCGGGGGCGACGCCCTTCTGATGTTCTTCTCCGAGGAGGACCATGAGATCCGCGGCGCTCGTGCCGCGTTCGGAATGCGCCGGGAGCTCCGGTCGGCGGGGAGGATCGAGACCACCGCCGGTCTCGTGACGCTCCGCATGTCCGTCGGAGTCAACAGCGGCGCGTTCCAGCTCTTCCTCGTCGGGGGATCACACCAGGAGCTCGTACTCGCGGGACCGGCTGCGACCGAGACCGTGCTGATGGAGAACACGGCAGGGGCCGGAGACATCCTTCTCGGTACGTCCACGGCGCGGGCGCTGCCCCCGGACCTCCTCGGCGCGGTCAAGGGGAACGGGATCCTGCTCCGACGCGAGCCTCGCGACGCGGTCTCGATCCCCGCGGAGCCCGTGGTTCGAGGAGACGTCCTGGATCTCGCCCGATGCATCCCGGTGGCTGTCCGTGAGCACCTGCTGGCGGGCAGCTCCGACCCCGAACACCGCCAGGTGACCGTCGCGTTCGTTCACTTCGAGGGGACCGACGAAGTGATCGCCGAGTTCGGTGCGGACTTTGCCGCGTTCGCGCTCGACGGGCTCGTCAGGATCGTTCAGGAGGCTGCCGACCACAACGGAGTGACGTTCCTGGGAACGGACGTCGACAGGGACGGCGGCAAGATCATCCTCGTGGCCGGCGCGCCCGAGGCCCGCGGTGACGACGAGGAGCGGATGCTGCTGACGGTCCGTTCGATCGTCGACGCGCAGCCCCCGATCCCCGTGAGGATCGGCGTCAACGCGGGACACGTGTTCGTCGGCGACGTCGGCCCCCCGTACCGGCGTACCTACACTGTCATGGGCGATGCCGTGAACCTGGCGGCCCGCGTGATGTCGAAGGCGGAGCCGGGCGAGATCCTGGCGACCGAGTCCGTGCTCGAGGGCGCACACGTCGTGTTCGACACCGAGCCGCTCGAGCCCTTCATGGTCAAGGGCAAGCGACACCCGGTGACGGCGTTCCGCGTTCGCAAGCCTTTGGGAAGCCGGCAAAGCGACGACACCGATCGCCTGCCCTTGGTCGGCCGTGAGGCGGAGCTGGGCGTGCTGCTCGACGGTATCGCTCGGGCGCGCGAGGGCGAGGGCCGGGTGATCGAGCTCGTGGGCGAGGCAGGGATGGGGAAGACGCGGCTGCTCCAGGAGCTGGAGTCTCGATCGCCGGACGTTCGAACGGCCACGGCCGTCTGCGAGCCGTACCTGTCGTCGATCGCCTACCACCCGTTCCACCGTCTCCTGCGTGGGCTGACCGGGATCCCCGACGATGCCAGCGACGACGATGCCGTGACGCTGCTTCGCACGCTCGTGGAAGCCGCCGCGCCCGAGCTACTGCCCTGGTTGCCCTTGATCTCCGTGCCGTTCGACCTGCCCGTTGAGGAGACGCCCGAGACCCGCATGCTCGAGAGCCGGTTCCGCACGGATCGGCTCCACGGCGCGCTCTGCGATCTGCTGGCGGTCGTCGTCACCGTGCCGTCGCTGCTCACGATCGAGGACGCGCACTGGATGGACGAGGCGTCGTTCGAGCTCCTGCGCTCCATCGCTCGCCGGATCCATGGATCGCCGCTCGTGATTTGCACGGCACGACGCGACGTCGACGGGTCAAGCGAGGGTTTGCCCGACGCGACCGTTCTGCCGATCGGCACGCTGCCGCCCGACGACGCGACCATGCTGGTTCAGGTCGCCACCGAGGACGCGCCGCTCACGCCGCACACCGTGCAGGCGCTCGTCGAACGCGCCGGTGGAAGCCCGCGGTTCCTGCGGGCGATGGTCTTCGCGATCCGCGAGTCGGGAACCGAGGTCGAGGAGATGCCGAGCTCGGTCGAGGGGCTCGTCACCGCCATGATCGATCGCTTGCCGCGAACCGATCGGGCGCGCCTGCGATATCTCTCCGTGCTCGGGATGAGCTTCTCCCTCGAGCTCGCGTCGGAGCTCCTGGCGGCGGCGGGGCTCGACGGTGACGAGGCTTCCCTGCGACGGCTCGGGGGGCTCATCGACCCGGACGGGCGCGGTGGATACCGGTTCCGCAACGGGCTCACCCGCGACGTGGCGTACCAGAGCCTCCCCTTCCGTCGCCGCAGGGAGCTCCACGGGGAGGTCGGCCGCGTAATCGAGCGAGAGGCAGGCGCGAACCCGGAGGATCAGGCGGAGCTCCTCGCGTTCCATTTCCTGCATGCCGGAGAGATGCGGAAGGCATGGCACCACGCGCGCGTCGCCGCGGAGCAGGCGGCGCGCATCTACGCCAACGTCGAGGCTCGCAATTTCTACCTCCATGCGCTCGGGGCCGCCCGTCACATCCCAGAGCTCGAACCGATGGAGCTCGGCCCGATCGCCGAGGCGCTCGGCGATGTGCGGATCCGCCTGGGGGAGTACGTGGAAGCGCGAGAGGCGTACCGGCTTGCTCGCCGGAGCGTTCCCGCCGACCCCACGACCGCCGCGCTCCTGTTGAAGGAGGCGCTCGTCTCGGACCTTCAGGGTCGATTCACACAGGCCCTTCGCACGCTGACGCGCGGGATGAACGTCCTGCGCCGAGCGGTCGGCAAGGACGCCGCCACACGGAGGGCGGAGCTCGCGGCGCAGTACGGGGGGATCCGGCGGGCGCAGGGTCGCTACGACGAGGCGATCCGCTGGTGCCGCATCGCGATCGAGGAGGCGGAGATCGGGGACGCGCCCGCCGCGATGGCGCACGCGTACTACGTGCTCGATGACGCGTACGTCGCTCTCGGCCGGCCCCAGGAAGCGATCTACTCGCCGCTCGCGCTGGAGCTCTACGAACAGCTCGGCGACCTGACGAAGCAGGCGACGGTCATGAACAACATGGGCGCCTACGCGTACTTCGAGGGCCGATGGAGCGAGGCGCGGGAGTGGTACGAGCGCGCAGGGGAGACGTTCCTGAAGACCGGCAACATGGTGATCACGGCCGTCAGCAAGATGAACGTCGGCGAGATCCTCCTGAACCAGGGGCGCCTGGAGGAGGCGATGGTGGAACTCCGCGACTCGTTACGGATCTGTCGTGCCTCAGGAGCCCGGCCCTGGGCGACGACCGCCGCGTCTTGGTACGGCGCGGCACTGGCGCGCAGTCTCCGGTTCGAGGAGGCGAGGACGATGCTCGAGGACGTCATCGTCGAGTGCCGGGAGATCGGCGAGCCCCAGCAGATCGCCGCCGCCGAGGCGTTCCTGGCGGAGCTGCTCCTCCTCGAAGGTGACGTCGACGGCGCCAGCGCGGCGGCCCACAAAGCCCTCGCCGACTGCCAGGACGAGGCCCTCACGCCGATGCTGCTACGGGTCCGCGCCTATCGTTACATCGGGCATGGAGAGGTCGAGGCTGCAGTCCGCGTTCTCGACCAGAGCCTGGCGGCGGCGCGGCACGCGGGCGCCGAGCACGAGGTCGCGTTCACGCTCGAGGCGTTCCTCCGGTGCGGGCTGACAGGGGCAGGAGACGCGAACGACCTGAGGACCGAGCGCGACGCTCTGTTCGAACGCCTGGGGATCATCGCCGTGCCGCAGGTGCCGTCGCTCTCGATCGATCCCGGTGAGGAGCCGTCCCGAACGGGCGGCTCCCCGGGATCCGATTAGTGGAGCGTCCTGGGATCGGTCTGAGTGATCAGCATCACGGTGTGAAGCGTGGGCTTTTGACCTCCACCGTGGAAGCTGATCGTCTGCTCCGTGATGCACGGTGGCACCGGGGTGGCGTCACAGAACGGCACGATCTCGGTCGTCGTTCCCGTCTCAGACTCCACAGTCTTGCAGACGGGGTAGGAATCCTGGAACGGCGGGTAGGTATTGATGGTGTCATCGAACGTGACCGTTATCGATGGGGGCGGGGGAGACCCTTGGGGCGGGTCGATCGTCACGGTACCCCCGACTGCTTGATTCGTCCCGAAGTCGGGACAGCCCAGGGGTACGGACTCGAACGTGATGGACAACGTGCCAGTGCCGCCGTCAGCGTTGACGGTGACGGTACTGGTACCGGATGTTGCTGACGTGTGGCAATCTCCGCCGTTGCAGCCAACGGACGCGCTCGTGATATCGAACGCGTCACTCGTCGTTGTCAGGGATCCAGCGGTGGCCTTGAGCTTGTAGCCCGAACTACTCTTGTCGATCGACAGGTCATCGAAAGTTGCGACACCGCTGCCGTTCGTGGTCTGCGACAACGTGCCCGCGAGGGTTCCGGCTGCGCCCGGGTTCGTCCCGAGGCTCATCGTGACCGCGACGTCGGGCTCGGGGGCGTTGCAGAAATCGTTGACTGTCACTTGGACTGCCGGAGCGATCGACTCGTTCACCTGCGCGTCGCTGGGCTGGACCGTGAACTGGACGCTCGAGGGAGCGCGAACCCCCCCACCTCCTGCGGCGACGGTTGAGACCGGATCGCTCCCGACCTGAGTGAAATCGTTACCCGTGCCAGAGAAGTCGTTCGACTGCTTGACCCTCGTGTCCCAGGAGTAATTCCCAGTCGTGCAGGAAGCCGTGGCGGCGAACTGCACCGTGACGTACTGGCCGGGGTTGAGCCGGTTGGACGGGCCTGGGCCCGGGTTCCGAAGCATGATGGTCGAACCAGTCTTTCCTGACGTCCAAGTCTTGCCGGCCGAAGACCCGTCGCCGTTGAATGTCTGGGGCGTGCCGACGGATCCGAGTGCGAATCCTGCCGGAGCGATGATGTTCGCCGAACCAAATTGCTGAGTACTCGTGGTGTTGTTCAGGATCTTGAATGTGTAGGAGACGGTGGCGCCTGGGGACGAGCTGGTGGGGCTGGTGGGAGAGAACGACGGTGTATAGAACTTCGTCGAGGTGGCGGCAAGGGCGGGCAACGCCACCGCCGCTGCCAACGATCCAGCCAGGGCGAGTGACAAGATGGTGCGCCTGCGGTTGGCCGAGGGTGCCATCGATCAACTCCTTCTCTATGTGTTCGATCCCTACCAAAACGCACATCACGCCTTGCGGCCGAGGGACGGCCTAGGACGTCCGGCCGATAGCGTGCACTGGATGTCGCAGAGCGTCAACCCCCCAACCAGCCCATAAGGCCTACGTCGGACGGCCATATCCGGACCATAACCACAGCTACGCTGTCAGAGCTAGAGGATCGGGAGGTACCGTTCGAGCTCGTACGGCGTCACGTAGGCCTTGAACCCGTCCCACTCCTCGCGCTTGTTGCGGATCAGGTACTCATGGACGTGGTCGCCGAGCGCCTCTCGCAGGATCTCCGACCCCTCGGCAAGATGGATCGCTTCCACGAGGTCCTCCGGGAGGGAACGGATCCCGGCGGCCTCGCGCTCGGCCTCGGTCATCTCGTAGATGTTGTTGCTGGCCTCGGGTGGCAACTCGTAGCTGCCCTCGATGCCGGCCAGGCCCGCGGCGAGCATCGCCGCGAACGCCAGATACGGGTTGCACGCGGGATCGGGGGAGCGGAACTCGATCCGCGTCGCCTCTTCCTTACCCGGCTTGTACTGCGGCACACGGACGAGCGCGCTGCGATTGCGCCGGGCCCAGCACACGTAGACCGGGGCCTCGAACCCGGGGATCAGCCGCTTGTACGAGTTCACCCACTGGTTCGTCACCAGCGTGATCTCGGGCGCGTGCCTGAGAAGCCCTGCGATGTAGGCCTTCGCGGTCTTCGATAGATGGTGCTCGTCGCCGGCTTCGAAGAACGCATTGCGGTCACCCTCGAACAGCGACTGGTGCGTGTGCATGCCGCTCCCGTTCACCCCAGCCACCGGCTTTGGCATGAACGTCGCGTAGATGCCGAACTCGTGCGCCACCTCTTTCACCGTCAGCCTGTACGTCATGACGTTGTCGGCCATCGTGAGCGCGTCGGTGTACCGAAGATCGATCTCGTGCTGGCTCGGCGCGACCTCATGATGTACGTACTCCACGGGGATCCCCATCGACTCCAGGTACTGAACCGTGCGTCCGCGGTAGTCGGTCGCCACGTCGAGCGGCGTCTCGTCGAAGTACCCCCCCTGATCGAGGAACGACGGGTCCTCCACCGATCGGAAGTAGAAGTACTCGAGCTCGGGCCCGACGTAGAACGTGAAGCCCTTCTCGGCGGCGCGCTGGAGCTGGCGTTTCAGCACCCCCCGCGGGTCGCCGTCGAACGCCGTCCCATCGGGATTGAAGACGTCGCAGAACATCCGAGCGACCGCCGCCTCGTTCTTCCAGGGGATGATCTGGAAGGTCGCGGGGTCCGGTACGGCGACCATGTCGGATTCCTGGATCCGGCTGAAGCCCTCGATCGAGGACCCGTCGAACCCCATGCCCTCTGTCAGGGCGCCCTCGAGCTCCTGCGACGTGATCGTGAAGGACTTCAGGAACCCCAGCACATCGGTGAACCAGAGCCTCACCAGCCGGATCCCTCGTTCTTCGACCGCGTGCAGCACGTACTCGGATTCGGCGGTGAGGGGCATGCAACCACCCTACCTCCGCTGCGCCGCAGGCGGTTACGGGCGTGTGAACTCTGGATCCGCCCGACGATAGTCTGCCCGCGTGCGGGATCGAGGAGGCGGGCGGATGGGGACCGTGGCGGTCGTGGGCTGGCTGGTCGTGCTCGGCGCGGTTCTCGCGTGGCAGGGCTTCGCGCTGGCGAACGGCCCGCCCTGGCCGACGATGTCCTCGATGCTGCGAGCGTTCATGGACCCCGTCGCCGGGCGTGTGGTGTTGTTCGGACTGTGGCTGTGGCTCGGGTGGCACCTGTTCATTCGCGGCTGGGGCTTCTTCCTGAGGCGCTGACTCGGTGCGGGTGTTCCGCGATGCCGTTTTGCCGGTCCTGTCCGCCTACCTCCTGCTCGCTGGGGTCGTG
>JALYLV010000038.1 GCA_030774035.1 Actinomycetota bacterium
CGGGGCTCGTCCGGGTTCTCCTGGCCGCTCGAGGAGCAGGACGTGCGGACGCTGCCGCGACGCTCGATGTGCGGGCCAGTCATACACTCCGCCCATGCTTGTTTGCGATCGATGCGGGGAGCAGAACCCTGATCAGGCGCGCTTCTGCATGGCCTGCGCCGCCCCACTCGGTGCGGGTGCGAGCGAGTCCGGCCGCAGGATCGTCACGATCGTCTTCTCGGACCTAGTGGGCTCGACGGCCCTCGGCGAGTCGCTCGACCCGGAGGCGCTCCGGGAGGTGCTGGACCGTTACTTCGATGCCATGCGCGAGTGCATCGAGCGGTACGGAGGACTCGTCGAGAAGTACATCGGGGACGCGATCATGGCCGTGTTCGGTCTCCCTCGCGCCCATGAAGATGACGCCCTGCGGGCGACCCTCGCGGCCTTCGCGATGCGCGCGCAGCTCGCATCGCTGAATGAGGAGCTCGGAACCTCGTGGGGTGTGCGCCTCACGAACCGCACCGGCGTCCATTCGGGTGAGGTCGTAACTGGCGATCCGTCGACGGGGCTCAGGCTCGTGACCGGCGACGCGGTGAACACGGCCGCCAGGCTCGAGCAGGCGGCTCCGCACGGCGAGATCCTGCTCGGTGAGCCCACGTATCGGCTCGTGTCGCACGCCGCGACGGTTGAGCAGGTCGAGCCGATCGCCGCGAAGGGCAAGGCCGAGGCGGTGCCCGCCTACCTCCTGCGTTCCGTGCGGCGGATGCAGGCGATCGCGAGGCACCCCACCGGCACCATGATCGGTCGTGATGCAGAGCTCGATCGACTCGTTCACGACTTCCGGACCGTCGTCGAGCAGCGCGGATGCCGCGTGGCCACGGTCCTCGGCGAGCCCGGCGTCGGGAAGTCGCGGCTCGTCGCGGAGCTCGGCGAGCTGGTGGCCTCGGAGGCGCGGATTCTGAGCGGTCGCTGCCTCCCGTACGGCGAGGGCCTGACGTACTGGCCGATCGCCGAGGCGATTCGGGAAGCCGCCGGCATCGTCGAGGATCTGTCTCGAGACGAAGCCACCGAGCGGCTGCGGAGCCTCGCCCCTCCGAAGGACGCCGCCGGGATTGCCGCGCGTCTCGCGACGCTCATCGGACCGCTGGCGGTGGCAGGTTCTCGACATCCTCCAGCGACTCATCGCGCAGCCAGAAGATGTCCAGGCTCGCCTTGTCACGCGCGATCAGCCCGTCGTAGCCCCCCAGACGTCCATATTGCCCCACGTAGCCGGGCAGTCAGCGATCGGCCACGGTGCCGGGATCACGATCGCCCCCGCGGCGAGCGAATCCGCCCGCCACTGCTGGATCGTCGGACACACGGCTGCGTTCCGGACGTCGATCCAGAGCCCAACGCCGTAGTCACGACTCGCCGCCGCGTACACGTAGTCGCCGACCCGCTCCTCGCGGAAGCGGTGACCCGGGAACGACGATCGAAGGTCCGCGAGCGGGCCGTCGTACTCGGTGGTCCAGGCGCCCGGACCCGTGGCCCCGATCGGTGCAGACAGGAACACGCCGTGCCAGGGCCGCGGAGTCGTCACATCGTCGCCGGCCCAGGGCGACGTCACGGCCTCGTACACGACGTACGCCCGGTCGCCCGAAGGCGAGATCGCCGGTGCCGCGTACATCGGTCGGTCCCCGGCGAGCGAAACCGCCGTCGGACCATGCCACGTTGCGCCGCCGTTCGATGACCACGCGACCCGAGCCGCCTCGTGGTTGAGGCCACCGCTCGCGTCGGCCCACGCGTCGATGATGAGGTTCGTCGCGTCGGCGCCGGTGGGCGCGCCGTTCGCGATGTCGACGCTCGGTGACGACGCCAGGTCGGTGCGCGCACCGGTGTACCCATCCATGACGCACCGCCCGGAGAGCGGATCCACGAAGAAGCACGAGTCGGTGATCGTGAACAGCTTCTTGGCCTTCGACCAGTGGAAGCCGCCGTCGGTGGAGGTGAACATGATCTGCGAGCCGTGCGTGGGCAGCCCGCTGAGCGAGGGATTCTGGAACTTCTCGGCGAACAGGTACGCGACGCCGTTGCTGTCGGTTCGGATCGTGCATCCGGACGATCCGAACCCCCCCTCGCCATGACCGCCCGCGTCTGCGGGCTGGACCTGGGTCGTCCTCCAGGTGCCGCCGCCGTCGGACGAGACCGACACGGTCAGCGGCGCGATCTCGGTGCCGGGGTTGTGGTGGCCGTTGCTGCGGAACTCCGCGAAGCAGACGTAGGTCCGACCGAAGAAGGGGCTCGAGGCGGCGTTGTCGGCCCAGACCTGCTCCTTGTCCGTGAACGCCGTCTGGCTCTGCTGCGCGGTCACGATCACCGGCGGCTTCCAACTCGACTTCTGCATCACGCTCGTCGGCGTAGGGTTGTCGAGCCGAGAGACGGCGACGCCTTCGAACCCCCGCGGAAGCCCGTGCGCTCCGGGGAAGTTCGAGGTCAGGTTCGCGTAGTAGACCCTGGAGCCGTTCGACCACGAGAAGGTCCCGTTCACCGGCTTGGGACCGATCGCGACGGCGGGATCGCCGTCGTCGATGAGGCCCGCCTCGTAGTACCAGGGGATCCGCCCGATCGGCCCGAACGATCCCGGGCAGACGGTCGCGGTTCCACAATCGCGCGCTTGCCAGCCGGTGTAGGTCGGCTGGATCCAGCTCTCACCGCTATCGAAGGAGAAGTACACACCCGTGACACCGATCCCTGCCGAGAACTCGTCGCATTGAGCGATCTGTGTCGCGATGTCCTGGGGACACGCCTGTTGGTCGATGTAGTCGTTCGACCCGGCCACGAGGATGTTCGGCTGGTGCGCGTCCATGGCGACCACGGGCTCGTTCTGATGGCTCCGCGGCGCGATGTTATCCGGGCTCCCGACGCTCACCTCGGTGTTCGTCACCCCAGACCCGGCGCCCGCAGGAGACGGAAGCGCAAGAAGGCTTCCGAGCGCAAGCGCGAACACGATGAACGCGATCCTCGGACGTTTCGGAACCGAAGCGGTCATGACCCCTCCCACTTGTCGCAGCCGGGATCGGGGGGTCGGCTGCGCCCGCCCGGCTCGACCACCGGGCAAATGGAGCTTCCCACCCATGCCAAACTCGTGTCAAGAAGAAGCGGTCGGACATGGCGCGTGGCCTGGTGACGTTGGGAACCGAGGAAGGAGCCCACGGGGAGGTCTGGCACCTTGGGACTGCCCCAGCTTTGGTTGACTCGCGGGGTTGACGTAGTCGGCAGTCAGCTCAAGCTCCTCAAAGCGCAGCTGGTGGTAGTCCGGGTTGACCCGCATCTCCATCATCGAGCCGAGCTTGGCAATGGCCGCGACGGACGCGTCGAGGCGCTTCTTGGCAGTGATCACGTTGCCCGCTCGAAGAGCGCGGACGCAGTTGTCGGCTTCAGCGTTGTAGGCACGAAGCATCAGCTTCGAGAACTCCCCAGTCATCTTGCGACCCTTGGCCAGGGAGTTGTTGAACGTGAACAGGTCGGAGACGAGCACCGCTTCGCCCCGCTTGACCATGTCCTTGATCCGTTCGTCCAATACCGCGAGCTTCTGCTTGTACTCGGCTGCGTTCTCGAGCGGGTGGTGGTAGCGGTAGATGCCGACTTCTTGGAGGACGCGCTCGTCGTCGAGGTCGACGATGTCTGACTCCGGCGTCGACGCCGCCCTCTCCGACAAGAGTCGGTCCACCTCGACCTGGAGCTCTGCCACCCGCGCGCGAAGCCGTTCGCGTTCGGGCCCAACATCACTCGCCTGCTGCGGGGATCCCGGTTGTACGGCGGGAGTAGAACCACCGTTGCCATCGGGCGGATCAGCGGGCGCCGCGGTTGGCTCAGGGGGAGCCGGAATGGGAGCGCTCAGCGGCGGGGGGGCTGCTATCCAGAACACCCAGTCAGCCGGGGCTGGTGGCCAGCTCGGATCGGGCGTCCACCCGTCCGGCGGGATCCAGTCCTCCTCTGGCGGCACGATCCATCCTGGCGGCGGGTTGAAGACGTAGCCTTTGGAACTCATCGCCCGCGAACTCCTTGTGACCCGTCGATGCCGACGAGGTCGTGCGGGTTCTTCGACACGGATGCACCGAGGTGCTGCAACGTGGCGAGCGGAACGATGTTGGCAAGGTCGAAAGACACGAACGACGCCCGCTCAACACATCCCTTCCAGGTAGCCTTCAAGAGCCGCGGTCCCGATGCTCGCGGTTGAAGCTGAGGGCCTCCCAACCCCCTCCGGGTTGACGCCGCTTTTCATCCGGTTGTGTGGTCGCGGAACGCGCGGGTGTCAGCTCGGGCGTTTCGTGGAGCCTGAACCCGTGGTGCCTGATCCCGTGGCGTTGCTCACGTTCGCGGCGGCCTGCGTGCCCGTCTGCTGCACGGCGTCAGCGGCCTTCTGCGAGGCCGTCTGGATCACGTCGGATGCCCGCGCGCCCGCGTCCTCGACGGTCGAGCCGGCGCGGTCGGCCCACTCCTGCCCGGTCTCACGCACCTGGGACATCCGGCGATCGCGCATCTGCGACCACCGGTCGCGGATCTGCTCGTACCGCTCGCGTCCGGCTTTGGCGCCCATGACGTAGGCGCCGGTGGCCGCGGCCACCAGGGTGAAGAGCCCGCGCAGACGGTGCGACTTCGTCCCAGCGGTCGTTGAGGTGCTCTCCAGCGAGTCGAGGAGCGTCGACAGCCGATCGCGATCCCGGTCCATCTCGCCCTTCAACGCCTGGTTCTCGATACGCAGACGGTCGTTGTCGCGTTCGATACGGTCGTTGCGGTCCTCGATCCGGCGGTTCTTGGCGCCCTCGGTGAGCGCCATGGCACTGTCCTTGATGCCCATTCCCATCCCCTCCTGGGGTCGTTTCGAGGAAATCATATACACCTGATCGCGCTCGCAGTCATCGGGGGCTCCCGGTGTCACCCCCGTTACTCGACGACTCGTGACTCACGCGGGCTACCGCTGGATCTCGATCATGGCTGAGCCACCCGGTACAGGTGCCAGCGGTCGGGAACGCCCTTCAGTTCGTGCTCGCCGGCATCTTCGAACACGAGGCCTGATCCTGCGGTGAGGTCCTTCACCGTGGAGGACGCCAGCACCTCCGAGGCTCCCGCCATCGCGCCGATCCGTGCCCCGATCGTCACGCCGATGCCGCCGACCTCGGCGTCGATCGTCTCGACCTCGCCCGTGTGTACGCCGGCCCGGATCTCGAGACCGAGGGTCTTGGCCTCGGACGATGCCTCGATCGCACAACGGGCAGCGGCCCTAGCCCGGTGCCCTGACAAGGAGAGTCAAACCCAGGGGCTCGGAAGGCGGAGTGCCACGGCGAGGTCATCGTGCGTGACACTCGCCTGGACCCGATCTAGAGCCTCGCCCAGTCTGATGCCCCCGCGAGCCGGGGCTCCGCGGGGGCATCGATCGCGGTAGTTCCGTGGATCAGTTCTTCCAAGGCGCACCGAGTGCGACGGCCATGGCCGCCAGCCACCCTAGCGAGAGCATGATCTTGCGCAGACGCATGGGACTCCTCCTTCCAACCTGCAGGGCCGGCATCAGTTCTTCCACCGTGCTCCGGCTGCCAGCAGGAACGTGGCGAGCGTGGCGCCGACGTAGATCAGGTGACGCCATCTGTTGTTCGCCCGCATCTGACCACCTCCTTCTTTCGTTGCTATAGCATCGGCTCACGCAACCCCGGCTACATCGGTCAGGGGTCGCGAAGATCCATCGCCCGCAGGACATCTGAGGGGTCCACGGGTCTTACCGAGTCCCCGGTATCCCCC
The DNA here is from genome assembly GCA_030774035.1 of Actinomycetota bacterium. GTDB lineage: Bacteria > Actinomycetota > UBA4738 > UBA4738 > HRBIN12 > JALYLM01. The sequence continues at coordinate 5,755 of JALYLV010000038.1, forward strand.
GTACGGGGGCCAGGACTTCGCCCGGTCGGCCCACAGGGAATCGAGCGCGACACGCGCGTGTTTCGGTGTTGAGTCCGACCCCTTCCCAGCCGATACATGCGCGTATGAATGTGTACGACGTGTCTTGGACGACGTTGGGCGCCCGATCGACCTTGACCGCGGACGTTCGCGTTCTCCAGCCGTTCCCTCAGGGTCCGATCGTGGTGATCGATGATCGAGAAGGGCGAAACGGCGTGTGGGAGATCCATTTCGATGAGCGAACGCATGACATCGTTGCTTCCAAGGGACTCGAGCGAACGGAGCGGATGAGCGGTCGCATCGCCCTTGCCGAGCTGCTGACCCCAGAGATCGCTGACGCCGTGATCCGGCTGCTCGGCGGAGCCGTAAGGTTCCGGGAGATTTGACGCCGGAGCTACGCTCCGGGTCATGACGATGTTCTCCACCATGCTCCAGCGCGATCGCACCCGCTCGGGCCTCAGCGTCGGTCAGGCGGCGTGGCGCTTCAGTTTCAGTCCCGCCGTCTACCGGGAGATCGAGGCCGGGACGCGCTGGCCGAGCTTCGACACATGCGACCGGATCTGCGCGCTCTTCGGCTGGCCTCAATCGTTTGTCGGCCCGTCTGGTTAGAGCGGTGTACAGGTAGTTGAACGAGTTCGACGACCTCGGTTCTCGGATCGTATCGGCACTCGGCGAACCTGCCTCCCGCGAGCTGCTCGGCGTCCTCGCATCGCGCGACGACGCCGGCCGCGCCGCGCTGATCGGCTGGCTTTACCAGCGCGACGACACGATATGGCTCGCGGAGCTACTCATGGACATCGAGTCCGATCCCGATGACATCACGCGGCTACAGATGATCGGAGCACTCCAAGCGGTTCTGAACTGACTCGACTCTCGTGTCTGGGGTGGAGAGCGGAAAAGCCCTCACGAGTGCGTTCCCTGGTCGCGCGATCGCCGCGTCGCGTCCGATTCTCCCTGGAGTCCCTTAGGGACTTCTTAGGCCGGTCTTAGCGCCTCCCCTCATCCTGGCGGCATGTCTAGAAGTTGATCCAACCACCCAGGGGGCTCGTGACGATTCACGATCTCAACAAGGGCGGCTGGGGCGTGGCCTGGTTCATCTTGTCGGGCCTCAACTGATCGCTCAGCGGCCCCGTCACCGTAGACCGTCCAGAACCAAGCGAACGCGCCTCCCGGCCTCAAGACCCGGTGAATCTCGATGACAGCCTCTTGCGGCCTGAACCAGTGGACCGCCTGCGCGGCTACCACACAGTCAACTGTGCTGTCCGAGAGAGGGATCGCCTCCGCCGTCCCGTCGAGCGCTCTGTCCGACCCGACCACCTGTGCCAGCTTGGCTCGCATGTTGGATGCGGGCTCCACCCCGATCACAGGCACACCTGCTTCGACGAAGCGGCGAGTAAGGGAGCCTGGACCAGCACCCAGGTCGAGAACGCAGCTTCCGTCCCCGAGCCCGACCTCTTCCGCGAGCCATGCGACTGCGGCTGGCGAATAGTCGGGTCGGAGCCGTCGGTAGTCGTCCGCATCGACCGACTCGAAGCTGAAGTCGGGGAGGGTCACGAGAGCAGTGTCCTGTCAACCGATGGTCTCGGCAACCTGATGTAGCACAGCAGCGAACGATGGCGCGGGATTCGAGCAGAGGCAAGGCGGATCCGGTTGCGTGGACTCTCGCCGTCGTCTTGGCCCGCGTGGTGGGCACCGATAGGCTGCAAGCGAATGGTGGGCACAGAGCGCGCAGTCTTGTTCGATCTCCACGACACGCTCGTTCACCTGGTGCCCTCTACCGAGGAAGCGTTGGCAGCGGCCCTCGGTGTCCCGGTCGCTGACTACCGTGTCGCCTGGCACGCCATCGACGAGCGGATCGAGCAGGGATCGTGGACTCCAACAACCGACGACCGCTGGACCGACCTATACAGACCGCTCGTGAACGATCTAGGCCTGCTCTTCTCTCCAGAGGAAGTGGCGGCCCGCTTCAGCGATCTCTTTAGGTCGACTGACTCCTACGTCGCCTTCTCCGACGTGGCCCATGCTCTTCGAGGTCTCGTCGAGACCGGGTTCCGCCTCGGTGTGTTGTCGAACTCGGACTTCCCGCTAGAGCCGATCCTAGAGGGATGCGGCATAGGGGGGTTCATCTTCAGTGCCGTACCTGCCGTGAGCCACGGGACGACGAAGCCGTACCCGGAGGCGTTTCTGCTCGGGACCGATGCTCTCGGCGTGCGGCCGCAGGGTTGCTGGTTCGTCGGAGACCGCCTGATCGACGACGTCACGGCATCCGCCGCCCTCGGGATGAAACCGGTGCTCGTCGACCGCACCGGTCGGTATGCCAGCGCCAGCTTGCCTTTCCCAAGAATCCCCGATCTGTCGCTCTTGCAGGCGATCATTGAACAGTTGCCGGAACGGAGGGCCGTTCAGGAGCAAGAAGCTTTGCTCTCCGGGGAAGTTGCTCACCGCTCGCCGAGAACATCCATGCCAGACGCCAGTTCGCGCAGTTGACTCTCGACTTTCTCAGCCATCTCTCCGACCTCAGCCGATTCGCGAAGGAGTCCGGTAACGGCGCTGCTTAGAGCGCGGCGAAGCTCGCCCTGGTCGAGCGAGCGAACAAGCGCATCGTTCAACGGGCCCACGACCTCGGCGGGCAGGCGGTCGAAGTCCTTGCCGTACCAGCCGTCGAGCCCACGGCGGCGACAGGCAAGGTTGAGGGCATAGTCGCGCACCGCGCTAATCCAGTACTCCGCCTGCCAATAGCGGCCTCGCTCGATAGCCACCCGCGCATGCAGCGCGTGGTGGACGGCGTACCCGAACAGTTCGTTTGCAGGAGACGGCGGTTCCTCAGGGATTTCGACACTCTCCCCGAACAACAGCTTGAACTTGGGCCCGCCCGCGCCGAACTCGGACTCTGGCGTGAATGACAGGTCAAGCTCAAGGCAGCCGGGGAGTAGGAACACGCGGTAGATGATCGGACCGCTGGGAAGGTCGAACAGTTTCACCACCTCGAACTCACGAACGAGGGTCAGGCTCCAGGCTTCCAGTACCTCAGCTACAGGCACGTCGTCTGCCACGGCGAACATAAGATCGAGGTCTGACCACCGGTCTCCTTCGGCGTGCGCAAGGGAGCCAAGGGCAGCCCCGGCTACGACACGCGGGTCGGACGACGCCATGTCCACCACTCGGTCCCGCACGCGCTCACGGTCGTCAATCCTGAACACGATGTCAGTCTGGATCACGCGCCCACGTAAGAACAAGAATCAACCTGCCCTGGAAGTGCCCAGATGCGCACATTCAGCGCTCCAACGAGAAGCGCACTTCGCAGGCCCGCCTCCTCGAAAGGCGGTTAGGGCGTCCACCTCACCCGCGTCACCTACCCTCGCGCCTCGCTTGTTGACCCTGGCGTTCGCGCCTCGCCGCTGCCACGAAGAGGGCAGCCCCGAGCGAGGAGGCTGTCGCGATTCCAACGAAGGTCGGACTCACCCCAAGATGCTCAAGCGAAGGGCCGGTAGCGGCGAGCATGACGAGGCCACCCAACATGCCTGCGGCTGCGGCAGCGGATGCGGCTTGGGGGCGTAAGGATGCCGGTACGCGCAGGATGGCGAGGGTAGCGGTGGGCGGATTGCGAATGCCGTTCGCAAGGCCTGACGCGAGGAGGAGCACGACCAGGAGCGGAACAGGCACTCTTGCGACGAGCAACCAGAGCGGGAGAGCCTGAGCGATCCAGCCTGCGGAGGCGAGGACGAGAGGGTCCCCGCGAGCGACGAGCGGGATGGCTACGAGCGTTCCGATGAAAGCGCCTGCTCCCCATGCACCATCCAGCAGTCCGGCCACCCTCGCGTTCTGCTCAAACCTCACGAATGCAAGAACGGGGAGCGCGAGGACGAGCGACTGGTAGGACGCCTGGCTCAAGACCTGCGCTACGGTTATCGAACGCAGTAGTGGCGTCCGGGCGATGAAACGGACCCCTCCAAGGATGTCGTTGATGTCCTCGGTTGCGACAGAAGCGCCAGGTGCGCGAACACCGATGAGAAGGACGAAGCCAGCCAGGAAGGTGGCGGCGTCGATGAGCAGTACGACGGGCGCGTCGAAGGCCGCGATCAGGAAGCCCGCCGCCAGCGGCCCGAGCCAGTAGGTAGATCGTGTCGCACCCTGAAGGATGGCGTTTCCTTCGCCGACCACGTGTTCGTCTTCCCCAAGGAGCTCCGGGATGATGGTCGCCTGAGCGGCGTAGAACGGCGTCCAAAGAGTGCCCGTGAGGAAGACGAGCACAAGGAGCACGGGGAACGTCAGCAAGTCGGCATGGTGGAGAAGCGGGATGAGCGCAATAAGCGGCGCAGCGAGGACCTGAGTCAACAGGAGCGTCTTCTTCGCCCCCAATCGGGCGGCGACCGTGCCGCTCGGGATTCCGAGGATCAAGACAGGCGCGATCTCGACCGCCAGCACCGCCGATGCACGACTGGGGGACCCCGTCGTCTGGAGAACGAACCATGGAAGGGCGAGGGCCGTCATCATCGACCCGGTGCCCGAAACGATTTCGGCGGCGAGTAGAAGCGGAAAGCCTGGGCGTTTGAGCACCCTTCGGGTCTGGATGAAGTCCTCTGTGTTCGCGTTCCTGGTCATATGGGCGAGGCGTCGTCCGGTGCGCCCCACCTGCGGAACATCCCTGGGGCGTCTGCTGGTCGTTCGTGGAACCCATACCTGGCGTAGAACGGGACCGTACCTGGGGCGGCCATGAGGTTGACCATCCTGCCCTTGGGGACGTGCTCGTCAAGCCACATGGCGATTGCGTCCATGAGTTGAGCCCCGATGCCTTGTCCCTGGAGGTCGGGGACCACCATGAGGTCCTCGACGAAGAAGCACAGCGCCCCGTCACCGACAACTCGTCCGAATCCCACGAGCCGACCATCAACCTCAGCGCACACATGATGGAGGTCGTTAGCGAGCGCACGCCGTACGACATCAACCGGAATGTCCCGCCAGCCGACCGCACGCCGCAGAGCTAGGTACTCCGCAGGAGTAGCCCGCCGCCGCACGAGACGAACCTGGCGTGCGTTCATATGCCCGAGCCTAGCGAGAGTCGCAGGCAGGGCGAGCCAAGCTGCGATCATCGCGGACGATCAAGTAACGCGGGATGACAGGGCGGACAAGCCATCTTGGCCACTGAGGGACCGACCGCCTGTACCATCCAAGGGTCCCAATGCAGACAGCGGTTGACGGGGTTGCTCGGTGTAACCGCTCAAGGTCAGACCAGACTCTCTGCCACGGATCGGGCGTTTCTTGGGACGCATGAGAGGGCTACCATGCTGTCTCAGCGGCCACAGAGGCGTCTGTTTTCTTGTGCCCGAGAGGAGCGGCATGAGAGAGCATCCACAGGACCAGGATGACTTCGTCGCCGACGAGGAGCCGGACGAAACGACCTTTGCGCAAGGCAGGATGGTCGGACGAACTTATGCGTCGAGGAGCTTTCCCCTGCCGCGTCCGGGCTCCGCCGATGACGCGGAGCCCTCAAAGTTCATCTGCAAGGTGTTCGACCCCAAAGTGAATCCGAGATTCTCCGTGAAGGGGAAGAGTGCCGCTCAGCAATGACTGACCGGAAGTAAGTGAAACGAGCGCGTTGCGCGTTATATCTGGGAGTGATGCCCAGGAAGAACCGAGATCGTGAGTTCGAGCAGTTTTACCGCTCGACGAAGGACCAGGTCTTCCGGGCGCTCCTCGTCGTCTCCCGTGACAGGGAGATCGCCGAGGACGCAGTTTCTGAGGCGTACACGAGAGCGTTGGCCATGTGGGACCAAGTCGAGCGACATCCGGCACCATCCGCATGGGTCGCCAAGACCGCCCTGAACCACGTGCGAAGCATGGGACGGGTTGCGGCTCGGGCGTCATCCGAGGACGCACCGGACATCCCCGTCTCCGACGATCCACCAACCGATCCCGAGTTACTCCGCAGTTTGCTCGCGCTTCCCGAGCGACAACGTGAGGTAGTGGCTCTCCGCATCGTCCTGGGACTCAACACGGAACAGACCGCTGAGTTCCTGGGGATCGCAGGTGGCACGGTGACAACGCATCTGTTCCGGGCGCTCACCCGCTTGCAGGAGGAGTTGTCCGAGATCGCACCCAAGGAGGCATGGCTGTGAACGACATCGAGGAACGCATCACGTCGGCACTCGCACCGTACCGGCTGGAGGATGCCTTGATGCCCGGGCGTGGCACGCTCCAACCTCCACCTCGGCCGCGTCTTCGCGTGACCTTGGCTGCAGCCGCTGTACTTGCCGTCGTCATGGTCGCGCTCGCGACGCTGTTGCCGATGGGCGCCGGGGGCCCTGACCCCGCCGTGGCGTCACTGCTCCACCGCTTCGCCCGGATCGCACAGCATGCCGCAGCAGAGCCAGCACCGCAGCCGGGTCAGTACGTTTACACCGAGACGATGGCGCAAGAGTCGTACTTGTACGTGTCTGGTGACGGCCAATACCGATTCGTGTACTCGGTCCCGGTCACCACACAACAGTGGCTCGGCCCCGATGGTTCAGGTCGACAGGTCAACACCACTGGTGATCAACCGACCTTCCCGACACAGGCGGATCGAGCCGCCTACCAGGCATACCTGGCCTCGGGTGGACTGGAATCGGACAAGATGCAGTTCGACTGGGGAAAGACCACGGTCGACCGGTATGGTCCCGGAGTGATGTTCTGGCGGGACACGTCAGCGCTTCCCACGGACCCCGTTGCGCTCGGTCAACTGATCGACGACAGGCAGATCGTCGGAGGGCCGGATGGCGACTGGGAGAGCTTCGTCCTTGCGACTGACTTGATCCGGGATACGTATGCGCGTCCAGAACTCCGGGCTGCTCTGTACTCGTACATGGCTGGTCTTTCGGGAATCGAACTCGTAGGGAACACGACCGACGCGCTCGGTCGTCCTGGTGTCGGGCTTGCTTCGTCGCACGATGGAATCCGCCATGAGGTCATCTTCGACCGTACTAACGGCAAGATTCTTGAGGAGCGGGACGTCGTTCTTGATCCGGACGAAGGCGTTTACCAGAACCCGGGGCCAGGTGAGTTCGCATACGCAAACGCTGGCCAACCAGACTATGTCGCCACTTACCGCAGCTTCGGCCAGGTTGTTGACTCGACGACCCAGACGCCGCCTCGGTAGGAGAGCGACCCCGAAGTCCGCCGCAAGTGGGGGCTCGTGATACAACAATCGGCAATGCGACTAGCCACCTGGAACAGCCAATCGGGCGTCGCCCGAAACTGGGGCACGATCAAGGGATTCGATGCTGATGTCCTAACGGTCCAGGAATGCGAACTCAACACCAAGGGCTTCGTCGAGGGCAATGACAGGTGGACATGTGAGTGGCAAGTCGGCCGCTATCGGACTTCGGTGAGGCCGCCTTCCAGGCCGGGCGCTTCGTGGAGGCGGCGGAGGCGCTGGACGAGGCGATCGCGTCCTTGCGTGCGCGAGGTGATCTCGCCGCAGCCACCCGAGCCATGGGGACGCTCGGCACCGTGGTCTTCCGTCTCGGAGATCCGCGGGGGTGGACGCTGCCCGCGGAGGCGGTAGGGCTCCTCGAACCGCTGCAGCCCGGCCCCGAGCTCGTCGTGGCGCTCACCGAAGTGGCTACGGTGGAGACCTTCCAGGGAAGGTTTGAGTCCGGGGTCCGTTACGCCGAGCGGGCCCTCGCGCTCGCCGAGGAGCTCGGCCTTGACCGGTCCGCGCGCGCCCTCGGCTTCCGGGGTCTGGCGCGCAGCAACCTCGGAGACCCCGGAGGCCTCGATGACATGCGCGAGGCCATCGCGGTCGCCACCCAGGCAGGGCAGGGGCGCGAGGCGGCCCTGCTTCATAACAACCTGGGGGAGTCGCTGTGGCTATTCGAGGGCCCAGTGGCATCCCTTCAGGTCTTGCGCGAAGGGTTAGCCTTCGCGCAGGCCCGGGGCCTCGCCGAGATGGTCGAGGGCATCACGATCAGCACACTCGATGCGCTCGTCGATAGTGGCGAGCTCGATGAAGCGCTCGAGGTCGTCGCAGGGATCGCCGACCGCCTCGAGAACGAGGACGTGATCGATCTCGCCGTGGTTCGCGCCGCGCAGGCCAGGATCTTGGCCCTGCGGGGGCAAGCCGCGCAGGTCGCTGCCTCTCTCGACTGGCTCGAGTCCGCCTCTCGCGGGGCAGGGTCCGCGGATTACGTCGTCATCGGACTGGGGTCATCCGCCTTCGCTCGCGCCGGGCTCGGACAGGACGACCGGGCGGCCTCGTTGCTCGCAGAGGTCGAGGCGACCCCCGGTGCTCGCGAGAACCAGTACTACCTCGCATTCCTCCCCGCGATGCTGCGCACCGCCCTAGCGATCGGCGACCTGGAGCTCACCGAGCGTCTCGCCGATGGCGTCGAACCCCGATCCCCGTACGCTGAGCACGCCCTCGTCGCGGCGAACGCCGCCCTGGCCGAGGCGCGCGGGGGCCTCCAGGCCGCCGCCGAGGGCTACGCCGAGCTCGCCGATCGCTGGGAGCGGTTCGGGGTCGTCCCCGAGCAGGCGTTCGCGCTGCTCGGCCAGGGCCGATCCCTGGTCGGACTCGCACGAGCGATCGCGGCCGCGCCCGTCCTCCGGGGGGCCCGCGAGATCTTCGAGCGGCTCGGTGCTGCACCGGCGCTCGCCGAGACCGACGCGCTCCTGCAGCAGGCGATCGCGCTCAGCTCGTAGCGGGCGATCGTGATCAACATCTGATCAAGGAGCCGACGGAGTCGGCGGCACTCGACGGGTCATCGATCAGGATCTGGGCTTCGAGCACTGAGTCGATGACCTCTCCGTTCAGCAGCTCCCGTCGCTGCTTGTCGTTGTAGGACTCGACGTAGGCATTCTGCCACGGGGAGCCCGGCTCGACGAACAGGGTCCTCGATCCCTTGTTCCGAAGCGGCGAAGCTTGCCCTCATCTGCCACCCAGGCCGCTCCCCCACCGGTCGTGAACGGCAGCCGCGGAGATGTGGACATCGACCCGCGTGACATGACGGCGCCAGTTGCGCCATCGATCTGGTAGACGCGCCCGGCGCCGCTGGTAGCGGAGATCACCCAGGCGATCGAGCCATCGGCCACCACCTGAAGCGGGTGGTTTGGCACCCCGACCCTCCGGATGATCTGCGCCGTTGCAGGGTCGATCTCCACGACCTCGTGACGAGCTTCAACCGTCACCCAGACGGCCGCCCCGATCGCGATGCCGTTCTGATCTTGAAGCCCCGGGATCCTGATCGTGGCGGTCACGGTCATCATCGACGGATCGACGCGTTGCGCGTGCCCGTACGCCGGGACCCACACCGAGTTCGAACTCGCGACGACGCCAGCACGCCGTCCCGTCGAAGTCCACCATCACGCCACCGACCAGGATCACCGGGGAAGGCTACCGCGACGATGCTATGGGAATGGTCGGGACGCGACCTGTTGTTTTGCGCAGAACTCCCCTCTAGCCTCGGCGATAGGAGCTACAGCGAACGTCGCGCTTGCTGTGGAGGCAGGCGATTGCGCTCGCACCTCCTCCTCGATCCACGCGCGTTGGGGGTATGGTCCGGGGGTAACGCGAGGAGGTAGGCCCAAGTAAAGGGGATCCATGAAGCTACGGATCATGCGTTCGCGCGCGGCTGTAGTGGTGATGAGGTCTCTGACCTGCCCGTCGGCTCAGAATCCGCTGCGTCCTAAAGACCCATCAGCGGGGAGGGGAAAAGCTTCATGCGATTCACCGCGAAGCGCAAGCACGCCGCGACCCTGGCCGGCATTATGCTGGTCATTTCGATCATCTACGCGCTCCCGGCACACGCCACAACACTCCCGAAGTATGCGTCATTGTTCTTCGGACGGACGCAATATGAGGCCGCGACGGGCGGCTCATCCTGTACGCAGTCCGGCGGGGCGCCGGCACCAAGCGCCCCGCTAGGTGGATTGAAGACCTTCCAGGATGTCATGAACCTACTCGCCCAGGATCAACTGACCGCAACGGGAGGGGTCGTCACTGGTCCGACTTTCACGAGCACTACCAGTACACGAGTCTGCAACGGAGCCGTTCTGTATCCAACATGGAGCGACCTTCAGGGTTTGCAGACCATTGATAACCAAGGTGGTGTCGGCTCGGGCGCTCCCTGGCTGCAT
>JALYLV010000039.1 GCA_030774035.1 Actinomycetota bacterium
CGAGCCCCTTCTCGGCCTGGCGCTTGGTGATGGCCGCGGTCAAGGTGGTCTTGCCGTGGTCGATGTGGCCGATCGTGCCGATGTTCACGTGGGGCTTCGTTCGCTCGAACTTCTTCTTGCCCATCTCTGTGCTCCTTTGGTCCCTACTCGCCCGTCACGCGGGCGATGATTTCCTTCGAGATCTGGGATGGGACCTCGTTGTACGCGTGCAGCTGCATCGGACTGTGAGCGGCACGACCCTGTGTGCGGGAGCGCAGCTCGGTGGCATAACCGAACAGCTCGGCCAGCGGCACGAGGACCCGGACGGTCTTCTGGCCGGCGCGCTCGTCGATGCTCTCGATCCGGCCGCGGCGCGACGTCACGTCGCCCATCACTTCGCCGAGGAACTCTTCCGGCGAAGTCACTTCGAACTCCATCACGGGCTCAAGCAGGACGGGATCGGCCCTGCGAGCAGCCTCTTTCACCGCCATCGATCCGGCGATCTTGAACGCCATCTCCGATGAGTCGACCTCGTGGAAGGAGCCATCGATCAGCGTCGCGCGAACATCGACCATCGGGTAACCGGCGAGGATCCCGTTCCCGATGGCCTCTTGGATCCCCTGGTCCACCGCCGGGATGTACTCACGCGGGATCTTGCCGCCGACGATCTTGTTGATGAACTCGTACCCGCCGCCGGGACCCGTGGGTTCGAGGTCGATGTACACATGAGCGAACTGGCCCTTGCCCCCGGTCTGACGCACGAACCGCGCCTCGACCTTGTGGACCTCCTTGCGGATCGTCTCGCGGTAGGCGACCTGGGGCTTGCCGACGTTGGCGTCGACGGAGAACTCGCGCTTCAGCCGGTCCACGATGATGTCGAGGTGCAGCTCGCCCATCCCCGAGATCACGGTTTGCCCGGTCTCGTCGTCGAACTTGACGATGAACGTCGGGTCCTCGTCTGACAGCTTCGCGAGGCCCGAACCCAGTTTGTCCTGGTCGGCCTTCGTCTTCGGCTCCACGGCCACCGAGATGACCGGTGTGGGGAAGCTGATCGCCTCGAAGACGACAGGCTTGTCGGGATCGCAGATCGTGTCGCCTGTGGTCGCATGCTTCAACCCGACGACCGCCACGATGTCCCCCGTGTAGGCCGCTTCCAGGTCCTCGCGGTGGTTCGCGTGCATCTGCAGCACGCGACCGATGCGCTCTTTGCGGTCCTTCGTCGCGTTCAGCACGTGGGTGCCGCTGTGGAGCACACCGCTGTAGACGCGGAGGTACGTGAGCCTGCCCACGTAGGGGTCGGACATGATCTTGAACGCCAGCGCCGAGAACGGCTCGCTGTCGGCCGGCGGGCGCTCGACGAGCACGTCCTCCTTGTTCGGCAGGTGCCCGATCAGCGGAGGGACCTCGAGCGGGCTCGGCAGGTACTGAACGACGGCATCGAGCACGAGCTGCACGCCCTTGTTCTTGAAGGCGGAGCCGCACAGCACCGGAACGCCCTCCCCGGAAAGGGTGGCAGCGCGGATCGCACGACGGAGTTCTTCGACGGTCGGCTCCTGCTCGTGGATGAACTTGTCCATCAGGGACTCGTCGTGGTCGGCGAGCTTCTCGAAGAGCTCGTGGTGAGCCAGGTTCGCGGCTTCCCGATATTCCTCGGGGATGGCGGTGTCCTTCCACTCCTCGCCCATCTCGCCTTCCCAGTAATGGCCCTTCATCTCGACGAGGTCGATGACACCGTGAAGATCCGCCTCGGTCCCCCAAGGGAGCTGAAGGACGAGCGGGTTCGCCTGGAGACGGTCGATGATCATCGAAACGGTGCGTCCGAAGTCAGCCCCGGTGCGGTCCATCTTGTTCACGAAACAGATACGAGGAACGCCGTAGCGGTCGGCCTGGCGCCAGACCGTCTCGGACTGCGGCTCGACGCCGGCCACGGCGTCGAAGACCGCAACGGCGCCATCGAGCACGCGGAGCGACCGCTCGACTTCGACCGTGAAGTCGACGTGGCCGGGCGTATCGATGATGTTGATCCAGTGGCCCTTCCACTGGCAGGTCGTCGCCGCCGAGGTGATCGTGATGCCGCGCTCTCGTTCCTGCGCCATCCAGTCCATCTGGGTGGTGCCCTCGTGAACCTCGCCGATCTTGTACGCCTTGCCGGTGTAATAGAGGATCCGCTCGGTGGTGGTGGTCTTGCCGGCGTCGATGTGCGCCATGATGCCGATGTTGCGCGTGCGAGCAAGCGGGTACTCGCGGATCGCGAGACCCTTTCCGCCTTTCTTGACGTCTTGCTCGGTCTGTGCCACCTGCATCATCTCCGCGGGGCTCGCCATCACGCGCGCCCCCACTCAACGCAAACCGGGCCGCGAGGCCCGGTCTTCGACTGCTCCGTTTCCATCACCAGCGGTAGTGCGCGAAGGCCTTGTTGGCCTCGGCCATCTTGTGCATATCCTCGCGGCGCTTCACCGAGGTTCCGGCTCCGTTCGAGGCATCCATGATCTCGGCGACGAGCCGCTCCGCCATGGAGTTCTCACGCCGCGCGCGGCTGTAGTTCACGAGCCAACGCAGCGCGAGGGTCGTCCCTCGTTGGGGCTTCACCTCGATGGGCACCTGGTAGGACGCGCCGCCGACGCGGCGTGACTTCACCTCAAGCATGGGGCGAACGTTCTCGACCGCCTTCTTCAAGGTGATGACTGGGTCGTTCGCCGTGCGCTCAGAGATGATCTCGAGCGCCTTGTACACGGTGTGCTCAGCCACCGTCTTCTTGCCGTCAAGCAACACTTTGTTGATCAGCTGGGTGACTAGCGGGTTCTGATAGACGGGGTCGGGAGCGATCTCGCGTCGTACGGCAGGGCCCTTCCGGGGCATGTCAGTCCCCGCCCTTCTTGGCGCCGTATCGCGATCGACCTTGCCTGCGGTCCTTCACGCCAGCGGTGTCGAGCGTGCCACGGACCACCTTGTAGCGGACGCCCGGGAGATCCCTCACACGTCCGCCTCGAACGAGGACGATCGAGTGCTCCTGGAGGTTGTGCCCGACGCCGGGGATGTAGGCCGTGATCTCGACGCCGCTCGTGAGACGAACGCGGGCGACCTTGCGCAGGGCGGAGTTCGGCTTCTTCGGGGTCATGGTGTAGACACGGGTGCAGACGCCACGCCGCTGCGGGGATGACTTGAGCGCAGGCGCCTTGGTCTTCACCTTCGGGACCTGGCGTCCGCCGCGAATCAACTGTTGGATCGTGGGCATAGATCTCTCGCCTACACTCTGTCGTTGTCAAACACCGGAGCCCAGCCGCGAGGCCGAACCCGCGGGCCAGAACCGTTGGGGCGCAGCACGAATGCTCTGCCCTCGTCGGATCCTCCTCCGGAACCGGAGTCGAACGCGCCCGCTGACCCGCCAGCAGAGGCGCGACCGACAAAGCTACAGGTCGTACGCACGGAGTGTCAACCGAGACCCCTCGCGAGGGGCTCTCGGCGGGATCTACTCCTGATCCGCCTTGGAAAGGCCTCCGCCAAGCATCTGTTCGGCCTGCTCGCGCGTGAGACCGACGAGCGCCGGCTCGGCGCCACCTTCGGCCGTCGCGGCAGCGAGCTCGCGCTGGCGAGACAGCCAGTACTCGGGGATCGCCTCGGGCTTGATCCGAACCTGCACGTTGCGGTACCGGGACATCCCAGTACCGGCGGGGATCAGCTTGCCGATGATGACGTTCTCCTTCAAGCCGAGCAGCGGATCGGACTTCGCGCTGATCGCAGCATCGGTGAGCACGCGGGTGGTCTCCTGGAAGGACGCCGCCGACAGCCATGAGTCGGTCGCGAGGGACGCCTTCGTGATGCCGAGCAGGATCGGGCGCGCCGACGCCGGCGCTCCCCCGTTCTCGACGATCTCGGAGTTCTTCTCCTCGAAGGCGCGGCGGGCCACCATGTCGCCGGGGAGGAACTCGGTGTCCCCCGGATCGATGATGTGCACCTTCCGCAGCATCTGACGCGCGATCAGCTCGATGTGCTTGTCGTGGATCGTGACGCCCTGCGAGCGATAGACCTGCTGAACCTCGTCCACCAGGTGCTGCTGCAGCGCGAGCACGCCCTCGACACGCAACTTCTCGTGGGGGTTCACCGATCCCTCGGTGAGTTGCTGGCCCACGTTCACCCGATCGCCGTCGGCGACGGCCAGACGAGCCCTGAACGAAACCGGGTATTCGACCATGTCCCCGTCGTCGGAGGTCACACGGATCCGCCTGACGTGCTTTTCATCGTCGTCCTCGATCGCGACTTCACCCGAGATCTCGGTGATGACTGCCTCGCCCTTCGGTTTGCGTGCCTCGAACAGCTCCTGCACACGCGGCAGACCGTGGGTGATGTCCTCGCCAGCCACTCCGCCCGTGTGGAACGTCCTCATCGTGAGCTGGGTACCGGGCTCGCCGATCGACTGGGCGGCGATGATGCCGACCGCCTCGCCGATATCGACCAACCGCCCCGAAGCGAGCGATCGTCCGTAGCACATCGCGCAGACGCCGACCTCAGCCTCACAGGTCGTCACCGACCGCACCTGCACGGACTCAACCCCTGAGTCGACGACCGTGGCCGTCAACTCGTCGGTCAGCTCCTGGCCGACCAGGGCGATCTTCTTGCCGCCGACCTTCACGTCCTCGGCGAGGATCCTGCCGAACAGCGACGTGTCGACGTGGGCGCTCTTAACCTTGGTGCCGTCGGGTCGCACGATGTTCACGATCGCCGGGACGCTCCGATCGGTCGCGCAGTCCTCCTCACGGATGATCAGCTCCTGGGCTACGTCCACGAGCCGACGCGTGAGATAGCCGGAGTCGGCGGTTCGCAACGCCGTGTCGGCGAGTCCCTTGCGGGCGCCGTGCGTGGAGATGAAGTACTCCAGCACAGAAAGACCCTCGCGGAAGTTCGACTTGATCGGCCGCGGGATGATCTCACCCTTCGGGTTGGCCACCAGGCCTCGCATCCCTGCCAGCTGGCGGATCTGCATGATGTTGCCTCGCGCTCCCGAGTTGGCCATCATGAAGATCGGGTTCGTCGGAGTGAACTGCGCCTCCATCGCGTCCTTCACCTCGTCCGTCGCCTGCGTCCAGATCTCGATGAGCTCCTGGCGGCGTTCGTCGTCGGTGATGATCCCCTTGCGGTACTGCGCTTCGACCTTCTGCGCGCGCTTCTCGTGCTCGTCGAGGATCTTCGGCTTCGAAGGCGGCGTCGTGACGTCCTCGACACCGATCGTGACCCCGGCACGGGTCGCGTAGTGGAACCCGAGGTTCTTGAGGTTGTCGAGGATGCCCTCGACAACCGCGCGGTCGTAACGGTGCACCGCCTCGTCGACGAGCCGCTGGATGTCCCCCTTCAGCACCGTGTGGTTCCGGTACTCGAAGTCATCAGGGAAGGCACTGTTGAGAACGACTCGCCCGATGGTGGTGCGGACGACGGGCGTCCGGCCGGGATCATCCTGGCCGTCCCATCCCTCCGGCAGCATCTCGGCCGGCATCGTCTTGCCCCGCAGCCGGATCCGGATGGGCGTGTGCAGGTTCATCCCTCGATCGAGGGCGAGCAGGGCCTCAGCTTCGGAACCGAACGTCGGCAGTTCCTTGGTCTTGCGGTCCTCCTCGGTCGCGAGCGACAGGTAGTAGAGCCCGAGCACCATGTCCTGCGAGGGCGTGGCGATCGGACGGCCGTGCGCGGGGGACAAGATGTTGTTCGTCGACAGCATGAGGATCCGAGCCTCGGCCTGTGCCTCCGCCGAAAGCGGGACGTGCACGGCCATCTGGTCGCCGTCGAAGTCGGCGTTGAAGGCAGCGCAGACGAGCGGGTGGATCTTGATCGCCTTGCCCTCCACCAGCACAGGCTCGAAGGCCTGGATGCCGAGACGGTGAAGGGTCGGCGCCCTGTTGAGCATCACGGGGTGCTCGCGGATGACCTCCTCGAGCACGTCCCACACCTGGGGTCGCGCACGCTCCACCATCCGCTTGGCGCTCTTGATGTTCTGCGCGAGGTTCTGGTCTACGAGACGCTTCATCACGAACGGCTTGAACAGCTCTAACGCCATCTGCTTGGGAAGGCCGCATTGGTGCAGGCGAAGCTCCGGGCCGACCACGATGACCGAGCGGCCCGAGTAGTCGACCCGCTTGCCCAACAGGTTCTGCCGGAACCGACCCTGCTTGCCCTTCAGCATGTCCGACAGCGACTTCAGCGGACGGTTGCCGGGGCCCGTCACGGGCCTCCCGCGACGACCGTTGTCGAACAACGCGTCCACGGCTTCCTGCAACATCCGCTTCTCGTTGTTCACGATGATCTCGGGTGCTTGCAGGTCGAGGAGTCGCTTCAGCCGGTTGTTTCGGTTGATCACACGCCGATACAGGTCGTTCAGGTCCGACGTGGCGAAACGACCACCGTCGAGCTGCACCATAGGCCGCAGGTCCGGTGGGATGACCGGGACCGCGTCGAGCACCATCCCCGTCGGCGTGGACTTCCCATCGACGAAGTTCGAGACGACCTTCAATCGCTTGATCGCCTTGAGGCGCCGGGTTCCCTTGCCGTTCTCGATCTGATCGCGGAGGTTCTCGGCTTCTCCCTCGACGTCGAAATCCTGCAGTAGGCGCTTGATCGCCTCGGCACCCATCCCACCGTCGAAGTAGTCGCCGAAGCGCTCGCGCAGCGAACGGTAGACGTTGTCGTCCGGGACGAGTTGCTTGACCGACAGGCCCTTGAACGCCGCGAGCACCTCATCGAGGTGATCGGTTTCGCGCTTGGAGGCATCGCCCATCCGCTCGATGTCGCGTTGTGCTTCGCGCTTGGCGGCTGACAGCTGAGCGCCCTTGGCGCCCTCGGCCTCGAGCTCCTTCAGCCGATCCTCGAGCTCGGAGAGCCGATACTTGATCTGGTCGTCGCGATCCGCGTCGAACTCATGCTTCTCGACCTCGAGCTCTTGCTCGATCTCGGGCAGATCCTTGTGTCGCCGCTCTTCGTCGACGCGGGTGATGACGTATGCCGCGAAATAGATGATCCGCTCGAGGTCCTTGGGCGCCAGGTCGAGCAGATAGCCGAGCCGCGACGGAACGCCTTTGAAGTACCAGATGTGGGTAACGGGAGCAGCCAGCTCGATGTGGCCCATGCGGTCGCGACGAACCTTCGAACGGGTGATCTCGACGCCGCAACGCTCGCAGATGATGCCCTTGAAACGCACGCGCTTGTACTTGCCGCAGTGGCATTCCCAGTCGCGCGTGGGCCCGAAGATCCGCTCGCAGAACAAGCCATCCTTCTCGGGCTTCAGCGTGCGGTAGTTGATCGTCTCCGGCTTCTTCACCTCACCGTTGGACCACGCACGGATCTGGTCCGGCGTGGCTAGGGCGATCCGGAGCTCATCGAAGTAGTTCACGTCCAACACTGTGGCCGTCGCCTCCTCAGCGGGTCGTCGCCATCATTAGGGTCAACGTCTCGGTATTCCAAGCTCAGTCGAAGTCAGCTCCGGCCGGCTCACGGCGAGACAGGTCGATGCCCAGCTCCTCGGCCGCGCGGAACACATCCTCATCGGTCTCGCGGAGCTCGATCTGCTCGCCCGACGACGAGCGGACCTCGACGTTCAAGCAGAGCGACTGCATCTCCTTGATCAGCACCTTGAACGATTCCGGTATCCCCGGCTCGGGGATGTTCTCGCCCTTCACGATGGCCTCGTACACCTTCACGCGGCCCAAGACGTCGTCGGACTTGATCGTCAGCAGCTCCTGCAACGCGTAGGCGGCGCCGTAGGCCTCGAGCGCCCATACCTCCATCTCACCGAAGCGTTGGCCGCCGAACTGGGCCTTCCCGCCCAGAGGCTGCTGCGTGATCATCGAGTAGGGCCCCGTGGACCGCGCGTGGATCTTGTCGTCGACGAGGTGCAGGAGCTTCAGGATGTAGGCGACGCCGACCGTTACGGGCTCCTCGAACGGTTCTCCGGAGCGACCGTCGAACAGGCGGGCCTTGCCGACGTCGTTGACGAGCTTGTCCCCGTCACGGTTCGGGTGGACCGATCGGATCGCCTCCAGGATCTCTCCTTCGCGGGCGCCGTCGAACACGGGGGTTGCCACATACACCGGGCCCTCGTGGTCGACCGAGTCCTTGCGGAATCCCCAGAGCGACGCGAGTCCGAGGTGGGCCTCGAGCACCTGTCCGAGGTTCATCCTGCTCGGAACACCGAGGGGATTCAGGATGATGTCGACAGGTGTGCCATCCTCGAGGAACGGCATGTCCTCTTCGGGAAGGATCGTCGAGATGACGCCCTTGTTCCCGTGGCGGCCTGCGAGCTTGTCGCCCTCGGAGATCTTGCGCTTCTGCGCGACATAGACGCGGACGAGCTGGTTGACGCCCGGTGGAAGTTCGTCGCCGTCGTCGCGACTGAAGACCCGCACGCCGATGACCTTGCCCGCTTCACCGTGCGGCACCTTCAACGACGTGTCGCGGACCTCACGCGCCTTCTCACCAAAGATCGCGCGAAGCAGCCTCTCCTCGGGAGTGAGCTCGGTCTCGCCCTTCGGCGTGACCTTGCCGACGAGGTAGTCACCGGGGTTGACCTCGGCACCGATCCGCACGATCCCGCGCTCGTCGAGGTCCTTCAGGATCTCCTCGGAGACGTTGGGGATGTCGCGGGTGATCTCCTCTGCCCCGAGCTTGGTGTCGCGAGCATCGACCTCGTACTCCTCGATGTGGATCGAGGTGAGGACGTCTTGCTTCACGAGTCGCTCGGACAGGATGATCGCGTCCTCGTAGTTGTGGCCCTCCCATGGCATGTATGCGACCACGAGGTTCTTGCCAAGGGCGATCTCGCCGGACTCCGTGGAGGGACCGTCCGCGATGACCTGGCCCTTCTGCACCTTGTCGCCGACGCCGACCAGGGGTTTCTGGTTCTGGCACGTGCCTTGGTTCGAACGGCGGTACTTCAACAGGGTGTAGACGTGCAGGTTCCCGGTGCGCTCCTTGACCACGATCTCGTCGGCTGAGACGTCCTCGACCACACCGCCCTCGTCGGCGATGATCACATCACCAGCATCGACGGCCGCGCGGAACTCGACTCCTGTCCCGACGAGCGGCGCCTCGGATCGCAGCAGCGGAACCGCTTGGCGCTGCATGTTCGCTCCCATGAGCGCCCGGTTCGCATCGTCGTGCTCGAGGAACGGGATCAATGCGGCTGCGACCGACACGAGCTGCTTCGGCGACACGTCCATGTAGTCGACCTCGTCGGGCGGAACCGATTCCACTTCGCCGCCCTTCTTGCGAACCAGGACGGTCGGCTCGGAGAAGTTGCCGCTCTTGTCGACCTGGGCGTTCGCCTGGGCGATGACGTGGCGGTCCTCCTCGTCGGCGGACAGGTAGTCGATCTTGGTAGTGACGTTGCCCTTCTCGACCCGGCGGTAGGGGGTCTCGATGAAACCGAACTCGTTGATGCGCCCGTAGCTCGACAGCGAGCCGATCAGGCCGATGTTCGGGCCCTCGGGGGTCTCGATCGGGCACATCCGGCCGTAGTGCGACGGGTGGACGTCGCGGACCTCGAAGCCCGCTCGCTCGCGCGATAGCCCACCCGGCCCGAGGGCCGAGAGGCGCCGCTTGTGCGTGAGCCCGGCCAGCGTGTTCGTCTGGTCCATGAACTGTGACAGCTGAGACGTTCCGAAGAACTCCTTGATCGACGCGACGACCGGACGGATGTTGATCAGGGTCTGCGGCGTGATCGCCTCGACGTCTTGGGTCGTCATCCGCTCTTTGACGACGCGTTCCATCCGAGACAGGCCGATCCGGATCTGGTTCTGGATCAGCTCGCCGACGCTTCGCAGGCGTCGATTGCCGAAATGGTCGATGTCGTCTGGGTCGTACCCATCCTCGCCGGCATGGAGCTTCACGAGGTAGCGGACCGTCTTCAGCATGTCCTCGTAGGTGAGAACGGCCTTGTACTTCGGGGCGCCGGACCCTTGCTCTTCCTTCAGCTGCTCGGAGAACGTGCGGTACTTGAACTGCTCCCATGCCTTCTTGTCGGGGTTGTCGAGCTCGCCGAGCGCCTTGTGGTGCGCCTTCAGCTGCTTCAGGAGCAAGCCGTCGGCGGCCCCCAGTTTCTTGTCGACCTTGTGACGGCCGACGCGGGCCACGTCGTAGCGCTTCGGGTTGAAGAAGAGGTTCTCGAGCAGGGTCTTCGCGCTCTCGGCGGTCGGGGGCTCACCCGGGCGGAGCTTGCGGTAGATGTCCTCGAGTGCCTCTTCCTGGGTCTCGACGTGATCCTTCTCCAGGGTCAATTCGATCGAGGGGGCGTTGTCGAAGAGCTTGCGGATCTCGTCGGCCGTCCAGCCGAGCGCCTTCAACAGCACCGTGACGTTCTGGCGCCGCTTGCGGTCGATGCGGACACCGACCGTGTCCTTCTTGTCGACGTCGAACTCGAGCCACGCTCCGCGAGAGGGGATGATCTTCGCGATGAAAACGTCCTTGTCGGTGGTCTTGTCGAGTTCCCGGCTGAAATACACCCCGGGAGACCGAACGAGCTGCGACACGACGACACGCTCAGTGCCGTTGATGATGAACGTCCCCCGCCCGGTCATGATCGGGAAGTCCCCCATGAAGACTTCCTGTTCCTTGATCTCGCCCGTCACCTTGTTGACGAAGGTGGCTTCGACGAATAGCGGTTGACTGTAGGTGATGTCCTTGTCGCGGCATTCCTCTTCGGTTGCTTTGACCTGCTTGAACTGATGCTTACCGAAGTACAGCTGGAACTGTTCGGTGAAGTCTTCGATCGGCGAAACCTCTTCGAGAACCTCTCTGAGGCCCTCGCTGAGGAGCCAGTGGAACGACTCTCTTTGGATACCTACGAGGTCGGGAAGGGGGAGGACCTCGTCGAGCTTGGCGAAACTGACACGATCACGAACAGGGACAAGCTGGTCAGGCAAGAAGGATCCCTCCCAGGGATATTGCAGAGCGCACGGCGATGCGCGCGGGTAGGCACGGCAGACGCAGAGTCTACGCACGACAGCACGCAACGTCAACGACGCCGGGCGCACCCCTGAGGGGTCGTGCGGAACGTTACGCCGCCCTGAAGGCTCGGTCAACCTCCATAGGAGACGATAAGGTCCGAGGTCGTGGCCACGACCGAGCCCCCTGAACCGCTGGATCCCGTCGCGGAGATCCCGCCGAGATCCGAGAGGGCGAGGCGGCGGTTAGCGGTCGGCATCGGGATCTTCCTGCTCCTCGTGCTTGGGGTTCTCGGGATCGATGCCGCGAGATCGGCTCGATCCATGCTCGATGGCATCAAGGCCGCCCGGTCGTCACTGGACGACGGCGCGGAGTCCCTCGTCGTCGGTGATCCGAGCAACGCCGTCGCCGAGCTGGGCGCGGCGGCGGAGAGGGCGGATGCGGTGGTCGCCGCCTCGGAGCGTCCCTCGATGAGACTCCTCGGCCTCTTTCCGATCGTGGGACAGAACATCCGCGCGACGCGCGCCGTCGCCACGGCGATCGGCGATTCCGCCCGGGCGGGTATCACGATGGGAGATGCCGCAGAGACCTTGGGATGGAACAACATCCTCATCCCGGCAGCCCGGTCCATCGGGCACGTCAACCTGGTGAAGATCAAGCGCGCTACACCGACGATCGATGATGCGGCGGGCCAGCTGCAGGCCGCGCTCGACCGCCTGAGAGCCGCGGGAAGCGGCGATTTGATCGGCGCGGTTGCCTCAGGATACGGCGACGCCCTGGTGGCGCTCGAGCGGCGCGTGGCGCTCACGAACGACCTTCGATACACGTTCCACCTCCTTCCGACGATGCTCGGTGGGGAGGGCACTCGCCGTTACCTCCTGGCCGTCGAGAGCCTGGGCATCCCTCGAGCGACCGGCGGATCCATCTCATCGGTCGGAGTACTGACGGCGGATGTGGGGCGCCTGACGCTCACCGGGCTCCGGCCGGCGACGGTCGCCTTCGCCGGGACGAACACCTCCCCCGACTTCCCCACCGACGTTCCCGCGATGCTCGATGCCGCCGGCGCCTCGGGGTTCGGCCCGCTCGATGGCGTGATCCTTGTCGACTCGGTGGGCTTGCAAGACATGCTGTGGATGACCGGGCCCGTCGCTACCGACTTCTTGCGCCGCCCCGTCACCATGGATACCGGCGTCGGCGTCCTCGAACGAACGCTGTTCTTGGGCACGGATCCTCATCTGGCTGGTGAGGAACATGCCGACGTGAGCGGCGCCGTGGTCGACGGGTTCTTGGTGGAGCGACCCTCGCTGGAAGCCTTCGCGATCGGCATGGCACAGGCGATCTCGGAGCGCCATCTGATGGTGTGGAGCACGTCGGCCACCGAGAGGAGCAGGCTCGCCGACCTCGGGGCGACCGGCGGGTTCGACCCGGCTCACGGATCGCTGATGGTGCTATGGCGGGGTGCGGCGCAGAACAGGGCCGTTTCGTACGTGAGGCGATCGACGGAAGAGGTGGTGCACCTGGACGCGGAGGGCGTCGCCTCGATCGAGACCGGCATCCGGATCGACGACCGGGCGCCCACCACACCGCGTTCGCTGCTGCTCGGACTCCACGGTCAGCCGGGGGCCTGGCTCGGAAGCGCGACCCTGTACCTGCCCCCACGCGCGGCCGACGTTTCCACCACGGCGTCCGCAGGCACGTCGGTGGAGCGCGGCCGGGACCTCGGGGCTAGCGTGGTCACTGGCTTGCTCTACTCCTCCCCCAGAAGCTCGGCGTCGATGGACGTCGCGTACCGACAGCCTGGTGCCGCTGTCCGTGATGGCGCGATGTGGCGATACGAGGTGGTCGTGCTGCCGCAACCGGCCATCGCGCCGATGCCTGTCGACATCCGGATCAGTCTTCCGCCCGGGATGTCGTTGGTCGCCAAAGCCAACCGCCTGACGCTCGACGGGAACACATTGAGCTACGCGGGAGCCCCCGAGGCGCCGCTCACGCTCTGGCTCACGTATCGCTGAACGTCGGTTGATCGGCCAACGCAGCCGCCAGGGATCCACTCGTGGTGTCTCTGTCGGAGACGATCGGTTCAGCCACCGGCCACCTGATCCCGAGCTCCGGGTCGTTCCACGAGAATCCGTGTTCGTCGGCGCCCGTGAACTCGCCGGTGACGAGGTATTGAAGCCGCATCTCGGTGACCGCACAGAACCCGTGAGCGACGCCCGGCGGGATGTAGAGCCCATGGAGCCCGGCAGTGGCATCGAGCGTGATCGTGGCGGTGCTTCGTTCCGTCGGCGAGCCGGCCCGAAGGTCGAAAAGGCCGACGAACGCGACACCGTCGAGGACGATCCAGTAGTCGGCCTGATGCCGATGGAAGTGCATCCCGCGAAGGACGTCAGCCCGACTGGTCGAGAGGTTCGCTTGCACCATCGAGATCCCGGGAGGAAGCCAGCTCTGGCGGAACAGCTCCGTGAGGGCCCCTCGATCGTCCGGGTGAGCGATCAGCTCCGAGACGACGACGCCGGAGGGAAGATCTTCGTCCATGCCGTGGCGTCCTAGGTGAAGCTCTCGGCATGTGCCGCCAGGTTGATCGGCACTTCGGATCGGGCGTCCGTGGGCCACGGCGTGGGGTCAACCCCCGCGTGTGGACCAGCCCCAGCGATCGACTCGATGCCCCCCATCGCTTCGATCATGTCGGCCACCGCGACGGCCAGCCGCTCGGTCTGCTCGCGTGACGTGATCCGGATGCCTCGCTGCGACATCACACGGAAGAAGTCTTCGAGGATCGCGCGGGGGTCACCCAGCAGCGACGCCTCGGAAACGTTCAGGGCGCGCGCGAGGCGAATGAGCGTCTGGATCGAGGGCTCGACGTGTCCGTTCTCATACCGGGAGAGACGCGCCTTCGGTATGCCCGAGATCCGTTCGAGCTCGGATTGGCTGAGGCCGGCGGCGGATCGAGCTTCTCGCAGCCTCATGCCTACGCGCACCCCATCGTCAGCGTGCATCGCCCGCGCTCTCCCCGCCCGTGACGCTCCGCTACTTGATCTCGATCGATGCGCCCGAGGCCTCGAGCTGCTCCTTCGCCTTGTCTGCCGCTTCCTTGGTGACCTTCTCCAGGACCGGCTTCGGCGCGCTGTCGACGAGGTCCTTGGCTTCCTTCAGCCCGAGGCTCGTGAGCGCGCGCACCTCCTTGATGACCTGGATCTTCTTGTCACCCGCGCTCGTCAGCACCACGTCGAACTCGGACTGCTCCTCCTCGGCTTCCGCACCCGCGGCGCCACCGGGAGCGGCCATCATCATGGGTGCCGCCGCCGCTGCCTTCACGTCGAACTCTTCCTCGAACTTCTTGATGAACTCCGACAGCTCGAGGAGGGTCATCTCCTTGAATCGCGCCAGCAGGTCATCGCTGCTCAGTTTCGCCATCGCGCGTCACTCCTTCTCTTCTGGCTCTTCCACCGGCCCGGGTTCCGGGACGTCGGTCGAACCCTCGTCTGGGCGTTCTTCTGACTCTTCGGTTGCGGTCTCGTCGGCGACAGTTTCCGCGGTGTCGGCCGTGGTCTCCGCGGTGTCGGCCGTGGTCTCCGCGGTGTCGGCCGTGGTTGTCGGTTCCACCGCGACCGCCTCCGTGGGCGAGTCGGGAGGGGTTTCGCTCTGCAGCTTGTCTTTGAAGGCCTCGAGGAGCGAAAGGAACTTCGACTGCGTCGAGACGAACATCGCCGCCGCTCGCGACATATCGCTCTTCAGCATGCCCGCGATCTTGGAGAGCATGACTTCCCTGGACTCGAGTTCGGCTAGACCCTTCGCTTCATCCGCCGACAGGACGTTCCCGTCGAGGAAGCCCCCCTTCAGGACCAGGGCGGGGAACTGCTTCGCGGCGTCGACGACCTTCTTGGCCGCCGCCACCGGATCGCCAACGACGAACGCAACGGCGCTCGGGCCTTCGAGGATCTCCTGAAGCTCGGCCATCCCGCTGTCCACGACGGCTCGGCGCATCAGCGTGTTCTTGACGACCGCGAATCTCGTTCCCCCCTCTGCCAGGGAACGCCGGAGAGCCGAGATGTCGGACACCGTGAGACCGCGGTACTCGGTGAGCAGAAGTGCGTCGGATGCCTCGATCCGAGCCTTCAACTCTGCGACCCGCTGGATCTTCTCCGGTTTGGGCATCGAGCCTCCTGACATGAAAAAGCACGCCTCCGCAGACAGCGGAGACGTGCGAACTCACACGTCTTCGGTTGCCTCGGCAGGTACCCGAAGGATTACGCGCGAAGCGCCCCTGCTGTCTGTGGCCCGCCAAGGATACGGACATCGCAGGCGCGCCGACAAGCCGACCTGCCCACAGCTTCGTTTACGGAGTCACGGTAGCCGAGGGCGTGCCCGTTGCGCTCGCACCGCCGTTGGTTCCGCTTCCGGGCAGGATCGGGTTCGTGACGAGCCGGCCGGCGAGCGAGGGGTCGATCTTGATCGCGACGTTGAACTCGGCCGTTGCTTCCTGATCCTTGCCGGCCCTCTGAAGCAGGATCCCGAGGTTGAAATGAGCGTTCGCGTTTTTCGGAGCCACGGCGATCAAGCGCCGATACAGGTCGACAGCCTCCTGCGTCGCACCGACCGAGGTTCGGATGATCGCGAGGTTGAAGAGTGCGGGCTCGAAGTTCGGGTCGGCATCCAGGGCCGAGCGATAGTACCCCTCGGCGAGCTGCGTC
The DNA here is from genome assembly GCA_030774035.1 of Actinomycetota bacterium. Lineage (GTDB taxonomy): Bacteria > Actinomycetota > UBA4738 > UBA4738 > HRBIN12 > JALYLM01. Next base: position 15,594 of record JALYLV010000039.1, read on the forward strand.
ACGCCGTCGCCCTGGGCGATCACCCCGAGGTTGTAGAGCGCGTACTTGTCGTTCGGGCGAACATCCAGCACGTCTTCGTACGCGGCCGCAGCTCCGTCGAGATCGCCTGCCCGCTGGGCTGCGAGCCCCTGCTGCAGCCGAACGTCGGGGTTGATGGGGGTCCGGTGACAGGCGGGCAACGCGAGGAACAGCAGGCCCACGGAGATCAGAGTGACGAGACGGAAGGCTCGATTCATGCGGCTCGATAGTACGAGACGGATGGTGGGACCTGGAAGGGGGGG
>JALYLV010000040.1:0-8441 GCA_030774035.1 Actinomycetota bacterium
CCTGGTGATTAGCGTCACCGCCTGACGTGCCTCGAACGGTTCGGGCACCTCTCCGCCTATAATCTCGCGATGGATGCAGCAGAATTTGTGAGGAAGTGGGCTGCGGCGACCGGCACCGAGCGCGCCGCCTCGCAGGAGCACTTCATCGACCTGTGCAACCTGCTCGGGCGCCCCGACCCCCGAACGAGGACCCCGACCGGCAAGAACTACTGCGCCTCCCTGCTCTTGGCATGGTTGTTTGCCGTTACGTGTCAATCAGCTTGGCGAGCCACTGTCCGAGAGGGAGTGGGCAAGTTCGACGGTCGCCGTCCTAGTTTCATCCGGGCTCATCGACCGCCAAGTACACGTACATCGCAACCGCTCCGCAGTACGTGGACGATCGGTTCCAGAAGACATCCCATTCGGGGTTGCGGTCGACAAGTGTCCCGGTCGTGCCGTCTGGCAGTGGTGGTGCCCTCTCCCCACCGAGGTCCGGGGCATCACCGAGAAGGCGCAACGAGACGTAGGACCCTTCCCATTGGGTACCTTCAGGAGCGAACTAATTCACTCGCTTGTATTCTCCGACGATGTCAGGCTCGGGAATGGGATCGCCGCTCGCGAGCCATGGAAGGGTAGCGGGGCGAAGCGAAGGAAAGTCGCACGCGCTCTCCACGGAACTCTTTGACGAAGGCGCCGGGCCCACTAGGCCATGGCTGGTGAACGTCGTTCGGAGCGCGAACACGCCAAGCCCTACGCCCGCAACGGCGACGACCGCGGCGACCGCAATAGTCAGCCATCGATGCTCCGGGTGTCGCTCGGATGGTTCGGAGCGCGCTCTGTGCGTGATCTCCTCCCAGAGGTCGGGCGCGGATATGCGGTGTGCTTCGGAGAATCGATCCCTGATGTCTTTCATTCGGTTCCCTCCAAGAGAGCCATGAGCCTCCGGCGCGCTCGCGTCACGTGCACCGACACCGCCGAGGGCGTCGAACCAATCATGTCTGCCACCTCGCGGTAGGTGTAGCCCGCGAAGTAGTGCAAGACGAGGGCACTGCGCTGCTTAGCCGAAAGCGATCTGATGAGAGTGAGAAGCTCTATGGCTGACTCCGGTCCTTCAACCTTGAAGTCATCACGTAGCGGATCCAAGCGCCTACGCGGCTTCAGTTCGCCGGCCGCGATCTTGAACGCGACCTTCCAGATCCAGCGATCAGGGGCCCTGATTTCCGAGCCGCGTCGGAGGGCTTGGGCATATGCTTCCGTGTGCGCCGGACCACCTACCGTTAAGGAGCCCGATGCCGTCGTTCAACCTGAACGAGATGATCGCCCCGCCCGAGATGTGTCTACCGTGCCAGATCGACACGGCGGAGGGCAACGGTACGGTGACGCCACGCCCCGAAGGCCAGAAGCTCCCCGACCCGAACGACGGGGACCTGTGCCGCCGGTGCGGGGTCCGTCTCCGCGCTCCGGTGAGTGAACCCACCGCGTAACCTCGCCCGCTACACGCACGACCAGGCCCCGCCCTCACAGGCGGGGCCTCTTTCTGTACAGCCGTCCGGACGTGTCGGCGTATGGACAGGCTGAATCATCACCAGTGGGCGGCTTCCACAATCTGTCGAACCTGGACTTGCGCCCCAGCGTCCGCGGCCGCACTGAGACGTCTACGTGGAGCTTTGTCGGCGGATCGAGAGTGCCGAAGCGCTCGTTCGGGCCTTGTTCATGAGGTGCGCTCAGCACGGTTCAGTCGCGGGCTGAGGGGTTGCAGAAAACACCGCCTGCGCAGGCAGAGCAAGGCCTCAAATAGCGGTTCGTAACGGGTTCCTTCTATCTCGTAGCGGGTTCCTGAAGGAATGCAGTCAGCGGAAGGTCCGCAACGGCGCGGACTTCGGGTACCTTGCACCGATGGAGTCTGTCTCCCTTCGCGGGGTCTACGTGCCATTGGTCACGCCGTACGAGCAGGACGGGTCAGTGGCGCTCGATTCTGTCGAACGGCTCGCTCATCGTTACCTCGATGAAGGTGCAGCGGGCATCGTTGCTCTCGCCACGACGGGCGAGGCGTCCCTCCTGGACGACGCCGAGAAGCAGGCGATCGTCGACGTTTGTGTAGGCGCATGCCTTGACCGGGGGGCCCAGCTGATCGTTGGCACTGGAAGCAACGCGACTCGGGCGACGATTACGGCCGTCGAAAGGCTCGCACTCGCTCCCGGTGTCACTGCGGCACTCTGCGTCGTGCCCTACTACCTCCGGCCGAGTCAGCGAGGAATCGTCCAACACTTCAGGTCCGTGGCGGCTGCCAGCTCGGTCGCGATCGTTATCTACAACATCCCCTACAGAACAGGCGTCCTGCTTGAACCCGATGGCCTCTTGGAGCTGGCTCAGGTGCCCCAAGTCGTCGGGGTAAAACACGCGGTCGGGGTGATCGATACGGATACCTTGCGCGTCCTCGCGCAGGCACCCGCGGGATTCTCCGTGCTGGGTGGGGACGACCCCTACCTCTTTCCGATGTCGCTTCTCGGCGCCTCCGGTGCCATCGCGGCCTCGGCGCACGTCTGCACGCAACGTTTCGTCGACATGATCGAGTGCGGAGTGGGGGGCAAGGTGGCGGAAGGGCGGCTCCATCATGAGGCGCTGCTTCCGGTCGTCACGGCATGCTTCGCTGAACCCAGCCCCGCTGTGTTCAAGGCCGTCCTGCATGCACAAGGGGTTATCCCGACTCCCGACGTTCGTCCCCCACTCGCGAACGCCACACCGGGCGCTTTGGCGAGCGCGCTCGATGCCGTCGAGCGAGCACTCGCCTAATCCAGACGGCGTCGTGCCTCCGGCTGTGCAGGGGTACGCCGTACGCTGGAACGCGATCATGCCGATCTCGTGACGCTGCTAGGAACCTGCGCGCGATTCCGCGCTCCTCACCGGACTTCGCCCGCCTGTATGCGAGGCGTGGTGACGCCGAGAGCATCAACCGTGCGCTCGAGACCGCGTTCGTGCTCGCGGACCTCGTGCTCCTGGCGGTGGTGGGAGTCGCTCGCTCCACTCGGATCGTGGTGCCCGCCCGTATCAAGCCCGGTGTGCTCCACCCGTGAACGACCGCAGCCTTCGACGCAGTTGCGCGCGACCCCAGCGGCAGGGCTAGAGGCGGATGATCCCGCTCTCGTCGCAGCCCTGGCCGCCACCGAGCAACCAGCCGCCGTCGGTCTGAACGAGGGAGGTCGCCGCTCCCGGCTCGTTTGCGACCAGCCGGACGAGCGGAGTAGCGTCACCGCCGATGGGCGACGAGGACCCTCCGCCGCGAATGGACGACATCCTCGCCGCGGCGAACCCGCGCACCTACACGGACGGCGCCAGCGTAGTCATGCGGATCGGTCTGATGCCCGACGTCACGCCGATCACCGACACGCCGGCCGACTGGCAGCAGTCGGAAGAGTGGGCTCGATGGGAAGCGCCCTTCGCCGCCGTGCGGGGAGAGGAGCACTACCGAACGGCGATCGACGCGCTGATCGGACCGGAGACGGAAGACCTGTACCCGTGTCCGGCCACCCTTGTGCGCGATCCGGGGAACCAGTACGACGCCAACGCCATCCGGGTCGAGGCTGACGAGCGACTGGTCGGGTACATCGAGCGCGAGCTGGCGGCGGTGATCGCGCCCGCGCTCGATCGCGCCGGCGCCCCGCGGCTCATCGTGCCAGCGGTGATCTACGCGGACCAGCGCCAGGACGAGCGGCACGTCTGGCTGTGGCTACGCCGGCGCCTGTCCGAAGGGCCGAGCCTCACGGTCCCGGTCGAGTGGGCCGACGCGCACGTCGTGTCGGCGCCCGACGAGGTTGACGCCGAGGACGCGATGACGGCCTCGGGCGCCGCTGTCGACAGGTACCTCGCGCTGAACGGCGCGGCGAGAGATGCGTGGTCGGAGCGCGACCTCGATCGACTGCTCCAGGTAGCTCGCGACGTGCTCGCACTGCTCCCGGAGTACGTGGACGCACTGCGACAGGAGAACGAGGAGCAGCGCGCACTGCTCGAAGGCCTCGGTATGGAGGCCAACCCCCAGCAGCTCCGCTCCGAGGCATTCAGCTTTGCGGGTCCTGTGGCGGCCGCACTCGCTCAGCGTGACCTGCTCGACTCGATGCGGGACGCGATGAAACACGGCGGTGCGTCGGCGGAGACCGTGGCCGAGATGGAGGGCTTCCTCGCGGACGAGGAGACAGCCCGCAAGGTGCTCGCGTTCGTCACGGGCGATCCCGGCACGATCCAGAAGGACCTCTACATGAAGCCTCGGCGAGGAGAAGAGCGACGTGTCGGCCTCGTGCTACAACCTCGCGCTCGTCGGTCTCCTGCGGCGCGAGAAGCGCGGCAACAGCTACGCGTTGTACGTCGCATAGCAAGGGTTCAGGTCGCGCTACGTGAAGCGCCAGCCCTCCGTCTGCAACACGCCGAGGAAACGAAGGTGCGGCACTCCCATCGCGTCGCAGATGAACGGAATCTTCGGGCGGTTCGCGGAGCCGTCCCCGCCCTCCCCCGTCACGACGGTGGCTCCGCGGATGCGCGCGACCGCGATGACGAACGCGTCCGCGCGGTTCCGGCCCTTCATGTTCGCGACGAGCCTGGGGTGGTTCGTAAGGATTTCAGTGACAGTCGACGCGATCGTGCCGTCCGTCGGCACGATGATCCGGTCGAGGCGATCCTTGCACCAATCCCGCGCCGTGGAGGTCTTCGCCTCAACCTCCTCCCACACTTCCTCCGAGATGATGAGCCGCCCGGCGTCGATGAGGTCGTCGACACGCTCCCACAGCGCCGAGAACGTCTCAGCCGGGTAGTACCGTTCGAGCCCGTCGATCAGGCCGCTCGTGTCGAACGAGTAGGTCGGTGGCGCCGCGTTCATCGCAGCACGCTCTCTAGCTTCGGGAGCTGCTCGAAGCGGACCTCCAAGTAGTCCGCGACGTCGAGCGACGAGATGGATCGCGACCGGAACGCGTCGAGGACGGTCGTGACGTAGCCGTGTCCGAGGTCGCGCGCCTTGACGACGTAGTAGTTCGGTCCACCGGGGGTCTCCTTGTCCCGCCGGCGCTCGACCTCCTGGCGCCGCGCCTCCTCGTACGCGGCGTCAAGCTCGGGCTTCCGCGCCCAATACAAGTCCCACGTAACGATCCCCAGGGTGACGAGCCGGAGAAGCACCGCCTCGCGGCTCGCGCCGAAGCGCCTGCTCAGCGGGGCAAGCTCGTCGAGCGTCCACGCGTAGTCCGGTCCGACGTTCGCCACGAGGCTGCGAACCACAGGGGCGGGCATCAACGTCGCGGCGGCGACTCGGTTGCAGAACTGTTCGAGCTGGTCCTCGGACGTCGCCGCGCGACCTCGGGTCTCGTGGAGGTCGCACAACCCGCTCGCGTTGATCGCCAGGTGCGTCAGCTCGTGCATGAGCGTGAACAGCCGAGGTCGAGCCCAGTCCGATCCGTTCAGAGCGATGACGGGAAACGGGCGCTCGGATACCGAGAACCCGCGCATCTCGCGGATCGGCACGTCGCGCGTCTGGATGACGAGGATGCCGAACCGCTCGACGGCGGACAGGAAAGCGTTGAGCGCGTCATAGGGCGACGACCAGCCGCGATCTGGGGCGACATCGAGCGCAGCCCGGAGAACGTCCGCCGCGTCCTCGGCGTCGGAGTCGGTGCGAACGCGAGGTAAGGGCTCGGCCTCCTGTATCGACCCGGCGGCCAGCTCCGCCAGCTCCAGGAACACGTCCCGCTGGCTGAGCGCTCGTCGGAACTCGACCCGGAGCGCTGGCGACCACTCATCGGCCCGACCCGACGCCGGCGCGCTCCGGAAGTCGCGGACGGGCTGGAAGTCGAGCGGCGGGTCGGACAGGAGGAGGACCGCGAGCGGTCGTCGGTAGACCTTCGCCATCTTCCGAAGCTGTTTGATCGTCGGCGCGACCTCACCGGACTCCCACCTGGCAAGGACCGCCTCCGACGTGCCGATCTTCTTGGCAGCGACGGCGGCATCGGTGTAGCCGGCGGATCGCCGTGCCCACGCGAGCACCTCCGGCGAGACCTCGATCCTCTCGGCTGGCGCCTTCCCCTCCACGCTGAGACCTCCAATCCTGTCGGAGCGTACCGGACCTCCTCTCCCTGAGCGGCAGCCGCGGCCACGGCGACCAGGGCTTGACACCCGCCTTACGATTCGACCCTTGCCCAGACGCGGCGAACAGCTCGGCCGGGTGGATCGCGGCGGGATGCTCGCGATCGCTCACGTCACCGGCCCTGGACCTCTTCTCGACGGAGCGGCCGCAGGGCGTGCTCGCTGGACGGGCCAGGCTCGCCGACCGTCGAGACCATGTCCATGATGTCCGACGTCGACCTGCCGGCGGCGCACATCCGCAACCAGGTGGCGTCGGCGATCGACGTGATCGTGCACCTCGCGCGGCTGCGCGACGGCCGGCGCGTGGTCTTCGACGTTTCCGTCTTCGAGGGCATGCACGACGGCGAGCCGCTGCTCCGGCAGGTGTTCGCGTTCCGTCCTCGCGCCGGTGGGCAGACTGGTGGGCAATCGCGGAGACAAACACGGAAGGGGGGATAGCTGGATCACTGGTCCGGGCGTTCTTGCGTATGCCCGCGCCACCGACCGAACCCGTGCCAGCGCAGCTCGACGGTCGACTCCCATCCGCACGAGCACCGCGTGATGCCGATCCGCTCACCGGTGCCCGCGAGCGGGTGGAAGGTCCCCACGTGGAAGTGCCGGGCAGCTCCGTCAGAACCCGTACGGGCTCGCTCAGGCCGCTGTGGAGGGGTCTCAGACCAGTCCATGCAGCACCCTAGCGCACGACGGCGACCCAGAATCGGGGATTGGAGATCGAGCCGAACGGCCGTGGTCGAGGCGTTCCATGAAGTGCATCATGGTGTACTTCGCCATTCTGGGCATCTTCCTGTTCTCCATAAACGAGGTTGGGACGTTCGGACAGGGCCTTGTGAACAACCTCACGTCCCTGTTCGGCGTCGTCGTGGGCTTCTACTTCGCGTCGTCGGCAGTCGTGGAGTACGGTCGTACGAGCGCCGGCGAAACCGGCGGCGCCACGGGCGGCCGCGCGACCGGGGACACCACCGAGACCGGCGCGACAGGCGATCCGCCCTCGGTTTCCGAGTTGCCTGCGAACCCGTCCGCGGCGGCGAGCGGTTCGAGCAGGGAGACCGACCTCGTCAGCGATGCCGACGATCCGGGCGCTCAGACGCCCAAAGACGCAGGCTAGCGACGCGCTTGCGATCGAGGGATAGCGGTTTCGCGCTGGTCTAGCTCGCCTTCTTCCGCGGGCGTCCAACCGTCTTCTTGGCTTTCCACTTCGCCTGACTGGTCGTCTTCGCGCGCGTCCGTGAAGCGGTCACAGCCGCCGGCTTGGAGCGGGGGCGGCCAAGGCGAGGAGCACGAGCCCCGGTGACCAGCTCATCCAGATGCGTCTGGCACACATCCTTCTGGTATCCACGTGCGGCCACCCTGATCCCGACCGTCTCGACCGCCGGCGAGCCGCATACATCGCACACCACCACAAGTGCCTGTGCCATCTCCTATTCCCTTCTTCAAGACAACGGTCGTGTCCCGTCAAGTGGTTGAGATTCGTCACCGCCATCCTCGCCCCTCACGCGATCTGAGCGAGTAGCTCCTTGGGATCCTCACCTCCATCGAGTTCGTCCACCTTCGTCATCGAGGCGACGCTGAAGTAGCGGCGATCGGCGACCTGCCACTCGTCATCTTGTTCGGCCAGCAGTGTCCCCACCATCCTCATGAGCGAGTCTCGGGTGGGGAAGATCCCCACGACCCGGGTCCGGCGCTTGACCTCCTTGTGCAAGCGCTCGATCGGGTTGGTCGAGTGCAGCCGGCGACGGTGCTCGCTGGGGAAGTGGAGGTGGGCGAGGACGTCCTCGGCCGCGTCCTGGAGCAGCTCGGCGGCCTGAGGGAACCGGGGAGACAGCAGCGCGGCGACCTCCTGCAGCTGGACCATGGCCGAGGCGTGATCGGGCTGGGCAAAGACGGTGCGAACGATCGCGGCCACGCGGTCCTGCGCGGTCTTGGGCACGGTCGAGAGCAGGTTGCGCATGAAGTGGACCCGGCACCGTTGCCAGGTCGCCTCATGAAGGATCTTCGCGATCGCTCCCCGGAGGCCTTCGTGAGCGTCGGAGATCACCAGGCGTACGTCGCTCAGACCCCGCTTGACAAGCGAGCGCAGGAAGCTGACCCAGAACTGGTGGTCTTCGCTCAGGCCGGTGGCGGCACCCAGGATCGTGCGCTCGCCGGTGGCCGTAACTCCGATCGCGACCACCGTGGCGACCGAGATCACTCGGCCGGCCTCGCGCACCTTGTGGAACGTCGCGTCCAGCCACAGGTACGGACACGGGCTCTCGATCGGACGCCCCAGGAAGGTGCGGACCTCCTCGTCCAAGACCTTGCAGATCCGGGAGACCTCCGAGCGGGAGATCCCGTCGATCCCCAGG
>JALYLV010000040.1:8451-14997 GCA_030774035.1 Actinomycetota bacterium
CCCTTGACGTAGGCCTCCACGACGACGGCCTGCAGTGCCTTCTCCGCTCGGCGGCGGGGTTCCAGCAGCGATGGGAAGTAGGCGCCGGCGGTGACCTTGGGGATCTTGAGCTCGATCGTGCCCACACGCGTGTCCCAGCGCCGGGTGCGGTAGCCGTTTCGGTAGGCGAGGCGCTCGGAGCTCCGCTCGTAGGGCGCCGCTCCGATCTGGGAGCTCACCTCGGTCTCCATCACGGCCTGGGCAAGCACCCTGACCCCTTCTCGCAGTGCATCAACGTCGTCTTGCTCGAGCAGCTTGCCGACGAACGACGTGATGTCCATGCTGGTGGTGGCCATCGTCCCTCCTCCTGACCTTCGACTGTCGTGAGGATGGCGGTGGCCATCTACTTCACGGGGATTTCCACCCCGGATCTCCACCGCGAAAGTCCACCACTCGTTGGGACGTTAACAAGACAACCGTGTGCCGCATTGTATGCGAGATTGCAGATCACACTAGATCTCTCGCAGCGAAACTATGCACCCGGCGCAACCGAGAGAATGAGGGAGGACAAGAGAGTTCAGCGTGGTCGGACCGAACGCGGGCCAGATTCAGGCGCCCTCAGTCTCCGAAGCGTCCGTCTCTTGCTAGGCCTGCTTTGCTTCGAGCTGGGACTCGTCTTCGGCCGAGCGATTGAGAGCCAAGAACTTGCGCCGGAGCGTCGCGCAGGTCCCGACATCCCAAGGCCGCTTCGTTCGTGGTCGTTGGGCCACATGAAGTATGGATCCCTCCGCATCCTGGTTGATTTGACGGGATTGATTGGCCGTGGAACCCTGCCCCAAGAGAGAGGAGACGCCAATGCTTATCCTGACTGGTCTTGCTCAGACCGACGTGCCGATCCAGACCACTCAAGTTTCCGACACGATTTGGTTCGCAACGCTGGGCTTTGGGGCATTTGCCCTGTTGCTCGTCGGCGTGGTCCAGGTCTACCGGACGAGGAAACAGCAAGACGACAGGTTGGTCAGCTTCGTTCCTTTTGCGCGGACGTACGGCTTGATCGTCATCGCGACGCTTGCAGCCGCGCTCGCGTTGTCGAACATCGACGTGGACGCGAAGACAGGCGCCTACGCATTGCTCGGTACGACAATTGGGCCATCGGAGGATCGCTGCAGTCCGATCAGCGACATCATTCGACCGGAGCCCAGACAACGCTGGACTAGACGTCCGCGCTCGCCCACGAAGATCGCGCGAGGTGCTCGCGGACGGTGAGAATCAACCATCCGCGCGTCTACGAGCCCTCTCGCCATCCAGACCTCCATCGTCGTCCTAGGGTGCTTCCATGCGGATCAGGATCATCGACGCCTTCACGGACCGGCCCTTCGCGGGCAACCCGGCAGCGGTCTGCCTGCTCGACATGGATACCTGGCCGGACGAGTCGTGGATGCACCGGCTCGCCGCCGAAACGAACCTTCCGATGACCGCGTTCGCCTACCCGCTGCCCCCGGAGGCCGAGGCCGACTGGGCACTGCGATGGTTCAATCCGGTGATCGAAGAGAGTCTGTGCGGCCATGCCACCTTGGCAACGGCGCACGCCCTGCAGAGCGATCGTGGGACGCCCGGCACGGTTCGCTTCAGCACCCGCAGCGGGGTGTTGGTCGCCCACAGCGAAGAGGATGGGACGATCACTCTGGACTTTCCTACGGCGCGTGTGACCGAGATGCCGGTTCCCGATGGCTTGCCAAAGGCGCTCGGCGCCGACCCTGAAGCCACCTACAGCACCGGTTCCCTCCGCGACGTTCTCGCGGTCCTGCCAAGTGAGGCTGCGGTACGCGCCGTGATTCCGGACTTCGTCGCCCTCGCCCACGTGACCGTGCGTGACGGCATCCGGGGCGTCACCATCACCGCCGAAGCGTCGGACCCCGTTCGTGGCTACGACTTCGTCTCACGGTTCTTCTCACCCGCCGACGGCCTCCCTGAGGACCCAGTGACGGGCAGCGCCCACACCGCCCTTGCCCCGTATTGGTCGGACCGGCTTGGACGGGATGATCTGACGGGATTGCAGGTGTCCGCACGCACCGGCGTCGTCCGCACGGCAGTTCGCGGCGCCCGCGTCCATCTCACCGGGAGCGCCGTGACCGTTCTCGATGGGATCCTGCTCGATGTTGCGGGACCGGCATGAGCGACGCTGAACCCACCCACCCCGCTACACGGCCGTCGGGGCTCGGGGATGACGCTGCCAGCGACCACCTGGTCGGCGCGGCAGTGCCGGCGCTCAGGCTTGAGTCGACCGCCGGGCCAGTCGACCTCGCGGAGCTCGCCGCGGACCTCCTCGTGCTCTTCATCTATCCGCACGCAACCGGACTTCCGGACGCGCCTGTTCCCGGATGGGACCAGATCCCTGGCGCGCGCGGGTGCACCTCACAGTCGTGCGCCTTCCGTGATGAACACGATCGTCTCGGCGGCCTCGGAGCTGCCCTCGCCGGACTGAGCGTGCAGACGGTCGAGGAACAAAGGAGTTTCGCCGAGCGCATCGGGGTGCGGTATCGGCTCATCTCAGACCCTGACCGGCAACTTGCCGAGGCCCTGACGCTGCCCACATTCACCGCCGCGGAGCGGACCTTCTACAAGCGATTGACCCTGATCGCGAGACGGACACATATAGTCAAGGTCTTCTACCCTGTCGAGCTGCCCGAACGGAACGCCACCGATGTCATCGAGTGGCTTCAAACCGATCCAGACCACGTCCCCTGACGTGGACGGGGTTCCTCGTGAATGACGATCCGACGTGCATGGATACACGTTGCCGTCGTCTACGTCGTCGCTCACTAGGCAGCCGCCGCGGGCAGGTGATCCCCGGGTTACGTGCGACGGCGCGAACGTTCGCATCATGTGGTCTGTCATCCAGCCGGCAAAGGGGTCGTGATGATCGTCGTCCTGTTCTCATACGTGATGCGCGACGACGCGGACGGCGAATCGGAGTCGAAAGCGACTGACCGCATGTGGTCGATCGTCTCCGCGATGCCTGGCTTCATCTCGTACAAGTCGTACAAGTCAGACGACGGCGAGGCGATCGCCGTGGTCCGATTCGAGTCTCGCGATGCACTCGACGCCTGGAGGCGGCAGACGGACCACCGCGAGACGCAACGGAAGGCTCGCAAGGACTGGTACGACGAGTACTGGGTGCAGGCCAGTGAGACATTTCGTGAATACCGGTTCACGCGAGCGGAGGGACATCATCCCATCCCGCGTGAGGTCTTCCTGAAGGGGGCGCGTCCGATCTCCCCGCCTGGCAGTCGGTGACGAACGTGGCCGTGCTCGACATTGAGCCTCCGACCGGCACTAAGCTTCGCGCGAACCGGCTTCTTCGACACACATCCTCGTACCCGATGAATTCGCCGATGGCGGCCATCGGTGTGCTTGGATGCAACGAGACATCCATGAATGCCCGCTCGTTCGTGCACGAATGGAGGACCGGTAGGCCTCGCGAGTGCCGGCGATCCCCGTCGAGCGGATCGCCGGTCCGGCCCTCCAACCATCCGCCAGTGCCGCGCTATTCGAGTGGCTCACCCCGAAGCAGCCGCAGATGCACAGCGGCGGCCTCGCCCACCTCTGGAGCCCTCTCCGGATCGATCCAGCACTTGACCGCGACGCACAGGCTCCGCATCCGGCGTAGGAGGGCCAGCAGTTCCCGATCGGCGTGAGGAAACGCGTCGACCGCTTCGTCGCCCATCGCGCTCAGGTCCCACTCCACGGGTCCGCGGCACGCCGTCTCGAAATCGAGGAGTAGCAGCCCCGCTGGTCCTTTGAGCCAGTTTCCCGTGTGAGGGCTTCCGTGGATTGGACGACTCACCCACGGGGCCGACGAGACGACCGGTTGAAGCTCCTCGTGCGTGCGGAGCAAGAACGCGTGGTCCTCGTCGCGGAGCCGAGGTAGCCGACTCCTGTCCAAGAGGATCCGCCCCACATCTTCGAGTTCGGCCGTGAACGCGGGAAGGGCGCCCTGGTAGTCCAGCAGAGCGTCGTGAATGCGAGCAAGGAGCGGCCCGAACAGCGTGTCGTCTCCCGGCGATCCTTGATCCTCATAGAACTGCCAAAGCGTCACCGTCAGGTTTTCGGCGCGGTGCGGCCCGGCAGGAACGTCGGCGCTCGGATTCACGATGGGCGCCTCCTTCGAGGCAAGATGGCGGGCGACGTCGAGCTCGCGGTCGAGCGCCTCGAGTGAAGCGTCACGGAAATGGCTCGTTCCCACCTTGGCTACGAGCGCGAGGGGGTCGAGGTGCACGATTGTATTGTTCGAATCCTTCAGGATCCGCGGAGAGACCACGAGCCCGAGCCTCGAGGCTAGTTCGTGGACTGCTCTCATCACGAGTCGTCTGCGCTCTGCGGGGAGGGTCACGATGTTGATCAGTGTGCCTTCTCGGGCGCGCCGTCGCACTCCTCGGGGGAAGAGTCATCCGCCTCGGCACGTTCCTGCGCTTGTTCGTTCTCTGGTTCCTGATGGCCGGATGGGCTGCACCCCTTTACGGGCTGTTCGGGATCGAGTGGCGTCGATCTCGGCCGCCCGTGCCAAACCTGCGGCAGTCCCCTAAGCGTTTCATGCGACTGGCGCGATAGAAGGGTGGAGGATGGTTGCTTGGACGACCGAACCGTGGAGGCCCTGTGGCGGGAACACTACGCGCGAGTCGTTCGCACGGCGTTCCTCATGACCTCGAGCCTCGACGATGCGGAGGAACTCGCTCAGGACGCCTTCGTGGCTGCGCTCGCGAAGTGGCGGAAGGGTTCGATCGAAGAGTACGCAGAAGCGTGGGTCCACGGCGTCGTCCGCCGAAGAGCGATCAGCCTGCTACGCAAGAAGAAACGAGGGCTGCTAACGGCCTCTCCACCCGAGGAAGCGGTGGCGGGACCACGCGAGCCGCTTGAAGCAGCCTTGCTTCGGGCGATCGCGGGGCTCCCACCCGCACAGCGGCGGGCCGTCGTCCTCCGGTACTACCTCGACTACTCCGTGGAGGATGCAGCGCGGGCTCTTGGCAAGCGCCCAGGCACCGTCAGAGCGCTCACATCCCAAGGAGTCGCGAGGTTGCGGCAAGTCCTCGCAAGCATGGAGAAGGAGGAACGGGATGTTCGAGACTGATGAAGACCTCGCTCGAGACATCAAGGACGTCGCCGCGCGGCTCGTGACGGAGCGGCCGCTTCCCGCGGACGTTCGTCGACGGGTCCGCCGGCGAAGGCGACTCCAGGCCGTGGGCAGCGTAGGGGCGATCGCGGCCGTCGTGACGCTCCTTGCGATTGCCCTCGCAGCACTCCTACCCTTGGGTGGCGGCCTGCCCTCCCAGAGCGTCGGACCCGCGTCCGAACCCGCGTCGCCACCGCCGTTTGTGACCCACGGTTCCTCGGCCGGCGTCCAAGTCACCCTCCCGAGTGCATGGACGTTCGAGAACGGGACGGACATCACCATGATCGATCCCACGGTCGACTTGGTCGCCGGTTCCTGGAACTTCCCAACCGACGGCGACTGCGCTCCAACAGCCGCGATCGAATCATTGCCGAGCGACGGCGTCCTGTTCTGGCTCGTTGAATACACGTCGCCAAACACGCCGGTGAACGTCCCCCCGCGCCCGGAGCGGCTGGACCTCGGCCCGCTGGTCGGACCGCTGGAGTGCCTCGGAACCTCGGCGCACGTTGTTGGGTTCTCGGATGCCGGACGTGAGTTCCAGATGTTCGTGGTGCTGGGGTCCGACGCGGACGACTCGGTCCGCCGGGAAGTGGTGGACGCGCTCAATTCGATTGTTGTTGCGCCGGCTCCTACGCCTGGCACGTCGGGTCAATAGGGGCGGCGAACACCCTGCACAAGACTTGAGGGATGCCGAAACGCCGATTCGCATCCTGACCAGGAGGTGTCCAGGATGCACGCATGCTGTTCTCACTCCTCTACATGGTGCTGCGCGTTGGAGTCTCGGTCACGGATCAGGAAGCGCACCGGTGTCTCGCGCTGATCCAGCTCGAGCACAGGTTGCGTGCCTGTTGGGTGACGAAGGTTGCATCCGGGTTTCGGGTCGCCGCGGTGATGTGAAGGCGTCGGGTTGCGACCTCGATGAAGAACAGCACGTAGAGCGTCCTGAGGAACGCGGTCTCCACCGTGAAGAAGTCACCGATCTCGACTCTCCACCTCCCCGAACACGCGGAAGCGAGACGACGCTGACCGACGCCCCCTCGTCCACAGCGAGCGGGAAATGCCCTTAGGTGTCAGGTAGCGCGCGGGCTGACGCCAGGAGCTCGTGCTAGCCTCCGGAACCGACGCGTCCCACCACTGCGGAGTTGTCGCGGGAACTGACAACTCGAACTGTCATAGGAACTGGCAACTCGAGATGCGCGGATAGCCGCCGCGATGCGGCTTTGTCACGACGAACTCGAAACCGCCGCGGGACCACCGCGGGACACATCTGGTTGGAGCGTGAGCCCGTCCGCCAGACACCAGCTTCTACCTGCAGCTTTGCAGCTCCGGGGGTGGGACTCGAACCCACAACCTACGGATTAACAGTCCCTGAGAAGTCGTCCAGGGCAGTCCATGTA
>JALYLV010000041.1 GCA_030774035.1 Actinomycetota bacterium
GGCTCGGGCTGGGGCTCGGGCTGGGGCTCGGGCTCGGGCTCGGGCTCGGGCTCGGGCTGGGGCTCGGGCTGGGGCTCGGGCTGGGGCTCGGGCTCGGGCTGGGGCTCGGGCTGGGGCTCGGGCTGGGGCTCGGGGAAGGCTTGGTGTGTCCGTTCCCGCCCCCTCTGCTCGTCGACGGCTTCGTACCAATGCTCTTGCCGGCCAACCGGTAGTACACCGACTTAAGACCGAGTGGGGAGTTCGAAAAGCCGCTTGCGACTGCCACCAACAGGACGAGCACGGCAGCCGTCGCCAGAATGCGGGTGACGGGTAGTCCGCGTGGGCGTGACATGTTCCGAACCGGACCGGGGTCTGCGGGAGTGATCAACCCGCGAGCGAGATCGACGCCTCCCTCGGTCTCTGTGAACGAGGGCTCAAGATCCAGGAGGTCTCGTGCACGGATCAGAACGAGCTTGGGATCGTCCCGGTGCTTGTCCAGCGCACGCGTCCCGATGCGTCCGCTTCCAGCGAGTCGCAAGATCGACGCCTCGCTTCGGCCGGTGAGGAAGGCCGCTTCCGAGGGCAGGATCCACTCGGGGACGCCATGCGACGGGTCCTTCCGGTTGTCCCCTGCGATGTGATCTGGCGGCGGCCGGCGCCTGCCACCATCCCCTCCCGTGAGCCCTCTGATGGGATCCATACTCAGACTTCCCCCCTCGATGCTGCGTCTCTCATCGACCTCGGGGCGACCACTCTTGAGAGGCCAACCATCCCAAGTTGCTAGTCCGAAAGGACTACCTCGGCTACCTCCGCTACCTCCCCCAAAGGTCGGTGACGGATCGTTGAATCCCGCATCCGGAGGCCGGGAACGAGCCCACCGCACGAAGCGCCTTGGCCGAATTCGACCGGACGTGAAGAACTCGATCTCCCGAGATCATCACGAGGCGATCGGGGCTCAGGGATGAGGGTCGAGGTCACGCGGGTGACCTCGGCTGGCGCGACGGGCCGTGAGGCCGGGTCTTCGAGGGGATGCCTCGAGCCGATGTGCTCGAGAAGGCATTCCAGGACTCGTCGGGGGCTTCGAAGTTCCTGACGCTGCGGTCCGACGACCGCGGATGCTTGCAGAAGACGCCAGGTTGAGGCAGATGCTCACAGGAATCATGAGATCGTCCTTTCTCCTGTTGGTAAGGCGGAGCAGGTCTTTCCTCTGTAGTGCCTCCTTTCCACACCAAGACGAACGCCCACCGGGATCGGCTGGGCGTGGTCGTGACCCTAGCGAGTCGGGCGCATGTGTCAAGGACGCTGGCCAGAGGGTGCGACCTGAGAGGATGTCCGCGAAGCCCCGCCGTCCGGAACCTGAAACGGAGCTCTCGGTTGAAGGTCCTTCTGTCGGCACTTGCCTGCGAGCCCGAGAAGGGCTCGGAGCCCGAAGTCGGGTTCCGGGCGATGCTCGCCGCCGCGAGCCGGCACGACGTGTGGGTGCTGACGCTGCCCGAGTCCATCCCGGCGATCGAACGCGCGTTGGAGGCAGCTCCGGGAGCCTCTCGGATCCACCTGGAGGCCATCGAGTTCACTTCGAAGGGACGGAACCTCGACGATCTCAACTCTCTGGAGTTCCACCTCGGCTACGATCGGTGGCAGCGCGAGGCAAGCACGCGAGCGCGCGCGCTGGACAGGAAGTTCGACTTCGACGTCGTGCATCATGTGACGCTGGCTAGCTACTGGACGAGAACCGGGGTGGCGACGGTCGGCAAGCCCCTCGTGTGGGGCCCGATCGGCGGAGGTGTCGAACCACCAGTGCGTCTCCTGCCCGAGCTCGGCCTCCGAGGGACAGTGGAGGCCGCCGCGAGGGTGCTTGGTCGCCCGGCTATCGCCTTGCTTCCACCGGTCAGAAGAACCCAGCGGATGGCATCGGTGATCTTGGCCCAGAACCCGGATACCGGGCGACGGCTGCGGGGTGCCGGGAGCATGAAGCTCCTTTCGAATGCGCTCGCCGTGAATCTGAACAGCGAACCGGTACCCGGGCCACGCACGACCGATCTCCTGTTTGTCGGGCGGCTCGTGCCGTGGAAAGCGCCGCTCCTGGCCGTCCGCGCTCTTCGCTACACCAAGCGCTCCGAGTCGGTGCTCCGCTTCTGCGGGGGCGGTCCGGAACAGCCGCGATTGGAACGAGCCGCCCGGAAGTGGCACCTGGGGGACCGTGTGCGATTCGAGGGATGGATCCCCAGGCCCAAGCTGTTGCCGCTGCTCGCTCGCGCCGGCGCGCTGATCCATCCGGCGGTCCATGAAGAGGCGGGCTTGTGCATCGCCGAAGCCCTCAGCCTGGGGACCCCGGTCGTGACCCTCGACCATGGGGGCCCATCCCAGATCGTCGGTCAGTACAGGGGGACGCCCACGGTGCTCGTCTCACCCGGATCGCCAGAGGCCACCGCGCGGAGCATCGCCGCGGCCGTCGACAGGCTCCTGGACGACCCCCCGGCGACACGCGGGAGCGCCGTTCGGGGGTCCACGTCGTTCGAAGCGGAGGTGCTGCGCGCGTATGCGGTGGCCGCCTCCCGTCCCGAGCCACCCTGAAGTCTTTCCGCGCATCGACCGATGAGACACATGTCTCAAGAAACTTCACACATCCTCGCCATCTCCGGGCGGGCATATCTATGGGAAGATTTCGTGTCCACGAAACGTCGGGCACTCGAGCCGACATGAAGGCGAGATGATGAACCCGGGACCCCTGGATCTCCGCGACCACCTCGCGATCCTCTGGGCGCGGAAATGGACGATCATCGCCGTCGTCATTACGACGACGGCCGTGGCGCTCGCTTTCTCCTTGCGACAGATTCCCGTCTACACAACCTCGGCTGAGGTAATCGTAGAGGCTCCGAGGTTCGACCTGACCCAGCCCCCCGCGCAATTCGGGGTCGACAACATGCCGACAGAACAGCAGGTGGCCAACTCGACTCCTGTGACCGACCTCGCCTCGAAACGTCTCGCTACGCAGGGTGTGGTCCCCGGGAGCATGGAAGCAGCGCTGGTTTCAGAGGCCGAGGCACTCGCCTTCACATCGGTCTCCGTCGACCCCGCGGCCGCGCAGGCGACCGCGATCGCGCTGGCGCAGGCCTACCTGGACCTCCGAAAGGAGAAGGCAGTCAGCGAGCTGCAGCAAGCCCGACAGCCGTACGAAGCGCGGATCGCAGAGCTCGACGGGGAGCTGCAGCGGATCACGCGGAACCTACGCATTGTCCACGACCCGGCGAGCCGTGCCACGCTAGACACCCGGTACTCGGGCCTCCTGTCCGAGCGCGCCGTCTTCGTCCAGCGGCTGCAGGACTTCGCCACTCCCGAGAGCCTTCAGGTCGGCGAGATCCTGCGGTTTGCCGGGCTACCGGACGCACCCATGGGATCGAGTCACCAGAGGGACGGGGGGCTCGGTTTTCTGGTGGGACTGGCCCTTGGGATCGGGTTGGCGTTCTTCCGGGATCGGATGGATGAGCGGGTGCGAGGACGCGAAGACCTGGAGTCCCAATCGGGAGCCCCGGTTCTTGCCTTCATCCCGCGCATCTCGTCACGGGTGTCGTCAAAGGACCCAGCCCCGATCATGCTGAGCCACCCGACGTCGGAGGCGGCCGAAGCGTATAAGGCGCTGCAGGTTCGGTTGCTGCACGTCGCCAAACAGCGCTCGGTCCAGAGCTTCGTCATCACGAGTTCCCTCCCCGGAGAGGGCAAGACGTCGACCACCGCCAACCTGGGCGTGGCGTTGGCACGTGCGGGCAAACGCGTCGTGATGGTCTCGGCCGACCTTCGCCGTCCGCAGCTCCAGAAGTACTTCCCGGGAAAGAACGGTAAGGGTCTCACCGACGTCCTGCTCGGCCTCCGAACGCCCCTGGAAGCGATCTCCCCCACCGGCACGGAGAATCTGTGGGTCCTCGACACGGGGCGCAGGAGCGATCCGGAGGAGCCCGTGGCGCGTCTGGGGTCGGAGGCGATGCGCGACCTGCTGACCGAACTCTGTGGCTTCGCAGATTTCGTTCTCCTCGACACGCCGCCACTCCTGACGTCGTCGGACGTCGTGGCGATCGGGCCCCTGACCGACGGTGCCCTGTTCGTCGCCGATCCTCGCCTCGTTCAACGACCCACGGTCGAGCAGGCACGCCACGAACTCCAGCTGATCGGCGTACCCGTCATCGGCGTCGTGGTCAATCGGTACGACGCACGCCGATTCAGCCCCTACGGCTCCGGTTACGACTACGTTCGGGACGGTCACGAGAAGGACTCCGACCACGTACCGCAGATGTCCCTCCAGGCCATGCCCGACGACCTGGACAGCTAGACTCTCCTTCGCCCCCGATCCATACGG
This sequence comes from Actinomycetota bacterium, assembly GCA_030774035.1. Lineage (GTDB taxonomy): Bacteria > Actinomycetota > UBA4738 > UBA4738 > HRBIN12 > JALYLM01. Next base: position 4,331 of record JALYLV010000041.1, read on the forward strand.
ACACGGTCGTCCACGGTCGTTGAAGCGGGTCGCTGGAAGTCGAATACTGAAGCCGTAGCCGCCGGCAGACCCGAAGGAGTCCCAACCATGGCTTCCGAGAGCCCCCAGCTCGTACGTTCGCTCTTCGGATATCGAACGTCGGGCGTTCGACAGATCCTGGCCGACCGCGAGAGGATGTTCCTTCTCGCACAGGGACAGGCGCAGCAAGCCCAAGCCAAGGTCGAGCAGATGCGAGCGGAGCTCGACTCCGTGCGGGCGAAGCTCCGAGAACAGGCCGAGTCGACCGACGAAATGCTGACCCGGGCTCAGGCCGAGCTCGAGTCCGCAACGGAGGTACTGCGGGCGCGCAGCGAGCAGGTCGAGGCCGCCGAGTCCCGCGCAGGGGAGCTCAACACCCAACTGGAGACGACCCGAGCGGAGCTCAGAACTGCCCGGGCGGAACCCGAGACCACCCGAGCGGAGCTCAGGAATGCACGGACGGAGCTCGAGACCACCCGAGCGGAGCTCAGGAATGCCCGGACGGAACTCGAGACCACCCGAGCAGAGCTCCAGGCTAGGAGCGCGCAGGTGCAGGCCGCCGAGGCGCGGAGCAGCGATCTCCACACGGAGCTTGAGACTGCCCGAACACAGCTTGCCGAGCGCGAGCGGCAGGGCGGCACGGCGCCGATGCCCGCGACCGAGGAGCTCTCCGTGATCCTGGAGGCCGCAGAGCGAGGTGTGTCAGGGATCATGGAGCGAACCAAGCATGCCTATGAGGACCAACTCGCGCAGGCCGAACAAGAGAGACAAGCGATCCGATCCGAGATCGATCGGTTCGGCCAGTGGCAGGCACACGTCGAGCCTCGAGTGCGGTCCATCCAGCGGAGCATCGAGACGGCCCGGGACAGCATCACCCGGGTCCCCCAGCTGATCCAAGAGGCCGTGGGTTCGATGGTCGAGGCGATCACCGGGGTGAGCGATTCGCTCGATCGACTCGCGACGCTTCCGGGACCGCTGGCCCCTCTCGAAGAGGCACCCGATGCGGTTGAGCGCCTCGAAGACGAGCGGATCGACGTGATTCGGCTTCAGGACCGTGAAGCCGACTCGGCCGACACCGATGCTGCGCCGGCGGCCGAGTCGAACGACCACGAGCGAGACCAGGGTTCAGCTCGACCTGAGGATGGCGCCACGCTCGATGACGATCCTCACTGGGCCCATTGGGGGCCGCGGAGGGGTCACGGCGCCTGACCGTGACGTCATCGGGTGACGACCGAATTCCTGCATGTCACGAGCCGCCATCGGCGATGACTCTGGGTGGCCCCTCCGCGACGAGCAGCAGGCTGTGAGGGAACCGATGATGCAGCGGAGTCGATAGCGCGTCGAGCAGGATGCACCCTGCGTTCAGCACGATGACTCCCGGCGCGACGATCGCTCTGAGGAGAGGCCAGCGGCGTGCGGCACGCATCATGGGGCGTCCGAGAAAGAATGCGAGCGCGGCGCCGGGCCCGTCGATACCTTGGATACGGATGCGCCGCCAGTCACCGAAGAGGACCTGTAGGTCCGCCCGCGACCAATGACGCTCGAAGTCTCCCTCGGCAAGGAATAGGTGCGGGACCGTGGCGATGACCCTCCCATCGGGACTGAGCACCCGCGCCATCTCCGCCACCGTTGCCACGGGGTCATCGACCAGGTGAAGCGCCTGGCTGCACAAGACGAGCCCGAAGGCCGAATCCCGGAATGGCATCGGCAAGGTCCCAATCACGTCTGCGCGTCCGAAGTGAAGGTCGAGGTCCAGCCCCCACAAGGGGCGCCAGGGGAGCAGCGCGAGGTATGGCTTCGTGCCGCAGAAGAGGTCGAGGACCGGGCCCGACGGCGGGGGAGCCAGACGAAAGCTCGACACCAAGCCTCGTCGGAGTCCCGCCAGATGGAGATAGTCCCATTGGGTGAAGTGGGGCTCGTAGCGCTCACGTCGAGCGTGCTCGATCTCCCGCTCCGACAAGCGCGGCCTGTGGAGTGGGCGGGGTGCCCGAGGGGCGAACCGCGTGGGCTTCACGGCCCCGGTCGATACACGTAGTAACCGTCGACAACGCCCTGCATGACGTACGCGCGCCGCATCGCGCCCACCACACGCAGACCGAAGTGGAAGTTGTTCCACCAGTAGTTGTTGTCCACGGTATCTCCGTCGAGGGCCGTCAGTGGCACGACCGTCACGATGTAGGCGAATTCATGGTTCTCGATCCGCCCGATCAGCACGTCGACCGCTGCGGGATCAACGATATCGAGCCGACGCAACATGAACGGGTCGAGCACGACGGGCTTTCGGCCGAGCGACAACGGAACGTACGGATCCTCCGAAAGGATCTCGTCGGTCGGGCCGACCAGACCGGTGAGCGGGTGCAAGGGGTACCCGAGCGAGGCTCCCTCGACCGTAGCGCGGATGTCCGGGACGAGGGTAAGGACGATGCCGGTTGTCGTTCCCCAGATGACCACAAGTGCCAGGATCGTTGCCATGGGCGTCCGGAGACGTGAGACGTCGAGTCGACCCGCGAGGTGGCCGACCGCAAGCACCGTCAGCACGGTCACGTCGAGCAGCTGGTTGAATCCTGCACCCACGTCGGTGTAGGTACCGAGCAGCAGCAGGAAGGCCCACCCGAGGGCAAGGTGATAGACGCTGATCCGTCGCAGCGGGGCGATCAGGGCACCTGCTGCTGCGAAGGGAACGAGCGCCCACACGGCTGGCCCAAACGTGGCGAGTTGGTACAGGACCTGGTTCGGGGCGCGGATGGGACCGACCCCGCCGCCGACGCCGGCGAAGGTCAGCACGACCAGGTTGTCCGAGAAGCGCCCGCTGCTGACCAACTCGACGGCCCCCAAGACCACGGCCGTCGTGACGCCGAAAGCAGCGCCGAAGAACGCCAGGTCCCGCCACCGTCGATCCAAACCAAGCCAGGTGAAGAGCGCCAACGCCGCCCACACTCCTGTCGTCTTGCTCGCGAGCGCTAGCCCGGCCAGGACCCCCGCAACCACCAGCGAGCGCTTCTTCCGCCCCGAAGTTGCGACCACCAACGCTCCCACCTGCAGAAGCACAGGCAGCACATCTCCACCCAGTGTCGTCCCCGCGATCCGTCCGGTGTCGGTCGCCACGACCGTGGCGGCAAGCGCAGCAGCGAGCTCCTTCGGCGTCTCGAACCGCCGCAGGGCGAAGAACACCAGCACCAGGAGGCCCGCGGTCAAGACGAGCCCCACGAGCTTCCCGGACACGAGGTACTCGCCCGTGATGCGTGCGGCCGTCGCATTCAGCAGGATCGGAAGCGGCATCCACCTCGTGCCGCCGTAATGCACCCCGTCGAACAGAGGTGGGTATAACGTCCCCTCGTTCGCGTACTGCTCGAGCCCCATCCATGCGCCCTGGACGTGACCGACCTCGTATCGGTCCTGCAGATGGGATACCGCCAGGAACAGCCACCCCAGGATCGCGGCAAGTGCCACCGCGACGAGGGCGCCCGTTATCAGGCGAGTCAGGACGGGTCCGAGGACATCCGCCCCCCCACGATCTGACGCCTCGGCGGACGTGGGCTTCACGTGCCCTACGCCTCGGAGGGGCCCTGTGATGCCGACGCCATCTGAACCATGCGGCGGAACCCGGCGTTGCGAGCGAGGAGCTCGTCAAATGCTCCTGAGTCGACGACGAGACCGGCTTCGACGAACAGGAGCGCGCTACAGCGGCGGACGCTGGTCAACCGATGGGCGACGATGATCAAGGTTCGCTCTTGTCCGTCTGCGGCAAGAGCGTCCAAAAGCGCGGCTTCCGTCCCTGCGTCGAGCGCGGAGGTACCTTCGTCCAGCACCAAGACGGCCGGGCGGCGGTAGAGCGCTCGAGCGATCGCCACCCGCTGACGCTGTCCCCCCGACATCCTCGCGCCCCGTTCTCCCACGACGGTATCCAGTCCCGCCGGCAGAGAGGCAACGAAGTCATCCAGCTGCGCGAGCGCCACCGCCTCCCGGATCGCGTCTTCATCGATCGAATCGTCGTCCTCGCCGAGTGCGACGTTGCGCCGCAAGCTGTCGTCGATGAGATACACGGACTGCGGCACCATGCCCAGGTTGCGTTGCCATCCCCTCAGGTTCGCACTGATATCCGTTCCATCCACGAGGACGCGACCTGTGGCGAGGGGCAGCAACCCGAGGATGACGTCGATGAGCGTGCTCTTACCTCCGCCGGTGGGACCCACGATGCCGACGGAATCGCCACGTCGGATCTCGATGCTGACGTGAGCGAGCGCCTCCTCTTCGGCCCCGGGATAGCGGTAGCTGACGTCCTCGAGTCTGATCGAGTCACGCAGGACGAGGCGAGAGCCGTCGTCCGTCGCCGCGGACGTCGGGCGCCGGAACGTCCCTTCCACGAGAGTGAGGTCGTGTTGGACGTCGGCAGCGGCGGCGGCACCATACCTGAGGTCGTTGATGCCGAGGACCACGTGGTTGAGCGAGGGAAGGATCCGCAATGCGGCGTAGGCGAACATCCCGAGAACCGGCAACGACTCGACCGGTGACTTGCCGGCCGCGGCCGTCGTCGCCACGAACACAGTGACGAAGAAGACGAGTGACGTCTCGAGTGCGATCCTGGGCACATCGCCGAAGAACCACCGCAGGGTGCGAGTCCTGGCGATCGCCTCGCGGATCCGCAGATAGCGCTCGTGGAACCATTCTCCGCGCCCGAGGATGGCGATGTCTCGGTAGCCGTGGAGGCTCTGTTGAAGCCCCAGCAACGCCGACATCGCCAGCTCGTGTCCCTCCCTCCCGAGCCGGCCGATCCGGGGTTGGATCAGGCGGAACAGCAGCCACATGAGCGGCGCGAACAGGGCCACGGCAATAGCCGCGGCCAACGGAGCGATGAGCACCAGAGCCAGCGCGAGGCCGGCCACGACCAAGAGCTCCGAGGCCAAACGAACGGAGGGGATCAGGGTGTAATCGATGACATACGTGACGGCGTCGGTGATATTGCGGATCAGCTCCGCGGAATTGCGCTGGAGATGGAACGGATACGACATCTCCAGGTAGCCCCTGAACAGTCGGCTGGACAGTCGCACCCCGGTGCGCTCTGCGACTCGCGCGCGGAAGTAGCTCTCGAAGAGCACGACGCCGGCACGCAGGAGGAAGAACCCGGAGATCGCGGCCATCGCCAAGATCAACAGGTGATCGTCGTCAAGCGTCGGGAACCTGGCCCGGACATCACCGACGATCGGCAGCGCCAACGAACTGCTTGGGTCGGCGATCAGCCGCGCCAACAAGAAGATGAGTAAGGCGGCGGCCACCTCGAGCCCGGCCACGACGAATGCGAGAGGGGCGAGTGCGATCCAGGCGGCCCGGTGACCCGGCTCGATGAAGATGAGGATCCGGCGAAGGATCACCCCAACACCGACTCCAGGCAGTTTCCTGTCCTCATCTTCATTCAACACGTGCGGGCATCATCCCTCGACCTAGGCATACCAAGCTACCCGTCCCTACACTGACCCTGTGTCTCCACCAGAGATCGCCGGATCAGCCAGTCGCCGCGATCGCGGCACAACTCCGACTTCCTCAGCGAACTGGCTGGCGTACTTCGACCGCCTCGAGCACCAATCCCCCTTGTACCGCGAACAGTCGGTCCTGTACGTCGAGGCCCTCACCGCTTCGGTGGGAGTTCACCGAGACCAGCGCGTGCTGGACTTCGGGTGCGGTTTCGGATTCGTCGCCGCCATGCTCTCACCACTCGTCGCCGAGGTGTGGTTCTGGGACCCGTCGCCCCACATGCGCTCGATGGCGGAGCGGAACACGGCTCATCTCTCCAACACCAGGTTCTGCGACCTCTCGACGCCGCCCTCCGTCGAGCCGGAGGGGACGACGTGGGTTGGACCTCCCTTCGACCTGATCCTCGTCAACAGCGTGGCGCAGTACATGGCGCCCGAAGAGCTATCGGCATGGCTTGCCCGGTGGCGAGGGATGCTGGCCCCCGGCGGGAAACTGGTTCTGTCCGACCTCATCCCATCCGGCCACAGCGGCGTGTCCGACGTCGCCGACCTCCTTCGCCTGGGTGCCCGCCACGGATCCCCGCTGCGGGCGGCCGCAGAAGCCTTGGGCGGCCTCCGCCGCTACTGGCGCACGAGCCGGGCCGTCCCCCTCGTCCGTGTCGGCCCGGAAGATCTCGAACGCGCAGCAGCCGGTGCGGACCTGGAGACAACCGCCCTCCCTCACAACCTCACTCATTTCAGCAAGCGTTGGACCGCCGTTCTCCTCCCGCGATCCCGTCAGGGGGATGGCTAGGGCGGAACGTTGAGCAAGGGCGGGGACGGGGCGAGCCCCTTCTGTTGAGCCGCCCAGGTCGCGCCGTATGGGGCATTCATCACCTCGGCGTGGTGGATGTAGTTGAGCACCAGCGCCGATACGAGAAGCTGCCCGACGCACGAGACGGCCAGCAGCGCCCGAGCTGTGCGAGTGAAGTGGCCGTCGCCCGGGAAGGCTGCGAGCCGCGCTACCCAGAGGGCCATCACGGGGGCGATGAAGATCATGTAGTGCCGCTCCGCGCCGAAGCCGACGAGGGTAAGCAACGAGAGCAGACCGCCGTAGCCCCAGAAGGCGGCACGCATCACCCGTCCGGTGGGATCTCCGCCGACGAACAATGTGTTGAGATGAGGCCTGGGCCCGGCCCGGATCGCGGCAACGGCTCGTGCATAGAGGACGATCATCGCGGCAGCGAGCGCGGCATGCGCCAGCCCCGAGAGGTAGGTCGGCACACCGCCGATCATCGGCCAGGCCAGAAACGCGAGCAAGCGGCGCTTTCCCAATGTGTAGGCGACCGAGAAGCCGAAGGGCTGCACGAACCAGCGGGGAAAGAAGTAGAGGAGCGGCAGGATCCGCCATTGGACGTGGGGACCGCCTCCCCTCAGCACGCTGAGAAGCCAGGGGACTGCCGGCAGAGCACCGAGGACCCCTCCGAGGACGAGGGCGCTCCACCGGAATGAACGGCGATCCTCCGCGAACCCCCACAAGAAGAGGGCGACGGCCAGGAGCAAGGCCACCACATGGATCTGGCTCATCAGCGCCGCGATGACCCCGAACAAGAGGGAGGCGATCCAACCGCGCCTGTGCCACCACGCGGCGATCAGGCCGACGGCCAGGAGCGGCAGGACACTCGGCGACCAGATCTTCCGCTCATAGATCACTGCCACCGGGTTGGCCGCCCAGAGCGCGGCGCCCCACAGCCAGGCCTCGCGCGCCGGCTGCGGGACCGAAAACCATGCGAACAGGACGAGAGCGAAGAGCGCGAGGCCATTGGTCACCTCGACCGCACGGGCGAGTTCGGGAGGCGTCCTCGCCCCGCTGATCCAGCCAAGCCCAACGAAGACCCAGACGCTCAGACCCGGCTGGCGGCCGCCCACGCTGGTCGGTAACCCGAGTGCCGGCCAGGGGCCACCTTCGAGGACCGTGCGTGTCTGCTCGAAGGACCAGCGCTCGTCGGCCTTGTACTCGATGTCCGTCGGGTAGGCGAGGCGGAGAGCGGCGCCGGCCACGAGCGCGAGGATCAACGCGATCGCGGCGAGACGGTTGCGCATCAGCGGCCCTCCCGCTACGGGACGACAGGCGGCACGAGCTGGCTCCGAAGAAGCCCGACGATGTGTCGTACGCACCGCGCCGAGGCCTGACCGTCCCCATAGGGACTGGGGAGATCCGCCAGCCGACGGTGGGTGTCGTCGAGTCCGGCGAGGAGCCGGCCCACCTCGGGAGCGAGGTCCGCCAGCGACGGCACGAGCGTGGCGAACGTGCCGATGACCTCGGGCCGATCCGTGGAGCGGCGCACGATGATGGCCGGCCGCTTCACCACACTCGCCTCCTCTTGGACCCCTCCCGAGTCCGAAACGAGGAGGGCGCACTCTGCAGCCAGGCCGAGGAACGTCTTGTAGCCAACAGGCGCCACCATCTCGACACCTCTCGCCCTGCTGTCGAGCCCGAAGGCCTCGATGTGCTGGCGGGTCCGGGGGTGCACCGGAAACAGGACCGGGACGTCGAGGCGTGCGAGATGTTCGAGGAGGGTGCCGAGACGGTCGGCATCGTCGACGTTCTCGGGGCGGTGGAACGTTGCCAGGACGAAGCCCCCCGCTACCAACCCCAGCCGGCTCACCAGTGCGGCCCTCTCGTCGGAAGGGGGGATCAGCCGGGTCGCGACGTCGACGACCGTGTTGCCGGTGATGGCGATGCGCCCCTCCGGGATGCCTTCAGCGAGGAGGTTATCCCGGGCCCGCTCGGTCGGCGCCAGGCACTCGTCTGCCAGGTGGTCGGTGATGACGCGGTTGTGCTCCTCCGGCATCCGTCGGTCGAAGCTGCGAAGCCCCGCCTCGACGTGGATCAAGGGGATTCCCAGGGCGTTCGCCGCCAGGGCGCCGCCCAACGTCGTGTTCGTGTCTCCCTGGACGACCACGATCGCGGGTCGCCGCGCCACGAATAGCTCCTCCAGGCGAAGCACCAGCTCCCCGACCTGCTGTGCCCGACTCCGCCCTCCAACGGCCAGCATCACGTCGGGTGGGGGCAATCGGAGCTCGTCGAAGAAGATGTCGGACAGCAACCGGTCGAAGTGCTGGCCCGAGAAGATCGTGCGGGCTCCAGCGCCGAGCATCTCGATGATGCCGGAGAGCTTGATGATCTCCGGCCTCGTCCCGAACACGATGGCTACCGAGCCGGGAGAGAGGGCGGCGGCGTCAGCGGGGTCGGTGGTCGCCCTCATGACTCGCGGCTTGGCGGTCGCGAGTCCCTCAGGGCTCACGCCGGCTCCCGTATTTCAACTCGCGATACAGCGTGGTGTCGAAGTGGAAGAGCTCCTTGAAGTAGCGCTCGTTCTGGAGTGCGATCGTCCCGAGACTCAGGAGCTGGAAGGCGATGAGGAGCGCGATGCCACCGACGACGAAACCGTAGGGGGCGGCCTGGTACGCGATCTGGATCGCGACGGTGATCTTGCCCATCACGCTTCCGCTCGCGAGATGGAGGTAGTTGTGGACGATCCGGTAGGCCACCCAGCCGAGGGTGTAGAGCGCTGCTACGAGCACCATGATGCCAGGGGCGATGAAGAACACCACGGGGCGGAACATGAAGCCGGAGAACAGGTAGGCGTTGGTACTGCTTGCAAGGGTGACCGGTGACCGTCGCCGCTTGCCGTCCGACTGGCTGAACGTCCAGTCCAGATGAGCGGGGACCTCCACCACCCTTGCTCCGAGCAGCTCGGCCTTGTAGAGGATCTCCGTGTTGATATCGGCGCCCATGGATCTCAGGTTCAGCGTGGAGAGGAAGCGCCGGTCGTACGCCCGCACCATGCCGGTGAGCGTCGAGATGTGTCCCCTGGCGGTCGCGGCGAGGAACCGGTTGGCCGAGCGGCTGAGGAAGCGGCGCACGAATGGGACCTTGGTCGTCTGCCCGCCCCTCGCGTAGGGCGAGGCGATCACGATCTTGGCGCCGCTCGAACGCAGCTCCGTCACGAGGCGCCCGATGTGCTCGGGGGCGTAACTCAGGTCGCTGTCAAAGGTCACCACGTAGTCGCCCCGGCAGTTGCTGAAGGCGTAGCGCAACGCTTGGCCGAG
>JALYLV010000042.1 GCA_030774035.1 Actinomycetota bacterium
CCGCGATCCGCGGCGGCCCTCCCCAACATCCTCTGCGATCGGCCAGGGCCGCCAGCCCCGTTTTGCCGTCGGTCCCACTGATCGGCTCCCTAACGCTGGTCACCCGGCTCATTCACGTGGGCGCTACGGCTTCGACCCCCAATCGGAGGTGCTGTCCCACCGGAACGTATTCGTGATGTCATGCAAGTCAGTGCCGTCGGCGTTCATCACGAAGACGTCTGCGTTACCCGCCGCACCCACGCCGGGAACCATGGCGGTAGTTATCATGGTTCCGTCAGGCGAAAATCCCGCACGAAGGAATGACGTAGTCGCGGTCGCATGCGTGAGGCAGTGCAGGTGCGTCCCGTTGGGGTGCACGACGCACACGTTCCGTGGCTCGCCGTCCTCGAAGTGCGATTGGAACAGGATCCAGCGACCATCCGGCGACCAGTCCGGGTTTCCCCCGGCTCCCAAGTTCCACGGGGTCAGGCGGCGGTCGTGGGTTCCGTCGAGGCGCACGGTGAACACAGCGAACAGACCCGTGGCCTTGTTGAACCTCTGGAACACCAAGCGAGCGCCGTCCGGTGACCACTGTGGCGCCTTGTCTTCGTACCTCGTGGGGGTGACCTTCTCCGTCACCTGTCTGGTGTGCGTGCCGTTGGTCCGCATCACGAACAGTCCGACTATGACGCCGCCCCCAGTGTCCCTGGAGAAGGCGATCTGCTTGCCGCTTGGGGACCAGGCCGGCTCGTAGTCGCCGGGACAGTAGCTCGGCGTACACCCAAGCCCTTTGTCGATGAGCGTGAGGCGGCTCCCGTCGGCCCGCACCTTGAACAACCGGTCTCTCGGACAGTCCGAGGGCGTGCACTCCTCACCAACGCGTTGGAACGCGATCCACCTACCGTTCGGGGACCAGTCCGGCTTGTCGTGAAGGATGCCCTTCCGTGGATGTGTGACCTGCCGGAGTCCCGTCCCGTCCGGCTTGATCGTGAAGATCGCTCCGTATGTGTGCGCCTCGTTGAAGTACTGGCGGAACGCGATCCGGCCGTTCGTGCCAGGCGCCGTCGCCTGTGCCGGCGTCGCATTGACCAGAAGGCCTGCGAGCAAAGTGGCGGCCGCCAAGAGCGGCACGAGGAACCCATGACCTTGCCCTTGTTGCCCTGCGATCCGAACCCGTCTCATTGTTCCTCCCTCCCGATGCCCCTGGATGGGGCTGACATAGGCGACGCTATGGGTGGGAGGGAATCGTCGAATCGGGATGCGCCCTCATCTTGAGAAGGGCTGACCCCGATCCTATGAGAGCCGGTGGTAAGGGTTCGTCCCTACAACTTCACGGTCTCAAGAAGGCCAGTACGGCCAGGACGCGACGGTGATAATCGCGCGTCTCCTCCAGACCTATCTTCGAGAAGATGTGGCCGACGTGGGCCTCCACGGTCTTCGGGCTCAGCACGAGCTTCTCGGCGATTCCTTGGTTCGAGCGGCCTTCTGCGATCAGGGCAAGGACCTCGCGTTCACGCTCGGTGAGCTCGTTGAGTGGCCCCTTCTGACGGGGCCGGTTCACCAGCCGGGACACGATCGTGGGATCTAGCACGCATTCGCCCTCCGAGATGCGCCGGATGGCGTCCACCAAGACTGCGATGTCGGAGACGCGCTCCTTCAGCAGGTATCCCACCCGCTCAGGGTGCTGATCGAGAAGCCGCATCGCGTACCGGGATTCCAGGTACTGCGAGAGGACCAGCACGCCGACGTTGGGGTATGCGCTCCTGATCTTCTCCGCCGCGACCAATCCCTCGTCGGTGTGCGTCGGCGGCATCTTGATGTCGACGATGGCCACATCCGGGCGCTCAAGAGCCACAGCACGCATGAGCTTCTGAGCGTCGTCGACCTTGTCGACGACGTCGAAGCCCGCGTCCTCGAGGAGGCGGGCAGTCCCCTCCCGCATGAGCATCGCGTCATCGGCGATCACGACCCGCATGGGATCTCCGCTCGTATCGTGACCCCTCGGCCGGGTCGGCGCTCGATGAGGAGCCGGCCGTTCAGCGCGCCCAGTCGGTCGGCCAGGTCGGTAACCCTCGACTCCACGTCCGCACGGGGGTCCGCTGCGCCGTCCTCGGTCACTTCCACCAGGAGCCTGTCTCCATCGTGCTCCACTACCACCTTGGTGCCGCTCGCCGCCGTCAGCGCAGCGATGGGGCCGGTTGCTTCGGCGACCAGGAAGTACGCGGCCGCCTCCGTTGGGTTGGCGAACCGCCCCTCTGGGATGGCGACGACCTGGATCGGGATGGAGGCGCGTTCTGCGAGCGCCTCTACGGCAGCGGCTAGTCCCTCGTCGGCAAGGACCGCTGGATAGATCCCGTGGGCCAGTTCGCGCAGCTCTTCGATGGCAAGGCGAAGCCCCTCCTCTGCCCGATCGATCTGAGACACGAACCCCGGATCCTGATCCTGACCGACCTCGGCGCGCACCAGTCGGAGCGCGAGCAACAGGCCGACGAGGCGCTGCTGCGCACCGTCGTGCAGGTCCCGCTCGAGCCGACGCCGCTCGACATCACCGGTGGCCACGATGCGCGCACGAGAGGTGCGCAGGTCCTCGAGCTGGGCGCGCACCTCGGCCTGGAGTCGCTCGTTCTCCAGGGCCAGCCTAGCGGCGGCGGCGACTTCTTCGACCAGTCCCGGATCATCGAGGAGTCCTTGGCGGTGTAGGAGCAGAGCGACCATGGTCCCGTTGCGCGCGAGGGGAGTCACGGCCTTGCCGTCACGTGCTGCCAGGTCAACCGTCCTCCCGCTGGCGTCGACGAGCCGGTCGGACTCGCCGAGCGGGTAGGCCACTTGCAGCTGGGGGTCGCCGAGGGTCTGGGCGAGCACCTCGCGCAACCTGCCGGGCGGAGGTGATTCGCCCAGTTCGACCACCAGCCTGGCCATGGCCGAGCGGGTCCTCCGTCCCAGGAACCACGACCACAGCACTGCCAGGGCGAGCGCGCCCAGGGCGGCTGCCTCGCCGAGCCGCAGGCGATATTCGAAAGGGTCGGTGCTCAAGATGCCCGAGGACAGGCTGTGCACGTAGTCCACCCACACGAGCAGGAGGTACCCGATCCCCGCCACCAGCACCGGGCCGGTCACCTTGCGCAGCGGCGCGCTCGTTCGCACAAGCCGCCACACCAGCAGCGCCGCGAGCGCGATCGTCCAGACCACCCCCAGCCTCACGCCCCAGCGGGTGAGGGCGCGGACCACGCCTTCGCTGCTGTGGAAGAGGAGCAGGTTGGCCGGGCACAGATTGCATCCTTGGCGGTGCGGGTCGAAGAACAGGGCCGGAAGCAGCCCCAGGACGAGACCGGTCCCGACGTAGGCGGTTGCGAGCGTCAGGCGCTCAGGGCGAGACAACGGTCCGCCCGATGGGTAGGCGAGGACTGCGTACGCCACCATCGGTAGCGCCATCGCGTATGCAACGAGGCCGAACGTGAACACCACCGAGGACCCGATCCCCGGGTTGTTCCATTCGACGAAGAACCAGACGACGCCGGCTGCCGCCAGGAGATATCCCGATCGGTTGCCGGGACGTCGTAGGCAAAGATGCAGCCCAGCGCCGAGCGTCGCCCACCCGGCTGCAAGCTCCGCCGTCGCCGCCACCCACGACACGCCACCGAACGAGCCGCCTGGATGGGACCGGGCGATGAGGAGTGAGAAGAGCCCGAACCCGAACGCGGCCACCCAGAGCGCGGATCGAGCTGCTCGGGCAAGGTCGACCTGAAGCCGGGCTCCGAGTGTCACGCGCGGAATGGTGACACGGTTACCGAGCGGTTCCCATGGGGGTCAGCCCTCGTCGACATGTCGGAGAATGGGGGTGCCCCCGATGTGTCCGCAGGCGGAGAAGGAGGAAGCTGCGGGCAACCACAGGAGGAGGCCGACATGAACAGGGCCCGCTCGCTCCCCCTGGCGTGCGGGGCTATCTGGATGACGATGGCGCTCGCCGGGGCGGCGTGCACGTCGGAGGGAGCAAACAAGGCCGGGGGTAGCGATATCAAGGCGGTCATGCTCACGTTAGCCGACGTTGAGGGCGACTCGTCGACGGTGCAGCCCTTCGTGGACGCGGTGACGGCTCTCTCTGGCGGAAGCATCCAGATCCAGGTCAAACTCAAGTGGCGCGCAGGCGATCCGCAGAATGAGGGCGGCCTCATCGATGACGTGGAGCAGGGCAAAGCAGACCTCGGTGCAGCCCCGGTCCGTGCGTTCGACACCGTGGGGATCGATTCGTTCCAGGCGATGCAGGCCCCCTTCCTGATCGACAGCTATGCGTTGGAGAGGCAGGTCCTGTCCAGCGACATCCCCGCGAAGATGCTCGAAGGGATAGGCCCCGCGGGCCTGGTGGGACTGGCTGTTCTCCCCGGCGACTTGAGGAAGCCGCTCGGGCTGAGCAGGGCACTCGTTTCTGCATCCGACTACCGGGGTGCCCGCGTCGGCATCCGGCCCGGGAAGGTCGCGGAGGCGACGATGCGGGCGCTCGGCGCAACCCCCGTCGCGTATGTACCGGGAGACACCTCCAACTTGGACGGCATGGAGGCACACGTCGGCACCATCGAAGGCAACCACTACGACCGGAACGCTACCGAGCTGACGGCGAACGTGGATCTCTGGCCGAAAGCCTCGGCCGTGTTCATCAGCAACGGAGCCTGGGACGCCCTGAATCCTCAGCAGCAGGAGTGGCTCCGTGAAGCAGGGCCTCGCTCCTTGTCTCAATGGCCGCCGTGCCCTTCGGAGAAGTGCGACAGCCAAGGCGGTGACACCTTGTGCAATCGGGGACTGACCGTCGTATCCGTCACGACCGGCGAGATGGCCGACCTCCGGCAGGTGGTCCAACCCGTGTACGACGACCTCGAGCGCAGCGAGCAGACCCGGGCATTCATCGACGAGATCACGACGATGCGAGAGGGGATCGGAGATACGGCCGATGCCGTTCCGTCGTGTGCAGGGTCAACGGAGCCCACCAAGACCACCACGGTCACGCCGCTCGACGGGACCTGGGAAGTCAGCTTCACTCGCGAGGAGCTCCTGGCCGCCGGAATCGCCGATCCCGGCGAGGACATCCCAGAGAACTACGGCCACTTCACGTTGACGTTCGACAGAGGCGACTACGTGCACGCCAACACCACAGTCAACGTGTCTGACTCCGGCACGTATGTTGTGGATGGCAGCACACTGACTCTGAAGGTGACGAACGGAGAAGTCTGGTCGATGATCTGGAGCGTCTATCGAGGTCAGCTCACGCTCAAAGGCGGCATTCCAGCCTCCTTGCGAGTGAAGCCCTGGAGCCGGGTCGGTCCGTGATCGAACACCCTGGCTAACGGGGTCTCGGTCGCGATCGAGCGCCGGGACCCTTCTACGCATCGCTCTCACACGGGATCTCCGCGAGGATCCGCGTTCCCATGCCCGGGGGGCTCTCGAACCGAAGGTGCCCGCTGAGGGCTCCCACCCGATCGCCGAGCCCGCGCAGCCCCGAGCCTGCAGCCCGATCGGCGCCCCCGACCCCATCGTCCGAGACTTCCACTGCGAGACGACCGGGAGTTCGTGTCACGTGGATGGTGACGCGGGACGCGTTGGCGTGCTTCGCCGCGTTGGCCAAGGCCTCGGAGCAGACGAAATAGATAGCCGCCTCGACGGCCGGAGGGAATCGTCCCGGCGGGACGGTCACGTCTACCTTGAACGGTGCGTGCTCACCGAGGAACGACAGGGCAACGAGCCCAGTCTCCGTGAGACGCGTCGGATGGATACCGTCGGCCAGCTCCCGCAGTTCGGTCTGCGCTTGCTGAAGCTCCCGGTCAGCTTCTGCCAGCCGCTCAACGGCAGGGCCACCAGAAGCCGAGCCGGCCTCCTGGAGGGCGGTTCCCAGCACTTCGCGCACGCCGCTCAGTCTTTGCTCGGCGCCATCTCGGAGCTCCTGTTGGAGCCGGCGCCGCTGCGCGTCACCAGCCTCGAGGACGCGCCTGCGCGAAGCCGCCAGCTCGACGACCTGGTGGCGGATGTCGGCCTGGAGGCGCACGTTGGAAAGAGCGATCGCCGCCGCCGCAGCCACCGAATCCACCAGCGCGGGATCCTCCAACACGGCGGCGTCGTGGACGAGCGCGGCGATCCGCTCGCCGTGTCGTTCGAGCACCGTCACCGCCCTTCCGGACTCTGGCTCTGGAAGCGCGAAGGGGTCGCCGCGGTCATCGACATAGCCGTTCGCTTCGGGTAGCCAATACGCGACCTGCAGCGAACGGTCGCCGAGCGCGTTCGCCAGCCGGTTCCCGAGCGTGCCGGTCCCGGTGGTCTCGCCGAGATCGACGACGAGCTTGGTCACGGCCGCCTGGGCCCATCGTCCCCAGAGGAGGTCAGCCGGGAAGCCGACGGCGATGAGCACGAGCACCGTCTCGTATGCCCAGAGCACGGCGCGCTCCGCCCCAGGACTTGATCCCGACAGGCGCATCAGGCTGCTCCCACCGAGCACCAGGGCGAGGGCCGCAGCTGCGGCGATCGCCCGTGTCCGGGCCTGGCGCTCTGGCCCGGTAGCCAGGAGGTAGCCGCGGCTCGTCGTGGCCACGATGAGCAAGGTGATGATGAGCGTCGCAGCCTCGCTTCGCCCGACAGGGACGATCACCGCGTACACGTACCCGATAGTGACGACGGCGAGCTCGAACCTGCCAGAGGGTCGACCAGTCGGATACCCGACGATCGCGTGAAATAGCGGGCCGCGGTGGAGCGTGAGCATCGCTGCGCCGAACGCCGCGATCGCCGCGTCGTCCGATACGCTCAAGGTGCCGAGGAACCAAGCGAACCCTGTCGCGGTGAGCAGTATGCCGATGCGCGTCTGCGGCCGGCGCGACCACGTGACGAGGCCGCAGACGATGAACGCCCACCCGACAGACAGATCTGCCGCCGCCATGACGAGGCTCTGCCCTGAACCAGCCAGCAACTCGGCTCCGATGCCGAGCGCGAGCCCGGCCAGCAAGAGCGCTCCCTGGAGGCGCGGAGTGGATCCGGTTCGAGAGTCAGGAGACGAGCTCAAGAATCGCACTCCCCGAGAGTTCGCCCTTGGGGATGAAGCCCCGAACAGGGCTTCCGGCCAGGCGTCGCCGGTACGAAGAGATGTCGCGGGTCGACACGAGCACGACCGCCGGGCTGTCGGGTCCTCGCGCTAAACGCTTGGCGACCTCGAAGCCGTCGATGTCAGGGAGTTGGATGTCGAGCAAGACCACCTGAGGCCGGAGCCGGCTTGCAGCGGCGATCGCCGACGCGGCGTCTCCGGCCTCACCCACGACGTCGAAGCCTTCGGCCTCCAACAGGGCCCGGGCGAACGATCGGAACCCGGAGTGGTCGTCGACGATGAGCACGGTAAGCGGCACCGGGACATCGTGGCATGCAGCGGGAGTCGTCGCATCAGGGCTATCCCTTGACCCGCAGCGACTGAGTTCACTCGCCGCAGGAGACGGCATGTGGCGCCAATCAGAAGGTCAGGAGCGCAGGAAGCTGAGCACCGACAGCACCCTGCGGAGATCATCCGTCTCGACGAGGTTCAGCTTGGAGAAGATCTGCTTGACCTCGGTCTCCACCGTCTCGGACTCCACACTGAGCTTCTCCCCGATCGTCGCGTTGGACTGGCTCCTTCTGCCGATTCCGCGCCCGTCGCGTGCTCGGTAGACTCGATGTCCGACGGATGCTGGAGCCGGGGCGAGTTTTCTGCCACGTTTCCTGCATCCCCCGGGGACGTAGGGGCTGCAGAAAAAGCCTTCTGAGCAGGTCGAACGGGGTGTTCCAGCGCTGTTCGTAATGGATTTCGTCGATCTCGTAACGGTTCGTGCCGCTCCTGTGGGACGGAATGAGAGCGCAAAACCGCCGCCACAGGCAGCTCAGGCGACGATCATTCCGGCGACATGAGACTTCTCGTCTTGGCCGCGTGCCAGTCCAGGCCCATCGCCTCGAACCTCTCGACCGCCTGTTGGATCAGTCCGTGGTCCGCACGGGCGTAACCGAGCGCGCGAAGAGCGAACGGCTCGAGATACGTCTTCGGCTGCAACATCGCCGGCGCCTCCTCCTCGATCTCGGCCCGTCGCTCGAGGGCGACGAGGGCGTTGAGTCGCGCGATCGAATCTTCGACATCCAGGAACCTCTCAGGTCTCCACTCGCTGAGTCTCCGCTCGACCTCACCCAGATCGCCTCGCGCGATCGCGATCTCGACGTACAGGGCGTCGAAGCTGTAGCCCTCCATACCCAGATCCTCGGCACTGCGCTCGAGGCGCCGCGATTCCTCCTCGTTCCCGAGATGAACGTTCGCGAGAGCACAGGTGAGGAGCGACGAGACGTTGGACGCACATGGCGTTGCGAGGTTGGCGGCGACCGCCGACTCCGCACGCGACGTGAGATGGCGCACCACATCCCAGCAGCCGGCCGCCTGCTCGACATCGATCAGCAAGTTGGCTGCATGCAGCCGATGATGTGGCGTGAGGTTGGCCGTGACCTCGTCATGCGCCTTCGAGATGCGGCGGGCTTCTTCGAAGCGACCGGTCGCGAGGCACGCCGGAAGGGCGAACACGTAGATCAACGCGACGTGATCGGGATCGGTCAATCTGGGCGCGATGTCCAAGCAGCGCCGGGCCCACGCGTACGCCTCCTCGTAGTCGCCTCGGGAGAGGGCCCACATACAGAGGGCGTCCCAGGCCCATGACCGCAGCTCCATGTCGTCGATGCGGTCGGCCAACTCACTCGCCTCTTGGGCCGCCGCGCCGAATCGCTCAGGATCGAAGTTCGTGCGCGCGATCAGCGCCCGCGCCCGCGCCGGCGCGTCCGGCTCGGACAGCTCGAGCGCCCGGTCGATCCATCCGGCGATCAGCTCGCGGTCCGGCCGGCGTTTCCACATCGAGGCTCGCGTGGCCGTATGGAACGCGAGGATGCTGTACGTGTCCGCGACGGTTGCTCGGTCGGTGGTGCCTGCCAGCGAGTTCAGCATCGCCGTCCAGAACGCCTCGCCGTCCAGCTTGAAGACGTTCGCGCGCCCGACCTCTCGCCAGAGCACAGCCCGGCCGGACTCGTCCGGCTCGAGGTCGAGAGCGCGGTGGAGCAGCGCGAGGCCTTCGTCGATCTCGAAGCGGCCGATCGCGCGCTCGGCCGCGCTGCGGAGCCACGCGAGCGCGCTCGCTCGCAGCTCCGCGAGTTGGCCCTCCTCGCCCGCCCACGCCAGGTCGGAGTCGTCCGGTCGGACGGCCTCGGCGTAATGGTGCGCGAGGAGGGGCGCGTACTCGTCGCGCCCCTCGCCGGTCCGTTCGAGCCAGCGCGCGAAGGCGGCGTGCAGTCTCGCACGCCTGGCCTTCGGCAGCCCCGCGTATGCGACCTCACGCGTCAGCGCGTGCTTGATGGCGTATTCGCGGTCGCCGGCGATCGAAGAGCCGGGGCGCCGGCGGATGAAGTCGCGCTCCTCGAGTATCCGAAGATCCGGCTCCGCCTCCTCGACGAGCTCGTAGACGGGTCCTGCCCAGAAGACCCGACCGATCACGGAAGCCGCCTGGAGCGCCTGTTTCTCGGGCGGGTCGAGCAGATCGACCCGTGCGGCAACGACCGCCTGCACGGTGTCTGGAACGGTGAAGTCCGAGGGCAGCTGCGCCAGGCGCCACGAGCCGTTCTGCAGTTCGAGCAATCGCCGGTCAATCAGGGTCCCGAGCAGCTCCTCGACGAAGAACGGGTTTCCTTCCGCGCGTTGGACGACGACCTCGCGCAGCCCGACCGGGAGCGTCCCGCCGAGCAGCTCGTCGAGCATCCGGACCGCGTCCTCCGAGGAGAGCGCTTCAAGCTCCAGCGTCGTGGCACGGACACGGGCGCCCCAACCGGGTCGCTGCTCGAGCAGCTCAGGCCGCGCGGTCGCGATCAGAAGGAGGAGTCCGCGCGTGTCGCCGACGAGTCGTTCCAGAAGATCGAGCAGCTGTTCCTCGCCCCAGTGGATGTCCTCGATCAGCACGACGGTGGGTCGCTCGGCGACGATCTCCTCGAGGAACCCCACCCACGCGTCCTGGAAGCGGTCGCGCGCGGCGAGGGGGTGGAGACCGTGGGCTACATCGAGCCCGAGCGTCAGACCCAACATCTCGCGCGACCCGAGTCGCTCGAGCACCGTCGCGGGCGGATCGCTCTCGAAGATGCCGAGATGCTCCTTCAACACCTCGGCGAGCGGCCAGTACGTGATGCCCTGACCGTAGGAGAGGCACCGTCCGGTCCGCCGCAGCGTCTCGGGCGACCGCTCGCCGAGGCGGTCCCAGAACTCCCGCAGGAGCCTGGTCTTGCCGACACCGGCATCCCCGAGGACCGTCACGAGACGTGGCTCCCGCCGGTGCTCGACCTCCTCGTAGACCCGCTCGAGCACCTCCATCTCCTCGGCACGGCCGACGAAGGCCCGGCGAAGCCCCCCGACGCCCCGCGGACGCATCAGCGACAGGCCGCGCACGAGGCGTCGACACTCGACCCCCTCCGGCTTCCCTTTGGCCTCGATCGTTCGATGCTCCCCGAACTCGAACGCCCCTCGCGCGGTCGCGACCGTTCGCTCGCCGACGAGGATCTCGCCCGGCTCCGCGGCCTGCTCCAGTCGCGCCGCCACGTTGACCGGGTCGCCCGTGACGAAGGAGCTGCCTTCGCGAGGCTTCCCGACGACGACCTCGCCCGTGTTCACCCCGATCCGCAGCTCCAGCGTCTCGCCGAAGAGTTCGTGCAGGCGCCGCAGCAACGCCAGCGCTGCGTGCAGCGCGCGCTCGGCGTGATCCTCGAGCGATGCCGGGGCGCCGAACACGGCCATCACGGCGTCGCCGGCGAACTTCTCGACGGTTCCGCCGGCGCTCTGGATCTCTGCAGCCATGGCGTCGTAGAAGCGATCGAGCATCGCCCTCGTTCGCTCGGGGTCCAACGAGCCGGCGAGCTGGGTCGAGCCGACCAGGTCGGCGAAGATGACCGTCGCGAGCTTTCGTTCGCTCTGGTCGAGGCCGGCCGCTACCGGCGCGCCGCACGCCGGGCAGAAGCCTGCCTTCTCGGGAACAGGAGCGCCACAGGCAGCGCAGGTAGCCATCGCACTAGATTGTGGACCTCCGAGCCGCTGATGTTCCATCCCTGCGTCAAGCGAGGCTTTCGCGCTATCTCGATCACGCTCATCGCGACCGTCGCCTGCCGGTCCGGAGGGATCGACTCGCGCCGGCCGCGTGCTCGGTAAACTCGATGTCCAATGGATGCTGGCGTGGGAGAGTGTTTTCTGCCACGTTTCCTGCATCCCCCGGGGACGCGGGGACGCGGGGACGCGGGGACGTAGCTCAGCTGGTAGAGCACCTGCTTTGCAAGCAGGGGGTCGGCGGTTCGAGTCCGCTCGTCTCCACCGGTTCGTCGTCCGGTGCGCGAACCACCGGAACTCAGCCGCGCCATACTCATCTGCGTGGCCGACATGGAGACAGAACGGCTCAGGCTGAGACCATTGGAAGCCGGCGATCTCGACGCATGGCATCGACGCATCTTCAGCGACCCCGAGGTCACCCGGTTCTTGCCGGTCCGGGAGCCGATCCCGAGGGAGCGCGCTGCTGAGCGACTAGCCAGGCTCGTGGAGGGTTGGAGGACCCGAGGCTTCGGTGTCTGGGCCCTCCTTGAATCCGGGTCGGATCAGCTCGTCGTCGGCCACTGCGGGTTCGTGACTCCCGAAGTCCCCGACCGCGTCGAACTGATCTACGCCTTGGGCCGGGACTGGTGGGGAAGAGGCCTCGCCACAGAGGCCGGGGCCGCCTCCCTCCGCCACGGCTTCAACGTCCTCAGCTTCGGAGAGGTTGTGGCGCTCGCCTTCCCGGACAACGAGCCCTCCATCCGAGTCATGCTCAAGCTCGGCTTCGCGTTCGATGGAACAACACGTCGGTTGGGCGTCGAGCTCGCCCGCTACGGGGTCACCGCGGCTTCGTTCCGGGCTTCCTCGCATGCACGCGTCGGAGCCGCAGGCACATAGCTGTTGTCGCTCGTATCCGGGGACGGCGGTTCGCGCACCGTTCCATCAGGACCGCCGAGGTATCGTCCTCGTCGTGGCTCGCTCTCCGACCATCGCGATCGTCGGCCTCGTTCTCTGGTCCTCCCTCGCCGTCGCCGGCCCCGCCGCTGCGGGCACGCAGCCGCCGTACCGGTCCTGGGTCGAGCGGCTCGACGCCGAGGCCCGGGCGTCGATGCGAGGCGTGTCCTGGCATCCGGGCTGTCCGGTGCCGCTGCGCGATCTCCGCGCCGTCCACGTATCCATCTGGAGGTTCGACGGGACCGCCCGCATCGGAACGTTGATCGTGCACCGACGTTGGGCCGAGGAGATGCGGGGGATCTTCCGGCGCCTGTACCGTGCCCGGTTCCCGATCCGCCGCATGCGGCCCGTCGACGTCTACGGTGGCGACGATCACCGGTCGATGGCGGCCGACAACACGTCGGCGTTCAACTGCCGGTTCGTGGCCGGCACAACGCAGTGGTCGCAGCACGCCTACGGCCGCGCGATCGACATCGACCCCGTTGAGAACCCCTACGTCTCAGGCGACCACGTGAGTCCCAGGGCGGGACGGCGCTTCGCGGATCGGTCTCTCCATCGCCGGGGCATGATCCACGAACGCGACGTCGTGTGGCGCGCCTTCCACCGGATCGGGTGGGGTTGGGGCGGCACCTGGCGCACGGCGCAGGACTACCAGCACTTCTCCGCCACCGGCACCTAGCGTGGGCCGATCGGCTCCAGCGTTCGCGCCGACCATCGTGACCGCGGGACCGTCGTACGACGGATTCCAGGCATCGTGCCCTCGACCCGCAGGAGGCATCCCCCATGGCCAACAACATGTTGAACGAACAGACCTGGCGCAACGTCCCACCACGCCCCGACCGGTCCGCCGCGGCGATCGCCGTGCCGCTCGAGGGCTCCATGACCGTCGCGGGTACCGTGGGCAAGACCTTCCTGCTCCTGACGCTCGCCGTGGTGGCGGGCTCGGTGGGCTGGAAGC
>JALYLV010000043.1 GCA_030774035.1 Actinomycetota bacterium
TGACCTTGGCGGCGATCCGGCCCGGAGCGCCCAGCGAGTTCTCCGCCCTATGCGCCAGGTAGGAGAGGTGGAAACGGCGTGGCACGAGGTCCCAGCTGGTCGGCACGAAACCCGCCGTCCGGAGCGACCGATTCAACGTCTCAGCCCGAAAGTAGTGAAGATGCGGCAGGATGAACCAGGGCCACTTTTCCCTGCGGACACGCGAGTGCAGGCTTCCGAGGTCTATCGTCGAGAGCACCAAGAGGCCGTCGTCCGAAAGCGCCGTTCGCAACCGGGCGAGTGCCCTGACCGGGTCCACCAGATGCTCGAGCACATCGAGCATCACGAAGACATCGATGCTCTTCGGCTCAGCCTGGAACGTCTCGATCGACCCTTCGGAGAGGTCGACCCCGAAACGCCGTCGGCCTTCCGCCACGGCCCATTCAGACGGTTCGACGCCGGAGGCCTCCCACCCCCTTCGCGTGGCACCGTCGAGGAACAGTCCGATGTGCGAGCCGATCTCGACGAGTTTCTTGCCCCCAATGTGGTAGCCCTCGGTCGTGTCCAGGACCCGGTCGAAGAGCTCCCGGCGGGCGGTGCCCTCGTCCAGATAGGCCGTGTCTTCTGTGCGCGCGTAGCAATCCAGGATCTCGGCACCCGAGAGCGTTGGACGAGCGCTCACCATCCCGCATGAACGACACTGCAGGATGTCGTCGTGAAGGGAGACGGCCTCGGACGTACAGGCGAATTCGGCGGCCGTAGGCTCCCCCTGGAAGTTCGCGGGATATAGCAGGTAGAGGTCTTCGCTACCGCAGAGGACGCAGCGACCTTCGGTGTGCGGGCCGCGGCCCTCCAGGGGCGCCTTCCGACCGGGCCCGAAGGTCGTCGGCGCCCTTCGCCCTCGACGCCCTCGACGCGCGCTTCGGCGAGCAGCGACTCCCAAGCTCCTCGAGACGTACTTGATCGATCGCGGCACATCGATCGAGGAAGACTCCTTGGTGTAGCGAGTGCGGATCGGCACCTCGACAACACGCATGCCCTTGGTTACCGCGTCGACCAGAAGTTGCGAGTCGAAGAAGAAGTCGTCGGAATACGACAGGAACGGGAGAGCGAGGAGGCAGTCGCGTGTGTAGGCGCGAAGACCGCTGTGCATCTCAGTGAATCTCGATCCAAGGAGCAGGTTCTCTGCAACGGTCGTGACCCGGTTCCCCACGTACCGGTACAGAGGCATACCGCCGCGGAGTGGATCGCCGGTGGCCGCGAACCGTGAGCCGAAAGTCATGTCAGCGTAGCCGGCCGAGATCGGAGCGATGAGGAGTGGAACCGCCTTGGGATCGTACTGGTAGTCCGGATGGAGCAAGACCACGATGTCCGCTCCATCGGCCAACGCCTCCGAATAGCACGTCTTCTGGTTGCCGCCGTAGCCGCGGTTCTGGGGGTGCACGACGACGCGGTGCCCAAGCTTCCTCGCTACGCTGACGGTGTTGTCGGGGCTCGCGTCGTCAACAACAAGGATCGCCTGGGCCGTTCCTTCGGGGATCTCGGCCAGGGTCCGCTCCAGCGTGTGTTCGGCGTTGTACGCCGGGAGCGTTACGTACACTTTGGACAAGCCGTTGCTCCTCCCCTGTCCCGATGTCCGAATCGTCACTATAGTCCGACCCACCGGGCCTTCCTCCGGTGATGCTCTGCTCCCAGTGGAGGGCACAAGAAGCGTGAACCTACAAGAGCACTGGAGTGCCATCTTGGGCGCCGCCGGGGCGCTAGTCCTCATCGCTCTTCTCGTGACCCGGCGCGTCGATCGGCTCTCGAGGGTAGGCGCGTCGCCCACCATCGTGAGCGCGGTTCGAGCGTCGCTGTGGGGTTTCGTCGCTCTCCTCGCCTGTCACGCGGCGGCTCTGCTCCTCGCGTCAACGGATGAGCAGCAGTTCTACACGGTGGGCTCCGCCTGGCCCTTGCGCATCTTCTCGCCGAGGGTGGTGCTGCTCGACCTCGGAAGCAGCGTCTACCTGGTGCTGGGGACCATCGTCGTGGTGCTCGCCGTCGTCCTCGCGGTGAAGGGGTCGCTGGTACCGGTCATCCTCTTCGGCCTGTCCGTAGCGCTCCTACTGACCCTGAACGCGACGCAGGGCGGCCTCTATCAGGGGATCGCTGGCTCGGTCTCCAATCCTCCCTACTTCGACCAGATGTACGACGACGCAGTTGGCCTCCCCCCCTTCCCCGCGCTCCTGAGCCATTTCGATGAGAGCGCCACGATCGAACACTGGCGCAGCCCGCACACCAAGAGCCATCCGCCTCTGCCGCTGGTGGTGTTGGCAGAGGCTCGTCGGTCGGGAATCACTCCTGGTTGGATCGCGGCGATCGAGCTCTTGCTCGCGGCGCTCGCCCCTGTGCTGGCCCTCTTCCTGTATCGGGGGCTCGCTCTGCCCCGGACGTCGGCAGTGGACAGGACAGCCGTGTTACTCGCCTTGACGCCGGCCGTGAACATCTACGGAGGGACCAGTCTCGAGGGGGTCTTGCTCACCCTCTGCCTGTCGGTCGCCGCGACGTTCGTGTGGGCGACTCGCCGACGGTCGCTTTGGTTGATGCTGGCTTCCGGGGCCCTGTTCGCCGTCGCGATCCTGACCAGTTTCGGCGCGTTGTGGATGGCCGCGGTCGTTCCGTTCCTTGGCGCCCTCACTGTCCCTGCGTACCTTCAGGCCCGCCGGCGAAGATCCCTCGAGACCCTGGTGTTCCTTGCTCCCTCACTCGTCGCCCTGTCTTCGCTGCGGCTGGCTTTTGGCTACGACTACGTCGCCCAATTGATCCATCTCTCCAACTCGGCGATGGGGGTGAGCTGGCTGAGTTCGGTGCCGCTGTTCGTCGAGTCCCGCCTGCAGAACGTCTTCGAGCTGATCTTGCTGGCCCCTCCGCTACTCGTGGGGGCGTGGATCGTCGCAATGAGATCTCGGACAGAGCCAGCGATCGCTGGCCGGCTGGCGCGTCTCCTCGGCATACCGCTTGGACTCTTGCTCCTCTTCACTCCCATCTATAGCGAGTTCGGGCGAGGGTGGCTGTTCCTCTATCCCTTCTTGATCTTGCCGATGCACGATCTGCTGGTGGACGACAGGGACGCGTGGATCGTGCTGGCGACCTCTGGCGCTTGGGTGCTGATGCTGCAGTCTCTCGGCTCGTTCGGTTGGTGAGCGATCTAACGGGCCATGAACCAGTGCCGTCATCAGCTCCCCGCACCCCCACGTCGGCTTCCCAGAGACTGGAGGAACCGAGTCGCGTCTCCCTCCGTTCCGTCCTGCCGAGCGGATTCGACGAGGGAGATCGCCTCGCTTATCGATCCAGCGACGGCAACAGACCCAGACTGGCGGAGGGCGTCCTTCCAAACAGACCCGTACCAACCAAGCGTGACCACCGGGATCGCGCGAGCGACGCAGGATAACATCACTGTGGACAGGGGCGTGATCGCGACAGCCGTACGCCGCAGGGTGTCGTCCAGCGATCCGTGCTTGTCGATCGGCAACGTGGGGCCCACTCCCCATCGATCCCACGCCCGCATCCAATCGTCGACCCTCTCCTGTGGATGCACACGAAGCACCACCTCCATCCCACGCTCCCGCAGGCCGGAGAGAAGATCGATGACCTCCCGGAAGAAGGTTTCGGCGTTCACCAAGGGGTAGGTCCCGAGTGGTTGGGAGAAGAAGGCCACCTGCTCCGGAGTGCCGGTCCGCGGCGCGGACCACCCACCCGGATCGTCGACTGCAACGACACTCTGCTCCGACCTTGGAAGGAGTGACTTCCAGAACTCACCCCACACCAGGAAGCGGGAAGAACGGATAGGCGCGAACGCGTAGTACTGCTCGAGCACGCCGTGTTGCACCTGTGTTGTCGAGATCCCCTCACGCGCCGCAAGCTGCAGGGCAGCGCTCTCGCTTCCCCATTGATTGGCTACCCAGAGTTCAGCCGGACCGGTCTGCTTGAGGAATCCCTCCAACAGGTCGATCTCAGCAAGCAGGCCGGCCAGATGATCGCGGACGAGAGGGAGCAGAGCCGGATCGTCTGCGACATCGCGCGCAGCTCGCACCGTGGCTTGATGCTCCGGTGTACGCGTCGGGCCGAACTGCCACAGGGGCACCGAGCCTGTCCCGCGAGGCAGGCCCGCTCGAGGTGAGCGTCCGTTGACGAGCCATTGCGGCGGCGTCTCAAGGTGCTGGGCATGTTTCGCAAGCGCCCGCGAATAGTTGATGTAGCTGCTGAAACACCAGATCCCGCCTCGGTCGTACGGGCGGCGGACGACCGAGCGTTGCCGCACTTGGTAGCGAGTATCGAGCGCTTCCAATGGACCGAACCACAATCGTGCGTAGTCGTGGTCTTGCCGGACCTCACGGATGAGCCGGATGGTTGATCTCACGCGACCCTTGACGACTTGGGGCGTGGTCGTCGGATCGGGTGCCGCCTGTATCAGGAAGAACCCGTCATTGGCGCTACTGAAGGACTCCGACAACGGTCCTCCCACCGGGAACAGGATCTTCGTACCTTGCTTGAACTCCTCAGACAATCGATCGAAGAGCCATCTCCCGATCTCCGGCAACAACAGCCGGTCGGCGATCGCTCCTTCCCACCCGAGGAGCGGACGGATGCCCCGGTACGTGGGCAGGCGCTCCTCGAGCTCCCGTGCCTTGCCGTACGCGCGCTCCACCATGCCTCGGAACGACTCGTCGAGCATTCGGGAGAACGACCAGGTTCGAGCAGTCTCAGCGACAAGCCGTTCGCTCTCCGGAGAGCACCAGAACGCCGGCACAACTGTGTCTGATCCGGGAATCGACATTCGGGGGAGCCGAGAGCTCGCAGGATCCAAGACCACGAGGCGCGAGGGAATCGCGCTCGCTGCGGGGTCTTTCGCCGGTGACGGTTCGGCTCCCTCAGTCGACTCTCCCATCACACACCCATCGATCGCCCGCTGATGCCTGCGACCCCCAACAAGGTGTCCGACACGCCAGCTTGAACCAATGCCTGGGCGTAGGAGTCGTTCACTGAGGCATTCAAGATCGACGAATACTTGCCCTGCCCGCCCGGTTGGCCGGTCCGCAACCAGTGGGTGTGATTGCTGATGTCGTAACGCTGGATCGGCTGGATCGCCGCGCTGAAGCCGGCAAGCTCCAGGGTGCGGGCGAGCGTCAGAGCCGAGAAGTAGTGGAGGTGAGCGATCTGATAGTAGAAGGTGCGATAGGCGGGGATCTGGTAGACGGAGACCAGGGCGTCATCGACGTTCGGCACCTCTACGATGATCCTCCCGCGTCGCGGGTGAATGAGTCGACCCAGCGTCTGGAGGAACTCGACCGGGCGAGGGACATGTTCGAGTACATGGAACCCGACCACAAGATCGAACACTCCCGTCCCCTGGGTGGCGATGGCGTCTTCGACGCTCGCGTGGACGTCGATCCCTAGCTCACGCTCGATGAACCTCCTCATCTCGACATCCGGTTCCACGCCGCGAATCATCTCTACGAACGGTGCCACGGATGCGAGGAAGGCCCCCGAACCCGACCCAACCTCAAGCAGACGAACCGTGTCGGTCAGAACCGATGTCATGCGGCCTACCCGCGCGACGGCCTCCGGGAGGTCCGACTCGAAGCGCTGCGCAGCGGGAGGGAATTCGTACTCCACCCGGTATCCGTTCGTGTAGTAGCGTTCGAGTTGATCGGAGGATGGTTGTGGATCCAAAAATTGCAACTCGCAACCCGTGCATCGACGCACCTCTATGCCGTCCGCATGCCGCACGCCTGCCTGGACGAGCGCGGACTCCGTGCTCCCGCACAGCCAGCAAGATCGGGGTTCTGCCTCAGGACTCAACTCTCTCCTGCAGGTAGGGTCGTTGCCGAAGTCTAGGTCGGTTCAATGACACCCTCAATCTCTGATCAGGAGTCACCGTGACTGAGGTCCTCGCTGTGATCCCGGCTCGGAGCGGTTCGAAGTCCGTGCCCGACAAGAACGTCCGGCCTCTTGCCGGCAAGCCCATGATCGTGCATTCCATCGAGCAGGCGCTCGCCGCGCCGTCGATCACGCGGACCGTCGTCAGCACCGACAGCGAGACCTACGCCGCGATCGCTCGCGAGGCGGGCGTAGACGTTCCCTTCATCCGACCGGCAGAGTTGGGGCAGGACCTCTCCACTGACCTCGAGGTCTTCCAGCACACGCTCGAGTGGCTCGCGAAGGAGGAGAACTACGCGCCCGATCTCGTCATCCATCTCCGGCCCACGCATCCGGTCCGGATCGTGGCCGACATCGAGCAGATGATCTCGCTGCTGCGTGATCATCCGGAGCTGGACTCGGTTCGGTCGGTGACGCCCGAGCCACGAACGCCGCTGAAGACGTGGTTCCGTGACGAGGAGGGCCTACTGCATCCGGCAGGCGTTTCCGATCTGCCCGAGGCGTACAACCTCCCGCGCCAGGCGCTCCCGCCGGCCTACCGGCAGAACGGGTCGATCGACGTGGTACGGGCATCGGTGATCGCGGGCGGCTCCATGACGGGAAGCACGATCTACGGCTACGTGATGGAGCACGACTTCGACATCGATACCTGGGACGACCTGACCCGGGCGGCGCTGGCGTTGGGAGCTCAAGGGTTGGACGGGGAGCCCATGACGGTCTGCTTCGACATCGACGGTGTGCTTGCCACCAGCGTGCCGGTGAACGACTACGAGCTCGCCCAGCCCATCGAGCCCGGCATCCACGTCGTGAACGCCCTCGCGGAACGGGGACACCGTGTGGTGCTGTTGACCGCCCGGGGCTCGAAGACCGGCCTGGATTGGCGAGAAACCACCGTTCGGCAGCTTGCGGAGTGGGGGGTTCACTATGATGAACTCCTGTTCGGCAAGCCGGCCGCCGACCTCTTCGTCGACGACCGGATGATCACGATGGAGCACCTGGCCGGCATGCTGGGCGTCCCGGCGGAGCCCACAGGAGGCGAGCCCTCATGAGCGAGCGGTTGCGGGACCTGTTCATCTTCGAGATGGCCAACAACCATCAGGGGAGCGTCGAGCACGGCGTCAGGATCATCGACGCGATGGGCAAGATCGCTCGCAAGCACGACGTCCGGGGAGCGATGAAGTTCCAGTTCCGGAACCTGGACACGTTCATCCACCCGGCCGCCGCGAACGATCCGGATGCCCCCCACGTGGGCCGGTTCCAGCAGACGAGGCTCGATGAGGACGACTTCGCGGCCATGATTGAGTCGGTGCGGGCCGAAGGGATGATCCCCGTCGCCACCCCGTTCGATGAAGACTCCGTCGGCACCTGTCTGGATCTGGGGATCGACATCATCAAGGTCGCCAGCTGCAGCGCGACGGATTGGCCCCTGCTCGAGGTCGTGGCCGACGCGCAGAAGCCGATCATCGTCTCGACGGGCGGGGCCACCATGGACGACATCGACAACGTGGTCAGCTTCCTCGAGCACAAGGAGGTCGAGTTCGCGATCCTCCACTGTGTGGCGGCCTACCCGGCGCCGCGGAGCGCGCTGCAGCTCGACTTCATCAGCCGGATGGGGAAGCGCTACCCGAACGTGCCGATCGGATACTCGGGTCACGAGTCACCGACCGATATCGACGCGGTGAAGATCGCGGTGAGCAAGGGAGCCACGATCCTGGAGCGTCACGTGGGCGTGGCAACCGAAGAGATCACGCTGAACGCCTACTCGCTCGACCCGGAGCAGGCTGAAGCTTGGGTGGCGAGCGCGCTGGAGGCGAAGGAACTCTGCGGCTCCGGAACGCAGAAGCGCGTCCTGCAGGAGGAGATCGACTCGCTGCGTGCGCTTGCGCGGGGTGTGTACGCCGCTCGGGACGTGAAGCAGGGCGAGGAGCTGACCCGGGACGATGTCTACTACGCCATGCCCTGCGGTCCGGGCCAACTCACGAGTGGAGAGTTCGGCCGCTACTGCACCTCGTGGGCGGCCTCACGCGACTATCAGCGTGATGAGGGGGTCACCGAGCTCCCGCAGCCCGATCCCCTGAACCGCGTCCGCAGCGTGCTGCACGACGCCAAGGGCATGTTGTACGAGGCGCAGATCGCCCTGGGCGATCGCTTCGAGATCGAGGTCTCGCATCACTACGGGATGGAGAAGATCCGTCAGTTCGGCGCCATCATCGTGAACGTTCTGAACCGCGAGTACTGCAAGAAGCTGGTGATCGTCCTGCCCGGACAGCGTCACCCGGATCACCATCACAAGGTGAAGGAGGAGACGTTCCACCTCCTCTGGGGCGATCTCACTGTGCAGCTGGACGGGGTCGAACATTCGATGGTGCCGGGAGACACCCTGCTCATCGAACGGAACGCGCAACACGCTTTCACCAGCCGCACCGGTGCGGTCGTCGAGGAGATCTCCACGACTCACCGTCGGGGGGATTCCTACTACGAGGAGCCCGACATCGCGCGGCTCGATCCCATGGAGCGCAAGACCGTCATCGACACGTGGTGACGCCCGCGCCGGCCCGATGACAACCGGCACATCGAACGGCTCGAACGGGTTGTGCCTGGGCTGATGGGAGATCAACCGATCCGCGTGCTCTTCAACATCTGGGCCGATGAAGACAACTTCAACGCCCAGAGCCTCAATGCGAGGGAGATCGTGCTACGTCTCGATCCCATGAGGTTCAGAAGCACGTTGTTCGCTCAGCATCCGGATCCCCGCTTGGTCGGAGCTCCGGGGGTACGGCTCGTGCATCTCCCGTCGCGGCTGCGGTCCCTCGTGATGATGCGAGAGCTGTTATGGAGCCAGCATCACGTTCTCGTCTACCCGCCCATCGACATACTCGGCGCCCCCTACCGGCGCTTGCGGAGGCTGGGCACATCTCCAAGGGTTGTCTTTCCCATCGAGGGGACGGCAGAGCAACTCAAGGGTGGGCCTTCCGCGGGATTGGCCTGGTTGCGAGAGGCCGATTGTCTCGTGGCCATCAGCCCGTTCATCGCGGAGACCGTAGAGCGCGCGTTTGGCCTCCGATCCTCCGTGATCCAGCTCGCCGTCGACCGTGATCGCTTCCCCGCGACGGACCGGGGTGGTCGAGGCGCCCCGCTTAAGGTCTTGACGGTCGCCTCGATCCAGCCACGGAAGAGGATCGAGGCGGTCCTCGACGTGGCCGCACGCATCGGACCGGGCAGCGCGGAGTTCCACGTGGTCGGAGATCCGATCGGAGGAACCAGCTACCGAGATGAACTGGAGTCGCAAGCGCAGGAACGAGGACTCTCGCACGTGCACCTCCATCGAGCCGTGTCGCAGGAGGCGATCTCCGAATGGATGCGCCGGTCAGACGTGTTCCTTCTTCCCTCGCGGTTGGAAGGAACGCCCCGCGTGATCCTCGAGGCCGCCGCGACCGGCCTTCCGTGTGTGGTGTTCGCCGACTACCACACGCCGAGCGTCGTTGATGGTGTCACAGGGTTCCAAGTCTCATCCGACGATGAGCTCATCCAGCGGGTCGAGCAACTCGTTCAGGACCAGGGTCTCCGATCGCGCCTCGGGATCGAGGCATCGGAACTCATGAAGGGCTTCGGCTGGGACCGGGTGGCCCGAGAGTGGGCTGGTCTGCTGGACTCTGCGGCCGAGGGACGATGTTAGTTCGGCTCTGCCGCCAGGCGACTATCTGCTCTTTGCTGCTCCCGAGGTGCCGACCCTAGAGCTCTGTAGAGAACGGAGAGGCCGAGTTCGCCCCTCGAGTCTCTGCCTGAGGGTAGCGTGTGGTGCGTGAATCGATTCAAGGGCTCGCGATCTCGGAATCGCTGATGGCGTCCGGTCGTTCGAACCCACCCCGCTGGCGACTCACTCCCGTGGCAAAGCGACTCGGGGGTGTCACGGCCGCCGAAATCGCGACCCGAGCCGTTGGTTTCCTCGCTCTCCCCTTCGTAGCCCGCGCCCTGGGACCTACAGAGTTCGGAAGTCTCGCCTTCGCACTCGCGATTACGACTTGGGTGGGCGTGTTGGCAGCACCTGGGTTTTATGCCTACGGGCTTCGTCAAGCTGCCCAGGACCCGCAGTCCATCCGCTCGGTCGCGGGCGAACTCGTGCGCCTCTCCCTCACGTTGACACTCTTGGCCTACGCTGGGATCGCGATGTTCGCCTTTCTTGCGGACATCTCACCGACTGAGCGAGCCCTTCTCCTTCTAACAGGAGCGACGCTGCCGGTCGGCTCCATCAATCTCAGTTGGGCATTCATCGGTCTGTCTCGTGCGGGTGCGGTATCGGTGCTGACCCTCGTCACCAACGTGCTTTACGTTGCCCTCGTTATCTGGTGGGTGCGTACTCCGAGCGACGTGACCCTGGTCGCCGCGCTTCAACTCCTACAGTTTGGACTCATCGCGTTCGGGCTGCTTGTACTTGCTTTCAGGGACTGGGGGGGAGTGCGGCTCCGACTGAGTCGCAAACGAGCCATCGCCATCCTTCGCGGAGCTGTGCCACTTGGATTGGGGACCATCATGACCATGATCTACAACCGCATCGACCTGGTAATGGTGGCCGAGATCCGAGGCCGGACGGAAGCCGGCCTCTACGGCGGTGCGTACCGCATCATGGAGACGGCCGTGCTCCTCCCAATGACGCTGCTCAGCTTGGCGGTGATCCCGTCGATCACCGGTGCCTTCGCCCAGGACCCGTCGGGGGCGGCTCGCAAGGTGGAGGTGTTCTTCCGTCACTTCCTGGTGGTGGCCACGCCCGTCGTGGTGGGTGGCATCCTGCTCCGGCACGACATCGTCGCGATCGTGCTGGGTAGCGAGTACCTTGCCGTCTCCAACGTCCTCGGCGTCCTGTGTCTGAATCTCCTCGTCGCTGGCTCGGCTTCGCTGTTCGCGGGATGCGTGCTGGTTGGGCTGAGGCGCAGCGGGATCTATCTAGCGGCCGTCGCCGTCGGTGCCGGTGTCAACGTCGCGTTGAACCTCGCATTCATCCCGCGCTTCGGCATGATGGCCGCAGCCGTGGCCACGCTTGCCGCGCAGGCCGCCGTGGCACTGTTCGCCTTCGTGAACGTGCGGGC
>JALYLV010000044.1 GCA_030774035.1 Actinomycetota bacterium
ACCACCTTGTCTTCCGCGGCGCACGCGTACTCGGCGAAGGCGCCGCGGAAGAAGCCGAGCACCTCGTCGCCGGGCCGCAGCCCGCGCACGTTCGCGCCGACCGTCTCCACCACGCCCGCCGCGTCGATCCCGGCCACCGGGGCCTTCGGCTTGGTCAGTCCCACTCCCATGAGCCGCGCGACGAGCGGGTCTCCTCGCAGGATGTGCCAGTCGGCCGGGTTGAGCGCGGCTGCGTGCACCCGGATCAGCACATCGTCCGCCCCGACCTGGGGCAGGTCGGTGTCAACCAGATGCATGACGTCCGGAGGACCGAACCGTTCCTGGACGATCGCCTTCATCATGTCTCCTCTTGCTTTCACGCCTCGTCGTGGTAGCCGACACGAGGCCGGTGTGACCGTCCCGTTCCGGGACCTGGGGCACAGGCAGGAGTCCAAAGGTGGAGATCCCGCCGGCACGCCACTCGCGTCCCGGTTGAGGCTATCGTTCCTAGCGTGTTGAGCGACGTCCAGAGACGACTGGAAAGGAGGATCAGGCATGTGTCTGACGTGCGGTTGCATGCAGCCACACGATGATCACGGGAACCCGGATCATCTGACGATCGAGGCCCTGGAGGCGAGCGCTGCTGCCGACTCGATGGGTCTCGACGAAGCCGTGCGCAACTTGGTCGCCACGGTCGACGTGGCCAAAGGCGAAACCGAGCACGAGCACCACTGAGATCGCCGATCAAGGCTGACGCGCACACTCAGATCCAGCGGCGACGACGTACCATCCTCGGGTGTCGTCCCGGTTCCACACGATCATCGAGCCGTTTCGGATCCACTCGGTCGAGCCGCTGCGCATCAGCACGGAGGAGGAGCGGCGGGCTGCGATCCGCGAGGCCGGCTACAACCTGTTCAACCTGCACGCCGACGATGTCCTGATCGACCTCCTGACCGACTCGGGAACGGGAGCGATGTCGCGAGACCAGTGGGCGGCGATCCAACACGGCGACGAGAGCTACGCGGGGTCGCCGTCGTGGTTCGCCTTCCTGGAAGCCGTGCAGGCGCTGTTCCCTTTCCGCCACGTGATCCCCACACATCAGGGGCGGGCCGCCGAGAAGATCCTGTTCACAGCGATCGGTGGGCACGGCAAGGTGGTGCCGAACAACACGCACTTCGACACGACCCGCGCGAACGTCGAGTTCACCGGGGCCGAGGCCATCGACCTGCTGATCCCGGAAGGCCGCGACCCCGCAACCGAGCATCCCTTCAAGGGGAACATGGACCTCGGGGAGCTCGAGGCATTGCTGGATGGGCGTGCCGACGACGTACCCGTCGTGATCGTCACGATCACGAACAACTCGGGCGGCGGGCAGCCGGTGTCGCTGGAGAACCTGCGCGGCGTCCGAAGGCTGTGCGACCGGTTCGGCGTGCCGCTGTTCCTCGACGCGTGCCGCTTCGCCGAGAACGCCTGGTTCATCCGAACGCGAGAACCCGGACAGTCGGAGCGGAGCGTGGCCGACATCGTGCGCGAGATCGCCTCGCTCGCCGACGGGATGACGATGAGCGCGAAGAAGGACCCGATGGCCAACATCGGGGGATGGCTCGCGATGAACGACGACGGGCTGGCCGAGCAGTGCCGGAACCTGCTGATCCTGACGGAGGGGTTCCCGACGTACGGAGGCCTGGCCGGGCGGGACCTCGAGGCGATCGCGCAGGGCCTGCGCGAGTGCGTGCAGCACGACTACCTCCGCTACCGGATCCGCTCGACCGCCTATCTGGGCGAAGCCTTGGACGCAGCGGGAGTGCCGGTCGTGAAGCCGATCGGCGGGCACGCCGTCTACCTGGACGCCCGGGCCCTGCTGCCGCACATCGAGCCGCTCCGCTACCCGGGACAGGCGCTCGCGGTTGACCTCTACGAGACCGGCGGGATCCGGGGCTGCGAGATCGGCACCGTGATGTTCGGCCGAAGCCCCGACGGTACGGAGACCCCGGCCGCGATGGACCTCGTGCGCCTCGCGATCCCGCGACGCACCTACACGCAGAGCCATGTCGACTACGTGATCGAGGTCGTGACCGCGGTCGCGAGCAAGGCGGCCGACCTGCGGGGCTTCCGGATCGTCGAACAGCCACCGCAGCTGCGGCACTTCACGGCCCGGTTCAAACCGCTGTAAGGCTGCCGCATCCGCGCCACGGCGACCGTTGGACAGAAATGAATGTCATCGGAAGCGGCTACGGTCAGAGAAATGGCGACGAATCGAATCCCGCCGGGTACATCGTTCGCGTACGCCGTGGGCATTCGCACCCTGGATGAGCAGCTTCGTCGCATCGACGCGCTCGACTCGAAGGCCGGAACGCTCCTGGCTGCTGACGGTCTCCTCGCCGGCATCCTGTTCGCCACGAGCTCTTCGGTACGAAGCGCCCCTCGATGGACCGTCGTTGGGCTGGTCTTGACCTTGTTCGCCTCACTCTTGTTGGCATTGCTCGCATTCGCGAACCGGCGATACGAAGACGCTCCGAATCCCAGTCATGTCGTCAGGTTTGCCCTGCGCGACGAAGCCTGGCTCCAGTGGCGATTCATGGGAAATGTGCTCGGCGCGATCGACGTGAACGGCCGCAAGCTCAGACGGAAGGCGCGTCTCCTTGCGTCGTCCCTCGTTTCACTCATTGCAGCCGTGGGACTGCTGGGCGGATACTTACTGTACGCATCTGTGACTCATCGGCTCGGAAGAACGTGATGGCCGCCAAACCTGAAACCCCAGCTCATGTCGACGACGAGAGAGACAGTGTCAGGCTCCCACGGGCTGTCGAGGGTGGCACGATCTACTACGAGAGTCTGGGGCGGTGGATCGATGACCTGATGGGTGACTCCCGTCAGCGCCGAGAGGCCGAAGAGACGCTTGACCAGGTATTCGCTCGCGATGACGAAGTGGAGGATCCGGAGCCGATCGAGCCACCAGTTCCTGTCCCGGGCGGCAGCACTCCGATCACCAGGAATGGTGAGCCCGATCCGCGGCGCGGCTAGGAGCACTTTGCCTGCAAGGATCGCCTGGGGACGCTAGCCCATCGCCTCCTCGAGAGCGCGGCGGACGAGCACCTTGGCGAGCTCGCGCCGATACTCGGCGCTGCCGAACGTATCGGAGGGCGGGCTCGCGCCCTCGTCGGCCCGCGCTGCCGCGGTCGCCGGATCGGCGCCGCCGACGAGCGCCTCCTCGACGCCGGCGGCGCGCAGCGGCGTGTCGCTCATGTTCGTGAGGGCCACGTGGATTCCGCCGTTCGCCCGCACCGCGGCCACGCCGACGAGCGCCCAGTCCTGAGCCCGCCGGTGGAACTTGATGTAGCTCCAGCCCTTGCCGGCCGTCTTCGGCACGCGGATCTCGGTCAAGACCTCGTTCGGCGCCAGATCTGGCGTGAACAGTCCCTTGAAGAAGTCACCCGCGGCAACCGTCCGCGTGGCTCCGCCGGGCCCGGTCGCGACGAGCTCGGCGCCCAGTGCCACGAGGACCGTCGGCATGTCGCTCGCCGGATCCGAGTGCGCGACCGAGCCGCCGATCGTGCCCATGTGGCGGACCTGGGGATCCCCGATCTGCGCCGCCGTGTCCGGCACGATCGGACAGAGCGTCTGTAGCGCCTCGCTGTTGGCCACATCGTGATGCCGCGTGAGAGCCCCGATGGCCACCATGTCGCCGTCTTCGCGGATGTAGGAGAGGTCGCCGATCCGCCCGATGTCGACCAGCATCGACGGTCGGGCCAACCGCAGGCGCATCAGCGGAAGCAGCGAGTGCCCGCCCGCGAGGATCTTCGCGTCCTCGTTTCCACCGAGCAACTCGATCGCGTGGTCGACCGACTCGGCGCGCGCGTACTCGAACGCGGCGGGAATCATGCCGCCCCTCCTTCATTCCCCGGGGCCGCAGCCTCGGACCCGCCCCCACGGGCTCTTGGCGGCCCCTTGGCTTGTGCGTCGCGGATCGCTCGCCAGACGCGTTCCGGCGAGGCCGGCTTGCCGACCTCTGTCACGCCGAGGTGGGAGAGCGCGTCGACGATCGCGTTGATCACCGCGGGCGGAGACGCGATCGTGCCCGCCTCGCCGACGCCCTTCACGCCCATCGGGTTGGTGGTCGAAGGGGTGACCGTGCGATCCAGCGTCATGTTCGGGATTTCGCTGGCCGAGGGCACCAGGTACTGCGTCATCGACGAGGTCGTGAGGTTGCCGCTCTCGTCGTAGATCGCTTCCTCGAAGAGTGCCTCCGCGATCCCCTGCGCGACGCCGCCCTGGATCTGTCCCTCGACGATCATCGGATTGATGATCGTTCCGCAGTCGTCGACCGCGACGTACCTCAGGATCTCGGTCGCGCCGGTCTCGGTGTCGACCTCCACCACGCAGACGTGCGCGCCGGCAGGCCACGTGAAGTTCGGTGGATCGTAGACAGCCGTCGCCTCAAGGTTCGGCTCGACGCCGTCGGGCAGCGCGTGCGCGTGCCACGCGCTGAACGCGATCTCGGGGATCGTCTTCGCCTTGTCGGGTGCCCCCGTCACTCGCCACGCGGCGTCGGCGTACTCGAGGTCGTCCTCCGCGACCTCCAGCTCGTGGGCGGCGATCGTGCGGGCCTTCGCCTTGATCTTCTCCATCGCGAAGTGCAGCGATACTCCGCCGACGGCCACCGACCTCGATCCGTACGTGTCCATGCCGAGCGGTGTGATCTGGGTGTCGCCGTGCTGCACCTCGACGTCCTCGACCGCGACGCCGAGGCCGTCGGCGACGATCTGCGACCACGCGGTCACGTGCCCCTGGCCGTGCGGGCTCGTGCCGGTGGCGACGACGACCTTGCCGGTGGGCAAGCACCGGATCGTCGCGGCGTCCCACCCGCCGGCCGCGTATCGCAGCGCCCCGAGGATGCTCGACGGCGCGAGGCCGCACATCTCGATGTAGGTGGACAGGCCGATCCCGATCTGCATCGTGTCGCCGCGCTCGCGGCGCGAGGTCTGCTCCTTTCGGAACTGGTCGTACTCGGCCAGCTCGAGCGCGCGGTCGAGGGCCGGTTCATAGTTCCCGGAGTCGACGGACAGTCCGCAGATGAATGCCGTCGCTTCCGAGAACGGCGGATGCAGGTTCATCCGGCGCACCTCGGCCGGATCCTTGCCGACCCTTCGGGCGAGCGCGTCGACCATCCGCTCGAGCACGTACGTCGCCTCGGGGCGGCCCGCCCCTCGGTACGCGTCGGTCGGCGTGCAGTTCGTCAGCACCCCACGGAACTCGAACCAGTAGGACTGCGGGTCGTAGGGGCCCATGTAGACCCATCCGCCCAGCTCGGGGATGCCCGGAGTGAGCAGCTGGTAGTAGGCGCCCATGTCGGCGATCTCGACGAACTTGACGCCGAGGATCTTCCCCTCCTCGGTCCCCGCGATCGTGCAGTCGTGCGTCACCCCCCGGCCGTGGGTCGTCGCGACGTAGTTCTCCTGCCGCGTCTCGATCCATTTCACGGGCCGGCCCGTGCGCCTCGCCAGCACGAGAGCGAGCGCCTCCTCGGGGTAGACGTTGAGCTTGGAGCCGAACCCGCCTCCGACATCGGGGGCGATCACCCGGAGCTTCGACTCCGGGATGTTGCAGACGCCGGAGAGCGTGACCTTCGCGATGTGCGGGATCTGTGTGGCGCTGACGAGCGTGTACTCGCCCATCGAGGCGACCCCGTATGCGATGCACCCGCGCGGTTCGATCGCGTTCGGGATCAGGCGGGGCTGGTGGTATCGCTCGTTCACGATGACCGGCGCCGTGTCGAACACGCCCTGATCTCCTGCACCTCCGTGAGACCAGTGGACCGAGACGTTCGTCCCGAGCTCATCATGGAGGAGCGGGGCCCCGTCGGCCATCGCGGCTTCCATGTGGGTGACCGCGGGAAGCTCGGTGACCTCGGCCGTGACCATCTCTGCGGCGTCGTGGGCCTGTTCCCGCGACTCCGCGACCACGACCGCGACGGCGTCGCCGTTGAACCGGATCTTGTCCCCGGTCAGCGGGTGGTGGTTCGGGACCTTGATGTCCTCGGTGATCGGCCAGACGAACGGCAACGGCGCCCCGAACTCGCCGGCCAGGTCCGCTGCGGTGAACACCCCGATGACGCCCGGCATCGACGCGGCGGCCGAGGTGTCGATCGCATCGATCTTCGCGTGAACGTAGGGAGGGCGCACGAGCGCCATCCACACCATCCCGGGCATCGTCTGGTTGTCGACGAAGCTCGCCTGCCCGGTCACGAGCTCGGGGTCCTCCTTTCGAAGGACCGGGCTTCCGATGAACTGCTCTGTGGTGGCCATCGGGACCCCTCCTCAGGTCTTCGCGCCGCTCATCTGAGCGGCGGCGTCGAGGATCGACGTCACGATGTTCTGGTAGCCGGTGCAACGACACAGGTTTCCCTCGAGCGACTCCCTGACCTCTTCCTCGGTCGGCGTCGGGTTCTCCCGCAGGAAGCTGTCGGCCGCCATGAGCATCCCCGGGGTGCAGTAGCCGCACTGCAGGCCGTGGTTGCGGTGGAAGGCCTCCTGCAGGGGATGGAGCTCGTCGCCGTTAGCGAGCGCCTCGATCGTGGTGACCTGGCGACCGTCGGCCTGGACGGCGAGGAGCGTGCAGGACTTCACCGACTCGCCGTCAAGGTGGACCGTGCACGCCCCGCACGACGACGTGTCGCACCCGACGTTGGTTCCGGTGAGCCCGAGATACTCCCGGAGGAAGTACACGAGCAGCGTGCGGGGCTCGACCTCTGCCTCCCGCTGCACCCCGTTGACGGTGACGGAGATCTGCGTCACTGGCCAACCCCCTTCTGCAGCAAAGATGCCGGGTGGTTCCGGTGAAGCCGGAGTCTAGTCCTGTCGGAAAGACCGC
Organism: Actinomycetota bacterium; assembly: GCA_030774035.1. Classification (GTDB taxonomy): domain Bacteria; phylum Actinomycetota; class UBA4738; order UBA4738; family HRBIN12; genus JALYLM01. The sequence continues at coordinate 6,850 of JALYLV010000044.1, forward strand.
GCGACCCGATGCGCCGCTACCAGGACGGGTCGTTCGCGCCGAGCGCTGCGTCGCCGGTGCAGTCGAGCCCGGTACCGAACGTCACGGCGTCGCCCGCGCGGAGGCGGATGTAGTAGCAGGTCGAGGAGTCGGACATGACGGCCGCGGCCCACGCGGTCCGTGAGCTGGCGACGCTGATCATCTGGGGCTCGGTCGAGGGTCCGTGGACGAACGTGAATCCGAGGTGGGCGGCGGCCAAGCGGGCGGTCGAGACGTCGGCGAACGTGCCCGTGCGGACGATCCTTTCGGCCGCGACCAGAGCGATCTGCGCATGGCCGCGGGCGACGTCGTCGGTGGTGAGACCCGGGTTGACGGCCGAGGGCTGTGCGGGCCAACGCGCGCTCGATGCGTCCGCACGCACGCGGGCGAAGCTGGCGCGCTCGCTGCCGACGACCCAGTTCGTGAACGTTCCCACGACGAGAACGACCACGCCCGCCACGATCGCGAGCTTCAGGGCACGCGGATCGAGGCGTCGCTGCCGCTGGGTCGTGCGGAAGCTGAAGCCGTCGTCCATCCCGGGTGCCATCGGCGCGTTTCGGCATCGGACTTAGGTTCCGGTGGCCGAGAGGCCGTGGGAGTTCGAGTCTCCCCTCGCGCACTGCTGAGACAGTAAGCAACACCTTCCTGGGCCGAGACCGGGTCTAGCTGGGATCCGTCACCAGCGTTAGCCTCCGCCTATGCGTTTCCTCATCCTCGGACCTCTCGAGGTCGCGGAGGCAGGCGGGGAACCGTTGCCGATCGCGGGATCGAAGGAGCGAACGATCCTCGCCTGCCTTATCGCGCGCGCGGGTCGGGTCGTGCCCGTCGACGATCTCATCGAGGAGCTTTGGGGCGACCGTCCCCCAAGGAACCCGGAGAAGGCGCTGGTGTCGTACGTCTCGAGGCTCCGTCGCGCACTCCGACCCGGACGGCCGTCCGACGCAGACCCCGAGCTGATCTCCTTCCGCGGAGACGGGTACATACTCGAGGCCGACGGGCACCTGGTCGACGCGATCAGGTTCGAGCAGCTCGCCGGTGAGGGCCACCGACTCCTCGATACCGGGCGCCCTGCAGGGGCCGATCCAGTGCTCAAAGAGGCTCTCGGTCTCTGGCGAGGCGCCGCCTACCAGGGCTACCGGTACACGGGCTTCGGCGCAGCCGAAGGAGAGCGGCTCGACGAACTCCGACGAACAGCTACCGAAGACCTCGTCGGCTCGAGGCTCGCAGGCGAGGATCCAGGCCGGCTCGTCCCCGAGCTCGAGGCCATGGTTCGAGAAGAACCGCTCCGGGAGCGGCGTTGGGGCCAGCTGATGGTGGCCCTGTACCGAGCCGGGCGTCAGGCCGAGGCACTCCAAGCCTTCGCGCGCGCCCGAGAGGTGCTGGTCGGCGAGCTGGGGATCGAGCCGGGCCCCGAGCTGCAACGACTCCAGGCGGCGATCCTCTCCCACGATCCGGAGCTTGAACGCGGTCGGCCGCCGCGTGAGGAGCCTGTGGGTCCAACCGATGTGTGCCCGTACAAGGGACTCGCACGGTTCGAGACGGTCGATGCAGAGTTCTTCTTCGGTCGGGAGCAGGTGGTCGCAGAGGCCATCGGTCACCTCGTCGGGGGAAGGTTCCTCGCGCTCGTCGGACCCTCGGGGAGTGGGAAGTCCTCCCTGCTGCGTGCGGGGCTCATGCACGCACTCGGATCGGGCGCGCTTCCGGGCAGCGATCGGTGGGCCTACTCCGTGATCCGACCGGGCAACCGTCCGCTCGATGCGTTGTCTCATGGGCTTAAGGAGAGGCGAGAGCACTCGATGCTCGCCGTCGACCAGTTCGAAGAGGTCTTCACTGCGCGCTCCGACGTTGGCGAGCGGACCGCGTTCCTCGACGCAATCACGGAGACCGCCTCGGCTCCCGATGGCACCACCACGATCGTCATGGCGATGCGAGCGGACTTCTACGGACGATGCGCCGAGCACCGAGCACTGGCGTCGCTGCTCGCCTCCGACCAGATCCTGGTCGGGCCGATGGACACCGAGGAACTGCGTCGAGCGATCGAGCGTCCCGCGCACCGAGCGGGCCTGACCCTTGAGGAGGAGCTCGTCGATTCGCTCGTGTCAGACACCGTCGGTCAGCCGGGTGGCCTTCCCCTCCTCTCGACAGCACTGCTCGAGCTGTGGACCCACCGTCGCGATCGAACCCTTCGTTTGGACGACTACCTACGTGCAGGAGGGGTCGAGGGGGCCGTCGCACGGTTGGCGGAGGAGGCCTTCGACCGGCTCGACGGCGACGGCCAGGCGATGACGAAGCGCATCCTGCTTCGCCTGGCGGCACCGGGGGAGGGGGCGGACGTGGTCCGCCGCCGCGCTCCGCTCTCGGAGTTCGATCTGGACCGTGACGCGGACGCCTCACGCGCGATGGCAGTCCTGACCGATGCCCGCCTCGTCACCGTCGCGGAAGGAACGGCCGAGGTTGCCCATGAGGCGTTGCTCCATGAATGGCCGCGGCTTCGGACCTGGCTCGAGGACGATGCGGAAGGGCGCGCGCTCCACCGACGCCTGATGGAGTCGTCCCACGCCTGGGACGAAGGTGGGCGCGACGCCGGAGACCTCTACCGTGGAGCCCGCCTCGCAACCACGTTGGAGTGGGCCGAACCCCGTGAGGCGGATCTGAACGACCTCGAACGGGAGTTCCTCCGGCAGAGTCGGCGTGCGGCGGAAGGAGAGGAGACACGGACGCGCCAGACGAATCGTCGGCTGCGCGGACTGCTCGCCGGCGTGGCGGCGTTGCTCGCGCTCTCACTCCTGGTCGGTAGTCTCGCGCTCTCGCAACGGAACCAAGCGCGCGATGCGCTCACCATCGCGGACGCCGGGCGCCTCGCCTCGCGGTCTCGCGTGGAGCAGGATCCGGTGCTCGCGCTCCTCATGGGGAGGGAGGCCGTGAACCTCGATGACTCGACCGAGTCGAGGAGCGCGCTCTTCTCAGCGCTCGAGCGAAGCCCGGCGATCATGGAAAGGATCTACGGCACGGGTGCCGCGTCGCCCGCGGGAGACGAAACGCAGTGGATCGCGATCTCCCCCGACGGGCGGACGCTCGCGATCGGCGACGCTTCACCAACGGTCGAATTCTTCGATGCCGTGCAACGGGTGCCGCTCGGCGCCCTCGACGTCGGAACCGGAACCGACCGGGCGACCTTCAGCCCCGACGGTCGAACACGGAGGGTCTTGGATCGCAACAACCTTCACGAGGAGGCTTGAGAGACAGACATCGGGTTCTCGAGCAAGTGACCTGTATTTCGGGTGGACACCTCGGCGGCTCTTCGCCCGCGGCCGGGGCACCCGCTCGACGTGCTATCTAGGTCGCCAAAGCCGCGTCGTCCGGCAGTCAGGGCTCGGGGTACGCATCAGCGACGCGCTTTGGGACCACCATTCGCCACGCGTCGAGGACGATCTCGCGCATCTCCTGCTCG
>JALYLV010000045.1 GCA_030774035.1 Actinomycetota bacterium
CACCAGGAGAAGAAAGCCGCGTAGGAGTCCGACCGGCCTCGGGCTAGTTCGGGTCTACTGGGGCCTCAGCCGGCGAGCTGAGGCCCTTCATTGCTCGTCATTGCTCGCCCGCCTCAGACCAATCTCGGCCCCGTAACGGTCATCGATCACGGCGGGCGACTACGCCGATGGCCAAGAGTGCCTGTAGGCGCGATCTTGACCAGTTGAGGGCCTGATCTGAGCCTCGCCCTTCGAATTGCACCTGCTACACGATCAGGACTGGCACCTCCGCCCCGCGAGCCAACCGCGAGGCCGTACTGCCAATGATCGCCTTGCTGGCGCCGCACCCTCTTCTGCCGATCGCGATCAGTTCGTAGTCTCCGTCGGTGGCGTAGCGGATCAACGCCTCCGCCGGCCGACCGCTGAGGATGATCGCGCTCGGACGCGGCGCACTGAATTCAGACGCCAGCCGCTCGAGGCTCAGCGCAGTTCCCTCCTCGCTCGGCAAGGGGTCACCAGATCCTGCAGTGTCGAAATCCTCGACGCGAGCGAGCGTGAGTCGACCGACCCGAGTGCCGAACAACGTCCCGACCGTCCGGAGCGCAGCCTCGGACTCACGCGACCCGTCGATCCCGACGAGGATGTCGACTGGCCCCTGCCCGCCCCGCCCGCCGATCACCTCTCGCCTGATGTGCGTGCGTTCCTCGACGACCGCCACCATCGCCACGGGAATGCAGAGTGGCCCAAGTGTGGCGCCGAGGATTAGCCAGGCGAACGGATTGTGTCCCCGGCGTCCCATGACGATCGCTGCGGCGACACCGATCGCGGCCCAGACGGCGGCGACCAGAAGCAACTTCTCCGTCGTATTCATACATCCATATTCGGTGAACCTCGTGCGAGGTGGACCGGGTAATCGGCCCCCTTCCGAAGGGTCGGTCGACCTACGTCCTAGCGGCGTGGCCGCGACCCGCCTCTCGCTGCCCTTACCGTGTGGCGTGTTCGAGACGCCGTTCGGCGGTAGGGCCTCCTGACTCCTCGCGGGGCTACGGCGAACGTCCCGTCGAAAGGAGACCGGATGACCCCATCTCGTTCACTGTTCGAGTCCGACGATGAAGGAGAAGGAGAGTCAGGAGGTCAGGAGGAGCCCATGAACGGACGAATGGTGGTAGGGGTCGACGGGTCCGAGACCGCGAGGAAGGCAGTCCGTTGGGCGGCGAGGGAGGCGAAGCTATCCGGAATGAAGCTGGAACTCGTCTCGGCCTGGGAGATCCCGATCTACAGCTATGCGTATGGATACGGCTTCGCCGCGATCTCCGACGAGATGCTGAAGAGCCTGGCCCAACTCGCCGAAGACAAGCTGGCAGCGGCCATGAGGGAAGCCCGGGCTGAGGCACGCGATGTCGAGATGGAGACCATCGCTGCTGAAGGACAGGCTGCCAAGGTGCTTCTCGAGACCGCTAAGGGCGCGGATCTGCTCGTCGTCGGATCGCGCGGCCTCGGCGGGTTCCGTGAGTTGCTGCTCGGCTCGGTGAGCCAGCAGTGCGCCCAACACGCCACCTGCCCAGTCGTCATCGTGCGACACATAGACGAAGCCTGAGCGACCTAGCTCTGGCCAGCCGGATGACCCAGGCCGAGGTCGGGGTTGGCATTACCCGGTCACATGAACCAGCCGCGTGCAGAGTTCGGGACCTTGCCCTCACGCAGACCCAAGACACACCTCGATGACGTGAGGATACCGGCGACCGCTCGGTACGGCGGAGCTCCCAAGAGTCCTTTGACTGCGCGCCCCATCTAGCGCCCGGTTCAATCGGGCTCCTATGACGATCCCACCAACACGCGTCTTGCGTGGTCGCGTTCCTTTCGCGGGTCGACACGGGTTCGCACGGCAACTGCCTTGATCACGTCGTCGCGTGTGAGGATGCCAACGGGATAGCCGGTCTCGTCCACGACGGGCAGCCGATTCACGCCGGCCCGGTCCATCGCGTCGATGGCCCTAGCCAGAGACCAGGCAGCCCGCGCCTTCACTACGTCGCGGCTCATCACCTCACCGACCTCGATCCCGGCCAACAGATGCTCGAAACGATGAAACGGACCCGTGGGACTTACTTGAGAAGCACCCACTCTGGACATCAGATCCTTCAAGGTCACGACGCCAACGACGTTCCCCTCCCGCGTTACCGGCGCGCCGGATACCCCTGCGCGTTCCAAGATCCGAGCGGCCTCGCCCCCCATCGTGTCTTCGGTGAGGGTCACGACCGATTTCGTCATGGCCTCCCCCACCGATCCCAGAAGAACATGAAGCTCCAAGTCAGTTCGCATGACGCCTCCTCTCGGGTCAAGTCTCATTGAGCCGCCAAGTAGTTTCGCGTGTCCCCAGCCCCGCGAAATCAGGACCGAACGGCCCTACCTTGCCGGAAGCATGGCTGTGGCGCCGTCGTTGCGCGCGTCCAGACGCCACATGTTGAGAACACCAGGCAGTCACGGGCGCTGCGCGCGCCCGGGCGCCAGGTATACGAACCAGTACACGATACCGACGAGGACGGCTCCGCCCACGATGTTGCCGAGTGTCGCTGCGAGGATGTTCGTGGTGGCTCCGCCGAGATCCAGCCTCGCAAGCCCACCTGGTGGGAGGACAGCGCCCTTTGACACCGCCGCTCGGTCCTTCAGGAGGAGACCCAATGGTAGGAAGTACATGTTCGCGACGCTGTGCTCGAATCCCGCGGCAACGAACGCCGAGATCGGAAAGAGGATCGCAAAGATCTTGTCGATCACGCTGCGTCCGCCGGCCGCCAGCCACACAGCGAGACACACCAACGCGTTCGCGAGGATGCCGCGGAAGAAGACGACCCAGAACGGGAGGCTCGCTTTCGTTGCGGCGATCGACAGAGCCGTGGCTCCCACCGCGTTCCCGCCCTGCTCCCACCACCTGCCCAGGTACACCAGCGCCACGACGCTCAGGGCCCCGACGAGGTTCCCGACGTAGACGAGCGCCCAGTTCCGCATGAGTCGTGAGAAACCGATGTGGCCGCTCACCCAGCTCATGACCACCAGGTTGTTGCCGGTGAACAGCTCTGCCCCCCCGACGACGACCAGGATCAGACCGAGAGAGAACCCGATGCCGGCCATGAAGCGTGTCGGACCGAACCCCAGGCTGGAACCCGTGAGGATGATCGTCGACAGGACGCCACCGAGCGCGATGAACGCCCCGGCCATCACGGCGAGGACAGCGGTGGTCGGGTCCGGCGCGTTGGCCTTGGCCACACCCCGAGTTTCGACGAGGCGGGCGATCTCACTCGGCGAGAAGTTCTCCACGCCTGTCATCGGATGTTGCCGGGTACGCGTGGCCGTCTCGCGATCGTTCACGATGCCGCTCCTTCCGGTTCGAGTTCCACTGCGTCCCCAGGGCATGCCGTTAGGGGCCCCATCTACAGCGGCGCTCCGACGCGCAGAGCGGGCGGCGCGACCTGAGCGCGAATGCGGACGTCGAGGACGGTGGCCCCCCGGCCGATGGTTACCGAGACGGGGTTACAGTCCATCTCCGCAACGGTGGGATGAGCGTCCACGAGCGCGCCCACGCGAAGGATGAGCTGCTCGAGCGCTTCCACGTCGACTCGTGGCGCGCCTCTGTACCCGTCGAGCAACGGGAAGGTCGAGAGACTATGAACCATCTCCTCGGCATCCAGATCGCTGATCGGCGGCACGCGAACCGAGACATCTCGGAGGAGCTCGGCCGCCGTGCCGCCCGCGCCGCACGCGACGACGGACCCGAACGTCGGGTCGTCGGCGACGCCCACTAACATCTCCACCCCTGCCTCGACCATCTCCTGGACGAGGAACCCCTGGAACGGAGCGTTCTGCTTCTCCAGTCGCCGGCGCATCTCGGACGCCTCCCGGGCGACCTCGGTGGGCGCAAGCGAGAGGCGCACCGCGCCCACGTCGGTCTTGTGCAGGGGGCCGAGCGCCTTCAGCGCGATCAGGCCGCCGATGCGATCGGCGGCACCTGCGGTCTCCTCTGGCGTGAGCACTCGCTCGCTACGGGCTACCGAGATCCCGTAGCAATCGAGGACACGATCTGCTTCGTCCGACGACAGCCATCCGCCGTCGTTCCTGCCGAGAGCTACTGCCAGGATCGATGCAGCCTCGTCACTCCGGACGTCCTCGAACGCGGGCACGCGACCGGCTGGCCGTCGTCGCCACGCGCCGAGGGCCGTCGCTCTCGCGAGAGCGATGGCCGCCTGCTCAGGGTAGGGGAACGAAGGGATCCCTTCGCCGATCGAATGGGACGGGTGCCGCGAGAGGAAGGATGTCAGAACCGTGATGCGCCCAGCGACCTTGCGGATCGCGCGTGCCACTCGATCCGCGATCTCGGAGGCGGCGGCCTCAACGGGTGGGATGTAGATCACGATGACGGCGTCCACGTCGTCGGATCCCGCGACGATCTCGATCGCTCGGGCGTAGTCGTCTCCGGTCGCCGAGGCGATCATGTCGACCGGATTCCCGATCGATGCCGCCTCGGGCAGGAATGTTCGAAGCTCCTCCGGGGTCGACTTCGAGAACGGTTCGACCGAGAGCCCGTGGGCCGACGCCACATCGGCGCAGAGGATCCCGAGGCCGCCTGCGTTGGTGATGATCCCCAGCCGATTGCCCTTCGGCACCGGTTGATCTGTCAGGAGGACCGCCACGTCCAGCATCTCCGACAACGTGTCCGTTCGGACGATGCCGCATTGCCGAAACAGGGCATCGACCACCGCATCGGAGGTCTGGAGCAGCGAGCCGGTGTGTGAAGACGTCGCCCGAGCCCCCGCGGGGCTGCGTCCGCTTTTCATCGCCACGAGCGGCTTGTGCGCGGAGACCCTCCTCGCGAGCGTCGCGAACCGTCTCGGGTTGCCGAATGACTCGAGGTATAGCAATACGACCTCCGTCCGAGGATCCGACTCCCAGTAGCAGAGGAGGTCGTTGCTCGAGATATCGGCCCTATTCCCGACAGAGACGAAGCTGGAGAGCCCGAGCCCCAGCTCGGCCGTGTGCTCCATGACGGCGATGCCGAGGGCGCCCGACTGCGATAGGAATCCGACTCGTCCGGGGAGCGGCCGAACCGACGCGAACGTGCCGTTGAGGTTGACGTCCGACGCAGTGTTCACGAGTCCCATGCAGTTGGGGCCGATCAGGCGGATGCCGCCCTCGCGGCAGATCGCCACGAGCTCTTCCTGCCGGCCGAGACCATCTCTGCCGATCTCGGCGAATCCGGCAGAGATGACGACGATCCCGTGGACACCCTTCGCCGAACAGTCCCGCGCGACCGCTGGGACGAGCTCCGCCGGCACGCAGATAAACGCGACATCGATCGCCTTGGGCACATCGAGGATCGAGCGATGCGCCTCAACGCCGTGGATGGCATCCGCGTTCGGATTCACGGGATACACGACACCCTCGAACCCGCCGAGGAGCAGGTTTCGGAACAGTCGGCCGCCGATCGATTCCGGGTCGCGTGAGGCACCGATCACGGCGATGGCATCCGGCGCGAGAAAGGTGTGAACGGCGTTGCGCGCCGCCTCGGTCGACCGCTGCTCGAAGACCCGGGTCGCGTCCTCCGTGAAGACCGTCGGAAACTCCACCTCGATCGACCCCGGGAGCGCGCGGATGCTTGGGGTGAACCCGCTCTCGCGAAACACCTCGACCATTCGGTGGTTCTCGGGGAGAACTGTGGCGACGAACGTTGCGATGCCGGCGGCCGCCGCGGCGACGGCGAGCCGGCCGATCAGGATCGATCCCAGGCCTCTCCCCTGGAACCGGTCCGCGACGCTCACACTGATCTCGGCGCGGTTGCGATTCAATCGGAAGTACTGCGCGCCGCCGACGACCTCGCCGGACGGGCCGTGAAGGGCGATCAACGTCAGGTGTCCGGGCGTGGAGTCGGTAGCCCGAGAGGCCACGTCTGAAACCCCGACGGCGGCCGTCCCGAACCGCAATCGTCTGCTGTCTTCCGAGAGAGCCGCGAGATAGTCCTCGATCCTCTCGCGATCCCCGGCAGTCGCCGCCGTGATCAGGACGAGAGTCCCGTCTCGCAGGACAGCCTCTGACTGTGGGGGAGCGAGCTCGCTCAATCGCCGAATCCTATGCCCCTGAGGCATGCCCGGCATCAGATCGGCTCGACGACCCGCTTCAGGCCGATTCGGATCTCTCGTGAGCCTTCGACCCCAGCCTCTCACCCCAGTCGCGGGCGCGATCCGACTCTCCAGCCAACAGAGGACCTGACGTTCCCGCCACGAAGAAGCTCTCCGAAGGAGCCATCACTCGAAAGCCGAGGCGCCGGAGACGCTTCTCTGCGGCGCGCGCGGCCGAACCGACCAGCAGGTGAGGCTTCTTGAAACGGGTGTCGAACGCGGCCGCTGCAGTCTTCGGAGATGCTTCCTGGATCCCATCGAGCCACTCGCGCAGTCCGATCCCGGCCGAGATCAGACCTCGATCGGCCTGCTGGGCAGCTCCATTCCGCGTGCCTGGTCGACTCATCCCGAACGCATGGGTCGGGCCCCCCACGACGACCAACTCGACGTCATCGCCAGAGACCGTGGGCCCGGCGCCGACCTCCACGAGGTCGACACTCATGTGGGATGAGAGACCGTCCGCGATCGCCCTCGCGATCACCTGGGTGTTGCCGAACATGGATTCGAACACCACGAGCGCATGCGTCATGGCCGTACCCCTCTCAGATGTGTTCACGACCCGCCGCTTCCTCATTCGTTCCCTTGCGATCACGCTGCCACTGCGACAGTGGGGATCGAAGGGCCGAAGGTCCTGTCTCCCCGGGGTCGACTCGATCCCGGGATCTCGAAACGGGAGTCGCGAGCCTATAACCGGATAGCTCGGACGTCCCGAACGAGACGGGCCCACCGTCCCTACCGACCATGGCCGGAGGTGCGGACAATACGAGTGTCGGAGCGTCCCGAACGGCGCATACGGAGGAGATGTCAACCATGTCTCAAACATTCGCACCACCGCAACGCCCTGACACTGAACGGAGGGCGCCGATGCCTTCGACGGCCGGTTACTGGCTTGGAGCGCTGTTCGGCGTGATCGGGTTCGCCCTCGTGGGGGCGCTGGTCGCTCTCACCGTCGTTCACATGAACGACCACATCAACGCGTTCCCGAGGACCTCCATCCCCGGAACCACGACCGTCAACCTGGATGGGTTCACCGGTCGGACGATCTATGTCGAAGGCGTGGCTCCGGTGCCGCTCGCCGCCCTCGATCTTCGCGTCAGTGACCCGAACGGCAGCGAGGTCACGGTTCGGCCCTACGACCTGAATATGCGCTACGACGTCCCCGGCTCGATCGGCGCCGTCGGGTACGCAGTCGGGACGTTCCGCACGACGATCAGCGGCTCGTACCGGATCCAGGCTGCCGGAACCGGGCCTCCGGGAACAACACTTGCCATCGGCGACAGCTTCGCCACCAGCATCGTGGGTTATGCGGTAGGGGCGTTCGCCGTGTTGCTGCTGGCGATCGGGGGAGCACTCACCCTCGTGATCGTGACCGCAGTGCGACGTTCGCGAGCGCGCCGCATGTGGTGAGGACGGTCGCGACCCAGCGCGGGCCGAGGAACTCTCGTATCCAGGCGGTGCGGGGTACCCTTTCCGGGTGATCGATGCGGCTCGGGGCCTGAGTGCATCCGAGGTCGCGGAGCGCGTCGCGCGTGGAGAGGTCAACCGCCTGCCACCTCCGCACACGCGGACGTACGGCCAGATCGTTCGGGCTAACCTCCTCACGCGGTTCAACGCGCTTCTGGGCGCCATGCTCGCGATCATCCTGGTCGTCGGCCCATTCCAGGACGCGCTCTTCGGTTTCGTCCTGATCGCGAACGCCGCCATCGGGATCGTGCAGGAAGTGCGTGCGAAGCGGACCCTGGAACGCCTCACCGTGCTCACGGCCCCGAAGGCGCACGTGGTCCGCGACGGCGAGGTGCGCGACATCCCGCCCCAGCAGGTCGTCGTCGACGACGTGCTCGAGATCTCGCTCGGACGGCAGGTAGTCGTCGACGGCGAGGTGCTCGCGGCCGACGGTCTCGAGATCGACGAGTCGTTGCTCACAGGTGAGTCGGATCCGGTGGACAAGGCGCCGGGCTCGACGGTCCTCTCCGGCTCGTTCGCGGTCGCCGGATCGGGACGCTATCGAGCCACCGCGATCGGATCGAGGGCCTACGCGGTGACGCTGGCCGAGGAGGCGCGGCGCTTCGCGCTCACCCGGTCCGAGCTTCGCGCCGGGGTCGACCGCATGTTGGTGTGGGTCACGTGGGCGATCGTGCCGACGGGAGCCTTGCTGTTCGTCAGCCAGCTCCGAAGCAAGCACGGCCTCCATGAGTCGATCTCGGGGGCCGTGGCGGGAACGGTAGCGATGGTGCCCGAGGGCCTCATCCTGCTGATGAGCATCGCGTTCGCGGTGGCCGTCATGCGTCTGGCGCAGCGGCGAGTGCTGGTGCAGGAGCTGCCGGCGGTCGAGGGGCTCGCGCGCGTCGACATGCTCTGCATCGACAAGACGGGGACGCTCACGGAAGGAAAGCTGGGCGTGACCTCGGTCGTACCGATCGACGGAATCGGCTCGGTGGACGAGGCGCTCGCTGCGATCGCCGCAGCCGACGAACATCCGAACGCGACGGTGCGCGCCATCGCCGAACGGTTCCCCCAGGCCCCTGGCGGGTGGACGCCCATTGGATCGGTGCCGTTCTCGTCGGCGCGAAAGTGGAGCGCCATGGCGTTTGGCGAGGGCGGGTCATGGGTGCTCGGTGGGGCCGACGTGCTGCTCGAGGTCGCAGCGCCGTCCGATCGGGTCCGAGCCCAGGTGGCACGAGAGACGGAAGCCGGCAATCGCGTGGTGCTGCTCGCGAAGGCCGAGGGCGGGCTCGACGGAGAGCGACTACCGTCCGCGCTTCGTCCCGCGGCCGTCGTCGTGCTCGCCGACGCGCTCCGTCTCGACGCGGCCGAAACCCTCCGGTACTTCGAGGAGCAAGACGTCGGCGTGAAGGTGATCTCTGGTGACGATCCGAGGACCGTGGGCGCGATCGCCGGACGGCTCGGTCTATCGGGCGCGGATCGACCGGTGGACGCGCGGACGCTCCCTGAGGACGCTGCGGCGCTGGCGACGGCCCTCGAGAGCGCGTCGGTCTTCGGTCGCGTCGCGCCGCGACAGAAGCGCGCGATGGTGCTCGCGCTTCAGGACCACGGCCATACCGTCGCCATGATCGGTGACGGCGTGAACGACGCCCTCGCGCTGAAGGACGCCGACATCGGCGTGGCGATGGGCTCGGGGAGCGACGCGTCGCGCGCCGTCGCGCAGGTCGTCCTGCTGGACTCGGACTTCGACGCGATGCCGATCGTCGTGGCCGAGGGACGTCGCGTGCTCGGCAACATCGAGCGCACATCGGGCCTGTATCTCACGAAGACCGTCTACGCGATGCTGCTATCGCTCGCGGTCGGCGTGGCAGGGTTCGCGTTCCCGTTCCTGCCACGCCATCTCACGCTCGTCGGCGCGGTGACGATCGGGATCCCGTCGTTCTTTCTGGCGCTCGCGCCCAACACGGATCGATTCCGATCCGGGTTCGTTGAGCGG
>JALYLV010000046.1 GCA_030774035.1 Actinomycetota bacterium
ACATCCGTTGGCATCTGCCAACACCCTATCCCAACTCAGTTCTGAGCCGCTCGATCCTTGCCGCGGCGCGGTCCACGGCCGCCTGGTAAGCCTCCTGGTCAGAGGGCTGGAGGTCAGCCAGGAGAGCGGTTACTGCGGTGAGCTTCTCGTCGGCAGCCGCAAGGAGATCCCGGGCCGCCTCTTCCGGGGGCCATCGGGGGTCGAGGCCGGCGCGTGCTGTTCCGGCGAGCCCGCGCGCCGCGCTCGCGCGCGAGGCATCCTCGAGCTCGCGGGATCGCCGATCGAGCTCGTCAGCCGCAGTCGGGTCGTCGTCGAGAACCCGAAGGGCCTCTTCCAGCAGCCGCTCCGACTCCGCCCGCTGGGCCCCCTCTGCGAGCAGCCCTGCGGCTGCCTCCAACAGACCTTCGATCCGCGAGAGTTCGCCGGCCGCGATCGTGGCGGCCCCCTCTGGAGTCGAGTGCGAAAGTGCCGGCGGTACGCCGTGGGGGCACTTCCTCAGGGCACCGAGGATCCACTTCTCGGTGTCCGAGCCGTCGGCGGGACCGGACGGCGTCGAGAGAACCATCAACGTGCACGCCTGACCGTCGGGGTCGTTCTCCGGCGGGACGCACCGAAGCCGCCCGAATGAGTGGCTCCTCGGGGCGTGCTCGAACCACCATCCGGCTTGACGAGCGCGCTCCATACCCGCTCGGCCTCGTGGCCGAGGGTGAGTTGGCCAGCGCTCCTCTGGACTCAGGTACATCGCATCGCCGGCTTGACCGTAGCGCAGACGCGACCCGCTCAGAGCCGTCCAGGTGCGTCGGCCAAGGCGGACGTGTCCACGCAAGCGAGCCCCATAACGCGGTCGTCGGGGACCCTCGTTGGGGCCGCGACCCGATGGAATCGGGCAGTCCAGGAACCGCACTGGGCTAACCCCCGAGGGAGGCGTTCGTCGTGCTTCCGCCAACTCCGCATGCCCTTGTGATGCCGTTCCTGGCGTATGCGGGGCAATGACCGCGCGCATGGTGGCCGGGCGTCAGGCCGCCATGCGCGTAGCTGCTGGACCTCAACGCCGCAACGGGTCCTTGTGCCCGCGTCAGCGACCCGGAGTCGGTTCCTGGCCAGCTTGGCGGGTGCATGTACGCTAGTCTGCGAACATGGCGCGGCAAACGCTCGGCGGGAGAGTACGGAGAGCTCGGATTGAGACTGATCTCAGCCTCCGTGAGTTAGCTCGTCGGCTCGGAAAGACACCCTCGTACCTCAGCGACATCGAGAACAACAAGCGAGTGCCTTCGGAGCCGGTCTTACGAGACTTGTCTCGAGAACTCCCAGTCGGATTCGACGAGCTCATGGGCCTGGCTGGACGATTCGGTGAGGATGCTCAGCGCTACCTCAAGCGCTCCCCAGCCGCAGCGAAGCTCTTCCGCCGCATATCTGCCTCTCGACTTGGAGAGCAAGACCTTGCCGAACTACTGCAGAAGGCTGAGCAGCTGAGTCGTAAGAAGGGATCCGAGAAATGAGGTGGTATCGGGGGCCTGAGGGTGACGAGCGCTTGTGGCTCGAACCTCTGGAGATCGAGACCATCATGGAAGACGAGCTCCAGAAGGCGGACCTGCTCCCTTCGATCGACGATCCGGTTGTCGAGATAGAGCCATTCCTTGAGGCCCATCTCCTAGCTGACCTGGATCAATACGCAGATCTAAGCCAGGACGTCCTTGGAGTCACCGAGTTCCGCGCCGGCCAGCCCCCACGTGTCCTGATCAACAAGGACCTCACCGGCTCGGCGATGGATGCCGACTGGGTGGCGCCCGGGATCGAGGGCCGGTGGCGTGCGACACTCGCTCACGAAGGCGTTCACATCCTGCTGCACAGGGTTCTGTTCGAGCTGAACGCTGACCAGGCCTCCCTGTTCGGAGCCGAACCGACTTCACGAGGTCAGCAGTTGATGCGCTGCTTGAAGCGAGACGTCGCCTTCGGCGCACGAGGTTCGGATTGGCGGGAAGTTCAAGCGAACCGCGGGATGGCTGCGCTGCTGATGCCCCGGTCGGTTTTCCTGCCAGTCGCGAAGGCCGAGATCCGGGAGCGAGCCTTGTCGGGCGACCGCCTCGTGGCCAGCTCGCGGGAGGTCTTCGAGGTCGGCCGAGAACTCGCCGAACGATTCGCGGTCTCGCGCCAGGCGGCGATCATCCGGCTGACAACGCTCGGGTTCGTGGCAGAAGTAGGCACCACCCACCTGGCCGTTTAGGGTTCGCGTCCCTGGCGCGTGATCCCTCGGTTTTGTTGCACGTGTACGCTTACGAGCGTACACTTGCGCCCAAGGCGGCCGCGCAGGTCGATGTAGCGGAGCCCGAAGGGAGACGACCATGCAGGAGAAGCCAGAGGAAGCCGGCGACGAGGCGGGCAAGAAGTTCTACGTGAACGTCGAGGGAACCGAGCACGAGTGGGGTGACGAGACGATCACGACGGGCGAGATCCGGACACTGGGCGGACTGCCCGCGGACCAACCCGTTGTGGAGGAGTTGCCGGACGGGACTGAGCGGACGCTTCCTGAAGATGAGGTTATCCACCTTCAGCCCGGACACCGCTACGGACGCGCCGCGAAGTACAAGAGGGGTTAGATGCACGAACGTGTCCGGGAGGAGATCGAAGCGCTGCTGCGACCACGGTACGGCGACGTGCAGCACGGGGAGAACCTCGACTGGGTCCTGATTCCAGCGTTCCCGCTGCAGGAGGGCTTCTTCAACCAGGCCTCGACAAGGCTGCTGTTCCGCATCCCGGCCGGGTACCCGAACACCGGTCCCGACGACTTCTTCGTCGACGGCGGCCTGCGGCTCGCGAACGGCGATCCCATCCCTGGCTTGAACGACGGTTCTCAGGCCAGTTCTGGCCCTGCGCCCATCGACGGCCCGTGGGGTTGGTTCTCCTGGCACCCGAAGGACTGGCGGCCCGCGGCGAGCATTGAGGAAGGCGACAACCTGCTCACGTTCCTTCGGGGGACCGGTGCCTGCCTTCGGGGGGAGCAAGAGACGTGAGGCGCAGCATCGAGATCCCTCGCCCGATGTTCGATCGCCTTCGCGATCATCTCTTCCAGGACGAACTCGAGCAGGGCGGGTTCATCTTCGCCCAGCTCGTCGAGGCCGAGGAAGAGATCGTCCTGCGCGGCATCGAGCTATATCTGGTGCCGCCCGAGGGATGGCGCGTGCATACCGCCTACCGGTTGGAGATGACCGACGAGGAGCGGGCAAAGATCCTCAAGCTCGCCCGGGATTCCGGCCTCTGCCTGGTCGATTGCCACTCTCATCTCGGTTTTGCATCGGAAGCGGCCTTCTCGCCCAGCGACCGCGACGGCGTGGAGGAGTTCGCGCCCTACGTCCGCTGGAAGCTGGACAGGCGTCCGTACGTCGCCGCGGTGTGGGCGGACGACGCGGTCGATGCGGTCATGTGGGAGGCCGACTTCGAGGACGCGCAGCACGTCGATGAGATTCGCGTGACCGGCGAACCGCCAACCGCCCTGGTGCCGGCTGGCTCCTGGTTCGAGCCGCGGCGCCATGTGGGGTGGCGGGATGGTTGAAGATCGGTACGCGCGACAGATCTTGCTGTTCGGCGAAGAGGGCCAACGCCGGCTCGCGGATAGCAGGGTTGGAATCGTGGGGCTCGGTGGTATGGGCTCCCAGGTTGGGCAAGGCCTGGCGTACCTTGGCGTCCGCCACCTGGTCCTCATCGACGACGACCACGTCTCTACAAGCAACCTGAACCGGATGGTGGGTGCCGTGCCGGATGATGCGGAGCACGAAGCGAGCAAGGTAGACGTGGCCGCCAGGATGATTGGGGCCGTGCTCCCAGGAGCCGACCTCCTGCCTCTAGCTCAAAACCTGCGGACCGACGAGGCGATCGAAGCTCTAATCGGGTGCCGTGTCGTGTTCGGATGCGTGGATGACGACGGAGCACGCTTGGTGCTGACCGAGCTTGCCGCCGCATACGAGTTGACGCTGATCGACGCTGCCGCGGAGATCTTCCCGGGAGATCAGCCCGATCAGCCTCTGCGCTGGGGTGGACGCCTCGTGGTGGCCCGGCCTGGCGACTTCTGCGTCGATTGCGCACAGCAGATTGACATGGAGATCGCCAAGGAGGAGCTCGAGACTGAAGAGACGCGCGATCTCCGGCGACGTCATGGGTACGGGGCCGGCGACTCCGCACCTGCTCCCGCCGTCGTCAACCTCAACGGGGTGATCGCCAATCTCGCCGTGACCGAGTTCATGGTCATGATCACCGGACTCCGCGAGCCGAGGCGGTTTCTCGTATACCACGCCGATCGCGGGATAGTGAACGAGCGAAAGGACGCGCGGCGTCCGACTTGCTACACGTGCGGCTATCTGGTCGGGAAGCGGGAGGCAGCCAACGTCAGGCGGTTCCTACTCGCGGGCTGAGCACCGTCTGTGGCCCGCTCGCATTACTGATGGCAACGCGAATCGTGCCCGCCAATGCCCGTAACGTCCGCATGTGTCCCGCATGTGTCCCGCGACGGACTGCAAGAACCTGCAAACGGATGGTCAATGGCGGTCACCAAAACTCCTGGTCAGAGGCGCTTTCCGGCCGATTCGCCTTGACTCCCGAACCCCCTGAATCAGACTGTTAATCCGTAGGTTGTGGGTTCGAGTCCCACCCCCGGAGCTCCAGACCAGCAGGGAGTGAGGGCTGTTGCTGAGCCTCAGATCAGGCTCTCCTTAGACTGGTCCGAGTGTAGGCCGCGAGAGATTGGCGCCAAGCGCTCTGCGAGCTCATCCTAGTCGTCGTCGAACTCGCAACGACATCGAAGACCTTGACGCCGGCTACTACGTCGACGGTCACCTCGACACGGTCACCTCGCATCACAGCATCGTAGAACGATGGAAGGACATCACCAGATCGCGACCCGCTGGAGCGGGTCCGTGCTCGGCAGATAGGGTCCAGTCGGGACCACGGGAGGGAGACCGAGATGGATCCGATCGGGCATGTGGCATCGAAGCTCGAGGCGAAGGCCGCCTCGTTCGTCAAGGAACATCGCCTGGCCGGGGCGGCCACCGGGATCGTGCACGGGGACTCGCTCGCCTGGTTCGACGGGGTAGGGTTCGCTGACATCGCCGCGCGTCGCGCCCCCGAAGTCACGACTCTCTATCGCGTCGCGTCGATCACGAAGACCTTCACGGGCACCGCGATCCTGCAGCTGCGCGACGAGGGAACGCTCCATCTGGATGACCCGGCGGTCGTGCATCTGCCCGAGCTGGCGTCGATGACGAGCCCCTTCGGCGCGATCGAGAGCGTGACGATCCGCCGCATGCTCTCGCACGAGAGCGGCCTGCAGGGCGATCCCCCGGGCACGGACTGGTGGGTTCCCGACTACGAAGGATCGGCGGAGCGGAACCTCGCGCGCGCCGGAGAGGTCACCACGACGGTCCCGCCCAACACCCAACAGAAGTATTCGAACCTGGCATACCAGCTGCTCGGGGAGATCGTGACCCGGCGCAGCGGCGTGCCGTACCCGGAGTACGTGCGGACGCGGATCCTGGATCCGCTCCGGATGCACGGCTCGGGGTTCGAGCCGCTGCCCGAGACCCTGCTCGGTCGGCGCGCGACCGGGTACGCCGCCAGATTCTTGTCCGACGAGCTGGATCTCGCTTCGCTCCCTCCAACGGTGTGGGCCGAAGGGGGCCTGTGGTCGAGCGTCGAGGATCTGGGCCGCTGGCTTTCTTTCCAGTTCCGGGAGGACGGGGGAGCGCGGGAGGGCGCGCAGATCCTTGCGGGCGAGACGCTGAAGGAGATGCACAAGGCCCGCTACCTAGGCGACGACGCCTGGACCGAGGCATTCTGCATCTCGTGGTACGCGGCACGCAAGGGCGAGGTGATCTGGATCCAGCACGGCGGTCGCCTGAATGGCTTCATCACGAACATCTGCTTCGACCCGAAAGAGAGGGTGGGGGCGATCGTGCTGTTGAACGGGATCGCCGACGCGGCCGCGCTCTCGATGGAGCTCGCGGCGATCGCCCGCGACGCGGTGCGTCAGGCGGCGCCACCGATCGAGCCGGCCGCCCCGATGCCGCCTGCCTTCCGCGACCTGCTGGGGATGTACGTGGACGAGGAGCAGGCGATGATCGCGCGAGTGGAGTGGCGCGACGGGGCGCTCCAGATCGTCGATCCCGACGATGAGGCGTGGCGCCCTACTCTCGTGCCGACCGAGAACCCCGACGTGTTCGTGATTGCACCCGGCGTGCGGGAATCGGGCGAGCGCGTGACCTTCAGCCGGCGCCTGGACGGCCGCGCGACCTCGATGTTCCTGGCGGTCGCCACGATGGTCCGCTTCGGTCCCGTGGGCGCGGACTGAGGGCGGCGGTCAGCCGTCGTCATGGTGAGTCGAGCTCGTCGTGCTCCCAAGGCATCCGGCCGGCTGAGGACGCCCGCGGGATCTTCGATGGCTCCAGACCCTCGTGCTCGCCGAGACCGACGCGCTCCTGCAAGCGACTGTCCTTGGCTCTTGGGCCACACTTGACAGCCAACTTGACAGCCGAGCCCATGGACTTCAGTGGACGTCAGTGGACGAGCGTGGAATCCATGACGGCCATCTCCGGACGCGGTGGACGTACATGGACTGCCCTGGACGACTTCTCAGGCACTGTTAATCCGTAGGTTGTGGGTTCGAGTCCCACCCCCGGAGCCCGAAGATCGCAGGTCAGCGGCGTGTCGTTCGACGAACGACTCGGAAGCGTACCGAACGCTGACAGCCAAACTCTCGCGGAGCGTCCGTACCGGGTCTAAGGGGCGCAGGTCGAGGAATCCGCCTACGGATCTACACGTTCAGGGGCTTCGGGTGGTTACTCCTTCATGAACAACCTGGAGGAGGGCGCAATCGGGCACCTTCCTGGGCTGACGAGGAGGATGATGATGCGCGCGAAGTCGTCGTCGGTAGTGCTGGCCCTGATTCTGCTCGTATCCGCTGCATGCACGTCGAACGAAGATCCGCCCGCCGAGACAACGAGCGTGTCACCGCCGCCAGAGGCGCACGTGCTCGCGGAATCGGACTGTCCCCATTACGACTGCCAGGGGGCTCTGGAGCCCGGCCTGTACCGCGCGACCTACTTCGATCCGGAGATGGCGTTCGAGATCACGACGCCGGGGTGGACGTGGTCCTACACCGGGAACCTGCAGATGTTCGCCATCGATGAAGCCGCCGAGGGCCACGACGCCGACGTCATCAACTTCTTCCTCGATCCGGTGATCGCGGCCCAGGATTGCAAGGACGGTCCCGAACCCGGCGTGGAGCGGTCCGTCGACGATCTCGTGGCGTGGCTCCAGGCGGCGCCCGGTCTGACGACGAGCGACGGGACGCCGGTCACGGTCGGTGGGCTGGATGGTGTGCGCCTGGATCTGCAGGTCGCTCCCGAGTGGAAGAAGGACTGCTTCTACAGCGACGGGAAGCCCGTGGTGCCACTGATCTACTCCTCGGCGTTCCCGGGCGGGTACAACTGGGCGATCAGCCCTCCGACGTCGATGCGCTGGTACGTCCTCGACACCGGCATCCGCGTCCTGATCGTCGACATCGAAGACAATCCGAAGGGGCTGTCGCGGGACGCCCTCTTCGAGTCCGGCACGGAGATCGTTGAGACGTTCGCGTTCTCGTCGTCATCATGATCAACCGGTAGCGATCCGCCCGCTGCGGTGCTCGCAGGATCTCCATCCTCCACCGACTGGGAAGGCCTCGTTCTCCTCCCGGTCTGGTCCCCGGAAGGACGATCGATGATCAGCGTGATCGGGGTCCCTCCCGGCGACCAGGAGGTCGGTACACGCTGTCGTGTACTCCTCCCTCACGGCAGACCGCGCCTTCGCGGCACGATCGGCACCAGGCAGGGACGATCTGGGGGCGCTCCTACACGTTCAATGGCCCTGGCTGGTTACTCCTTCGAGATGGACGAGGTCGCGGCGCGGGAGGCGGGGTGGAACGATGCACCCCAGATGAAGGTCGAGCAGCCGGCGTCGTTCGAGGAGTTCTTCCATCTCGAGCGCGATCGCCTGTTCCGCGTCATGTTCGTGATCACGAGGGATCGGCACGAGGCAGAAGACCTCTCACAGGACGCCTTCGCCCGCGTGTGGGAGCACTGGGACACCGTTGGAGGGATGGAGAACCCCGCCGGGTACCTGCATCGCACGGCGATGAATCTCTTCCGGAGCCGCTATCGACGCGCCCTCCTCGCCGCCAGGCGGGGGGTCGGGATCGCGACGGAAGTGGATGCCTTCGAAGCGATCGACGATCGACAAGTGGCCTTGCAGGCGCTGGCATCGCTCGCCCCCAGACAGCGGGCGGCGATCGTCCTCACCGAGGTCCTTCAGTACACGGCGGAGGAAGCCGGGAGCATGCTCGGCATCCGCGCGGCGACCGTCCGCGCGCTGCATTTCCAGGCGCGTTCCGCGCTCAAGAGCTCCGAGAGGATCACTGATGCCTGATCTCGGCTCTCTCCTCGAGCGTGAGATGCAGGAGATCCGCCCGGCCGACTACACCATCGGCGACGTCGCACGCCGGCGCGACCGGCGGCGGCGCAATCAGCGCATCGGAACTGCGGTGCTCGCTTTCGCCATCGCCGGCGCCGCCATCGGAGGCCTCCTGCAGGCATTCCGGGAGATCCGTTCTGATGTACCGGCCGGTCCCGCGCGCAACGGCCGGATCGCGTTCGTGTCGCCAGGCGTCGCTGGTCCGGATGACCGTCTCTACACCGTCGCTCCTGACGGCAGTGACCTTCGGCAGGTCACGGACGTCCACGCCGAGTACCCGGACTGGTCGCCTGATGGATCGATGATCGCCTTCGACGATGGGACCGTCATCGACCATATCGACTGGTCGGTGGACATCGGTCACATCTACACCGTGAAGGCAGACGGCACAGGGCTCTCACAGATCACGACCGGCGAAGGGGCCGAGTTCGCACCGAATTGGTCGCCCGACGGCAGGCGCATCGCCGTTTCGGCCCTCGGCCAGAACGGGTCACCGCCCGGGATCTTCATCCTCGACCCCGCCACCCGGACGATGCAACCAGTGACCGCGAATCCCTATCCCGGATATCAGGACAAGGAGCCGGACTATTCTCCCGACGGCACCCAGATCGCGTTCGTCAGGGATCGACAGCTCGTCGAAGCAGGCGCCTCCAGTGGAAACCTGTCGGCCCTGTTCGTGGTGAACCTTGATGGGAGCGGGCTTCGCCGGCTGACCCCGTGGCGGATGGGATTGACCGGCACGCCATCGTGGTCACCGGACGGCACGATGATCGTGTTCCGAAGCGACTCCGCGTTCGGTGCCAGCGACGTGCCGGGACAGATCTTCTCGATCCGACCTGACGGGAGCGACCTCCGGCAGCTCACATTCGAGACGGATGCCAACTCCTACTGGCCGTCGTGGTCCCCGGACGGGACGCGGATCGTGTTCACGCGCTACACGTTCGGCGAGCCATCTCAACGGCTCTACACCATGTGGCCCGACGGGAGCCACGTGACCCCGGTGGCAATCTCGGGGGGGAACGAAGCCAGCTGGGGGACCCGCCCGTGAAGGCGAGGAGATCTCGGAGTGAGTG
>JALYLV010000047.1 GCA_030774035.1 Actinomycetota bacterium
CGACGGCGACCGACCTCGAGATGTTCAGAAAGCTCCTGGACGAGATCCAGGCAGGCGACAACGTCGGGGTCCTGCTGCGCGGCATCGACAAGGAAGAGGTCGAGCGCGGCCAGGTCCTCGCCAAGCCTGGGTCGATCACCCCGCACACGAACTTCGAGTCCCAGGTCTACATCCTTTCCAAGGACGAGGGAGGCCGCCACACCCCCTTCTTCAACGGCTACCGTCCCCAGTTCTACTTCCGCACCACCGACGTCACCGGCTCAGCTGCCCTTCCCGAGGGCGTCGAGATGGTGATGCCCGGAGACAACGTCGAGATGACCGTCGAGCTGATCGCACCGATCGCCATGGAAGAGGGCCTGCGCTTCGCGATCCGCGAAGGTGGGCGCACCGTTGGTGCCGGGCGCGTCACCAAGATCTTGAAATGAGCTGACCGATGGCGAAGGCAGACAACCGCCCGAAGATCACGCTCGCCTGCGGTGTGTGCAAGCGGCGGAACTACAACACGGTGAAGAACCGCGTGAACGACCGCGACCGGATCGAGTTGAAGAAGTACTGTCGCTGGTGTCGCACCCACACCCTTCACCGCGAGACACGCTGAGCACGGCTCGGGCTAGTTCTCTTCTCTGCCCTGTTCCTCGCGATCGGCGATGACGTTGACGGTTGTGATCTTCCCGTAGCGGATCGCGGCGACGATGGCATCGAGCTTCGTATGTACCCCGAGCTTCGTGAGCACGTTCTGCGTGTGGGTTCGAAGGGTGTGCTTACTCATCCCCAGATCGCGGGCGATCACCTCGGGAGTCGCGCCTTCGGCTATGCGCTGAAGGATCTGCACTTCTCGCGGCGTGAGGCGCTTCACCCGGTCGGCGAGGTTCCCGTCGACCGCGCGTCGGCGCCGCAGGTACCCCGCGGACGCCTGAACCTCAGCGGTTTGGTGAAGCGGCTCCCCTCGATGCGCTCGACGGATGGCGTCGGCGAGAGAGCCGACCGTCTCCGTTTTCGGCCGCAACCCGCGAGCCCCCGCCTGAACCGCTCGGGCCAATGAAACCTCGTCGTCACGGCCCGACAGGATGATGACGGCCGTGTCGCGAGTGCGTTCATGGATCTGACGGGTGGCCTCGATCCCGTCGATACCAGGCATCTGCAGATCCATGAGCACGACATCCGGCTTCCTCCGGGATGCCGTCTCTACGGCCGCGGAGCCGTCCGTCACGACCTCGATCACGGACAAGTCCTGCTCCTGGTCGAGCGTGACCTGCAGCGCTTCGCCGAAAGACCGGTGGTCGTCGACGATCACGATCGTGATCGGCTCAGTTGTCGTCTTCTTCGTCATAGCGGCCGCATCGTAGGCCCTGTCCTACGCCGAATCACGTACCTCGGCGAGACTTGTCGGGCGAGGGTGTCCCCGCTACCGTGCGCCCGTGAACCAGGCCGCCGAGGGAACCAGGTACCCCGACGTGCGCTTCCAGGTCGATCCGGCGCAGGTCGCCGCCTTCAGGAACGTGTTCGGAATAAGCAGCGGGATCCCGGTCACGTTCCTCACGCTCGCCGAGTTCGCCGTGTTCCCGGAGGTGATCGGGGACCCGAACCTGGCTCTCGACTTCAGCCGTGTCGTCCATGGAGGCCAGGAGTATGAGTACCGGCGTCCCCTCGTTGAAGGAGAGACTTTGATCGTGCGAACCCACATCGAGTCGATCCGCGAGAAGGGTGGCACCGGGTTCCTGACCCTCGCCACGGAACTCGTCGACGTCGACGGGCATATCGCCGCGACAGCGCGCTCGACGATGATCGAACGGGCGGGATGAGCGTCGTGTTCGACGCTCTCGCCGTCGGTGACCTGCTTCCGGTCCTGGAGCGCGTGGTCTCGCGAGAAGACGTGAAGTCATATGCCGACGCAAGTGGTGACCAGAACCCGCTCCATCAAGATGACGACTTCGCACGATCGGCCGGCTTCGGATCGATCATCGCGCACGGGATGTTCACCATGGGTCACATGGCGTCGTGTGCGAGCGCGTGGATGGGGGACAGCGGGCAGATCCTTCGCATCTCCGCCCAGTTCCGGGCGCCGGTGATGATCGGTGAACGGATCGTTGCGGGTGGTCGGGTTCGGGCGATCGACACCGATCACCGGGCGGTCACGCTCGACCTGTGGGTCACGCTCGAGCGAGACGGCGCGACGCTGTGGCCGATCAAGCGGGGCGCTGCCGACGTTCGATTCGTCGGCTAGCCGGGGTCGGACCGCCCGGTGATCGTGGCGGCGCTGTTGGCTCCTAGGAGTGTTGTGTACGACCGGCCAGAGCCGAGATCGCCTCGCTCATCCGATCGATCACGACCTGCAGGTCGCTCCCGTAGCCGTCCTCGATCCGCACAGACAGACGGTCCATCTTCTCTCCGAGGACTTCGGCGACCTTGATCATCGCCTCCGCGGTCGACTGGGTTTCCTTGTGCAGCTGGTCGCTGACCGACTGGAACCGATGGTCCATGGTTCCGAGCATGTCGCTCGCCAGGCCGGCTTGAAGCTCCTTCACCGCGCGAAGCAGCTGGCGCAGGGTCTCGTGATCGATGTCTGCCCCGACGGCCGGCCTGCTCTCGAGCGCAGCGATCTTCTCCACGAGAGCCTGGTTGTCGGATCGGATCAACTTGGCGATCGCCATCACGCGCTCGTCCATCCGGCTGAGCAGGCGTTCCTCAGCGGCGGTCTGCGACTCGGCGAGCATCGCGTCGACGCCGTCCATCGAACCGGTGACCGCCTCCATCTTCGCGAGCGCCGGACCGAACGACGAGGCGATCGCGATATCCGCGGCTTCTGCGGCTCGTTGGGCGACGGCCTCGGCGAGGATCTCGAGCTTGCCGTCGACCTGATCGCCCAGGCGCGAGAACGATCGATCGATCGCTCCAGCGAGAGCCGAAGAGAGCGCAAGCACCTGCTCACCCGTCGAGCGCGACAGAGCGTCGATCTGTGCTTCGAGGATCCGGGTCAGTGCCTGCATCTTGTTCTCGAGGGCGTCGAGCATCGACGTTTCCTGGGCAGAGGAGCGTTCCTCGACCAGGGCTCGAAGTGCGTCGGAATCTGACCTGATCATCTGGGCCAGACCCATGATTCTGGCGTCGACGAGGCGTCGGATCTCGCTCCCGACCTCAGCCTGATTGCGCCCGTGAAGGCCGACGCGTTCGGAGAGCATCTCGATCTGCTCGTCGACGGGTGCGATCGCGGCGCGGATCACTTCGCCGATCTGTTCGCCCCCGCTCTCGTCGCGCGTCGCGAACGCCTGCGCGTGCGACTCCACGCGCAGAGCGAGCTGGCCCATGGCCTCCGCGCCGCCCTGCACGTACCCCTGCATGGCCTCGACGATCCGAGCGGTCTCGCGAGCGATCAGCTCGCCGTGCTCCTGGACCTGGCGCAGGACGCTCTCGGAGAGCTTCCGGTCCCGCTCATCGAGGTGCTGGAACGTCGCCGAGATGTGATGCTCGACCTGTTCGAGCTGCGCCCGGATCGATTCGACACCGTGCAGCGTGGGGGAGTCTGCGATCTGGCGGATCGCGGCGGCAGAGGACGCGATGGCCTCCCTGGTCGTGCGCCCGGTCTGCGCGAGATCGGTGAGGGTGTCCTCCAGGCGCGCTGCCCGCACGGCGAGCGCTTGGAAGCGTTCGTCGCTCGACGCGATCAAGCTCTTGATCGTCTGATCGCGAGACAGGAGCGACATGATGCGCTCCTGTTCGGGGCGCGCGTCAGCGCTCGAGGCGCGCCACACTTCCGTCGCGACCTCGTGCATCAGGGCGGTCGCCTGCTCCTCGATCGCCCTGAGTCCATCCTCGAGCCGTTCGTCGACGGCGCGCTGTAGCGAGTCCGCCAACCGGTCCTGCATCGTCATCCCCGAGGGGCGCGACGGAGCGTCGGAGGGGCGGCGGGTGAACAGTGCACGCCGGGGGGAACCGGAGTCCTCCGGGTCGTGCGTAGAACCGTGTTCGGTCATGTCGAGGCCTCGCGATCCGGGGCCGGCGCGATGCGTCGGCTGGAGTGTAGGGCCTCCCGTTGCTCCGAACGCGCATTTCGTGAAGGGAAATCGGTCGCTGCAGAGCTTTGCCGGGCCGAGTGGGCCGCCCCTATACTGGGTCTTCCGAAGTCCCCACGACCGGGGTGACCGGATGGGCGGAGGCGCGTAGCTCAATTTGGTAGAGCACCGGTCTCCAAAACCGGCGGTTGGGGGTTCAAGTCCCTCCGCGCCTGCAAGGGAGCACCATGAACAGGCAGATGAAGCGGATGCAGGAGCGCTCGGAGCGCCAATCCAAGCGCGCCGGGGGCGATCGGCAGGCTACGCCGGCCGCCACCGCTCGTCGTGCCCAGACCCAAGAGAAGCGCAAGCGCACAGGAGCCAGGCAGTTCCTGAAGGAGGTCCGGCTCGAGCTCAAGAAGGTCGACTGGCCCACCCGCAAGGAGTTGATCTCCTACACGGTGGTCGTGCTCGTCACCGTGATCGTGCTCACGTCGCTCGTCTTCGTGCTCGACCTTGGGTTCTCCAAGGCGATCGTTCGCCTCCTCGGAAGCTGAGGAACTCACGTGATCGACGAAACCACTCCAGCCGATAGCACCACGCCGACCGCCGATGAGCTCGACGCCGTCGAGACGCTTCATGACCTCACCGACGAGGCAGAGGTCGCCGTCTTCCAGGACGCCGCGGCCGAGGTCGAGGAGATCTCGAGATCCGCGGACGAGGGGGCCGAGGAGATCTTGGAGGACGCGGCCGACAGCGCTGAGATCTTGATCGCTGCGGGTCGCGATGACGAAGCCGACGCTGCGATCGAGCATGGCATCGAAGATGCCGTCGTCGTCGAGGCGATCGGCGAGGTTGAAGCCGGAGAAGTCCTCGCGGAAGCCGCGATCGAGGTCGCGGTGATGGAGGAGACCATCGACGAGATCGATCGGGAGCTCTCGGCGGCAGCCGCACCGATCGAGGCCGCACCGGTCGAGGCCGCACCCGTCGAGGCCGCCAAGCCGCGCCGGGCGAAACGCGCCCTCGCCGGTTCGGATGCCGCAGCCGACAACGGCGACCCGTTCGGCGGTCCCGGCGATTGGTATGTCGTGCACACCTACGCCGGATACGAGAACAAGGTGAAGGCGAACCTCGAATCGCGGATCCACACGATGCAGATGGAAGGCAAGATCTTCCGCGTGCACATCCCGATGGAAGACGTCATGGAGATCAAGTCGGGGAAGAAGCAGGTTGTTCAGAAGAAGGTGTTCCCCGGCTACCTGCTGGTGAAGATGATCTACGACAACGACTCGTGGTACGTCGTGCGAAACACGCCCGGCGTCACCGGTTTCGTGTCAGCCGGCACGGGATCACGGCCGACGCCCCTTTCCAAACGCGAGGTAGAGAAGATCCTCGTCGTCAAGAAGGAAGAGGTGAAGCCGCAGTTCCGTCTCGGGTTCGAAGAGCAGGACGTCGTGCGGATCATCTCGGGGCCGTTCGCCGACTTCAACGGCACGATCAGCGAGATCAACGTCGATCAGAGCAAGCTGAAGGTCCTGGTCAACATCTTCGACCGGGAGACCCCGGTCGAGCTCGGGTTCGACCAGGTGTCGAAGGTCTAACAACCGATATCGCGGGAGGCCGACCGGCCGTTCGTACCGCAGAAGGAGAAGCCCGTGGCCCCGAAGAAGAAGATGCTTGCCGTCGTCAAGCTTCAGATCAAGGCCGGCGTCGCAACGCCCGCGCCCCCAGTGGGTACCGCGCTCGGCCAACACGGCGTGAACATCATGGAGTTCTGCAAGCAATACAACGACGCGACGCAGCAGTTCATCGGCCAAGTGATCCCCGTTGAGCTCACGATCTACGAGGACCGGTCGTTCTCGTTCGTCACGAAGCAACCGCCTGCCGCGGAGCTGATCAAGCAGGCGGCCGGCATCGAGAAGGGCTCCGACGTCCCCAACCGCAACAAGGTTGCCCATCTCTCGCGCGACCAGGTCCGCACGATCGCGGAGCGCAAGATGGCCGACCTCAACGCGAACGACGTCGAGATGGCCATGCGCATCGTCGCCGGCACCGCTCGCAGCATGGGCGTGGAGGTCGACGCATGACCGGCAAGCGGTATCGCGATTCGATCAGCCGCTACGAGAACGACAAGGAGTTCAGACCGTCCGAAGCGATCGCGGTCTTGAAGTCGCTTCCCGATGCGAAGTTCGACGAAACCGTCGAGGTCGCCTTCCTGCTCGGCATCGACACGCGGAAATCCGATCAAGCGATCCGCGGGACCGTTAGCCTGCCCCACGGGACCGGCAAGTCGGTGCGCGTCGGCGTCTTCGCGACCGGAGAGAAAGCGCGCGAGGCTCGCGACGCCGGCGCCGATGTGGTCGGCGGCGAAGAGCTCGTCGAACAGGTCATGAAGGGAGAGATCGACTTCGACGCGGCGGTCGCCACTCCCGACATGATGGCTTCGGTCGGCAAAGCCGGTCGCGTCCTCGGTCCTCGTGGCCTCATGCCGAACCCGAAGACCGGAACGGTGACGATGGACATCGCGAAAGCGGTGGGCGACATCAAGGGCGGGAAGGTCGAGTATCGAGCCGACCGAACCGGAAACATCCATCTGATCATCGGCAAGAAGTCGTTCGACGAGCGGCAGCTCCTCGAGAACTACCTCGTCGTCGTCGACGAGGTGTTGCGGGTGAAGCCCTCGTCGGCGAAGGGTCGATACATCAAGTCGTTGGCGCTCGCGTCCACGATGGGACCGAGCGTGCACATCGACCCAACGCATCCGAAAGAGATCGAGCTCGGGGCGCACAACACGTAGTTCGGTCCGCGCGCTCGATCGCGCGAGCTGACCGACGCGGGTTTCCACCCGACGTACACTCGCGCGGTGGCGAGCCTCGCCGAACCCAGTGCCCGCCGCGCGCGCGGCCGCCGCTGGACCGACCCCAAGCTTCTCCCGCTCTACGTGGTCGCTCTGCCCGTGCTCTTCGGCTTGATCGCGCTCTGGCCCGAACAGAAGAGCGTCTGGTACCTGAACGATGTGACGGTTCACCAATCGATGGTGCGGTGGGCCGCTGACCGCATGCGCGACGGTCACCTGCCGTTCGACGGCTGGTATCCGTACCTGTCCCTCGGGGCCAGTCGCTTCCATCATTACCAATCGCTTCCTCACATCCTGACGGCGACGTTGTCGCTCGCCTTCGGCGACGCGACGTTCCGTTGGTCCCTCTATCTGCTGTTGGCGCTGTGGCCGATATCGGTCTACCTGGGTGCGCGGCTGCTTGGTCTCGGCGCTTGGCCCGCGGCGGCAGCGGCCCTGATCTCGCCGTTCCTGTCGAGCGCTCCCGGCCTCGGATACGAGTGGTCGAGCTACGTCTGGCGCGGTTCCGGCACATGGGCACAGTTGTGGGCTATGTGGACCCTTCCGCTCGCGTGGGGCCTCTCGTGGCGCGCGGTCGCCAAAGGCCAACGGCTCTGGCTCGCCGCTCTCGTCCTCGCGATCACCGTCTGCCTCCATCTCCTGACCGGTTACCTCGCGCTGTTGTGTCTGGCTGTCTTCGTTCTGGTGACTCCCAGCGAGTTGCTCTTGCGGTTGCGCAGGGCAGCGATCGTCGGCGTCGTCGCGCTTGCCGCGTCGGCCTGGATGCTCGTGCCGCTCGTGACGGGCGCGCGGTGGACCATCAACGATGAATTCAGCCGGGGCACGAAGTTCTACGACTCGTTCGGGGCGTGGCAGATCCTTGGCTGGTTGAGAACGGGACGTCTCTTCGACAACACTTCGTGGATGGCCCCGTGGCTCCCCGCGATCACGATCCTCCTCGGTGTGGGACTCGTCGTGGGGATCTTTCAGTTCCGCGTGCGTGAGCCATATCGCGTGGTCCTGGGGCTCGGACTCCTCAGCCTCCTCCTCTTCTTCGGCCGCCCAACGCTTGGTCCAGCCCTGAAGTTGTTGCCCGGGGGGGGAGACCTCTTCCTCCGTCGGTATGTCATCGGCGTTCACCTTGCCGGCATCTACCTCGCAGGTGTTGGCATCGTCGCCTGCACGGATATCGACAAGAAGATCCGTGCTTGGCGGGCGAGAAGAACGCGATCGCCGAGAGCGCACGTAGCGCCGGGCGCTGCATCGTGGCGCCCAGTCGTCGTCGCGTGCGCGGTGTCGGTGGCGATGCTGCCGGCGGTCATCGGTCAGGTTCGCTACATCGCGAAGGATTGGACGTGGATCCCCCAGCAGCAGCGCGCACAAGCCGCAGACGGTCAGGACTATGCGGATCTCGTCCGGCGAGCACAGACGGAGGGGCCTGGGAGGATCTTCTCCGAGCGACGCTCGGGTCGTTCATCCGGGTACCGCATCGATTTCGTGCCGACGTATGCGGCGCTGTTGGATCTGCAAGCAGACGCCGTTGGGTTCACCAGACCAACCTGGTCGCTCGCATCGGGGGCCGAGTTCCGCTTCGATATCAACGAACCGGGGCTCGCCGATCTGTTCGGGGTTCGGTACGTGATCTACCCCTCAGTCTCAACGCCCCCGAGGGGGGCCGTCGAGCTCGCGAGCTCCGGCCGCCATGTCCTGTACGAGTTCCCCGGCGTCGGCTACTTCTCGCTCGTCGACACGATCGCCCCGATCACCGTCGACCGCAACGATCTGGGGAAGCAGATGAGCTCCTTCATGAGTTCGGGGCTGCCGGCTCGGGGGTTGATCCCGACACTCGCGTTCGGAGGACTTCCCGCTGCGACACCGACGCTGGGCGCGAACCAAGAGCCCGAGTCGGGGCCAGGCACCGTCGTTCAGAGCAGCGCACAGCCAGCAGACGGAGTGTTCGAGGCCGACGTCGACGCTCAACGGTCCAGCGTGGTGTTGGTGAAGGCCTCGTTCGATCCACGCTTCCAGGCGCTGGTCGACGGGACACCGGTGCCCGTCCAGATGGTCGCCCCGGCTCTCGTAGGGGTGCCGGTCTCTGCGGGGACCCACCACGTATCCGTGGTCTATCACGCCTATCCCTGGTACGGCCCACTGTTCGCCTTGGGGATAGCGGCTGTCCTCCTGCTGTGGGCGTGGGGTCGACGACGCCCGATGAGTCGGGATCGCTCGAGCCCACCTGAAACGCTGTAGGCCAGATGTTCGACCAACACGCGGCCGGAACCTCGCTAAGGTGCTTGAGTCGGGTGGCTCCGTCACCGAACATCCGAAGCCAAAGTGAACGTCCGTCGAACGTGCCCGCTTGGGGTTGCAGTGACGGATGAGGATCTGGGCAACCCCCAGGTCGGAGGGGGGAGAAGCGTGCACAAGAAACGCAGGCCAGCGTGGACTCGCCTGGCGGTGCTCGTCGTCGCGGTCTTGGTGGTCGGAAGCCTTGCCGCCGTGGCCGTCGCGAGCAGCCAGAAGGCGTCGAGTCGCAACAAGATCAAGGGATGTGTGAGCCGCAGGACACGCGCGGTTCGGTTGCTCGCACATCCGAGCAACTCATGCCAGGCCGGTGAGGTCGCCGTGGTTTGGAACAAGCGGGGCCGGCGGGGCCCACGCGGCCTGGCCGGCGTCGCAGGCGCGACCGGTGCCACGGGCGCGGGCGCGACC
>JALYLV010000048.1 GCA_030774035.1 Actinomycetota bacterium
GGCCCAACCGGTCGCCGCTCGTTGCGAGGCGGGAGACGTGCGGATCTGTCGGGGCACCTGGAACACCGCGTTCCTGGACGAGTTGACGGCATTTCCGATGAGCGGTCACGACGATCAGGTCGATGCACTCTCGGGCGCGTATGAGTATCTCGCAAAGGCCGGGCCCGTCTTCACGCCGATGCCGATCAGCATCTGGCGCGAGTCCCCCTGGAGGATCTAGGGCGTGCCTCTTCTTCTGTTTGATCGTTCGAGATCAGACAGAAGGGAGCTGAACACGCTCGCAGGGCCCGCGGCGGGGGACGGCCGGCCCAACGCCCCTTCACCTCAGCCGGCTGGCGGGACGGATCTTCGATTGGACTTCACACCTTCACCAGAGCTACAGATGCGCCCCATGGCGGCTCGCGGCGAGCTCAGCGTGAGGGTGTCGTTCGGACCGACCTCGTCCCCCGTGCTCGCGCACGCGGTCTCCTACGCGATCGAGCACGCCCAGGCGACCGAGGAGCTCCGCTCGGGAGCCTGGGAGGCGACCTTTCAAATCGGAGACGACGAGCGGGGCTACGGAGAGCTCCGTCACTTCCTTTGCATGGTGGGGGCCTGGAAGACCACCCGAGTCGAGGTGAACGGGTCGATTGAGCCCCGCCAGAGGGTGATCTTGATGCTCGGATGTGCCAGGGAGTGGCTCCGGACTAGGGGGCGGTGCGGGGCCCGATTCTTCTCGGCTCGGGGCGCCCCGCGCTGTCGGGTGTGTCCTTTGTATGACCCCGCGTATGCGGGAGAGTTCTGGGTCCCGCCCAGGCCCATTCGTTGGTCGGGGGGCGAGGAGGAGGAGGTCCCGGACTACGTGCCCGGGGAGTGGACGGACCCCTAGGCAAACAGCTCGTCGAAGGCCCGCACCGCGTCTTGTTGCATGGAGGGCAACACGTGGGAGTACAGGTCAAGGGTGATCCCCACGCTTGCGTGGCCCAGGCGCTCCGAGACGACCTTGGGATGTACCCCTTGCAAGAGCATCAAGGTGGCATGGGCGTGGCGAAGATCGTGAAACCGGACGTGGGGAAGGCCCGAGCGTCGAAGGAACAGCCGCCACCGCGACGACAAGGTGTCGGGGTTGAGCGGTCCCCCGTCCCCTCGGTCGATCACCAGATCGAGGTCCTGCCAGGTGCCATCGTTCGAGCGTCGAGCTTCGGCGTCTAGGCGGTGGCGATCGAGGCAGGGCCGAAGCATCCCCGGCAGGGCCACGGACCGACGCGAGCGCCGGGTCTTGGGCTCGGAGAACTGCAGTCCCCGCCCGGTGGTGTGAAGCGTTCGGCGGACCTGGGCATGGGTTCGGTCCGGCTCGAGGTCGGCCCAGCGAAGGGCCAAGATCTCGCCTCGGCGCATGCCGGTGGCGATGGCGATCATCCCGGGAAGCTCCACGGCCGAGCCTTGAAGGGCCTCAACGATCCGGGAGGCGAGTGAGGCGTCCACCACCACGGGCTCGGGACGAACGGGCCTCGGAGGCTGAGCCCCTTTGGCCGGGTTCGAGGAGAGAATCCCCCAGCGGACGGCCTGTCCGAGCGCCTGGGTGAGGACAAGGTGAAGGTTCAGCACGGTCCCCGAGGACAGGTGCCGTTCGGGAACGAGCAGCGAGCTGTAGAGGCGCTGGATGTCAAGGGGGGAGAGCTCAGTCAGCGGGACCTCCCCCAGGGCGGGCGAGGCATAGCACCTGATGAGGGACTCGTAGCCCTGGTAGGTGGTGGCTCTGACCCGGCCCCGGGAGTGGGCGAGCCACTCTTGCAAATAGTGATCGACAGACAGGTCCTGGGGCGCCGCCAGGACCCCAGCCTCAATCATCGGACCCGGACGGTAGCTCTGGTGCCCGGGCCCAGCAACCGGCGGAAACGGCCACCTCTGAGGGGGACTCGAGGCTGCCACGGTGTTGGACACGGCGTGCCGTACCTCGAAGTCGCAGGTTGGTGGGCCTGAAATCAGCGCAGCGGTTTCCTAAACCGGGTGCGCAGGTCCGATTCCTGCCGGGGGCACGGACCAGATGTCGTGCTTCGGGTGATGCTTGACGTTCCGGCGTCGCCTGACGTTTGACACGGATCCGGCTGATCCTTGACACCGGATCCGGGTGATCCTTGACGGTGGCTTCGGCTGATGCTTGACACCTCCTATCTCGTTTGGGAGGTGGGCCGTGCTGGTGGAGCTCAGCGTCATGGAGCAGCGGTATCAAGCGGTGCTGGCGGTGGTGCAAGACGGTTGTGCACGACGCACCGCACGCGACGGGAGGTCAGGGACCAGTGCGAGGGTTGAGCCCAAGGGTGCCGGGAAGCCTCCCGTCGACCTTGCGAGGGCGCCACGCGAGCACGAGAACGAGCCCAAGGGTCGCGGCCGACGCGACAACGCCGGCGATGGTCAGCCCGAGACCCCCTCGACCGCCCAGATCGCCTAGCGCCACGACAAACGAGCCGAGCGCCAACGACCCGAGCCAGAGCGCGCCGAGATCCACGAGTTGGCGGCCACCCATCCCGGCCTCGTTTCCGACGGAGGTTTGTGCTCGGATGGACCAATGGATCAACTCGGCGAGGACCAGCAGACCCGCACCCACGATGGGCGCCCGAACGTCGATGGTGTCCCGGCCGAAGATGGAGACGGCGTATTCGGAACCGAGAGCCGTGACGGCCCACCGTGTTGCCGGAGTCCTACCGGAGAGGGCAATCAGCGTCGCGGCAACACCAATGACAGAGAAGACGACCAGAGCGCTCTGCCGATTCCCTCCGTTTACGGCCGGGAGGGTACCGAGCACAACCGCGATCGCAATGGCCGCGGCCGCCGTGATCAAGCGTTCACGAGTCGCGCCGAACGTCGGAATGCTTCCACCTCCCATACCGGTTGCTGAAGGAACTCATCCTCGCGCCACTCCGAAACCGCCACGCCGATGCGCTGCAGCCGCCGGCGGAGCACCTGACGCTCCATCAGCCACACACGACGGGCGAGGTTCGCGATCGGATCTGCCTGCGTCGGCGCCGGCGGGACCGGAGAGACGTCGATCACTGCGACGTCGAAGCCGCGCCCGCGCAGGTCGAAGATCGCGGCGACGCTGCGCTCGTCGAGCAGCGGTGTGACTGCGAGGACCAGAGCCCTGGGCGGGAGCGTCCGGACCGGGATTACCTCGATGCCCTTCCACGCATAGCTCACGGCGATCTCGGTCCCAAGGAGCGCATCGACGATCCTGTACAGCTGTCGAGCACCCATCGCCGGCTCGAGCCATCGCAGCACGCCGCCGAAGCTCACCACGGCCACTCGATCCCGCCTCCTGAGATAGGCATCAGCCACCGTCGCCGCTGCGCGAACTGCTCGTTCCAGCGTGCTCGAACGACCGCCAGTCGACACGTCGGAGAACGTGTCAAGGAAGATCACGACGTCGGTGTTGCGCTCGGGATGGCGCTCGCGAACCCACGGCGACCCCTTGCGCGCGGTGACCTTCCAGTCGATGGAGCGGACACGATCGCCAGGGACGAACGGCCTGAGCTCCGAGAACTCCACGCCCTCGCCCGAATGGCGCGCCACTTGATTGCCGAAGTGAAGCTGCGTCTGCGCAGGATGCACGAGCGCGCGGAGGGCCTCGGCTCGCGGGTAGACCTTGATCGACCGACGAGCGTCGTGGCGATCGTCGAACCGGAAGAGGTCGAGCCGGTCGTAGGCGCGCAAGAGAATCTCCCCAAGCTCGTAGACACCCCAGCGCTCACAGCGCAACCGAAGCGCGAGACTCCGCCGCTCACCGGCGAGCAGGCGGATTGCGCGAAGAGAGGCCTCCTCATCAACAACTAGTCCGAGTGGGACGGGGACAAGCACCTCGAGACGTTCGACGTCTCGGGTGGCGATGATCTCGATCTGCATGCTCACCGTCTCGCCCTCGACGAGTCGGTCCCGGTCGATCGAGATCGACAACTGCGACCACGTTGGCTCGCGCGATGTTGCGAGCCCGGCGACGAGGACGAGGGCGAACGGGGCGGCTAACGCTACAAGCTCGGGGCGGCCGAGCGCGAGAGCACCGGCGAGGAACGCGGCCGCGAGCGACGCGTAGCCGCCGAGCTTCGGCGATGGATGGCGAATCACGGCATCCCGCTCGGATCGGGCGGCGGGGTCGGAACGGAATCGAGGACCTCCGTCACAACACTCTCTCCGTGGATCCCAGCCACCCAGGCCTCCGGACGTAGCGTCAGCCTGTGCGCAAGCGAAGGAACGGCGACGGCCTTCACGTCCTCGGGCGTTACGAAGTCCCGCCCGGCAAGGGCGGCCTTGGCGCGCGCCAGCTTCATGAGTGCGAGGCTGCCACGGGGGCTCGCTCCCACCTGGACACGCGGCGCCGAGCGCGTTGCTTCGACGATGGCCACGATGTAACGGCCGACGCTCTCCGACACATAGACGTCCTCGATGGACTCCTTCATGTGCTCGAGATCGGCCGGGCCGACCACCGCCGTGAGATCCACCTCATCGACTTTTCGCTCGAGGCGCCGCTCCAAGATCTTCCACTCGTCGTCCTTCGACGGATAGCCGACGCCGATCCGCATCAGGAATCGGTCGAGCTGTGCTTCGGGAAGGGGATACGTCCCCTCGAACTCGATCGGGTTCTGCGTGGCTAGCACGATGAATGG
Organism: Actinomycetota bacterium; assembly: GCA_030774035.1. Taxonomy (GTDB): domain Bacteria; phylum Actinomycetota; class UBA4738; order UBA4738; family HRBIN12; genus JALYLM01. The sequence continues at coordinate 4,638 of JALYLV010000048.1, forward strand.
GCTAGGCAGGGGATGCGTGACACCCTCGATCGTCACCTGCTGCTCCTGCATCGCCTCCAGCAAAGCGGCCTGAGTCTTCGCCGGCGCGCGGTTGATCTCGTCGGCGAGGAGCACATTGGTGAAGACCGGTCCCGGCCGGAACTCGAACTCCCCCGTCCTCTGGTCGTAGATCGACGACCCGGTGATGTCTGAGGGCACGAGGTCCGGGGTGAACTGGACGCGGCCGAACGCGAGCCCCATCACGCCGGCGAAGGAACGCGCCATGAGCGTCTTGGCCAGGCCCGGGTAGTCGTCGATCAGCACGTGACCGTCGGCGAGAAGCCCCAGCAGGATTAACTCGAGTACGTCGCGCTTGCCGATCACCGCGCGCTCGATCTCAGAGATGATCTCGTTCGAGAGTTTGCCGACCTCGATCTGGGTCATCGCCATCTAGAGCCTCTCCACGGCAGTCACGATCCGCTCGAGCTCTGGCAACAGCATGCCGGGACCCAACCGATCTGCCGGCGGCTCCCGATCCGGTCGCAGAAACTTCCAGGCCTCCTGGCCAAGGAGGCGCTTCGCCAACCCTGTCTGCTCGTCGAGCATGACGCCGTGGGTTGCGGCCAACCGGTCTGCGGCGATCACCCGCAGACGAGGTCGAAGATAGTGGTGAAGCTCCAGCGCTCTGTTCATCGCCAAACCGATCTCGTGCTCGATCCGATCGGGATCCCCCGCGCGGGGAAGAGTGCGTATCACTCGGCCTCGGAGGGCGAGATCGAACAGGCGTTCCTGGGGCGCCGTGGTCGCGACGACGACGGCCCGCGCGAGGAGCCGAACTGCAAGCACACCGAGGAAGATCACGTACACGCGACCGGCGAGCTCCCGATGTTCGGGCAACCAGAGGACGACGGCGAGAAGGATGGCGGAGCCAAGCGCCGTCAACACGACCGAGCCGGCCCAGCGAAGCCGCATCGGGGTCGCCGTCATCATGACCCCTCCTCAAGGGCTTGCCGCACAGCGACGAGGGCGTCGATGGCACGCCGCTTCATCGAGGTATCCATGCGATGCCGGCTGAACTTTGCGAGCTCGAAGAGCTCAGTGAGCGAGCGGGCGGGAGCCGCGGGGACGGACAGCTGCTGCAGTGACTCCTCGAGGTACTCGAAGGGCGCCCTCGACGGTCTGCGTGCCCATCCGTGAGCCGCCAACACCCGCTCCATGCGGGCATACGCCGAGATGATGGCGTGACGTGGATCCGGGTCGCCGTCGATATCCTCGATCGACTCTTCGACGGCCTGCGCCATCTCTTCTCTCCGCGAGCTGAGCGTCAGGGCCGGTGGCCTTCGGCGGCCTCGCGTGAGGATCAGCAGCACCACCACCACGATCCCGATCGCGACGCCAACGAGCGCCCAATCTGGTGATGTCGGTTCCGGGAGGCCGCCCGCATGCCCGGGGGCCACCCTTTGAGCTGCATGCCCGGCCGATCCCGCGGGAGGTTGAGACTGACCGCCGATCCTGCTGATCCAGACGAGCAGACCGATCGGAAGCGCGAAGGTGGCGAGGACCATCAGGATCAGCAGTGGGCCGGACCACCACGGACGGCGCGGGGGTTCTCCGACCATTTCATCCGGCCTCTTGCGTGGACGCGCGAGGCCCTTGAGCGCGATGGCGACCACCGTCGTTGCCGCGATCGCGCCCACGACGGCGAGCACAACGAGAGCCCCCGCCACGCCTCCGGAAGCACCCTGTTCCGCTGGGGCCGGGGCGATTTGTCCTCCGCGGCCCGCCTCGCCGAAGCCACGGCTCGCCAGCGCGACCACCGCAAGGAGCAGGACTGCCAAACCGATGAGGATGGCCGTCCGAGGCGCGGCACCTGCCCCGGGACTGCCGCCTTCCGCGGCCTCGGCTCTTCGCTCGCTCGTGGTCCGCCTCCTTTCGCTGACGCGTCGAGCCACCCAGAGGCAGCTCCTAGAAGCCATCAGCGCCGGAGGGCGCGGTTCAGGCGAGCTTCATCGCCGACCTCCATGTTAGCCAAGGTCGGCTGCCCCGGGGTGCTCGGCTGGCGCGCCTACCTCGGCGGCTCTTGGGTGGGAGCTCGTCCAGATAGCGCCACGCCGATCTGTTCGCACCGTGGCATCGGGCAGCCGGGTCGGGAAAGATCGGCGAGGAGTTCGTGGCAACCGATCATCCGCGTGAGATCGGGCGCTGAAACCGTCTCATGGGACCGAGGGTCCCTCCTCGACCCGCCAGGAACCCGCCGATCCTCGCAGCCGCGCGACGCTTCCGGTTGGAAGCGGGATGTTCCAGAGCCCCGCGCCATCCAGGCCAGTGAGGTGGGAAAGGAGCAGGCGGATCGGGACCTCGTGAGAGACGACCGCGATCTCCCGGCCGGGATAACGGCGGCTGAGCTCGTCGATGGTGCCGACGATCCGCTGCTCCGCCTCTATCAGCGGCTCCCCTCCAGGAGGCGTGGACGCCCTCGGATCCCAGCGGAAGCGCTCATACTCCTCAGGATCTCGACGCTCCGCGTCGGCGTGGGAAAGTGCCGTCCATTCGCCGTGATCCAGATCGAGCAACGAAGCAAGCGGTACGGGGTCGATCCCCCGTCTTCGTGCGATGGGCTCCGCGGTCTGGCGTGCTCGCGTCAACGGACTGTGGAAGACGACAACAACCGAACGAACTCGAAGCAACAGAGCGAGCGCGTCTGCCTCGGCCCGACCTCGATCGTCGAGGGGCACGTCATGCAGACCACGGAACCGCCCCTGCTCGTTGAGCACCGTGCGTCCGTGACGGACGACGTCAACGACCGTCTCCTGAATCATCGGGGAACTCTGAAACTCACTCGGTCGTCGCCACTCGTCCTCGGCCTGAGTAGTAGTCGCACGATGCTCCTCGATCACGGCGATGCTTCTCACAAGCGCGTCACTTCACGGAGCGAAGAACGTCCCGCATGCTGTTGGATACACGGAAGAGCTTCTCCGCGTTCTCGACAAGCACGCGTCTGCGGCGGGCGACCTCGGCCCCCAACGCATCCGGACCGCCAGTGTGGTCGTCCGCCCCACTGGTGAGCGCTGCACCCTGCACGGCGAGGATCTCGCGCAAGTGGCGTACCACTTCTTGCACCTCCTGCACGATCTCGCTCAGGCCTGCAGCCTCATTCTCGCCAACGGCGGACTCGCGGTTGGGCTGCAAGCCACACCTGGCGTTGGCCTGTCGGCGCAACGCGACGATTCGAGCGTAGACTCGTGGATCGAGCCCGTGGGCGCACGTTTCGACGACGTCGAGCTGGAGTTGGATCCGGTGCCAAGCATCGGAGGTTCCCTCGCCCATTTCGCTCCCACCTTTCGTCCGGTAGGAGCCATCAGCCTGTAAAGGCGGAAGGCGAGCTCCATCGCCGTACAGAAGTATGCCATGGCCGCTCGGGGCCGTTCGCGGCGCCGATGTCGCGGTTCGGGGCCGCCCCGTATACTCGCCGAACGGCGCGATGAGGCCCGCTCCTTGAAGTGCCCGACCCCCGGGCTGATGGCCTCTACCAGGGAAGTGCACTGGTAGAGGCCGCTACGCCTCCTGCCGGTACGCGTGGAGGTGTGGGATGAACTTCTACTGGGTCGCGTTCGTGTGGGTCGCGTTGGCGCTCGCCGCTTCGCTGATCAGCATCCGCCTCGGCATCTCGGTTGCGCTCGTCGAGATCCTGGTCGGAGCCATCGTCGGGAACCTGCCTCACGCGGCCGAATGGGTCCATCAGACCGAGTTCACTACGTTCCTGGCGAGCATCGGCTCGCTGATGCTGACGTTCCTCGCGGGAGCCGAGATCGATCCCGTCTCGCTCCGGCGACACTGGAAGGCGAGCGTCTCGATCGGGTTCGTGTCCTTCCTGCTCCCGTTCGTGGGCGCGCTCACGTTCTCCTACTTCGTTCTCGGGTGGACGCTGCGAGCCGCCGAGATCAGCGGCGTGGCGCTCAGCACGACCTCGGTCGCGGTCGTTTACGCGGTGATGGTCGAGACGGGGCTGAACCGCGAGGAACTCGGCAAGCTGATCCTCGCGGCCTGCTTCGTGACGGACCTGGGAACGGTGCTCGCTCTCGGCGGGCTCTTCGCGAACTTCGGCGCGGTGTTGATCGTCTTCATCGTGGTGAGCGCGGCGGTGCTCGCGGTGTTGCCCGCGACGACGAGGTTCGTCCTCGAACGCGTGGGACATCGGGTGAGCGAGCCCGAGATCAAGTTCCTGCTCCTCGTTCTGTTCGGGCTCGGCGCCCTCGCCGTCGCTGCGGGAAGCGAAGCCGTCCTTCCCGCCTACATCGTCGGTCTCGTGATCGCCGGCATCTTCCTCCACGACCGGGTGCTGATCGATCGGATGCGATCGATCTGCTTCGCGCTGCTGACGCCGTTCTTCTTCCTGCGCGCCGGATTGCTGGTCTCGGCGTCCGCGCTTCTGTCGGGGGCGGGCGTCATCGCGGCGCTCCTCGTTGTGAAACTCGTCGCGAAGAGCATCGGCGTGTGGCCGATCGCAAGTGCTTTCCGGATCCCGCACCGTGAGCGCACGTACCTGACGCTGCTCATGTCCACGGGCCTCACGTTCGGCTCGATCGCCGCCCTGTTCGGGCTCACGCACAACATCATCAACCAGCAGCAGTACTCCGAGCTCGTGACCGTCGTCATCCTTTCGGCGTTCGTGCCGACGCTCGTGGCTCAGCA